>PUOX01000070.1 GCA_003552925.1 Mollicutes bacterium | reverse complement strand
ATTCCGCCTTGTCGGGGTTGATGTCGTGGAGTTGTGCGTAGCGCGCTTCGCTCAACAAGAAATCCTGATATTTGTCCCATTTGGGGTCCTTGGAGTCGATTTTGAAGGGGTTCTTGCCTTGGTCGGCCAGTTTCGGGTCGAAACGGAAGGTTGGCCAGTAGCCGACTTCCGTGGCCAGTTTCGCCTGTTCGGCCGAGCGGGTGAGGCCGCCTTTGATTTTGTGCGCGATGCAGGGGCTGTAGGCCACCACAACTGAGGGGCCGGGATGCGCTTCAGCTTCGCGGATGGCGCGGACGAGCTGTTGTTGGCTGGCGCCGTGGGAGACTTGCGCGACGTAGACATGCCCGTAGCTCATCGCGAGCGCGGCGAGGTCTTTGCGCTGTCCGTCTTTTCCGGCCGCCGTGAAGGCCGCGATGGATCCGGTGGGCGCCGCTTTGGACGATTGTCCGCCAGTGTTGGAATACACTTGCGTATCAAGCACGAGGATGTTGACGTCGTCGTTGGTTGAGATGACGTGGTCCAATCCGCCGTAGCCGATGTCGTACGCCCAGCCGTCGCCGCCGATGATCCAGTTGGATTGTTTGACGATGTAGTGGGAGAGTTCGCGGAGCTCATCGCCCAAATCGCCTTCGAGCTTGTCGATCATCGGACGGAGCTTCTTGTAAATTTCAAGCGTCTTGTCGCCGTCGTTGCGGTTTTCGATCCATTCCTCGAAGAGTTCGTTCATCTCTTTGGGGAGCTTGCCTTTGTTGTTGACGACGAGGTTTTGGATGCGGTCGCGCATGGTTTCGTTGCCGAGGTACATGCCGTAGCCGAACTCGGCGTTGTCTTCAAAGAGAGAGTTGGCCCAAGCCGGTCCGCGTCCTTCTAGGTTCTTCGTATAGGGCGTGGCCGGGAAGGAGCCGCCATAAATGGACGAACAGCCCGTGGCGTTGGCGATTTGCATGCGCTCGCCGAAGAGTTGGGTGACGAGCTTGACGTAAGGCGTTTCGCCGCAGCCTGCGCAAGCGCCGCTGAATTCGAAGAGGGGTTGCGCGAACTGGGAGTTCTTCGCGTTGGTCTTTTTGACCAGGTTGTCTTTCGGCGTGACTTCGTTGAAAAGGTATTTGGCGTTTTCGACTTCGCCTTTTTCGATTTCGTCGCCGATCGGGCTCATTTCAAGCGCTTTTTCTTTGGCCGGGCAAACGGAGACGCAGACGCCGCAGCCGGTGCAATCGAGCGTCGAAATTTGAATCTTGTATTGCATCTCGTCGATGCCTTTGCCTCTGGCGTCCATCGTTTCGATGCCCTCGGGGGCGTTTTTCATCTCTTCCTCGGTCAAGAGGAAAGGACGAATGACCGCGTGGGGGCAGGCGAAGGCGCACTGGTTGCATTGGATGCAGTTGTCTTTGATCCATTTGGGGATGTAATTGGCGATGCCGCGTTTTTCATAAGCGGTCGAACCTTGTTCCATGGTGCCGTCCGCATAGTCTTCAAAGGCGCTGACGGGGAGGTCGTAGCCTTCGATGGCGTTGACGGGTTCGGCGATTTCGGCGACGTATTTAGGTTTCGCCGCTTCTTTCGGCTTCGCGTCTTCTTCAAGGTTCTTCCACTCGTCTTTGACAGGCACCTCAACAAGGCCTTCTTTGCCGCTGTCGATGGCTTTGAAGTTCTTCTCGACAATTTCCTTGCCTTTGCGCCCGTATTCTTTTTCGGCGTATTCTTTCATCAGCTTTTGGGCGCGCTCATAAGGCATGATGTGTTCGTTGAGCGCGAAGAACGCGGATTGCATGATGGTGTTGATCATGCCGCCGAGGCCGATGTCTTCGGCCAGTTTGACGGCGTTGATGATGTAGAGCTTGGCGTCTTTTTCGGCAAGCTGGCGCTTGACTTTGTTCGGGAGGAACGCTTCGACTTCGTCTTTCGACTTGATGGTGTTTAAGAGGAAGGTTCCGCCTTTGCGCATGCCGGCGAGCATGTCGTATTTGAACAGATAAGAGTCTTTCGAACAGCTTACGAAGTGGGGGTGGCTGACAAGGTAGGTCGAGCGGATTGGGTTTTCGCTGAAGCGAAGATGCATGCGGGTGATGCCGCCCGATTTTTTGGAATCGTAGCTGGAGAAGGCTTGACCGTACATGTCGGTGTTTTCGCCGATGATCTTGATGGTGTTTTTGGAAGCGCCGACGGTGCCGTCGCTGCCGAAGCCGTAAAACAGAAGCTCCGTGGTGGTTTCGTCGATCGCGCTGATTTCTTCGGGCACGTCAAGCGATGTGTAGTTGACGTCGTCTTCGATGCCGATGGTGAAACGGTTCTTCTGCTCGTTGACGAGGTTGTCGTAGACGGCCTTGATTTGTGCGGGGGTGGTGTCTTTGCTTGAGAGTCCGTAACGTCCGCCGACGACGAGAGGCGCGTCTTTTTCGCCGTAGAAGACGCTGCGTACGTCAAGGTAAAGCGGTTCGCCGATGGATCCGTTTTCTTTCGTGCGGTCCAAAACGGCGATGCGCTTGACGGACTTGGGCAGCGCGTCTAGGAAGTATTTCGCGCTGAAGGGACGATACAGGTGCACGGTCAACAGACCGACTTTGCGCCCTTCTTGTTTGCGTAAGTAATCGACGGTCTCACGAATGGTTTCGGTGACGGAACCCATCGCGATTATGACGTCTTCGGCGTTTTCGTCGCCGTAATAGGTGAACGGTGCATAATCGCGACCGGTTTCTTTGGAAATTTCTTTCATGTACTCGGCGACAACGTCGGGGATGTCCTTGTAATATTTTTCCTGGATTTCACGCGCTTGCATGTAGACGTCGTCGTTTTGCGCAGAACCGCGGGTCACGGGGTTCTCGCTGTTCAACGCGCGCTTTTTGAAGCGACGGACGGCGTCTCTGTCCAAGAGACGGTCGTAGACTTCGTAATCCATGACTTCGATCTTGTTGACTTCGTTTGAAGTGCGGAAGCCGTCGAAGAAATGCAAAAACGGTATGCTCGACTTGATCGCCGATAGGTGCGCGACCCCGGCGAGGTCCATCGTTTGCTGCACGGAACCGGTTGCGAGCATCGCGAATCCGGTCGGGCGTGCGGCCATGGCGTCCTGGTGGTCGCCAAAAATCGAGAGCGCCTGCACGGCGATGCTTCTTGCAGCAATGTGGATGACTCCGGGAAGGAGCTCACCCGCTATTTTATACATGTTGGGCAATTTGAGAAGTAAGCCCTGTGATGCTGTGTACGTGGTCGTCAAAGCGCCTGACTGCAGTGAGCCGTGAACCACACCGGCGGCTCCCGCCTCCGATTGCATTTCGACAACTTTGACCGGCATCCCAAACAAATTTTTCTTGCCTTGAGAAGCCCAAAGATCCGTATGTTCAGCCATAGGTGAAGAAGGCGTGATCGGATAAATACCCGCTACTTCGGTGAACGCGTACGCCGCATGTGCAGCCGCTTGGTTCCCGTCCATGGACTGAAACACTTTTTTCTTAGTCGCCATTGCAACTACCTCCATATTAAAATTTTGCTATCTTGTCATACAGCATTATTATACAACATGAAGCATTGAGAGACAACGGGGAATGGGAGGATTTCATAAAAGAAAACACTTACATAATAAGTGTTTCCCGGCTGTTTAGAAAATCTTTGGCTTATTTCAATTTGGAAAGCAACGCCTCGGCTTTGTCTAGGTAAAGCCCTCCGACGTAATCGAAGTCTACCTTCAAATCTTCGCTCAAGCCGATTTTGTCTTTGTAAAGGGCGACGTTGTGCCACTGCAAGCACTGGAAAACGCGGCGGAGATAGAGGCGTTTGTAATCGTCGCCGGTCGGCGTCCTTTGCAAATAAATAGGCAAAAGCGCGATGGCGTGGTCGAAGTTGTTGTTGCCAAAGCAGGCGATGTCGTGGAAGGGGTCGGCGTTGCCGGTGAACTCCCAATCGGTGAGCTTGAGGCCGCCGGCGGTGACGATGAAGTTGCTGATTTGCGAATCGCCGTGCACCAAGGTCTTCTCGCCTTGGTCCAAAAACGCACGGTGGCTTTCAAGCGCCTTTTTGTATTCCCAATATCGCGCATCGTGGGTGTGCCCCATGTCTTTCAAATAGTCTTCGTACTGCTTCAATCGGTCAAAAGGAGCGTAATCGTGAATGGACGGCTCGCCGCTATGATGAACCTTTCTCAACACGGAAGCGGCTTGTTCTAAGTAATCGTAGGGGTCTTTTTCGTGCAGGGGCACGCCTTCGACGTACTCGGCGATCTTCACGCCGTTTTGGCGGTCGAAATGGACGGTGTTGTTGTTGATCGTGAGCGGTTCAATCAGCTTCAGATGATACTCTTCGACGTCGCGGTCGACGAAGTTGTCGGCGTTTTTACCGGTGATGCGGTAGGTGTATTTCTTGCCGTCGGCTTCGACGATGTAAGTGAAGTTCGACATGCCGCCCATCAAACGCTGCACAAGCTTCACGTTCTTGGGGTCGGTTTGGAAGATGCGTGCGCAAGTCTTTTGAATTTGCTGTTCATGGGTCATAGAGAAACTCCTTTATTATAGTTTGAACAATTTCGTCGGACGTTTTTGTTCGGCGATTTCAACGTCGAAGTCGTCAAGCGAAAGCTCGTAGCTTTCAAACACCGAGGCAAACGTCTCAAGGGCGTGTTCTTTGGTGTTGCATTCTTCTGAAGGGTGGGCCAAAACAAGCGTTTTGGTCCTTTCGCCGACAAGTTGGGTGAGGTAATAGGCGCTGTCGGAGTTAGAAAGGTGGCCTTTGACCGAGTCGATGCGGCGTTTGAGATAATGGGGACGGTCGCTTTCAAACAGCATCGCGACATCGTAGTTCGCTTCGAAGATGTACATGTCGGCATTGCCGATCAAGGGGTAGTCAAGTTCGGGGATGAAGCCTGTGTCCGTGATGTATACCAGGCGTTTTCCGCCGGCTTCGATGACAAAACCGAGCGTGGTTTTGCTGTCGTGGGAAAGCAAGAGCGGCGTAATCGAAAACTCGCCTACGGTGAAAGGCTGATCCGGAGCGATTTCTTCATGCAGGATATTTTCGGGGAGTTTTTTCGCAACGGCCGCATAGGTGCTTTCTGTGGCGTAAAGGGTCGTCGGGATTTTGTTCAACAGGCTTTTCACGCCACGGGTGTGGTCGGTGTGGGCATGGGTCAAAAGCAGTCCGTCAAGACCCTCAAAGCCGACTTCGCGAAACGCGAGCCGTTCTTTGAACGCTTTGTGCGTAATCCCGGCGTCGATCAAAAGAGCGGTGTCGCCTTTTTTCAGATAGGTGGCGTTGCCTTTGGAACCGCTGGCAAGGACGATAGCTTCCATGACATTTCCTCCGTTTCTAAAAACATTATACACGAAGCTTCGACAAATGCAACGAAAGTTGCTTAATGCAAGCGAATGTCGTTCATTGAATTTTGCGCATTTTCAGTTGTCTTATAGCGTGATAAATGATAATATATATACTGCGTATTTTTTTTGCGTATAATAATTAGGAGTGATTACACATGGACAGCTTAATCATCAAACGCGGACTCATCGTGTTGACCTTGTTGTTGGCCATCATCGGTTCCGCCGTGGCCTGCAATTTCTTAATCGGCGACGATGAGAGACCGATGGTTTCCAATCCCGACGAAGTTTTCATGACGTATAACGGCATCGAGATCACCAACGGCGATCTCTATACCCGCATGAAAGCGGCGGACGGCATGATGCAGCTTGCAAACCTCATCGACGAGAAACTTCTTGCCGAGTATATGGACAACATTACCGACGAGGAAATCGACGAGGAGATCAAGTACTTGACGTATGAAACCACCGACCCGGTTGAAATCGAACACCTCACCGAAGCGGAAAAAGAACAAATGGAACAAGACTATAGAGACCTTGTCGTCATGGCCGGCTACGACCCCGACGACGAAGAAAGCGAAAAGACGTTCATCCGTCTTCGTCTCGCAAAAGAAGCCTATACCGTCGAGCTTTACGAGACCACCGACGATGTGGATTCCATTTTCTACATTTCCACCCAAGACCTTTCCGAATACTACTACGACTACGAGATGGGCGATTTGCACGCCATCCCCTTGCGCTTCAACAGCGCAACGGAATACCGCAACGTCTTGAAGCACTTCAACCTCGTTGAAGACTTTGAAGGCGGGTGGGGCCTTTACACCGGCGAAGAGCCGATCGGAGACGTCGACGATTTCGACGAGGACAACACCGAAGCCCTAGACGACGATCAAGTGCTGGAATACTACTTGAAGATGTACAACTACTTAAATCCCTATCGCGGCACCATTGACGAAAACAGTTCCATCGAAGACTTGATTGCCCTTGAACACGAGCATTTCCGCTACAACCAGCGCGAACTGCAAGAACTTGCCGCAGAACGCGACAACACTGCGTATGCGAACATGGCGGACTACCTTTTCAACACCTTGAACGTTGAAGACGAAGATGAAGACAAGCCTTATTCGAGAGAATCCAAATCTTTAGGCGGCGACCGTTTCCTCTTCTTTGTCTTTGACCGCGAAGAGGTTCCTGCGTTTGAAGAAGTCGAAACCGAAGAAATCACCGCGCTTCGTGAACGCTACATCGAAAACCTCGTTGGTGACAGTCAAATCGTCGAAGCGTTCAAGCATCTCCATGAAGAAAAAGGCCTCACCATTTACGACGAAGGCATCGCCATGAGCTACCAGCAGCAATTCCAAACCCGCCGCGAACTCTATTCCGAGGACTACGACGGCAAACACATCGCATCGCTTGACGATTTCAACGTGACGGTGGATGAGTTCTTCGACTATCTTGCCAAAAGAATCGGCGCGCTTTATTCCACCGAACTCATCAAAGAGCAGTATTTGCTGCACAGCGATTACTTCTCCAATCATTTCGGCGACAACCGCAACGTCTTTGAAAACCGCAGCCAGCTCTTCCGCGACTGGCGCCGAGAGTTGAGCCAAGAAAAACAACAAGCCGTACAGTTCGGCATCGATTGGCGCGTGTTCTTCGAACTCCAATACGGCATCGCGACCGAAGAAAGCTATTTGACGAAGCGTTTGGCCGAACACCTCCGGGGCGACTATTTGCTCGACCGTGTCGACTTAGAAGACGCCTTGCCTTATGTCGAGGATTACTACGACAACTACTTCTCGCTCAAGATTCGCCATATCCGCATCTACATCGACATGAACGACGACTTCATGGAAGACGACATCGAGGCGTACCTCGACAGTCTTGACGCCGCGGAGCGCAGCGACTTCGAAACCCTTCTGGTCCATCTTGAAGAAGAACTGAAACAGGCCGCGGAAGACAAAACCCTAAGCGAAATCGCCACCGAATACCAACGCGCCTTGCGCGGTGAAGACGAAAACGACGACGATTACAGCCGCTGGGCCCGCTTCAAAAACGCCGGCATCCGCATCGCCCATGAAAACAAAGGCGATATGGATTACGAAAAGGCCAAAGACTTGGACGCGGCGCTCTTGGAACTGTACCAAGACATCTACGAAGCGTACCAACGAGATGAAAACATCGACGAAGACGAATTCATCGGCAGACGTTTGGCCAAGACCCAGCACCAATACTATTTCGTCCGCGCCGAAAAAGGCCCGGAGTTTGAAAAACCCTCCGCCGAATTCGACGGCGAAGGCGACTATACCGAAGGCTTAGAAAACGCCGACAGCATGCCCAACCTTGCACAACTCGAGCTTTACGCCCGGATGCGCGTCGAAGACCGCCGTGACGGCGAGAGCGACGTCAAACTTCCCGACCATGTGGAAGAAGCAATCGAAGCGTATTTCAAAACCATGTACGGCCGTTTCTACAGCAACATCAACTTCTCCATCTTGTTGATCGACGAAATCCTTGAAGGCGAGTTCACGTTCGCCGAAAACGAGGAGCACCACCTCAACATGTTCGAAACCGTGCGGGATTTGTTCCACCGCACGCAGTTCCCCAAACTCGATTGATTGAAAGAGCCTCCGACGAGGCTCTTTTTTTTGCCAAAGAAAAACCCCGCCGTAAGGCGGGGCAAGAATTACTCTTCTTTTTCTTCGGAATCTTCGTCGGATTCTTCTTCGTCTTCGTCTTTTTGCTTGATGGCTTCGACTTCAAGTTCTTCGTCTTCGTCGACTTCTTCTTCAATCTCTTCTTCCTCTTGCGGATAAGAGATGCTGACGATGATCTTGTCTTCGGGAGCCAACACTTTGAAGCCTTCGGGAAGGTCGAGGTCGCTTACGTATAAAGCGTCGTTTCCTTCAAGTCCGGAGACGTCGAGTTCAAAGTTGCTGATACCTTCGCCGGCGGGGAACTCGGTTTCGATGGTCGAGGCGATGAGCTCGACAACGAGGCCACGTTCTTCGACTTCGTCTTTATTGATAAGCTCGACGGGGATTTCGGCGCTGATTTTGTCCGTCGCGCTGACTTTTTGCAGGTCGAAATGCAGTACGTGGTTTTGGCGCAAGGGGTCCACTTGTACTTCCTTGAAATACACTTGGTGGGTCTTGCGGCCGAGTTTGGCCTTGAAGGTCATACTCATACCATACTCCGAATACGCATCGGCAAAATCTTTGAACGCTGTTTGCACCGGGGTGCTTTCGATGTCTTTGCCGTATACGATTCCGGGAACAAGCTTTTGTTCGCGAACCTTTTTGAGTTTCTCCGTACGTTTTTCCAGTTTCATGCTTTCACTCCTCTATCTTTCGCTGGCGTCTTTCGCAATTTGTCACTTAACGAGTATAACACAGAGAACACCGTTTGTCTATTTTTTTCTGTGTTTGGTTCGTTTGGCCTTGTAATAGCGCTCCCGGTCCAAAACCCCGAGGGGGGAGGTGAATTCGCCGGGTTCGATTTCTTCAAGAGCTTCGCCTAAAACGGCGAATTTCGAATCGATGTTGTCGATGAAGTGCAAGGCGAGCGCTTCGGGAATGTTGGGCTTTTTCGGAGACCCGAAGTTGCCGTAGTAATGGTGCGACAGCAGCATATGCTGCAGGAGGGTCCGTTCTTCTTCCTCGTAGAGGCCGTGCTTGCGGGCGGTTTCGCCGATCGCTTCGCTGCCCATGACGATATGGCCGAGCAAGCGGCCCTCTTTGGTGTATTCAGGGGCGTAGTAGTTGGAGAGTTCGACGGTTTTGAAAAGATCGTGCAACAGGATTCCGGAGATCAAAAGGTCGTGGTCCAAAAACGGATACGTCTTCACCAGGCCGTCGCTCAAGGTGAGCATGGTGGCCGTGTGGTGGGCGACGCCGCCGATATAGGCATGGTGGAAGCGGGTCGCGGCGGGATAGAGGTAAAAGGCCTCTTTGTACTGTTCGTAGAGATTGTCGGTGATGGTTTTGACGACAGGATTCTCAATCGCCGCCAAGTAGCGTTCGACGGTTTGTTTCGAGCGGCTCACATCGACCGGGGCGAACCGGTAGAACTCCCGCATGATGCGGATTTTTTCTTCTAGGCCGATGTCGCAGGCGGAAATATGGCGATACGTTTCGACAAGGTATTGCTCGCGTCCTTTGAACTCGATCGGCTTCGCCTCGAAATAATAGACTTCCTCTTCTTTGACGGTTTCACTTTCGTCGATGCGAAGCGTCAGCCGCGTCTCATCGGCTAAAAGGACCGAGAGCGTGTTGGTTTCATAGGTGGTTTGGTTGTAGCTGTCGATTTTGGCGTAGAATTTTTTCACGGGTTTCATCCTTTCTGCTTTCTAAGTACCGTGGTGCCGATATCCCGCAAGTGAAGCGTTCGTTCTTGGAGTGGGGGTTCTTCAAGCGAATGGTAAAGCAGCTCGTAGTCGGCTTCTAGGGGAAGGGCTTCTTTTTGCTTGCAGTTTTTGAACACGCACAGCAGGTGCTCTTGTTCGTCAAAGAGCTCGTAAAGCATCGTGCCGGTTTGGTTGATGTGGATGCGGGTGTGCGTGCGTATGTAGCCTGCGTTTTGCAGGCGGAAAAGTTTGTGGTTTTTGCGCAATTTCACTAGGCGGCGGAAGTCGTCGATGTCTTGGGCGTGTTCGTCCACATCGCGCCAGTGGATCATGTTGACGCTGTCGGGGCTTTTGTAGGAATTCTTCACGCCTTTTTTGCTGCGGTAGAATTCCTGTCCGGCGTGGATGAACGGCACCCCTTGCGCAAGCAAGACCATGCTCGTGGCGAGCTTTTGCATCTTCAGACGGTCTTTTTTCGGGGTCTTGGGCAAGGCGGCCTTGGCTTTGTCGTAGAAGGTGTGGTCGTCGTGGCATTCGACGTAGTTGATCGATTGCGCGGGGTATTTGATGCCGCCGTGGACGAACGTGCTGCCCCGCATGATCGCTTTCAAGGTTTCGCCTCTGCCCTTGTGGCCGAGCGCGTACCCTTTGTCTTTGAGGTTGAACGTGGAGCCCTTGATGTTTTCTCTGGCGAGATCGTTAAAGAAGCCGATGTTGTAAAGAGCGTTGTCGTTGTGCATGTGGGCCAACTTTTCAAAAGGCAAGGGAGAAGGAATTTTCCAGCCTTCGCCGTAGACCATGATGTTTTCATCCAAACGTTCGAGTTTTTGGCGGACGAAGTGCATGGTTTCCAAATCGATGATGCCCATGATATCGAAGCGGAACCCGTCTATGGCGAACTCTTTCGCCCAATGCATCACCGAATCGACGATGAACTTGCGGACCATCCTCCGTTCGGTGGCCAAGTCGTTGCCGCATCCGCTCGCATCGCTTAAATAGCCGTGCTTGTCGACGCGGTAGAAATAGCCCGGGACCATGTTCGCAAAGGGAAAGGTCTCGACTTTGTAGACGTGGTTGTAGACAACGTCCATCACGACGCCGAGTCCGGCTTTGTGCAGTTTGTCAATGGTTTCTTTCAGTTCGTCGATGCGGCGGTAGGGATCGTCCGGGTCGGTCGAATACGACCCTTCCGGCACGTTGTATTGCGAGGGGTTGTAGCCCCAGTTGTAGTGTTTGAAGGGCTTGGTCTCATCCACGCCCTCGAAATCATAAAAGGGGAGGATTTGGATGTGGCTGACGCCCAAAGAACGAAGATAGTCAAACCCCGCAGGATGTCCACCGGGCGTTTTCAGGCCGCTTGTTGAAAAAGCGGAGTAGGTCGAAGGGTTTTGCGCGTTGAGGGCAGGGTCCCGCGTGAGGTCGCGAATACTCGCTTCATACACGATGGCGTCAGTGCCGGAAACGCCGATGCGCTCGTTATGCATGGTATGGGTCTTGGTGTAATCGATGACGTAGTTGTATTTTCCGTTGGCGGCCGAAGCGACGGCGTAGGGGTCCAAAAACGAACGGGTCTCGCCGTTCACATACGCTTCGTAGTAATAGGGGGTCTTTTCCAAGTCCCCTTGCAGGGTCAAACTCCAAACCCCTTGGTTTTCGTAGCGAAGCGGCGTCTTTGTAAACGCTCCGTTCTTTTTCCATACGAGGTTGACTTCTTTGGCGACCGGGGTCCACAACTTGAACGTCGTGGAGGACTTGGAATACGTGACGCCCAAATCGTCGCCGTCGTAATAATACAGGCTGTCGAACATCTCGGTGCGGACGATTTCGCCGCTTCTAAGCTCGCATTCGTGTCCGAGGTCGTCGGTGACTTTGTAAATGCGGTTTAAAAAAATGAAGCCTTCGTAGGTGAGGGTGTATTTGTACCCGCCTTCAATGTTGACTTTCTTGCGGATTTCAAGCGGCAGCGTCTCTTCCGAAGAAGACACTTCAAATCGGGTGGGTTCACCGCGTGTTTCGGGCACGAGCAAACTGATGGTGCGGAAATCTTCATGAAACGCTTCAAAGTTGACCATTGTTTTCACTTTCCTCTAAAGAATGTAAAATGCGATACGCTTCTTCTTTCAATGCCTCGCGTTCATTTTCGACCTCTTCGTTCAGCACCCTTTTCAGCAAAGTGTCCAAAATGATGCGTATGTAGTGCGGTTTTTCTTTCGGCACGATTTTGGCGATGTCGGCGCCGCGGTAGGGCAAATCGTGCACCCCGCGGATCGGCAGCGTCTTTTCCAGCTTTTCGATGCGGGCTTGCTGGGTTTCGCGCCCCATGATTCGGTTGACCTTGTCGGCTTGCAGACAGCGTTTTACGCCGAAATGAAAGAGAGCCTCGGGGGTAAACTGGGCCTTATCCGTTTGCATATGGAGGCTTTCGATTTGTTTGACGGCTTCTAGAAACTTGTTCGGGAGACGCCAAAGTTCCTCGTCGAGCCCGTCGACAATGTGCAACACCGCAAACGCTTCAAGCGCGCCATAATCGTGCGCGCTTCCCGCTAGGCGGTCAAAACCTTTTTCATAGCCGTACAAAGCGCCGGCGAAGCCGGTTTCGACCATCGCTTGAAGCGCATCTTGTTTATAGGGGGCTTCAAAGAGCTTGAAAAGCTCGTCTTGAACGCGCTCGATTGAGATTTTGCGGATCAAGTCCTTATGGTTTGTAATGGCCTTGCGTGTATTTTCTTCAAGCGTAAAGTTGAGCTTGGCCATGAAACGAAACGCCCGCAGCATCCTTAGCGCGTCTTCCGAAAAACGTTCGGACGCTTCGCCGATGGTGCGCAGGCTTCGCCGCTTCAAGTCCTCTTTTCCGCCGTAGAAATCCTTGACGTTTCCGTCTTTGTCCATGACGAGTTGATTGACGGTGAAATCGCGGCGTGAGAGGTCTTCTTCCAGCGTGTCGGCGAAACGGATGGCGTCGGGATGGCGATGGTTGTCGTAGGTGGTCTCCTTGCGGTAAGTCGTCACTTCGAAATGCAAGCCGTCTTTGACGATGGTCATCGTCCCGAACGACCTGCCGGTCGCCACGACTTTGTCAAAGAGCCTTTCGATATCTTCCGGGCGGGCGTTGGTCGTGATGTCGATGTCGCCGGTCTCGCCGCACAAAAGAAAGTCGCGCACAAAACCGCCGACAAAGTACGCTTCGTAGCCGGCGTCGTTCAATGTTTTCAGGATGTCAAGACCGAGGCGATGGGACTTTTTCATTGGAATCACCACGTTGAATTATACTATATATGGGGGCTTTTTTCCATTAATCCAATGGTTTTGTCGAAAAAAATGCTATGATGGGAAGGGGAGGTCGATACCCTTGGAAAGTATAAAAAAACCGGTCACCGACCGTTTTGAAATCAAACGTTCGACGTTCATCACCGAACTCCGTACCGTAGAAGACGAACAAGCGATGCGGGAAGTTTTAGACGACGTGCGCCAAACCTACTCCGACGCGTCCCACCACTGCTTTGGGGCCGTAATCGGCATGGAAGGCGAACTTGAACGCTTCGACGACGACGGGGAGCCCTCGCAAACGGCGGGCATGCCGATACTGCAGGTGCTCAAGAAAAACAATCTGACCAACGTCTTGTGCGTCGTCGTTCGCTACTACGGCGGCGTCAAGCTCGGCGCCGGCGGACTGATACGCGCCTACAAAAAAGGCGCCAGCAACGCGGTGCAAAAAGCGGAGCGGACCACAAAGAAAACGTTGAAGGAGTTCAACATCGAGCTGGATTTCGCAACCGGCGGGAAAATCGAAACGTTTTTGCGGCAAGAAGCGAAAATCTTGGACCGCCACTACGGAAACGAAAAGATGTCTTTGACACTGCGCATCGATGAGAAGGCCTATGAAGCCTTTCTTGAACAATTGCGGGAAAAAACAAAGGGAGCGTTCGCACTCACTCCCTTGAAAAGCTATACGGTGTTCGTCTGATCAGGTGAAGAGTCGTCGGCTGATTTCCACAAGGTTCATAATTGCTTTTAACACCAAGTAGCTGAGGCCGATGGACAAAAACACGTACGTGATTTGCATTTGCCAGATGGCGCCCTTTTCAAAATGCTTGGTGATGTCGATTTTGACGATGGCTTTGAACGTCACGGCCAAGATGATGAAAAACAGCAGAGCCTCAAAAATGTCCATTGTCGCTTGATTCATGGTCTTCCTCCTTTTATTGCACGATGCCGTCGCTGTCGGTGGCCCGCTGGATGCGAATCACGACGTCGTTGGGCAGGCATGTCAAGGGCTTGTAGGGCGAGTTGGTCCTGCCTTGGTGCTGGCAGATGTTGCGGGGGCTGGTTTCGTCGATCACTTCGACTTGATGGTCCCGGTAGCGGATGGTCACATCGCCCAAGTTTCCGGGCACGATGTAGATATGTTCATCCATATCGATGATCACATCTTCATGGTGTGCGGTGGCGCTCCCGTCTTTGAGTTCGATTTCCAGCACAAGCTCGCCTTGGTAAAAAACCCTTGCGGTTCCATCTTCGGAAGCCGTAAGGTTTTGAAGGTGGCGTACGCCCAAAAGCGCGCCTGCGCTGACCATCAATAAAAGCACTATCAATACTATATCGTTACGTTTCATATCTTTCGCCTCAACACTTGCCTTGATTACATGCATAGTATACTTGAAAAACCCCACCGCATGCAAGCCGAAGGACCTTCTTTATAAATTTGACCGCTTATTTAAAAGACAAAGCAAATGAGTTGACCTTCTTCAATGGCTTTCCTATAATGCAAAAGGAAACCAATTTAAGGAGGACAACTATGAAAAAATTGTTAATTGCATTGACCGCAATCTTTAGTGTCACATTGCTTGCGGCTTGCAACGGCGAAGGCGAAGACCTTGGCGAATATCGTCCCGGTTTGCACCTCGGGTACACCGAAGGACACCGTAACGATGTCGCTTATGTCTACGTCGACCGTGACGGATTCATCAAGGACATCTTCATCGACAGCGTCTACACGACCACAGACGATGACGACAACGACATCGCCATTACCAAGCGCACTTTGGACGGAGGCTACGACTACACCATGACGGGCAACGAGGACATGCTCTGGGTCGAGCAAGTGAACGCACTTGCGCAAGCGCTGATCGACAACCAAGGTGAACTTGAGGACGAAGTGGATGAAGATGGTGACCTTGTCGACCCAAGCGACGCCCTTGCCGGCGTCACCATCTCCGTAGACGGGTACATGGAAGCCGTGGGCAATGCGCTTGAACGCGCGCGTCTTGAAGACGGAGAAAGCCCCCACGACTTCGAGGTTGCAAACGGGGAAGGCACCTCGGACCTTGAAGCCGGCATCCACCACGGATATACCGAAGGACACCGTAACGACCATGCCTACATCGCGGTGAACGAAGACGGCTTCATCGAGCACATTAAAATCGACAGTGTCTACACTAACTCCGACGAAGACGAGAATGAAGTAGCCACCACCAAGCGATCGCTCGATTACGGCTACGACTACATCATGCAACCGGACAACGAGTATCTGTGGGTCGAACAAGTCGACATGCTTGCAGAAGCCATTGTCGAGGCGCAAGCCATCGAAAGCGATCTTGAAGACGATCCCGCCGACGCCGTTATCGGTGTGACCATCAGCATCGACGGCTACTTGAGCGCCATTCGCAACGCTTTGGATTGGGACTAGTTGAAATGCGCTTCCGCGGAAGCGCATTTTTTTTGCGCTTATGTTTTTCTTTTCACCTTCGCATGGTATAATTGTCAGCGATTGAAAGGAACGATTCTTATGCGGAAACTCTTGTTCATCCTCCTGGGCGCCTTCAGCCTCGGGGGCCTTACGCCTTTGATGGCGCAAACGGAAAGCCCGGAACGCACCGAGCGCACGTTCACACAATATTTCGACACCACCATCGATGTGGCCATGTATGCCGCTCCCGGCGCCGACACTGAGGGAATCCTCTCCGGCTTTGAAGACATATTGCGTGACATTCACCGCCTGGCGACCATATTTGATGAGTATGACGATCTCACGAACGTTCGCACCATCAATGAGAACCCCGGCGTAGACCATGAAGTCGACGCGCATCTTTTTGAGATGATTCAACTCGGCAAAGAGTATTACGAAAAGACCGACGGCTATTTCAACATCGCCCTCGGACCGGTCATCTCCATCTGGCAAGAGCGTCTCGACATGTGCACCGGCTTGATGTGCGAACTCGACAGGGAAGACTTGCCGAGTGAAGAGGAATTGCAAGAGGCCGATCTCTATACCGACATCGAAGGCATCACGCTCGATGAAGAAAACCGGACGGTCCGCATCGAGGAAGGCATGAAGCTTGACCTCGGCGGCATCGCCAAGGGATACGGCGCGAAAATCGCCGCCGATTATCTCAAATCCTTCGACGAGGTTGAAGCGTTCATCCTAAACGCGGGGACTTCCAACATCGAAGTTTACGGCGACCATCCCGAACGAGAAGGCGGCCGCTGGAAAATCGAGTTTGTCGACCCGGCGTTCGAGCCCGACATCTGGTCAATCATCCGCGGCGACCGCGAAGTGTTCGCCGAGATTTACATCCCCGCCGGCACAAGCATCGTCGGCAGCGGAAACTACGAACGCTATTTCGAAGTCGACGGCGTCCGCTACCATCACCTCATCAACCCCTACACCCTGTATCCGAGCGGCTCGCTTGAAGAAGACATGACCGCGTTCGAACGTTTCCGAAACGCCATGCTCTGCCGCACGGCCCAAGACCATTTCCAAGGCGTATGGCTTGTGACCGACGACCCGCTGATCGGCGACATTTTGGTCACCGCCGCTTATTTGATGCCCATTGAAGATGCGCTTGATTATGTCGAAAACCTCGAGAACACCGAAGGCGTGTTTTATGGCGCCGATGGCCGCATCTTCAAAACGGGAGGTTTTGAGGGCGAACTGCTGCACGGTCACGAATGGAGCGCCCCCGAAGACCGACCCCCTTGCGTATTGCCGCTTGTGGTGATCGGCGGCACCTTGATTGCCGGAGGACTCGGAACGCTTCTTTATTTGCGGATTCGCAAAAAGAAAACGAACGCGGATTCTGAAAAAACCACGGAAACCCAATAAAAATCTCGCCGGAGAATCGGCGAGATTTTTTTAGTATTCGTAAGTGGTGACTTTTTGTTTCAACAGGAGAATCATCCGTTTGGCCACAAGCCCGGTGAAGATTCCCGTTGGGATGCTCAAGGTCAAAAAGAGCGGCAAAATGAAGACGACTTCTTCGGTGGAGAAGATGAACACCGCCATGAACACTTGTCCGATGGCGTGCCCCGCGGCGCCTATGACGCTCACGCCGATGATGCTGAAGGAAGGAAGCTTTTTGAAAAGCGCCATCATCGCAATCGCCAAGAGGCCACCGGAAAGCGAAAGCGCGAAAGAGAAAATCGTAGCGCCCGGCGCAAGCAAACCGACGATGAAAACCCTCAGCAATAGCACCGCAAAGGCGTCGCGAAAAGAATAGACGTAAAGCAAAATGAGAATCACGACGTTCGCAAGACCCAAGCGAACCATGGGCAAACCCGTGAACCCCATCAGGACGAGACGTTCTATGATGTTGAGCGCGATGCTCACAGTTAGCATAATCGCGAGAAATACCAATCGTTTCGTGTTCATGAAACCACCTATCGTCCACGCTCGCGTGGCGGAATTTGCGCGTTTTAGTATAACCGATTCCCGGTGAAATTGCAAAGAAAAAGATGCGCTTTGCGCAAGCGCATCTTCCATAAAAATTCGTGTTGCCTCACGCTTTAGCTTTGTCTAAGTCGAAATAAGCGATACCGACCGTGCCGTGTCCGGTGTGGGCGCCAATGACAGGCGTAATCGGCGCGGCGTAGGATTTGACTTTGGGGTAAAGCGCTTCGATGCGCTTTTTGACGTAATCGAAACCTTCGGTGTTGTCGCTGGTGTTGTAGGTGATGACGAAGTTGTCGAGGCTCTTCAGTTGCTCAACGATATGGTCCGCCATGCGTTCGAGCGACTTTTTTTGGGTGCGCACTTTTTCAAATGGCACGATTTTGCCTTCGTCGTTGACTTCCAAAATCGGCTTGATTTTAAACATGCGGCCAAGCAATCCGCTCGCGCCACTCAAACGTCCGTTTTTGACCAAAAGGCGCAAATTGTCGACCATGAAATACTGCGTACGGCAAAGCGAGAGCTTCTCAAGGTAGGGCACAATCTCTTTGGCGGTCTTGCCTTCTTCGATCAGCCTCAAGGCCTCAATCGAGATGAACCCTTCGCTGATCGCGGCGTTTTTCGTGTCCACAAGGTGGATGTCCAGCTTTCCTTCGTAAGAGTTTTTCGCCATTTGGCAAGTTTGGAACGTGCCGCTTAGCGCGCTGGAGATGGTGTTGACGATGACCTCTTCGTACCCGGCCTTTTCAATCTCCTCGAACGTTTCGGTGATTTCCCCAAGCGAGGGCATCGAAGAAGTCGGGATGACGCTGGAGTCGTTTTTGATAGTGTCGTAAAAGGTATCGGCGTTTAGGTCTACGTAATCGTTGTAGGTCTTGTCCCCCATGATGATCTTGCAACGGATGATGAAGAGGTTGTCGTGCTTGATGTCAAGATAATCCAAGCATCCTGTGCTGACAGCGATGACTGCGGTTTTTTTCATGACATATCTCCCTTTTTATTTAATAGTTTGTATAATAGGCTAAGCGGCCAAAAAAGCACGCCGATGGCGACAACCGGCGACCAAGGCTCGGACAATACGCCGAGGTCGCGAAACAGCACGAAATTCAAAAAGAGCGACAAGGCGATGATCAACGCCGAGGAAATCCCGGAAAAAAGCAGCGTGTTTCGATGGTGCTTGATCGTCTTGATGCGCATGTGCCGCCTTTTTTCCTTTTCCATGTCGGGCAGGTCGTAATCCTCTAAGTCGCCGAATTCTTTGATGGTTTTGTCGATGGCGTCCTCTTCGTCGTACCCTTCTTCTTTCAAGTCTTCGACTTTTTCTTCAAGCATCTCCACCAGTTGTTCGATGCTTTGGTCTTTCGGGGGATTGTGCTTGAAGACGCGTTTTATGAATTGTTCGATGCTTTTCATGATTGTCCCTCCAAAAACACGTTCATCACCGATTGCAGCGCGGCCCATTCTGCACGTTTTTCTTGCAGGTACGCTTTGCCAAGAGCGGTGATGCGGTAATATCTGCGCTTGCCGCCGTGGCTTTTTTCACCAACGTAGGAAGTGATGAGATTTTTTCGTTCAAGTCGCTGCACCATGGAATAGAGCGTAGCCTCTTTCATTTCAAACGTTTCCCCGGTACGCTTGCGGATTTCGCTGGCGATTTCGTAGCCGTAACGGTCCTTTTCCTGAATCAAGATCAAAATGATGCTTTCAAGATGACCGCGCAACACGTCAGAACTGATTAACAAAAACTTCTCCTCCTAGTACTTCTCTTTAAAGTATGCGCTGAGCTTTTCAAGCGAATCGATCAGCACGGTGTTGTCTTCAAGTTTCAAGTCTTCAAGCGTGGCGGTAATCATTTCTTCATGAAAAGCGTCGTGGATACGGAGTACTTCTTCCGCTTTTTCTGTCAAACGAAGAAAGACCTTGCGGCGGTCTCCCGGCTGCGAATAACGTTCGCAATAGCCTTTGTCCACAAGGCGGTTAATCGACGTGGTCAAGGTTCCAACCGTCACGCGCAAGCGCTTGGCGACGTTCGACATCGTCGCTTCGTCGCTTTTTTTGATCGCTTCTAACACATGAATCTCGTTCATAGAAAGTGGCACGCCTTGTTTGCGAAGGTGTTCTTGTTCGATGCTCAGGATATGGTTGAACACTTCTACGAGCAATTCGTTGATGACTTCCTTCGCTTTCTCCGAACTCTTCATCACATACCACCCTCCTTACTTACCATTATAGCGAAAATCGACGCAATATGCATTATCTTTTCAAAATCCATCCGATGGCGAGCGCGCCGGGGCCGGCGTGCGCCCCCACAACAGGGGTTAACGGATAATCCTTGATATCGCCGAAATCGGATCTTTCTTTCCTCAATCGTCCTTTGACGTAGTCGACGACGTCGTGGGCGTTGGAGTGAATGACAAAGACTTCCATGTTCTTCGTGTCTTCAAAATCGTCTAGGAATTTCTCGATCATGCGCTCGATGGCCTTTTTGCGTGTGCGAATCTTTTCAACCGGCTCAATGCGGCCCTCGCGTGTAAGTTGCAGCATCGGCTTGATTTTCAAAAACGAGCCGATCATGCCGCTTGCGCCGCTCAAACGTCCGTTTTTGACCAAAAACTTGAGCGTGTCGACTGAAACGTAAAGGCCTTGATGTTCGCGAATCCAAGTGAGCTCGTCTATGATTTCAGGAATGTCCTTGCCTTCTTTCGCCAGTTCTGCAGCGCGCAAAATCATATACGCTTCGTTGTACGAAAGCGAAAGCGAATCGAAAACGTGAACGTTGACGCCCTCAATCATGCTTGCGGCCATTTTTGCGCCTTCGTAGGTGCCGCTCAGTTTTGAAGAGATGGTGACGACGATGATGTCGGTGTAGCCGTCTTTTTTCAAATCTTCGTACGTCTCCAAGATTACCCCGGTCGCCGTTTGCGCGGTGGTCGGGTGCAAACTCGGGTTTTCTTTGAGTTGTTTGTAAAAGTCTTCCGCTTTGATGTCGACGAAGTCGGTGTATTCTTTGTCGTCGAAAAGCAAGGTGGAACGAATGACGCGAATGTCGTAGTCATGGTCCAAATAATCGATGCCGGAGTTGCCGCATACTACAAAACCAATCTTCTTCATGTTTTCCTCCACAAATGTTTTGATATTCAAAGTTTATTTGTGAAAAGTGTACCAAGAATACGGCAATATGTCAACGAAAAATCATTGTGAAGGGCTTTGTGGACGTCGTGTCTTGCAATAGGGACATGACGTTTCTTCGGGGTAGAGCAACGCTTCGCAGTTTTCGCAAGGCTCCATGTTCCGTTTGCGGCGCAGTTCCTCTTCGCGAATCTCCAAAAGCGCCCGTATAAGATGGGCCGTGAAAAAGGCGGTCACAAAAACGAAAAGGCCGATGGTGAACAAAAAGACATTGTAGCGGTCGGCAAAAAACGCCGCCCCCATGAACGAAAGCCCGAGAAGGAGGCCCACAAGGAAGACCCACCGCGCCGGGGCGCTATTCAACATGTCAATAAAGCTCCAGCAGCGTTTCGCCGCGGTTTTTGGTGTACCTTCTTCTTTTGATGCGGCGGCTGCGCAGTTTGTTCGGGTCGCTCAACATGTCCTTCAACGTGTCGCCGCGGGAGTACCCGTGAATGACGCGGATTGTCCGGGTCTCGCTGTCCGCATTGCGAAGGACGTCCTCAAGATGCTTGATGGCGTCGTATTCGCTCATGCCGTGGATGTCAACGGTGATTTCCATCGAACCACTCCTTTTTGATGAAAAGTTCACGGTGTTCTTTCGGTTTTCGACCGCGTTGGCGGATGTGCTCTTTGACGACCAAGTCCATGTTCGGACGGTTTTTGTGCATGCGTTTTCGAACCCAATCGTTGATACCGTGGGTGAAAGGACAACTGTTTAGGCAAATGGAACAGTCGGTGCCAAAGCGTTTGAACATCTTGAAACAAGCGTGTTCGTCAAACTGGAAAAACGGCCGGCCGTTGACGATGCGCCTTTTATGCTTGATCGCTTGCGAGGGGCAGTTCATCAGGCACAGGGCGCAGCGCTTGCAGAAATCTTCAATGCCGTAGTCTTCGGGAGCGTCTTCTTGAAAAGGATGGGTGGTGAACACGGCGCCCAAACGAATGCGGTTGCCATAGACCGGATGCACGATGTGGTTGGCCATGCCGATTTCGCCGATTCCTGCGTCGTAGGCAAGCGGCACGAGCGGCGCGGGATAGAAATCTTCGCTGGCAAACACCGTTTCATAGCCGCGTTCTTTCAAGGTCTTCGCAAGCGCATAGCCGGCCTCGGCCATGCGCAAGTACGCGGTCTTCGTGGCGAGCAGCGAAGGCGCTTTGGGCGCGGAAAGCACACCGTCAAGCGCCATCGGCACGGCGAACACTACAGCGTGGGTATACTGCTTGTCCGGTTTTTGCCCGTAGTCCTCGCGTCCGAGATTTTCGCCGGTGCCGCCGTAGGCGGCGTAATAGTCCGTTTCGTTCAAACGTACGACGCCGGCGGCAATCGCCCCTTCTTCTTGAAGCGTCTTCAAAGCGTCTTCTTTGGAGATGGGCTCTTTGGTGTTGTTTTTGGGGATGGCCGCGAAGCGCTCGTAAAGGGTTCGCACGTCTTTATCGCACGCATCGAGTCGGTGTTGGATGTCTGCTTTTTCTTCCGGGCTTACGCGGAGGTTGGCAAGAATGTCCATGCCCCTGAGCGCATCGTCGGGTTCTTTCATTGAGGGATGGTTCGCATAATACGCTTGGTAAGCAGGCGTCGACGGCTTGAGCCGCATCCGCGAAAAGATGGTGTTTCGCTGGTTGTAGCGCGTTTTCATGAGAAAACTCCTTTAGCGAAGGGTTTCAAGATTCAGCGCGGCTGAGGTGTCGCCGCGTTCGATGTTTTCTAAGATGTTCAAGACATGTTCTTGCATGCTTCGTCGCGACTCGGGGGTGAAACTTCCGCAATGCGGCGAGAGCACGACGTTATCAAATTCTTCAATCGGATAGTTGGACGGGGTGATGCGTTCGTCCTCTTTCGGATAGCGGTACCACACGTCGCTCGCGTAGCCTCCGAGCGTCTTATTTCTCAAGGCTTTGTAAAGAGCCTCTTCTTCGACAATTTTGCCCCGGGCGACGTTGATTAAGAACTTGTCGTGCATGCGCGAAAGCGCCTCGTCGTCGAAAGCGCCTTTCGTTTCTTCGGTGAGGGGCGCGGCGATGAGGATTACATCGCTTGCCTCGATGAGTTTTTCAAGCGAGCTTACCGTTTTCGCACCTTCATAGTCCTTGCCGCGGTCGATGACGACAATCTCCACATCAAAAGGCGCAAGCAGCTTGCGGTACGCCTTTCCTATGCGTCCATACCCATAAAGGCCGACGCGTTTTTTGTACAAAGAGGTCCAGTGCAGCCGTTTCAAAGAATTCCGATGGATCCAATCGCCGGCGGCGAGGCGTCTATGAAACTCGACCATTCGTCCCATGAGGGACAGCGTGAGTTGCATGGCCCGTTCGGCCACGTAAGGCGCGTGCACCGCGGTGTTGAAAAGCTTGAGCGAATGGCGGCGCACCGTTTGAAGGTCGATGTTGTTGTGGGCAGTGAAAGGGATGACAATCGCTTTGAGGCGTTCGTGATACTCATCGGCGGTAAACTTCCCGGTGACGAAAACGTCGGCGTCGGTTTTTTCGTCGGTGAGCGATATCGATTCGGGCAAATGCTCTTTCAAAAAGCGGGCGTGTTCGATATAAGGAGTGTAAACTTTCATGAAGGGTCACGTTCCTTTTGGAAAACCGTGTATTTTTTGGAATCCGTATAAACGATGGTCAAGGGGAGCGTTTCAATCAACGCCTGCATGGCTTTTTCCGTGAAAAAGGCGATGTGGGTCTTGTCGCGGCGATACCACCACGTCAAGAACTCTTCGTCTTCCTCGGGGCGCAGCGACGTCATGACGGAAAGGATGCCGCCTTCTTTCAACATCTTCGAAAGCCTTTCGATTTCAAAAATCGGATCGGTAAGATGCTCGAACACTTCCGTCGACGTGATGAGGTCGAAGCGTTTTTGAAACACCGCCCCATCCGGAGCGAAAAAGGGGTCGTAACAATCAGTCTTAAAGCCGTGGCGACGAAGAAGCTCTTGCAAAACGGGGCCGGGGCCGCTGCCAAAATCAAGCGCCGACCCTCCTTGTACGAACGGAAAGACGGCGGCTTGCAAAAAGTCTTCGAACATGCGCACATACCCGGCATTGTCGATAGTGTTTTCGTGGTTGTCGTAAAGCGCTTTTTCCTCTTCATACCCGGGATGGTCGCTAGGGCGTTTGCGGGTGAACCCGCAATGGTTGCATGCGTGGTAAACGGCGTCTATTTGGTCATCATGAAGTGTTCGCGTCGTCCCGTTGCAAACGATGCACTTACTTGAAGAATTTTTTGCGTTCATGCAGGAACTGATCGATCGTCACAATCAAAAACAAAAAAAGCAACGGGTTGCGTTCGTGCAACACTTCGATTTCAAAAGCGTCTCCGAACATAAAGACGCTTTTGGAAATTTTGGCGTAGGTTTCGCCGTCCTTTTGAATCTCAAAGCGGTGCTGGTATAGTGATCCTTCGACACTGTACGTTTCGTCGGCGATGGTCAAAGTGAATTTGGGCCGGAAAAAACCGTAGGCCCGTTTGATGGTCGCGACTGTTTTGCGCTCGTCGTCGGTAATCTGGTAGCGGCGGATGAACCCTACGGTGAAATGCTTGCGGACGCCGTAGATGAACGAATCGTTCATATCACGCATTTTCAGCCAGCGCAGGCTGAGCAAAAAGCGCCCTTTGACGCGGAAGAGTTTGTTTTGGTCTTCGTCGCGTATGATGAATTCACGTTGCGATGCGAAATGGGTGGGACTAATGTAAAATTTCACACCCCTCACCTCCTTCGAAACGGGTGTTATGGACATTATACAGGATTTTCGCCCTTTTATAAAGGTTAACGTTCTTTTTCGGCGCGCTTTAGAATCGACGACACTTCTTGCACAAAGGGGTGGCTTTTGTAAAGGTGGTGCGTCGGATAGCTTGCGAGGACGTTTTTCACTTCGTCTTCATGGGCGTTGATGGCTTTGAACAGTTCGCGTTTCGTTTTCGGCTGCCTAGTGAAGTCGGTGCGGAACTTCACGTTGACAAACCCGTAGTCGGCGTAAAGTTCGATGATTTCCCTTTTCAAGCGAAAATCGGACACATCGCTGTCGCCGTCGGTGACGGCGATGGTTTTGTAATCAGCTTTTTTCAACTGTCTCTCCACAAACTGGATGTTCCCGGTACCGCCGCAAGGAAGGACACGATAGTCTTCAAACTTTCCAAGATGCACCAAAGCGCTTTCGAACCAGGGCACGTCGTATTTGCCCTCCACCAAGAGGAAAGGTTTTTTCTTCGTTTTGTGCAAAGGGCCGGTGACGGTTCGGAATTCTTTTTGGATGTTGGTTTTGTAAAGCGGGTGGAAGGTGTAGGGAAAATCGTTGATGAACCGCTTCTGTTTGGAGACGATGAAGGTTTGTTCGCTTTGATCGACGATGGTTCGGTAGTGTGAAAATGGCAGGGAATGTTCGATTTCGTCAATGCCGAGATACACTTTGCGGTTGGCCGTTGACGTTTTAAGCAAATGCGCCCGAAATTGCTTGCGGTCTTGTTCGCTATGAATGTTTCGAAAGCGCAGATCAAACGCAAACGACAGATTTTTGTGAATCAGGCGCGGCGTTGTTTCGAAAAAAGACAAATCTTTGAAAATCCCGTTTGCATTCGTTTCGTTTTGTGCCTTATAATGAAGGGCGAAGCATTGGTTGAAAAAATGTTCGAGTGACACGGGCTTTTTGGGCAAATACAAATACTGTATCGCCAGCAAATCTTCGAAATCGCCTTTGGAAGCGTTGACGTTGAAATGATAATGCGGCGGTGTGAACACTTTCTTGTAGCGCTTTTCATCGATCAGGCATTCGACAACGACGGGGCGCTGCTTGTTGCGGACATCCTGAAGCTCGATTCGATGGTTGAAAAACGCATCGAGCGCTTCCAAAAACGTCGTCTTCCCGCTTTTGTTCGTTCCGATAAAAAGCGTATGGTTCCCCAAAACCAGTGTTTCTTCTTTAAACGCTTTAAAGTTTTCGATCGTGACACTGTCGATCATCGAACCACCCCTTAAGGAGAGATTGCCATGAACGAAGCCCGCATCAAATACCACAACAAGCAACCCTTTCAACAAGACGGCAAATACATCCTCTATTGGATGCAAAGCACGCAGCGCATCGAGAACAACTTCGCGCTGGCTTACGCCATCGAGGCGGCGAACGCCACCAACAAGCCCCTGCGGGTTGTCTTTTGCATCGCCAAATCGTTTGAAGACGCCAACGAACGCCATTACGCGTTCATGTTTGAAGGGCTGAAATCCCTTGCGGGGTCTTTCATGCGCATGGGTATCGACTTTCAAGTCGAAATCGGCAATTTTCGCGAAGTCGTCGGCCGGCATTTGACCAATGCCGCGGCGTTCATCATGGATAGAGCCTACCTGAAACATCTACGCGTTTTGCGAACCTTCATGGCCGAAGAGGCCAAAAAACAAAACCTCTTCACCGTGGAGATCGATTCCGAACTGATTGTGCCGCTTGAGGCCATCAGCGACAAACTCGAATACGCCGCCCGCACCATCCGCCCGAAAATCATCAAACGGGTGGACGAGTTTTTGCATGACGCGCTGATACGGCCTTTGAAAATTCGCACGAACCACAAGCCCAAAATTGTCGAAGCGCCTTTTGAAGACGTCGTCAAACGCTTGGACATCGACCAAAGCGTGCGCAAGAGCCATTATTTCCACGGCGGCGAAAAGGAAGCCAAAAAGCAACTTGAAAGATTTGTGGAAGAAAAGCTGGAAAAGTACCACGAAAGCAACGACCCGACCAAACACGCCAACAGCAAACTCTCGCCGTATTTGCATTTCGGACACATTTCCCCCATTTCCATCTACAAGCGCGTCGAAGAGAAAATCGCAGCGAACGAAGTGCCGATGCACGCGGCGGAGGCGTTTTTGGAACAACTTCTCATCCGCCGCACCCTTTCGTTCAATTTCGTCACCCACCTAGAAGGCTACGACCGCTTTGAAGCGATGACGCACCCTTGGGCGTATGAGACGATGGAAGTGCATGAAGGCGACCGGCGTGAAACGCTTTACACCATCGAGGATTACGAAAAAGCAAATACCCACGACCCCTACTTCAACGCCGCCATGCGGGAAATGATTGAAACGGGGCACATGCACAACTACATGCGCATGTATTGGGGCAAGCAAATCATTTTATGGAGCCGCGATTACGAAGAGGCGTACAAAACCATCCTCTATCTCAACAACAAATACTTCCTCGACGGTCGCGACCCCAACTCCTACGCCGGGGTGGCCTGGTGTTTCGGCCGGCACGACCGCGCCTTTCAAGAACGCGAAGTTTTGGGCAAGCTCCGCCCGCTCACCCAAAGCGGCTTGAAACGGAAGTTCGACATGGACAAATACATCGCCTACACCAACCACCTCTAATGCCGCGTTCCGCGGCATTTTTTATAGGTCGTAGGCGGTCATGATCTGCGCCGGCGTCTTGCGCAAGACCATCGCTAAAGGCAACAATCCGAAGAACAAGTTGATGGCGTAAATGGCGAATATGCCCAAGAGCACCATCGGTGCGCTGACGTCGAAAAGTTCAATGACGGTGGCCGCTTCCCTTTGGATGCGGAAAAGCGCATACGTCATCGCCGAAAAGCCCAGCAGCGAACTAAGCGTCGTCAACAAGAACGTTTCCACGGCGAAGAGTTTCAGCACATCGCTTCGTTTCACGCCGAGCGAACGGTACACGCCGATTTCGTAGATGCGTTTCATCATGGACGAACGGATGATGAAGTAAAAGCTGACGGCGGTCGCGGAAAGGACGATCAAGGAAAACACCAACAAGCCGCTCATCGCCGCCATGCGTTCCGCGCGAATCTCGGAGCGCGCTTCTTCGTAGAGGTCGGTGTGGCTGATTCCTTCTTGGGTCAAATACGACGAAAGCTGCGAAGGGTTCTCGGTGTAGAGATACCGTTCGGCGGTGACACTGTGCGTTCGTTCGTAATGGTGCGCAAGCAAACCCATATCGCTCATGATCAAACGGTCGATGTCGACGCCTTCGATTCGATAGGTGCCCACGACGCTGAAGTCACGCTCGTGCACCGTTTGGGTTTCGCCGACAGGGTCGACGCCTTCTTGATAGGGAATCAACAGTTCGTCGGAAGCGTCGGGGTTTCTTCCTTGGACGATTTCAAAGTCGTCAACATCGTCAAAGAACGACGCCGGCGCCAAAGAATCCGACAGCAAAAACCCGATCATGCGGCCGTCCGCATAAAAGACCGAAGCCTTGTCGTCGACGATGCCGACGATGCGGAAATTGAACGGCAGCTCCTCGGCAAACGCCGGCGGAGCGTCATCCCACCCCGGCACGTCGCCGGCGAGGCGGATGTTCGTGCGGTAGGGGATGTTCGCCAGACGAGCGTACGATGTGAGTCCCATTGCCCGATACCTTTCGTTTTGCAGGATTTCATCGGCCAAGGTGCGACTCATGAGCATCTCGCCGGCTTCTTGCGGAAAGGTGCCGTGAAGCACGTCGCGCTCGTCGACCAAATCCAAAGGCGCCACATGGCGGTTGAACTCCGCCGTGCGTGGTGTTTGGTAAAAGGTCGGCAGAACAAGCCGCACGCGATGGCTGCCTAGGAGGCTGTGTCCTTCGATGGATGGATGGTCGTAAGCGTTTAAAAACGCGTCATAACTTTCAAAGGCGCCGTCTCTTACGGTGAATGTGGTTTTGGGCTCCCGCAAAAACTCGGAATCGTCGATGATGGCGATGTTTCCAAGCACATAAAGCGCAAAAGCGAACATGGCCGCGCCGAAGGCGAAGCCGGCGTAAAGCAGTTTGGAAAGTTTCGAGCTGGTGCGGATTTTGGAAAACGCCCGGGCGAAGAGATGGCGGAAACGGAACACCGAGCGGCTTCTTTTTTCGGAAAGGGGGAAGCGGTTTGAATAGTCGAACGTGCGCTCCTCTTTTTCGCTGCGGTCTTCTTCTCGGCGTCCTTCAAGCACGCGGACTTCGGATTGCTCGCTCAAATGGTGGACGTTTTGGAAGACCGTCTTGTCGTAATCGATGTACAACGTGTTGTTTTTGACAATCAGCCGCACTTTCAAAGGACTTTTTAAGGAGTCATCGGCGTAGGCTTCAAAGGCGGTCTTCTCGGTCTGGCTTTCGTCAATTTTTTCCATGTCGCCGAGATAGATGTCGTGTTCGAAGCGTTCGTCAATTTTCGCCGTCTCCCCGTTATGGGTGTGTCGGAGAATTTTCCCATCCTCGATTTCAACAATCGAATCGGCGTAGTGTTTCGCAAGGGTGTGTTCGTGGGTGACCATGACGACAAGCCGGTCTTTCGAGATGGTTTTGAGAATTTTCATGATTTCAATCGTGTTGCGGCTGTCCAAGTTTCCGGTCGGTTCGTCGGCCAAAATCACATCCGGGTCTTTCGCGAGCGCCCGTACGATGGCGATGCGCTGCTGTTGGCCGCCGGAAAGCAAATTCGCGCGGCGCATCTTGTAATGGCGCATGTTCACCAAATCCAGCAAATAGTTGATGCGGGCGTTGATTTCTTGTTCGTCGCTTAGGCCAATCATATGCAGCGTCAAGCGGATGTTTTGGTAGACGGTTTCGTGCGGCAGCAAATAATAATGCTGGAAAACGGTGCCGATGGATTCGTTGCGAATCGAGTCGATGCGCGAGGGCGAATAGCGGGTGAACGTCCGCTCGCCGATTTCCACCCCGCCCGCATCGGCGGCGTCAAGGCCGCCCATTACGTTTAGGAGTGTGGTCTTACCGCTGCCGGAATCGCCAAGAATCATCACCAGGCCCTTTCGGGGGAACGCAAGGGTGACGTCGTCTAAGACGCGCCGTTCGTTGCGCTTGCGCCTGTTGTAGGTTTTGCGAAGGTTTTTGACGGAAATCATTGGATTTCGCCCCCTTCCTTGAAGGCCTTGTTCACGCTGACCGCATAGATTTTTTGGTTGAACCGAAGCGCCAGCAACACCGAAAGCGTGAGCAGCACGATAACCATGAGCACGTAGTTGGAAAAGCGCAAATACGGGATGTAATCGGGGATGGGAGTGCGGTAGGCGCTATTGATGAGCATCAGCACAAACACAATCAGCAAAGAAAGGGCCATGACCGCGCACATCTCGAGCACGCTGATGCGGTGGATGTCTTTTTGTTTGGCGCCGAGGCTTCGCAAGATGACAAAATCTTTCGTGCGGGCCTGCATGACGTTGCGGAGCGCCAAAAACGCCAAGAAATACAAGACGACCAAGAGCGCAACGGAGGCGACGCCTTGCATGATTTGTCCAATGATGCGGAAAATGCGGTTGAAACTGTCTTCGTATTCGGCCGGATAGACGACGCCGTAGGCATCGTCGTCGATGCTGTCGATGACGCTGTGCGCGGTGAAGCGGTCGTGGACAATGAGCGAAACCTGGTGGATGTCGATATCCGCATACAGTTCATAAAGCGTATCGGGGTGGATGCTTATCAGCGCTCTGCCGGTTTGTTCTTCAAATTCATAGACCTTGGCCACTTCAACATCGATGCTATAGGCCTCTCCCGTGATGACGTCGTTGGTTTTCAGGGTAAAAACGGTGCCCACAACATCCTCTTCATCAAAATCCGGAAGAAGCTCGTTCACAAAATATGGGCTGACTTCGACTTTGCCTTCGGAAACGCCGCTTTCCATCATCATGTCGAACTGATACAGAAAACGTTCCGTTCCATCATAGGTCAGACGAATGTCATGATAGGGTTTCATTGCGGCGGTTTTGACGCGGTCGCGGGCGAAAAAGTCTTCATGAAAATAGACCTCGTTAAAATACGCGGCCGTCCTGTCGCTTGATACGGTGCCGACTACATCGAACGTTTCCAAATCGAGATACTCCATATATTGAAACCGCACTTCGAAATTCAATTGAATCGTTTCAAGGGCGTCGTTGTCGGCAAAGCGTTGAACCGCCTCGTTGACCACGACTTCGTTCGCATTTTCCGGCAACCGCCCGTCGATGAGGTCGCGGCTTCTAAGCATGGCGGCGTGGTTCACGTTGGTTGTGCGGAAGTACCCCCGCATGGGTCCGCCATAACCGCCGTTGTCCACGTGGATGCTAAATTGCTGATCCAAGATGGTGTCATAAGGCAACACCGCCTGCACGCCACGTAGGTTTCCTAAGGTTTCTAATTCGCTTGCGTCCATAGGGGTGTTGCTGGCCTTGTTCACCACAATCCTTCCTTCACTTACATTGCGGAAATGGGGATGCCCGCCCGGGGCGCGGGCGTGTGTCTGTTCGACGTAAGACCCGTAGGTGAACGCGAACGACAAAACGATGAGCAGACTCAACGCCAACACAAACAGCGTCCGCTTGGGCATCGCTTTCAGGTTGTGCCCCGCAATCGTCACAAGCGATTTGGGCGTTAAGAAGGCATGGTCCGATGTTTTGCGGCCGAGTTTTTCGTGCGTCGGCAACTCTTCAAAGGTTTTGTCTTCGATGATTTTTCCGTCAAACAGCCGGATATGGCGGCTTGCGTAATTTTTGGCGACCTCATAGCTGTGCGAGACAAGCAAGACGAGTTTGTCTTCGCTCAACTCCTTGAGCAGTTTCAAGATTTTCTCGCTCGTGTTTTTGTCCAAATTTCCCGTGGGTTCGTCGGCCACAATCAAAGGAGCGTCCTTGGCCAGGGCCCTTGCAATGGCGACGCGCTGTTTTTCACCGCCGGAGAGTTTCGACGTTTTTTGATGGGTTTGCGGGGTGAGCCCGACACGGTCGATGATGCTCTTGATGCGTTTGCGGCGGTCTTTTTTCGCCACTCCGCCAATCATTAGCGCGACGTCGACATTTTCATAGACGGTGTAGGCGTCGATGATGTTGTAGTCTTGAAAAATGAACGCAACGTTGTCGCGCCGGTAGTCTTCAAAGTCGGATTCCGAGTAATACGACGTTTCCTTCCCGTCGATGTACATTTCGCCGGATTCATAGCGGTCAAGACCGCTTACGACATTCAAAAATGTGCTTTTCCCGCTGCCGCTCTCACCGGTGACGACGATGAACTCGCCACGGCGAAAGGACGCGTTTATGCGGTCCAAAGCCCTTGTGACGCCACCGTTTTGGTGGTAGTATTTCGAAACATTTTCCAAACGAATCATAGCATCACTTCCGAACGTTTTCGATACTTCATTATACCACCTGTGGGGGGGATAAAAAGAAAAAATACGGAATATTTTCCGTATTCAGACTTTCTTAATATAGGCGGCGCGACCGTCGTGAAGGGTTGTTTCGGAAAACCCCATACGTTTGAGGTATTTTTCGTGCACGTCCGAATGGACGAAGGCGATCAATTTCTCATAACCCGCGGATGCGAAACGGTTGCGTTGGCGTTTGTATATGTATTCTCCGGTTTTGAAATCCTGATAGGGGCGCATGGCGTAATCAAGGGTGACCTCGAGGGTGTTGTCGTCGTAGGGTTTCGCGGCGAAGATGCCGGCCGGAACCATGTTGCGGACGATGAGGAAACGAAACGTGCTTTCTTCAAATCTTTCTTCAGAATATGTCATGAATTTTTCAAGATCCTTCCGATGAAACTCGATCAACGACCGGACGTATTCGCCCACCAAAGACAAAGAGATGATGTCAAAATACTCTTTGGAAGTGTAGATTTGCCGCAAATAATAAATGTTGACGACAACGATGCCCAAGTTCATGACCATCACCGGAGGCGCGGAAATCAGGAATCCATACACCGCAAAAATCAACGCGCCCACCAAATTGATGATACGCAAACGCTTGAGGGATCGCATCAATAGCGACACCAATATGATGAAGGACGCGATGTAGCCAATCCATTCAACAAAATCCATAAAAAAAACCTCCTTTGAAGTCTTATACATTATACCACAAAGCCTTGTGTTTTTGTTGAAATTCACAGGAAAGTGCAAAATGTGATAGAATGGGAGTATCAACGAAGTAGGTGGTTGCATGCGTTTGCCGAAATGGATTGAAACATACTCAAAAGAGTTGCTTGCGTTTTTTCTATGCGGAATGACGATACCGCTCGGTCACGCGTTCACCATCAGCGAATTCGACGCAAGTTTGGTTTGGCCGGCGATTGGATTTGCGTTTGCGTTTTTGATCGTCTACCATGAAAGGCGTGTTTTGGGAAGCGTCTTTCTTGGTCTATTTTTCGGGTACTTGCTCTCTCATGCGTTCATTCAGCCCACCACGGGCTTTCGCATCTTTGCGCAGTCGCTTGTCTCCGCGGCGTCAACCTCTCTCATCCTTTGGATTGCGACGTGGGGCTTGCTTCGGTTGAATGTGAGTTGGCGCTTCACCCCTCGTGATACGACCCTCTTTTTGAGCGTGTTTATCGGGATTTCGATTTTGGCGTCTTTGGCCGGCAATATTTCCATAATGCTCTTAAGCGCTTTGGAAACGGAAGCGTTTTGGAACAGCGTGTTTGTGTGGGCCGGAGGCGACTTTTTCGGACTTGTGTATTTTGGCGTGCCTTTTGCGCTGGCGTTGTATCTTGACGGCAAGGAATATGCAACCCGTACGTTCAAAGAGGAATTGCTTTTCTATTTTGTGCTTGTTTTGTTCACAATTCTTTTCTTCAACCACCGCATTCCGCTAATTGGCTATGGGACGCATAAGTTCTTGTTCTTCCCCTTAGCCATTTTGGCCGCGTTTTACTTCCCTTATCGCTCGCTTGTCATCGGCTCTTTGATTTTCCTTTCGGTCATGACCGCGTTTCCCCCGTTTTTGCAGGAAGCGCGATACATCGAATACTTTCTTGAAATCAACGTCTTTTTGACCGTCATTACCTTTGTCTTCCTCTCCATACGCTACATTCTCTTCTCGCTAAACCAAGAACAGCGCGATTTGGAGTTGAGGCGAGAACGCTTGGAACAACTTGTCGCTTCGACCGAAAGCCTCTTTTCCTTTGCCGAAAGCACGTCCGTCAAAGATTCCGATTCGGTCGACGCCGTCGCTTCGCGCATTTTTCGGATGATTTTCCGCCTCTTTAACCGCATCGATTACGGAAGCTGCATGATGCTTGAAAACGACCAAGTCCATTATATCGACACCATCGGTCACGATCTCGACTACTTGAATTCGCTGCACTTCAACATCGACGACTGGGAAGCGAACTTGGAAAAACCCCAGCACTTGACCGACATGGAAAACCGCTTGAGACGTTCCATGGGCGAACGCTACGATGAATACAGACAACACAACCCCGCCATCAAAGAAAGCGTGATGATGAGCGTCAGAATCGCTCCGGACATAGTCTGTGAAATGTCTTTTGACATTCGCGAAGGAAGCGAATACACGTTCGATGCATACATTCTCGACTATTTTCAGACGCTCAACTTGATGATGAACAGTTTCTTTGAAGCCGAGTCGTCCATCCAAAAGCACAACGAACTCAAGCGGAGCATGGTTTCCAGTCTTTTGACCACCATCGGCTTGTTCGACGAAAGCATCAAAAGACACAGCGAAGACGTCGCCTACATCGCCAGCGAAATCGCCACCGCAATGTTTTTGGACCAAGAAACCATCAACGAGCTCTACTGGGCGGGCATCGCTCATGACATCGGGAAAATCGGCGTGGACGGAGAGATTGTTCGAAAACGCGGACGCTACAGCGTCAGCGAATTTGAGAAGATGAAAAACCATGCGCAGCTCGGCAGCGATCTCTTGAAGCAATCAAGAGCCCTAAACGACATCGCTTTCTACGTCAAATGCCATCATGAGCGCTACGACGGTCAAGGCTACCCCGAAGGGCTTGCCAAGGAAGAAATACCCGATGAAGCGTACATTTTGGCCATTGCCGAAGCCATCGCCTCCATGGGTAGGAAGCAGTCTTACGCTCCAAAGATGACCAAAGAAGAGATCATCGATGAGCTTTACCAAGAAAAAGGGGCGCAGTTCGACCCGAAATGCGCCGATGCGGCCATACGCTGCATTGAAGAGGGCGTCATCGATTTTCTCTACGAATAAAACAAAAGCGTGCAGTTTGAATGAACTGCACGCTCTTTTTTTGGCAAGATTACGGAGAGGTTGGATCGAGTTCGTCCATGAAGACGATCAGAAAATACTTGTAGTCGTAGCTTTGCGCATCGACCAAAGCCGTGATATCAAGCAACCAATCCCTGTCCATGACGTCGGTCGCCATCAACGCATTCAGTGCGTCAAGCGTCAAGGAATCGTTGAAGACCGGGGTTTCGTCAATGTAGTAGAAATCACCAGAAACCGCAAACGCACTTATGGTGAGAGTGCTTTTGTTTTTGGCGAAAATCGGCGGCAAAAACATGTGGCTTCCGTGGGCGGCGGCCTCTGTCTTCGCTTGGTTCAAAGTGTATGTGCCTTCGTCAAGAACTCCGGCGACAACATACTCGGCGGCGACGGTCAATACGTCCTCATGGGCGATTTGCACCAACAAAAGCTTGATGTACTCGTCAATGGCGTCGTTCGCGTCGGTGTAATCGGTGGGCAAGTCAATCTCGGAGGTCAACGACATGAACACCTCGGCGGTGAACGCTTCGATGGAATAAAGCTCCTTCATGCCCGTAACATCCAATATCGGCAAAAAGTCAAACTCGAAAGACATCCACGATGGGTCGCCGGGATCATGGAGGATGCGAAGTTCAAGGGGGTCCGAGGCGGCAACGTCGTCCATCATCGAATCGTAATCCAAAAGTTCTTCTTTCGACGCGGGCGCATCGGGCATATCCATCTCTTGCATCAAGGCGATCATATCGTCAAGGAAATCGTCGATTAAATCCTGAAGCATCGCCGCGTTCAACGTCATGACGGTGGCGGCGGTGGTGTCGTCGATGCGCTCGACATCCACCTCCACATGCTCGTGCTCGTCGTAATAGCCGATGCTTGCGTATTTGTTGAAGCGCTGAGTGTTGGCCAGAGTGTCTTCTATTTCTTCAAGGTTGAAGCCGAAAAGCGCGAGCATATTGTCCACACGCTCACCGACAAGGTCGCCGTAGGCTTCCACCATGTCGTGGTCGATCGACAGTTTCACCATGTCGTGCTCGATGGCGAACATTTCACGCAAATCACCGGTGGGGTCTTCCAAATCCAACTCTTTTTGCAGCTCGTCCAAAAGCCTGTCGGCAAGAAAATAATACGTGGTCTTCTCTTGATCCCAAACCGTGATCGTGTGCATTTCGAAGGTTTCGCCGTCCACTTCGACGATTACCTGCGTCTCGGTGATATGCCCATCGACGCTGCGAGAAAAACTTTCATAATACGAAACGTTGAGCGTCCGCGGCGCGTCCGGGTCCATCGGATTCTCGAAAAGCGTCGCAAAAGAGAATGACATGGTGTAATCGTCACTGTCCGCAACACTCTCGCTCAAAGGTTGCAAATGTTTCAAACTTCCATCAAACGTGTCGATCAAATCATCGACAGGGTCTTCTCCGGCTCTAGAACCAAAAACTCCGCAAGCCGTCAAAACCAGCACCATGATCACCATCATGGCGACGCCAACTATTTTCTTCATTCGACACTCCTTTTCAAACTGTTTTTATGGTCAATCCAAATCGTCAAACCCGTATTGATGGGCATCATACCAAACATAATCGTCGTCTATTCCGTACGTTCGGTCGTATTGCAAAAACGACAAATAATGCAAGACCTTGTGGGTTTCCCCCTTTTCAACCCTTCCATACACGAACGCGTCTTCTTCGCGGTCGTAAAGGAGGTTGAATTTCTGGCCTTCATGCGAAAACGAATCGTTCAGCGGCGGTTTGGAAAAACGGGAAAAATCGTTGGTGGTCTTACGTTCGAACCGACCGCTCTCGACGAGTTTTCGCGCTTGTTTCGCTCTTTCGCGCCAATTCATCATCATGCCTCCAAAGCTTTTCGTACATCCTCTTCAAAGTCCATCGGGTCGACTTTCGAACGGTAACGTTTGAGAATGGCTCCGTCCTTGCCGATCAGGAATTTTTCGAAGTTCCATTTGACGGTTCCCTTTTGGCCTTCCGGGGCGTTTTCCGTCAAATGCTTGTAAAGAGGATGGATGTTTTTCTTCTTGACGTCGATTTTTGCATGCATCGGGAAAGATACGCCGTAGTGCAACGTGCAAAATTCGACGATTTCCTCATTGGAAAGCGGCTCCTGATGCAGAAACTGGTTGCAAGGAAAGCCGAGCACCACCAATCCGTCGTCTTTGAACTTCCGGTAAAGCTTTTCCAAAGTTTCAAACTGTTTGGTGTAGCCGCATTTGCTTGCGGTATTGACAATCAACAAAACGTTCCCTTCATAGCGCTTGAGTGTGTAGGGTTTTCCGTCAATGCTTTGCACTTCAATGTCGTAAAGATTCATCACATCGCCTCCTCCTTATTATTATATCATGCGCACAATAAAACGAATACAAAGAAAATCATCCGGTGAACAATCCTCCGAACGAAAGAATATAGTTGAAAAGCAGCACAAACAGCAAATACATAAACGCGCCGTTGAACAAAACCCCGAAGATCAAGTTCAAAAGCAACATCGGATGATTGCGGTATTCCTCCTGGGCGCGATAATGACTGTACATCCGAATGGCCAAGGTAAAATAATGGATCAAAAACGCCAGGTTGACAATGCCAAGCAAGAAGCCCAAGATGGTCGACAACACCGAAGGCTCGACCATGAACGTCACAATCAACAAATGGTTCATGGTCGCAAGCACCAAGATGATTTCATGTTTCAAATACGTTTTCGGATCAAGCATACCGTCCTCCCCTTTCATGGATGCGTCTTTAACATCATGCGTCTTCAACTATGGCCACGATCGGAACGATCAGGAACACCAACCAACCGGGGTGCCAGTAACCACCGAAATAGCCCATAATCACAAAAGCCGTCAACGCAAGGAAAGGGCTGATTGCGGTGAACTTCTTGCTCTTTTCTTTTCGCAAAATCGAAACGACGGGCGTCATCAGCAAAAACAGCCAGCTTACGGCAAAAAGGTCAAAAACATAGCCGACAAGCGCAAACAGCAGCAAACTCAAAACGCCAACCGCTTTTTCAAAAGGAGTGTCCAAAAAATCGAAGTTTATGATGCGGTTGCCGGTCATCAGCAAACCTACGGCGAAAATCAAAAATGAAGCAGACGCGAGCAGCCAATCGTCGTAAACGTACCCGACGGTCAAATAAAGCCCCGACGAAACGATCAACGTTGCGGCCAAGACATATCGTTCGAGCGCCTTTTTTTCATGCAAAATGCTTAACAGAACCACCAACAGCAACACCATCCACGTCGGATGGTAAACGCCTGTTTGATGACCGATGAGGAAAAAGGCGGCAAGGGTCACAAAAGGCGACATCGCCGTCAAAAACGCCAGACACTTCATGGAACGTCGAGAGTTTACGATCGCAAAAACAGGGATGATGAAAAAGACCAACCATCCGGGATGCCACAACCCTTGCGAAAACCCGAGAAGGAAAAAGACGATAAAAGCCAAAAACGGACTGATGGCCGTCATGATATGCTTTTCTCCGTCGTTCATCGTGTCGGCGACAATCGCCATGACCGGCACCAGCAAAAACACCAGCCATCCGGGGTGCCACAAATTGGCGGCGACGCCCATGATGATATACGCGATGGTGCACACAATCGGCGTTAAGGCCACGACTTTTTCAGAAGCCGGCATGCGCTTTTTTCTTTTGTATTCGTGGCTGAGCGACTCGACAATCCGCTCCGGCGCGCCCAGCATCTCAAGCACCTCTTCTTCACTCTTTCCTTTGCTCAGCCCGTCTTGAATCATCTGTTCATAATCAGAAAGGATATCTTCTTTCTCCTCTTCGCGCATTTCAAACTCATCCAGCTTTTTCCGCAACGACGTTAGAAATTCTTTACGCATCCTCTTCGCCTCCTAAAATTTTCAACACGTTTTCCAAAAAGGATTCCCATTCTTTTTCAAATTCAATCAACCGTTCTTGCCCGGCTTTCGTGATGGTGTAGATTTTCCTCGGGGCGCCGATGTCGCTTCTGTCTTTTTCGATGTCGAAATACCCTTGTTTGCTGAGTCGTCTTAGGATTGGATATATGGTGTTTTCGTTGACGTCCACGGCTTCGCTCAATGCTTCTATGACTTCGAAACTGGAACGGGGCCGCTTCTCGACCGTTTTCAACACAAGCAGTTCGACAATGCCTCTTTTGAACTGGGCGTTCATACGCCACCTCCTTTTTGTGCATTACACAAATAGTATATCATGAAACTGTGTGAAACACAATAAATTTGAAGAAAAAGAGCACCCTTTGAAGGATGCTCTGTTAACGGTTTTGAATGTAGCCGAGACCGATGGCCCCGGGCCCCGCGTGAGCGCCCACGGCCGGTGTCAGCGGCATGCTGAAAACTTCTTTCAAGTTCGGGTCGGCCTCTTTCAACGCCGCTTCGATTTCATCGCGCACTTCTTTATTGTGGGCGTGGCAGATGAACGGAGAAACATCCTTGCCCTTCGTTTCTTCAAGATACATGTCCACCACGCGTTTCACCGCTTTTTTGAAAGTGCGAATCTTTTCGATGTTCTCGACTTTGCCTTCTTTGGAAATATGAAGCAGCGGTTTGATCTTCAACATGCTGCCCATGAATCCCTGCGCGTTGGAGAGCCGTCCGTTTTTGACCAAATACGCCAAAGTGTCGACCGCAAAATAAATGTGGTTGTGGCTTCGGATGTCCTCTAACGCTTCAAGAATGGCCTTGACGTCTTCGCCTTTCTTAGCCATTTCTGCGGCCAGCAGCGCCATCTTGGCTTGCGGGTAGGCGACGGATTTCGAATCGAAGACGTGCACGTTCAAATCGGGCACACTTTTCGCCGCGATTTGGGCAGCGCTATAAATTCCGCTCATATGCGACGATATGGTGACGACGATGACGTCGGTGTAGCCTACGGCCAACATCTCTTCGTACGTTTTGATCATTTCCGCCGTCGGCGGCTGCGACGTTCTCGGGAAGAGTTTGGAATCGCTGCGCAAACGCCGGTAGAACTCTTCGGCTTTCAACTCGACATGGTCCAAGTATTCTTCTTCTCCCAAATGGATGATGGAGCGTAAAATGCGAATGTCGTAATCATGGTCAAAATAATCCAGACAAGCGTTGGTGCAAGCGACAACACCTATTTTCTTCATGTATGCATAACTCCTTTCTATGGTGAACAGGTGGGTTTATTGCGCATAATTCCTCGCAAGAATGAACAAAAGATCGCTCAGGCGGTTCATGAACTTCCGAGCGCAAGAGAGGTCGTTGCGGTCGCGTTCGTTGATAAAGCGAACCATAGCCCTTTCAGCACGCCGGCAAATGGTGCGGGCGTAGTCGAAATACGCGTTTGGGAGCGTGGTTTCGCTGCCCGGAAGATAAAAGCGGTTCTCAATGTCCGCGTTTGTAAGCAGCTTTTCTTCCTGGTCTTCGATGAACTCGATGTCGCGTTCGTCGATTTGGCGGAGCTTCGCGTAATTTTCACGCTTCGGGTTGGTGGCAATCAGCGAGTTAATCGCTTGCAGCGTGTCTTGAATTATCTTGATGTGTTCGTACTTGGTGTGGTGAAACGTCAACCCCAAAAAAGCGCTCAGTTCGTCAACGGTGCCAAGCGTTTCAAAGAGTACGTCGTCTTTCGGCAACTCTTCGTTCGAATAATTGCGGGAGCGTCCTTCGTCTCCCTTAGTGGTCGATATGTGCCGCAAATGTTTTATGCCCACAATCCATCACACTCCTTCTTGTTTATTATAGCACGCTGCGTTTGGAAGCAAAAGCCCAAGCGAATCTTTTCAGACTTTGAAACGACGCAAACGCAAAACAGAAAGCAAAACGAACAACACGATCCAAAACGCGGAAAACACGAGAAGTTCAAACGTTGAAAACGTACGGCCCGCAAACACGACGTCGACGCCAAAGTTCTCCATATAGCGCGTCATGGCATCCGGGGCGCCGGCAAACACATCGTGGAGCGCCTTGTCCATATACACCCTGCGGAAGAGTCCGGCCATCTGCAAAGGCGGAAAGGCGGCCAGGATGTTGGTCAGGGTGTTGCCAAGGTTCGCAACCGGAACATACACTCCGGTCACAAAACCGATCAGCGTCCCCACTAGCGTCGAAAGGGTTCCGTGGGCGTTCAAGGATTTGAGATAGCTGACCACAAAGTAAAAGAGCGACGAAAAAAGCGTCGAAGATAGAACAATCAAGCCGAGCACTTGAAGGAACGAAGCCAGAGGCAAAAACGTGCTGGCGTTCAGATACACGATGACCTGGCCCAACAGCAAGTTCACAACACCCAGCGCCGTCGAGACAAGAATCGCGGCCACTAGGTAGCTGAAGACTATTTTCGTGCGCGAGAGAGGCGTGACGTAAAAGTCGTTGATGCTTTGCGTGGCGCGGTCTTTCACCATGAAGTGCAAAAAGCCCAAAGGCACCGTCACCGTCGACACCATGAGCACACCGGAGAAAAGCCAGCTGTAGACAAGATGGTTACCCTCGTCCGTGCCCCGCAACGCTTCGGGAACGGTGGTTTCGTGCATGGCGCCGAGGAAAAACGCAAACAGCATCAAAATGATCAATACGCTCAAAAACGAGAAGAACACCGACCACCTGTCCCTGAGGAAACAAAGGATGTGCCGTTTAATTAAGGCGCTCATCGTAATCACTCAACTTTCTTCCGGTGATGTTTAAGAACACGTCGTCCATGGTACCCTTGACGATTTCAAAGGTTTCGATCAAATCTTTGAAGCGTTCTACGTATTGAACCCCTTCGAACGAATCCTTCAAAGGGATGTGCAGCGTGTTTTGCACGGTGGAGAACTTGATGTTCTCACGAGACAGGGCTTCTTTCAACCGATTGTCCTTGGGCAGCGCCCGCAGCTTGTCGGTGGCGTGTTTCGCGCGCAACGCTTCGGCCGAATCTTCGGCGCGGATTTTCCCTTCATGCAATATGATGACCTGGTCGCAATCGGAGACTTCTTCCATGTAATGCGTCGTCAGCACGATGGTCATGTTGGTTTTTCGTTTGAGTTCAAGCACAAGTTCCCATATATTTTCACGGCTTTGCGGGTCCAATCCGGTCGTCGGTTCATCAAGCAAAAGGATTCTCGGCTCATGCAACAGCGCCCTGGCGATGTCGATTTTGCGCTTTTGCCCGCCGGAAAGCGTTTTGATGCGGCGGTTCACATAGCTTTCAAATCCCAAAAACTCCTGCAAAGTTTCAATGCGTTTTTGGATGGCGGCCTTGTCGTCGGTATAAAAAAGTCCGCGCAACATGAGATTCTCATAAGCGGTGAGGTCTTCGTCGAGCGTCGAATATTGAAACACCACGCCAATCGCCTTGCGGATGGCGTCGTCGTCTTTGCCGAGCACTGAACCGTTGATGGCGACGTCGCCCGCACTCTTGCCTTTGAGCGTCGAGATGATTTCAATCGTGGTGCTCTTCCCGGCGCCGTTGGGGCCGAGAAGCGCAAAAAACGCGCCTTCGCTGACCTGAAAATCAATCCCGTCAAGCGCTCGCGTTTTCTCGTAATCTTTGGTCAATCCTTTCACACTGATCATGGCCATCCTCCTTAAATAATGGGTGAGAAGATGCTCATAACGCCTTCGACCAAACGGATAATGAGCGGCCTATTGGCCCATTCTTCCGGGTCGATCAGCGTAGAATCCTTCTTGTCCTGTTCAAAATCGTCGACCAGCCGCGGCAAAGGGTCGCCGGCCATAAGCATCGTCACCTCGAAATCAATCACGGCACTACGGTTGTCGAGATTGTAGCTGCCGACCGAGGCGATTTTGTCGTCGACGATGAAGACTTTGGCGTGGCAAAACCCTTTTTGGTACTGATAGATTTTTATGTTGTGGTTCAACAGGTTGCTCACAAAGGATTTCGTAACTTTGTAGACGAGGTATTTGTCGGGTTCGCCGGGGATGATGATTTCGACGTCGATACCCGATTGAGCGGCGATGGAAAGCGCGGTGAGGGTTTCTTGGTCAAGGGCCATGTAGGGGGTCATGATTTTGATGGATCGTTTCGCCATCAATATCATTTTCAAATACAAATTGCGGATGGTCGCCGCATCGGAGTCCGGCCCCGACTGCAACACCTGCACGACGTTGTTGCTTTTCGCATTGTACTCGGGATAGTAAAAAATATCGTCCAGAAAATCGTTCGTATTGTAATAGTAGTCTTTGAAAAAGAGGGCCGTGAGCGACATCACGGCTTTTCCGCGGAGTTTGAGCTGTGTGTCGCGGAAATAGTTGGGATGGTCGATGGTGTTGTCGTATTCGTTGGCGATGTTCATACCGCCCGTATAGGCAGTGTGCCCGTCGACAACCACGATTTTTCGGTGGTTTCGATAGTTGATGCGGGTGTTGAACAAGGGGAAATAGATTTTGTCGTTCACGATGAAATCAATCTTGGAGTTGCGGATTTTCCGGAGGTAGGAGCGGCTCAATCGAGCGCTGCCAAGTCCGTCGATGATCATTTTGACGTCGACGCCTTCTTCCGCTTTGCGCATTAAAATGTCGACGATTTCCCGACCACGCCGATCGGCGCGTACGATGAAAAACTCGAAAAGAATGAACTTTTCGGCGCGTTTCAAAGCGCTTTTCAAATCCGGGTAAAACGTTTCACCGTTTTTCAACACGTCGATGGACGTGTTGTTCAAAAACGGTTGATGATGGGAAAGATGGTGGGCGACATGGAAGAGCTCTTGGGTGTTGTCGTCGTAGCCGAACAACTTGAACTCCACTTCATGGGGCCTTTTCTCGCGGGTGATGTAGCCGTCGGAGTGCATCAAGGGGCGGTTGCGGTAGCGAAAACTGTTTTTGAAGTTTCGGCCGAACGTCAAAAACAGGGTAATGCCGACCACCGGCTCAAACGTAAGCAGCAAAAGCCAGGGCAGTTTTTGATGGGGGTTTTCGCTTCGAAGCGTGATTGATAGCCAAATCAATACGAACAAGGCGACAAAAAACGTACGCACGATGTAACCGAGTGCTGTGGAGAGGTCGAAAAAATCCCAGATAAGGGTAAATGTGAATTCAAGCGCAAAACGCAGTGAAACCGCGATTGCGATAACGAGTACAATCATTAGGATTTTGCGTATGTTCTTTTCCATGAAACCGTCCTTTTACTTTGAATTTCGATTAGCGGACGACGCTTTCGACATCCTCATCGCCGGTAAGAATCCTGGCGATTTTGGCCACATCCTGCGGACGCAGTCTTTCGATGGGGTCTTTCCGCATGACGTTGGAAAGCATTCCGGCGCGGTCGTCGTAGGATTCTTTGGTTTTTTCGAATCGTTTTCGCTTGTTCGCCTTCTCTTCTTCGAGTTGCTTTTGAAGGCGATCGAGTTCGGATTGATACAATTCTTCATTGCGTTCTTTTTCGGAGAAATACTGTCTCTCCGCTTCCTGGGCTTTGGCTTTGAAAGATTCCATCGTTTCGCTATGGCGCTTTTTCAGTTTGAGGATGTAGAGATCCAAATTGCGTTTTTCCTCTTGATAGGTACGATGGTGCTCGTTGTACATCTCTTCCTTCTCGCGTTCGATGGAGGTCAGCTCTTTTTCGTAGTCATGATTGATGGTTTCGTGTTTGCTTTCATAGTTTTTCTTGAACGCGGTGTATTCGGTGTTCAAGGCTTCCAAACGATCGGAGAGCGTGTTTTCATTCTTGGTCTTGCGGGTCTTGATGCGATGGATGCGCGTGTTTAGATAGTTTTTCGCCTCGTCGAGCGTCGAGGTCTGGCGGTCTTCTTGAAAAGACCAAAACAAGGAGGTGCGGAGTCCGATTTCCGAACTCATATCCGCAAGCATCTGCTTTTCGGTTTCGGCGCGCTCTTGGGTCTCTTTGATGGCGCCGTTCAACTGGTCGGTGATATGGTAAAGCAACGTTTCCGCCTCTTCGATCGACTGGTTGCATTTCGCTTCGACGGTGTCTAAGATGCGCTTGTAGATCGAACGCCTTTTTTCGAGTTCTTCTTCCTTGGCCCGGTACGCCTCGGTGTGTTCGTTTTGTTTTTGCTCGAGTTCGCGTTCCATTTGCTCGATGGTTTTTCGGTCTTTTTTGGCGTCCAAAGTGTCGATTTTTTCTTCGTAGCGTTTGCGCTCGGCGTCTTGTTTTTGTTTGAGTTTGGAGAGGGTCTTGCGATGTTCGTCGAGCAGTTCGCGATGGTTTTTGACGTAAATCGACCGTTCTTTGTCGTAAGTCGAATAGATTTTTTCCACGATGTTGTCATGGTCGCGCTTGGCGTCTTCAAGCATTTCTTCGTAGGAAGAGATTTTCAACTCGGCGCGCTTGTCGATTTCATGGATGAAATCGGGTTTGACGGTCTTGAATTCGTCGTTTTTGAGCGCGGCGTAGTTTTTGCTGTGCACGATGTGATGGTCCAATATCATCGATTCCGTTTCGTAATCGAGGTGATAATACTTGAGCGCTCTTTCAATTTCTTCGTTTTCGCAGTCGTGTTCGAGTTGGTATTGTAAGGTTTTCGCCTTTTTGTCAAACGTCTTCATCGTCAGCGCTAAGTCATTTTCGGCAAGGTCCACATCGCGTTTGTGCTTGGCTTGGGCGACTTTGAGCGCTTTGTTCAGTTCGTTCGTTTCCGCGTTCATGTGAAATTTCGCTTCGTTTTCTTTGAGGTCGCTTTCGGGTTGGGAGACGGCTTTCATATGTTCGTTTTCCGCCTTCGCTTCATCAAGGGCGCGGTTGAAGTTGACGTTTTGCAAATCATAGTCGAGCCGAATCGATTTCTTGTCTTTTTGGAAGCGGGCGAAGGTTTGGTTGAAGATGTTGTTTTGCTCTTCGATTCCGATCGACTCTTGCATGCGGTGTTCCTCTATCGTTTCCAGGAACCGTTGCAGCGTGGAGATGCCGCGAGCTTTGTGCTGGCTCATGCGTTCGGCGAACGCATCGATGGTCGTTTGTTTTTCGTCTTCTTTGGCGCGAAGGTCTTGTCGATGCTGTTGTTGCATCGATTCGATTTCGTTTTTTTGGAGCTTTTTTTGCTCTTTGATTTTCTTGTCTTGTTGGGAGACGGTGGCGTTATCGTTGATTTTTTGCGCTTCTTTTTTGTAGTTTTCCAATTTGTTGAGGGCTTTTTGGTGTTTGTCCCGCAAACTCTTCAGTTCTTTTTCTTGCGCCGATTTCAGCTTGTCAATCGCTTGATCGATGGGCTTTAGCGCTTCGTTGTACTCGTTTTCCAAATCGGTCAGTTCGTTTTGGAACGTGTTTTCGAACGTTCGCATTTCCTCTTTGGTTTCTTTTCGTTTGTTTGCGTAGGTATTTTTGATTTCGTCGTGCACGACATCGTATTTTATACGGGCGTGATTCAAGGTGTTTTCGTTGACCGAATGTTTGATGTTGGTCTCTTTTAAAAGTTCGTCCATATGCTCGTTGTGTCGGCTGGTGGCGGCGTCAATGTTTTGATCGGCCGCGGCTTCGGTTTGAAGGACATTTTTGTTGGCCTCTTTGACGGCATAGTCGTAGTTGGCTTTTACCTTCTGCAGTTTGAGCTTGTTGAGCGAACGCTTGTTTTCAAGCGATTCGTCAATTTCCTCGACGCGCTTGTCATGTTTTTGCTGGGCGTCCTTCTTCTCTTTTTCCAGCATTTTCTTGTTGATGTTGTATTGTTCGTCGAGTTTTTGAACCGCATCCTCGTGTTCTTTGTCGAAGGTCTCTTGGTTTTCGTGGTGCCGCTTCAAGTTCTTTTTGATTGACGCGTCAACCTTTTGGTAGTTGCTTTGAAATAGGCGATATTTTTCGTCCAATATGCCGAGCGTCTTAAAATGGTCTTCCACAATGGGCCGGTAATGCTTGTTCAACAATTCTTGAAGCTTGTCCTCTTCTTTAGCCATGATATTCCCCCCTTGAGTGTATTTTAGCATTTTTTGCGATTGACAACCATATTTTCGTGGATTTTGTGAAAATCTTAGAAAGCGTTTCGGTCTTTCAACGGTCCTCTTCCATCTCGTCCGCTTCGCCGCCGACAAAAATGCGCAGGCCGCGGCTATTTTCAATGAGCACATGCAAAGCGGATGGACAGTCCATAGTATGGCCTTGTTCAAAGCGGTAAGACGTTTTTCGTTCTAGAAAACGATAAAAGTAGTACGCCAGCGCGCCGGCGGCCGTTCCGGTCGCGCTTTCTTCGTCGATGCCGAGGGCGGGCAGGAAATTCCGACCCTGGGCGTCGCTTTCTTGATGCAAGGTTTCTTCTGTGAAAACGTACACGCCTTTGATGTCCAAACGTTCACTCGCTTCAATCAAAGCTAGTCTGCTTGGGGCGAGGCGGGCCAAAGTCGTCAAGGAGTCGACGCCGACGAAGAGTTCTTTGATTCCGGTCGAGACGATGCGCGGTGGATGGACGATGTGTTTCGGAGCGATGCGCAACATTTCGGCGATGTCCTCAATTGACGGAGTGTCAAAAACTTGCGGCGGTGCAAGCTCCAAAAACGCCTTGTTGTCTGTGATGCGCATTTCCAAAATACCGGCACCGGTTTCAAAGCGAGTGGTTTGCGGGTCGATTTTTCCCAGGTCGCGAAGCAGATTGAACGCCGCGACACTCGCATGGCCGCAAAGCGGCACTTCGACCGTAGGGGTGAAAAACCTGAGGCGATAGGGGGCGTTTTGTGCGGGCAAAAAGAACGCGGTCTCCGAAAACCCGACCTCTTTGGCGATGTCTTGCATAGCGTTTGGCGTCATGGGCCTTTCGGAGAAGACAACGCCGGCGGGGTTTCCACCACGTCCGTGTTCGCTGAAAGCTCGCAAGCGATGTATGCGCATAACATCCCCCCGCTCAGAATGGCTTCTTACTCAAAGTATAGCGCAATCAAACCAAGAATGAAAGCACAACGAACCTTTGTGAGAAGATTTTTCAACGTGAACGCGTCTGTGCTATAATATGAAATGAAATGGGGTGTCTTTGTGGACAAGCGATATTGGCTATGGGAATGGAAAGCGTTCTTGATTGCTTGCACAACCTTTTTCATGGTCGTACTTTCTTTCACGTTCGCCTATGAAAACTCGCCCTTTGGCTTATTCAACCCCGCGCTCGGGTTTGGAACCGGCTTAATGCTGGTGTACAACAGGCGGGTCTTTTACTCGTTGCTTGTGGGGGATTTTTTAGGGTCGACCTTCGTCCAGGCTTTTTTCACCGAAACGAACCCCGCAGCGGGCATGGCGCTCGTTTTCCTCTACACCGCCCTCTTTTCGGCCCAGCTTTTGGTTTTGCACTATGCCGTCTCTAAGCTTGGCCTTCATTCTTTCGGGATTAAAAACCTGTTCCGTGCAAACGCTTCGCTTTTAACGTTAGCGGCACTAATGGCGCTTTTGGGCGGACTTGTGCGTTATGCGGGGACCTTGTGGATTCTGCCGGAGGCGTTGGCCGAGGAGTATCCGTTTTCATTTTTGTCCGTGGGCGATTTTTTCGGGGTGATCATCGTCGCTCCGTTAACGGAACTCGTGTTTGTGCGCGAGAAGACGCCGGATGATTATGCGCCTCAAAAGAAAATGCTCCTTTACGGCGTGTTTTATGGCCTGATTTTGATGGGTATTGTGGCGTTTTCGTTGTTGGATGTGCCCGTGGTGTTGACACGCAATCTATACTTGTTCATCTTGTTCTTTTTGACGGCGGCGTTGCTTTTTTCCTATAAAGCGATTGTCTTTTTGACGTTGGTCGTCGTTGTCATGCTTAGGTGGCAATACGTGATGGCGACCACCGCTGAGAGTTTTTTGTTCACGTCCATCACGCTGCTTTCCTTTGTCTATATTTCCACCATCACGACAATCTTGCTGAAACGCTTCAAGGATCTTCGCTTCTCGCAAACACTGGAGCTGAAAGAAACCACCGAAGCGCTGGACAATATGCTTGAATATTTGCGCGGATTCTTGTCGCTTTCCAAAGACATCTTGACGCAAAATAAGAGCCGTGACGTTTTTGCCCGGCGCACCTTCGAAATCGCCACGCTGCTTTTTGATGCCGACCACTTCTTCTCCTATTTCGACAACGAAGGCATACTCTCCATGGTCAAAGCGCGAAACTATCCCATCAAAAACATTCCCTTCCTCTACGACTTGCACGACGCAAACCGCATCCGCAAAGAAGACACCATTTTTCATGACGATGTCCATAAAGACCTGAAAAACCGCTACGGTGAAGAGTTCGCCTCAAGCCATGCCAATGGTCTTTCAACGTTTTCACGCGCTTATATGGTGTTTTCGTTCACGCCGCAAGTATTCTATGTCATCGGCTTGGATTATACCGAAAAGACGCTTGACGAATCCGAAATGCGCCGAATGGACGATTTCACCAAGATTCTGAACAAACTGTTTGAAAAGAACTACGCCACATCCTACGCTTTGGAGTTGAAAGACGACACCATCCTTACTTTCGTGCGAGCGCTTGATTTATACGACCGTTACACCAAAGGACATAGCGAAGATGTCGCAAAGCTCTCACAAAGTGTGGCGGAACATTTGAACTTGAGCGGGGATGCGCGCAAAAACATGTACTTTGCCGGGTTGTTGCACGACATCGGCAAATTGGGCGTGCCTTACGACATCCTCAACAAGGAAGACAAACTGGACCAAGAGGAGTATCGAACCGTCAAGCAACACGTTGACCACGGCTTTGAAATCTTGAAAAACTTCAAGGGTATGAGACCTATCGCGACGATGATTCGCCACCACCATGAATGGTGGAACGGTCAAGGCTATCCGCAAGGACTCAAAGGCGATGACATTTCAACCGGCGGACAAATACTCGCCGCGGCCGACGCGGTGGCGACGATGGCGACCGACCGACCTTATCAAAAAAGACGTTCGAAGGAAGAAATCATCGAGGAGTTGCAACGCTACAAGGGCACACAGTTTTCTCCCCTCGCCGTCGATGCAATCGTTTACGTCTTGGAAAACGACACTGAGTTCAAAGACCTATAAAAAAACTCCCCGTGAGTTGCCGGAAACCCTTAAGTTTCCACGACAATTCCGCGGGGAGTTTTTGTATGCCTATGGATTCATTCGGTGGAATTTGTGTCTCGATCTTTAGGCTCTTCTTGCGTTTCCTTCTCTTCAAGAGCTTGACGTTCCTCTTCGGCATCGGCTCGTTCAATTCTGCGCACATACACCATGAAACGTTTATGGAAAACTTTGGCCGAGAGGATGAAATAAGCCACCAACGGTACAATCCAAATATATGGGACGAAATACACCGCCGCCACAAGCGCGACCAAAAGCCCAAGCGCGGGGAAGGTCGTCAGTGCATGGAAATTCGCCATCAACAGCGTGGTTTTGAACGCGTGCTTCATGTTCTCGAACTTGAACACCGCCAAGGCGGGGAACACGTACAATAGCACGATAAGCGATTCAAACGCTACGACATAAAGCGGAATGAGCAACGAGATATCCTCGGTCCGCGTCGTCAAATACAGCGCCCCCCCAAGCAAGACGAGCAAAATCAAGGGCATGAAAATGCTGTTGGGCAAGGTGGACTTGAAATCTTCCTTGAACTGTTCAAAGAGCGAATCGGGGCTCTTTTCGTAGCGCATCGTCCGGAAAAGCACCTTGTAGACGGCGCTGGTGGCCGGCCCGATGCCGATGCCCAATGTGAAAATAGTCGCCAAAAACCAAATGACGCTCAAAATGAACGTATCCAAAATCAAATCAAGTACGGAAATGCTTCGTTCTTCGCTCATGCTATCACTCTTTCATCGGTGGTCATGAGAATTATAGCACAGATCCGTCGTTTGCAAAAGAGCGCGCGGAAAAAACCCGTTCGCCGTCGATGTAAGTTTCTTCGACTTCCGCCTTCAACAAGCTCTCGGGAGTTCCGTCAAAACCTCCGGCGACGACGAAGTCGGCTCGGTGGCCTTTTTTGACGCTTCCAAGTTCGTGTTCGCTCCTAGCAAAATAAGCGGAGGTTTCCGTATACGCCTTGATCGCATTCTCAAGCGTCATCGCCTCTTCTTTCAAAAACGGCTGCTTCCTGAGGTCCAATAGCGTCTTGCGCGTCGTAGTCGTGAACAGATTCTTGAAAGGGTCGCTCGGCTCGATCGGCGTGTCGGTGGAAAGCGCCGTGGGCGTTCGTTGTGCCATCGTGTTGAACAAGTAGGTCTCTTCTTGGCGGTCGCCAAGGCGTTCGGCGATGATGGCATAATCCGAACGCAAGAATATGGGCTGCACCATGGCGCCGATATTGAGCGCACGCATGCGCTCGATTTGGGCGCGGTCGGCGAGCTGGGCGTGGACGATGGCGTTCCGCTGTGAATGTTTGGCATGGGGAAGCACGCTTTCGCTTGCGTTTAGTATCGTTTCCAGCGCGCCGTCGCCGATTGCGTGGACGGCCCAGTCCATTCCGGCGCGTTCGGTGGTTTCAAAAAGTGTTTTGAGTTCTTCTTCACTGTATAAAAGCAGTCCCTTTTCCTCCGGACGGTCGGCGTAGGGCTCCCTCAAATAGGCGGTATGGGCGCCCAAAGAACCATCGACGAGCAACTTCAAAGGGCCCATCCTGAAACGACCGAAATTTTGGTTTTGGAAGCCTTTGCGGAGGAAGTCTTCAAGCCGCGACAATGTCTGCAGGTTTGCCTGTTCGTACACTCGTATCTTGAGCCGGCTTTCTTGAGCAAGCTCGGCGAAGGCATCTATGACCGTTTCATACTCCGCTTTCGTAGTGGCCAAATCGTCGCTTTGCACAGCCGTCACGCCTTCTTGCAGCAACTTATCTTGCGCGGCGAGAAGCATTCTTTTCAAGTCGGCAATACTCGGCTTGCCCAAAACTTCGGTGATCCAATCGCGGGCATCCTCTTTGAAAAAACCCTGGTCCAAGTCATAGGTGGAGGCATCCTCGGGGTAGTCTCCATGGAGCTGCAACGCTTTGTCGATGGCGTTTTGATTGGCGACAATGAGATGTCCGCAGGTTCGATACATCAACACGGGCCGATCGGTTGCGATTTCGTTCAAGTCGTCTTTCACAAGACTTCGTTTTTCGGAGAAATTCTCTTCATGGAAGCCGCGACCGAGGACATGGTCCCCTTTTTCCTTTCGGGCGGCCTCGATCAGGGCCGCGATGCTTTTAGGCTTGCCGGCGTCGAACATTTCCATCATCCAGCCCATGCCCAAAAGATGCATATGAGCGTCATGAAAGCCCGGAAAAACCGTGCGCTCTTTTAAATCGATGATTTTATCGATAGGCTGTTTCAGGATGTCACGCGCCTTTCCGACTTTGTAAAAACGGCCGTTTTCAACGATGAACGCATCGTTTCTTTGGCCGAAGATGTTGGCGTGGATATAAGCGGTTTTCATACGCATCGACCTCTCTTTCTTTCCCATTATAGCATACATTGAGCCTTTGAGCGTTTGGGACACTTGCATGAAAAAGCCAGCGGATAAGCCGCTGGCAATTATTTTGACGATTTGGTCGCCTCGACCATGAGTTTCACCATGAGATCGCTCACTTCGCGGGGATTTTCGATGGGATAACCCTCGATGAGGAGCGCTTGGTTATAAAGCAAGTTCGCGTAGTCCTTGACCCGCTTCTTGTCGGATTCATGCACGCTTGCAAGCGCTTGGAAAAGTTCGTGGTCGGGGTTGATCTCCAAGATTTTCTCTGCTTGCATGCCGGACTGGTTGGGCATTTGCTTGAGCACTTTCTCCATTTCAAGGCTCAAGCCTTCGCCGCTGACAAGGCAGACCGGCGATTCTTTCAGGCGTCCGGAGAGGCGAACGTCTTTGACTTTGTCTTTCAGGTTTTTCTTGAGCGTTTTCAACAGCTTCTCGTGTTCTTTTTCCTTTTCTTTCAACGCGTCTTTTTGCTCGTCGTCGAGCAGGTCGGATTCGCCTTGCTGGATGGATTTGAACGGCTTTTCGTCGTATTCGTTCAAAATTTGCACCATGAACTCGTCGACGTCGTCGGTGAAGAAGAGCACTTCGTAGTCCTTTTCCTTGAGCGTGTCCATTTGCGGGCGGTTCATGATTTGGTGCTTGTTTTTGCCGGTGGCGTAGTAGATGGCCTTTTGGTCTTCGCCCATGCGCTCGACGTATTCTTTGAGCGTGATGTAGTCGTCGCTTTTCGACGTTTTGAACATGATCAAATCCTGCAATTTCTCTTTATGCGCGCCGAATTGGTCGTAGATGCCGTATTTCAAGTTGGTGCCGTAGGCCTCGTAGAACTCGACGTAAGCCTCACGGTCGTTTTCGAGCATCTTTTCAAGTTCGTTTTTGACTTTCTTTTCTAGATGCGCGGCGATTTTTTTCAGTTGGCGGTTGTGTTGCAACATCTCTCTTGAGATGTTCAAGGACAAATCCGCCGAATCGACGAGCCCGCGCAGGAAACGGAAATGCTCGGGGACGAGTTCTTTGTTTTTGTCTTCGATGAAGACGCCTTTGGAATAAAGCTGCAACCCTTTTTCGAACTTGTCGGTGTAAAAGTCGTAAGGGGGCTTTTTAGGGATGAACAAGAGCGCGGTGTAGGTGATACGCCCTTCGACGTTGGTGTGGATGACTTTCAGGGGGTCTTCGAAATCGTTGTATTGGCGCTTGTAAAAATCGTTGAGTTCTTCGTCTTCGATTTCGCTTTTCGGCTTTTTCCAAATGGGGATCATCGAGTTCAGGGTTTCGATTTCGTAGTAGGTTTCAATCTCGCTGTCCTCGTCCTTTTCATCCTTTTTGCGGGTCTTTTCAACTTCGGTCTTAATCGGATAGCGGATGTAATCGCTGTATTTTTTGACGAGGTTGCGAATGGTGTGTTCTTCTAGATACTCGCTGTAGTGCTCTTCGTTTTCTTCGTCGTCTTCGCGCAGATGCAAGACGATTTCGGTGCCGATTTCTTCCTTGTCGATCTCTTCAATCGTATAGGTCGCCTCGCCGGCGCTTCTCCATTCGTAGCCCGTCTTTGAAAAAGGCGAGCGGGTGCGGAACACCACTTCCTTCGCGACCATGAAGGCGCTGTAAAACCCTACGCCGAATTGACCGATGATGTCCAAGTCCTTCTTTTCGAGTTTTTCCAAAAACGCCTTGGAGCCGCTTTCGGCAATGGTGCCGAGTTCCTCAATCAAGCCTTTTTCGGTCAAGCCGATGCCGTTGTCGGAAATGGTGAGCGTGCGGTTTTCCTTGTCGGCTTCGATGAAGATTTCGTATTCGTCCGCGGAAGGGACTTCGTCTTCCGTCAAAGAGTAATGGTGACGCTTGTCGATGGCGTCTGAGGCGTTGGAGATCAACTCGCGCAAAAAGATGTCCTTGTGGGTGTAGATCGAGTTGACCATCAAGTCTAACAGTTTTTTCGATTCGGTTTGAAATTCTTTGGTTTTTGCCATAGTATTCCCTCCAATCCAATATGATTTTAGAGGGTTTTCACACTTTTGTCAAGCGAAGCGTACGAGTGCTAAAACAAAAGAGAACCGCCGGTTTTGGCGGTTCTCAATTCTTAAGCGGTAGCGCGTTTCAAGTAATCGATGACGGCGTCGTAATCGGGATGGTTGGAGATTTCCTCCACGTACTCGAGGTAGACAATCTTGCGATCTTCATCAAGGATGAACACAGAACGGGCCTGCAACCGGGTTTCGCTGATCAAGGTTCCGTACTTCATCGCAAAATCCAAGTCTCTATGGTCGGAAAGGGTCACGACGTGTTCCATCCCGGCGCCGGCGCACCAGCGTTTTTGCGCAAACGGCAAATCGTTGGAGATGGTGATGACTTTGACGTCGTCAAACGCTTCAAGCGCCTGGTTGAACTTCTTGGTTTGAAAGTCGCACACTCCCGTGTCGATGGAGGGCACGACGCTTAACACCAAGTACTTATCCTCAAAATCCTTGAGCCTTTTTTCGTTCATGTCACGGTCGATCGCGTGAAAATCGGGGGCTACATCGCCGATTTTTTTACGTTCGCCTTTGACGGTGACTTTTTGACCTCCTGCGGTTGTGGGCATGTGCATCACTCCTTCTTTTATCTATCTTCAGTATAGCATGGCAAAACAAGCTTTGGCCCGCATAATGCATGAAAAAAGCCGTTTTTGAAACGGCTATTTATCCATGGCGTGTTGCTTGATCAACTCGTGTTTCAAGTCCCAAAGCTTTTCGGAGAGGTCGACATAGTAAAGATGGGGATAATCGAAGCGTTTGACTTCCTCCCAGAGAGACTCCATCTCCTGTTTGCAGTGTTGGCGGATGGTTTCGATGTCGGGGAGGTCGTAGACGAGCTTGCCGTCTTGATAGATGGGGCGCAGAAGGTTTTTGACGGTGTATTCATGGAATGTCTGGCGCTTCCAGGTGTGGGTCGGGTCGAATAGGGTGAGCGGTTCGTTTTCGTCGATGGTCTCGTCGTGCAACGTCAAAAGGTCCGCGCAAGCGTGTCCGCTCTTGTCGTAGATGCGGTAAAGCTTTTTGAAATGGGGCGTCGTGATTTTGTCGGGGTTGTCGCTGATTTTGATTTTCGGGACGATTTCGCCGTTTTCTTCAATGGCGGTCAGTTTGTAGACGCCGCCGAAGACGGGGTCGCTTTTGGCGGTGATGAGCCGTTCGCCGACGCCGAAGACGTCAATGGGCGCGGTCTGCGATAAAAGCGCACGGATCAAGTATTCATCGAGCGCGTTGCTGGCGACGATTTTGCATTCGGGAAGGCCCGCTTCGTCGAGCATCTTTCGCGATTCTTTGGCCAAGTAGGTCAAGTCCCCGGAGTCGATGCGGATTGCATAACTCGTTACGCCTCGGGGCTTCAAGACTTCCTTGATGACTCTAATGGCGTTGGGGACGCCGCTTCTCAAGGTGTCGTAGGTGTCGACAAGGAACGTGGTCATGGTCGGATAGAGTTCCGCATAACGTTTGAACGCTTCGTATTCGCTGTCAAACATCTGAATCCACGAATGCGCCATCGTCCCGCTTGCCGGGATGTCGTAGAGGCGTTCGGACAAGGTGTTTGAGGTCTTGTCGGCGCCGCCGATGTAGGCGGCTCTTGCGCCGAGATTGGCGCTCGATGCGCCATGCGCGCGTCTTGCGCCCATTTCGATGACGATGCGGTCGCCGGCGGCTTGTTTGATGCGGGACGCTTTGGTCGCAATCAGTGACTGATGGTTAATCGCCATCAGCAAAAACGTCTCAAGCAGCTGCGCTTCAACGGCGGTGGCGCGCACAGTCAGGATGGGCTCGTTGGGGAAAATGACCGTCCCTTCGGGGACGGCGTACAAGTCACCTTGGAAGCGAAAGTTCCTCAAATACTCCAAGAACCCTTCTTTGAACATGCCGCGTTGGCGCAAGTATTCGATGTCTTTCTCGGTGAACCGCAAATTCTCGATGTATTCGACGATTGATTCAAGGCCGGCCATGATGGCGTAGCCGCCTTCGTTGGGGACGCTGCGGAAAAAGAGGTCAAAATAGACGATGCGGTCACGGTCGGGGCTGTCGAAATAACCGTGGGCCATCGTGAACTCGTAAAAATCGATCAACATGCTTTCGGTAGGTTTGTCCATACGTCAACTCCTATTCTTAATGACGACGTGCATGCCTTCCATGACGTCGAGGGCTTTTTGGTGCAAGGCGCTGTCGAAACTCGCCGTCGCTTGGGCGTCGACTTCAATCGAAGCGTCCGGAAGCGCGGCCTTGGCGATCACCGCGTTGGCAATGACGCAAATGTTGGAAACGAGGCCGACAAGCTCGACGTTGTCATAACGTTTTTCTTGAAGATAATCGCCGAGGTTCATTGAGGGAAACGTGTTCTTTTCGAACACGCGTTCGTCGGCCTTCTTCACTTCGGCAATCTCCGGATGGAGCGCGTGACCTTTTGTGCCTTTCACGCAATGTTTGACGGGGAGATGCTTGCCTTCTTCGGTCTTCAAATACTTGTCGTCGTGGGTGTCTAAGGTGTAGACGACATCGTCTTTTTGTTCGTGGTATTCTTGGATTTTTTTTCGAACAACTGGGACGACAAGGTGCGCATCGTCAAAACCTAGCGCGCCATCAATAAAATCGTTTTGCATGTCGACCACAATCAAGACTTTGGACATGGTTTTCCCTCCTATTTCTTATCAAGGCTATTGTAACATGTTTTGTGCATGTTTGTAAGAAATCCTGCACATTGAAGGATAAGCTTTTTCCGCACTCTCGTTGATTTACGGAAAGGTTTGCGCTACACTAATCATAGAGAATACAAAAGAGGTGACCGTATGAAAACCATCCTGAACGATTCGAAAGACCCACGCTTCAACCTTGCGCTTGAAGAGTACGTGCTCAAGTACTTAGACGACAAAGAAGACTACATCTTGCTTTGGCAAAACGAAAACAGCGTCATCATCGGACGCAACCAAAACACCGTTGAGGAAATCAACGCGGCCTACGTCAAAGAACACGACGTCAACGTCGTCCGCCGCATCACCGGAGGCGGCGCCGTGTACCACGATTTGGGCAACCTCAACTTTTCGTTCATCACCAAGCTCAAAGACAACCTCAACAATTATAAGAAATTCACCGCGCCGGTCATTGAAGCGCTCAACAGTCTGGGCGTCGCCGCGGAGTTTCACGGCCGCAACGACATCGTCGTCGACGGCAAGAAAATCTCCGGAAACGCCCAAAGCTTCTACAAAGACCGCATGCTTCACCACGGCACGATTCTCTTTGACGCAGACCTTGCGACCGTTGCCGAAGTGTTGAACGTCAAACAGGACAAAATCGCCTCAAAAGGCATCAAAAGCAAGCGTTCCCGCGTGACGAACATCAAACCCTACCTCAAAGAGGACATTTCCATGCCGGAATTCAAAAAGACGCTGCTTGAGTACTTGCTCGACACCGACGACATCACCAAGCACGTCTACGAACTCGGCAAAAAGGATTTGGAGAAAATCTACGAGCTTATGGACAAGCGCTACAAGCGCTGGGCATGGAACTACGGCGAATCCCCCGATTTCAGCATCGAAAAGGCGGGACGCTACGAAGGCGGCAAGGTCGAGTTCCACTTCAACGTCAAAGAAGGCAAGATCCACGAAGTGAAAATCTTCGGCGATTTCTTGGGCGCTCGCGACATCGGCGAACTTGAAGAGAAAATCCAAGGCTTGCGCTATGAGGAGTCGGCTTTCCGCAAAGCTTTGAAAACCGAACCTCTCGATGAATACTTCTTCAACATCACGCTTGACGATGTGATCGACTGCATTTTCGGATAAGCCTGCTTTCCAAGCAGGCTTTTTTCTTGCATGAAAAAAGGGCAACGATGCGTAAGCATCGTTGCCCTTTTTGTTATGAACGGTAAATGTTAGTCAAACATTGCTTCGACTTCAATGGTGAGCGGTACTTCAAATACCATAGGCTCATCATCGTTGTCGACTACTTCGGTGAAGGTACCGTGCAATGTGTAGACTGTTGCTTCGCCTTGTACAGATTCGCCGGCTTCAATAGTCCACTCAACGTCAAACTCCCAATCCTCTGCGAATACATAACCTTGATAGTAGTCTTCAGCAATGGTCATGGTTTCAGGCAATGTCAATGGAAGGTCTGCTAAGTCATACTCTTCATCGAGGTCAAGACGAGTGTCGGTGACGTAGTACTCGACGATTTCTGCGTAAGTGATCGCCATGATGGTGATGTCAAGCGACATTTCATGCTCGAAATCATTGTCGTCGGTGAAGGTCATTTCAAGCGTGATGGCAACGTCGTCTTCACCAGGATGCGGACGAGTGATTTCGCCGGTTTCGAGGTCGACAAAGTCTTCAGGATCGATATCGTCGTCATCGCCAAGTGCCCATTCAACGTCTAGCTCTGTAGGCCAGTCGCCGATGGCGTGTGGCAATGTGAACGTGTCGAAGAAATCGAGTTCATCAACCATAATCTCGGTAACGCCTTCGTTAAAGACGAATACTGCTTCGAGATAGTCGGCCAAGGAGATTTCATCTTCTTCTTCTACATGAGTAATCTCTTCGCCGGTGAATCCATGGAACTGTGGCCCATTGTGCCAACCGACGATAGCGGCGTTAATGTTTACAGTGTCGCCAGGTTCGAAGATTAGTTCGTCATCGTCATCGAGTAGAAGATCTTCGACATCGTCAAAGTCAGGAGTGCGGCTGTCATAGCGGAGTTGGATAATGTCTTGTGTGTGAATGTCCATCAAGTAAATTTCAAAGTTTCCAAAGTTGTCAATGTTTGTGCTTTCAACCAAGAGATTGTGGACGTTCAAGCGCTGTCCTTGACGGTTGTAGGCAGTGTACTCTTCTTCTTCGTCTTGTTCGAAGAGTTCAGCAAGAGTGGCATCGGTTGCGGCTTTAAGATCGATGTCGCTATCAAGCACATCGTAGTCGTCCAAATCGATTTGATAGAGACCGTCGAAAATGGACCATTCACCTTCAAAGAGGACGTAATCTCCTACTTCGACGTCGTCAGAAATGTCAAAATCAAAGACGAAAGTGCTGCCATAAGCGTCTTCGATGTAAACGCCGTTCCAGGCAATACCGTTGACTACGCCGCGGAATGCAACTTCGTCACCGAGGTCCAAGTCCCAAACTTCGTCAAGCTTTGGCGCTTCTACAACGACTTCGTAATCAAATTCAAACTCATGAGGTCCGGCTTTGGTCGTTACAGTCATTGTGACGGTTTGGTCGCCATCTTCAGCGGATGGACGAGTAACTTCGCCGCCATTAGTGATGTAGTCGGTGTCGTCAGAAGACCAGTTGAGAGAGAATGTCCAATCGCCTACAACAACGCGGCGAGCCGGTGTGAAGCTTTCGCGCGTAAGTTCGGGGATGTCAATGCCGTCTTGGACGGTGGCTTCGGTCGAAGTAATGGCTACTTCAACGTACGTAAACTGGTTGCCTGCGCGAACTTCAACTAGTACAGTTCCCGGAGCGTGCGCTTCCATGACGCCGTATTCATCAACGGTAAGAGCGTCTTCGTTCATGCTGGTGAACTCGACTTTGCTGACGCCCCAAGTGAAACCTGGGTCGGCGTCTTCAAGCGCTACTTCCCAGTCGATTGCCAATGTTTCGCCTGTATACATGCTTGGTGATGGTTCTGTAACAGCGACAAAGTCGGGCTTGGGAAGCACGGTTACGGTAATGTAGTTGGATACTGATGCATCTTCGGCAGAAACTACCTTGATAGTGGTAGAGCCTGGGCTTCTCGCATAAATGGTTCCTTCTTGGCTGACTTCAGCAATGTCGCGGTTGCGAGAGGACCATACGAGATCTTGTTCTGCGTCGTCCGGTTCAACAGCGCCTTCGATGTCGAAGGTTTCACCGTTAATCATATGGACTTCTTGTTGTGAGACTGTTACCGCATCAATTTCCGTTGCCGGATCTTCATCGCCGTTACATGCTGCGATGACAAATACGGCACTTAGTGAAAGCAGGAACAATAATACTTTCTTCAAAATAAATCCCTCCATCTTTTTTGTTCGATTTTTTTAATGCAATGTGGTCCATTGTAACGACACCACATCTTTGTCCTAATTATAACAACATAATTTTTAAAAGTAAACCATTCTTTTTCAACTCATTGCATATTGAAGCCCTTCTAAGCCGTTTTGACCATTTCACGTGGTATCGCTTACAAGATTCACTGCGTCTTACAAAGAACCCTGAAAAGACCAAACAAAGGTCTTGAACAAAAAAGAAACGGGGCAAACCCCGTTTCTTTAGAAGGATGTTTAGAAAACGTTGCGATTAAGTATTAAAGATGTATGAACGAATCCAAAATGCCGTGTGCGGCTTCATGCACCATCTCCGACAACGTCGGATGCGGGTGCACGGCGTGGGCGAAATCGGCCGCGGTCGCTTCTAGGGCCATGCCGAGGACGCTTTCGCTGATCATTTCGGTCGCGCCTTCGGCCAAAATGTGCACGCCGATGATTTCGTTATATTTCTTGGAGGCGATCATTTTGACCATGCCGATGTTTTGCCCTTCGGCCAAAGCCTTGCCGTTGGCGGTGATGGGGAAGGTGCTGGTCTTGTAGTCGATGCCTCTGACTTTGGCTTTTTCCTCGGTCAACCCGACTTGGGCGATCTCGGGGAAGGTGTAGATGCCCGAGGGCATGTGGTCGTAGTTCATCGGATGCTGTTCGCCCAAAATGTCCATGACCGCGACGATGCCTTCTTTGCTGGCGACGTGGGCGAGCAGGTACTTGCCGTTGCAGTCGCCGATGGCGTAGACGTCTTTCACGTTCGTGCGTAAAAGCTCGTCGGTCTTGATGCCGCCGTTTTCCATTTCAAGGTCCAATTTGTCCAAGCCTTGGGTGTTCGGTTTCATGCCGGCGCTCAAAAGGACCCTGTCGGCGTCTAACATTTTTTCTTCGCCGTCTTGTTCGTAGGTTAGCGAGTTCTCGCCGACTTTGGAAAGCGTTGCGCCGGTGAGCACTTTGATCTTGTCTTTTTTGAGTTTCTTTTTGAACTGGTTTTTGATGTCTTGGTCGACATCGAGCAGGATGTCTTTTTCACGTTCGATGATGGTGACGTTGCTGCCGAGGGCGCCAAAAATGGCGGCGAACTCGACGCCGATGACGCCTCCGCCGACAATGGCCAAGTCTTTGGGAATCTCTTGGACATCGAGCATGCCTTTGCTGGTGAGGACGTATTCTTTTTTCAGTCCTTCTTTCAAGCCGTCGATGGGGGGAATCGCGGGCGAAGCGCCGGTGGCGAGAATCAGCTTTTTGGTCTTCAGGGTTTCTTCGCCGACTTTTACGGTGTGGGCGTCTTCGGCGACGCCTTCGCCTTCGTAAACGTCGACCTTATTCTTCTTGAGCAAGTAGCCGACGCCCGAAGTCAGTTTCTTGACGGCTTTGTTTTTGCGCTGCATGATTTTTTTGAAGTCGATCTCCACGTTGTCCATGTCGACTTTGAAGCCGTAGGATTTCGCGTTTTTGAAGTTCTCATAAACCTTGGCGCTTTTAAGCAGCGCTTTGGTGGGGATGCACCCCCAGTTCAAACACACGCCGCCGATCGCCTCTTTTTCAATGAGTGCGACGCTTTTTCCGGCTTGCGCCGCCTTGATGGCGGCCACATAGCCTCCGGGTCCGCCGCCAATGATGGTGATGTCGTATTCTTTCACTCTCTCACTCCTCAACTAAGTAGTAGCAACATCGGGTTGCTCAAGTACTCTTTCAATTTTACCATGAAACGGCCTGCGTCGCCACCGTCAATTATGCGGTGGTCGACGGTGAGTGAGACTGGGAACATGGAGCGGACTTTGATTTCGTCGTCGATCACGACGGGTTTTTTGGTGATGGCGCCCATGCCTAAGATGGCCACTTCAGGATGGTTGATGACAGGAGTGCCGAGTTTGGCGCCGAACGCGCCATAATTTGTGATGGAAAAGGTGGTGTCTTTCAAGTCTTCTAACTGGAGTTTGCGGTCGCGCGCTTTTTCGGCAAGCGTTTCGACTTCGCCGGCGAGTTCGATGATGCTCTTTTGGTCGGCGTCTTTGATGTTGGGGACGATGAGGCCGTCGGGGGTGTCTACGGCGATGCCGATGTTGTAATAGTTTTTGTAGACGATTTCTTCGCGCTCGTGGTCGAAGCTTGCGTTAAAGACGGGATACTCTTTCATCGCGAGTATCACGGCTTTGATGATCAGGGGAAGGTAGGTGAGTTTGGCGCCCTTTTCTTCGGCGAGCGGTTTTTGCTCGCGGCGGAACTTGACGAGTTCGCTGACGTCGAATTCGTCCATGACGGTGGTGGCGGGAATCAAGGTGTTGGAAGTGTCCATGGCTTTGACGACGCTTTTGCGCAAGGTCGAGATTTTTTCGCGACGGGTGCTTTTTTCCTGCATGGAGGGCATGGAGGGACGTTCCGCTTGTTTTTGTTGGCTATCTTTGGGCGTTTCTTGTTGCTCGGCGGCTTTCTTGATGTCTGCTTTCATGACGCGTCCTTCCGGGCCACTGCCTTTGATTCTTTTGATGTCAACCCCCATGTCTTTGGCCATTTTGCGGGCGACAGGAGTCGCGAGGGCGGGACGGTCGGAAACTTCTTCCTCCTCGCTTTCTTCGCTCGGCGGCAAGACTTCGTCGGAAGTTTCAACGGCGCCGACTACGCTTGCGGATTCTTCGTCGTCGTCGGGCTTTTTCGGTTTTTCCTCGGATTTCTCTTCTTTGGGTTCTTCGGCGTCTTCCGTTGATTCTTCGTCATCGCCGCTGCCGTCGTCGATGACGGCCAAAACTTCGCCGACTTCGATGGTGTCGCCGACTTCGGCGCCTTTTTTCTTCAGGATTCCGTCTTCGGGGACGGGGATTTCCGCGTTGACTTTGTCGGTTTCGATGACAACCATGGTTTCGCCTTCGACGACTTTGTCGCCGACGTCGTAGT
>PUOX01000052.1 GCA_003552925.1 Mollicutes bacterium | reverse complement strand
CGTGCTTGATCTTGTTGCGGCGGGTGTTCAAGCGGCGCAGATCGTAAGAAAGCGCGTCGATCTGGCTTTTGGCGCGAATGGCGCCGTCGCTCACCGTCGCGACGAACGTTTCCATTTTCTTCGCGTCGGTGACGATGTTGTAAAACTGCGTGGTCTTCTCGACGTCCAAAAAATACCGGACGGCGTTTTCAAAAAACATTTGCAGCCTGAGGCACTTGCGGGGATGCCCGTAGGCTTTCATGACGAGATACTGTTCGTGCAATTTCAGAATATTGAGTTCATGCGCGACGTTGTGGATGACGAGCTGTTTCTTGTCGCGTTCGTAGCGTTCGCCGGTGTAAAGCTTTAAAGGCGAAAGATCGAGCGTCTTCAAGAACCGGTTGAACGCGGGGATGAGCTCGTTGTGGCGGTCGATGAAAGTTTCGACCCGCATATGGTGGCGGGCGTCGATCGCTTCGGATTGGATCGCCTTGACCTCGGGCAAATCGAGTCCGTAGGGCGCAAGCGCGCCTCGATGGAAGACTTCGTCTTCGCCCACGACTTTCTCAATCAGCTCGAACATAGCGTCAAAGATGATGTTCGAATATTCGTAATGGGAAAAGACGATGTCTTCGTACACCGTTTCAATCTCTCGCATGAAAACCTCCTTTCCGGTAATGAAAAAGGCACACCGACCGTGTGCCGGAAAACCTTTGTCGTTGAGTATGTATACTATAGCACCCAAAAGCGCAAAAAATCAAGGGGGCGCGGATTCATTTTTCCGTGGAGAATTTCTCCCAGAACATGCGGATGAAATCCTGGATGTAGTGGTCTTCATAAACCCTTACGGGCTGCCAGTGCGAGGGAAGGAGCGCTTCGTACTTCGGCTCCTCGTAGCGCGTGTCCATAAGGATGGCGAGGCCCTTGTCCTCTTCGCTGCGGATGACGCGGCCGACGGCTTGTACGACTTTGCGCATGCCCGGATAGGTATAGGCGTAGTCGAAGCCGTTGTAGCCTTCTGAATAGTAATGGTCCTTGATCATTTCGTTGATGCGGTTGAACGCGGGCAAAGCCACTCCGACGACGAACACCCCCGAAAGCGCATCGCCCATGTAATCGACGCCCTCGCTGAAGCTTCCGCCCAGCACGGAAAAGAGCAATTTGGACTTCTTCGCTTCCGCCTTGAACTCTTCCAAAAATTCTTCGCGTTCGAAATGGGCCATCCCTCTTCTTTGTTTCATGACGATGTAGCCGCTTTTGTCAAAGCGTTCATACACCATCTCGAGATATTCATACGACGGGAAAAAGACGATATAGTTGCCGGTTTTGGTCTCTAAGAGGGCATACAGCGTATCGACGATACGGTTGATGCTGTATTTGCGGTCGCGGTATTTCGTCGAGGTCGACACGTCGATCAGCACCCCGAGTTTTTTCGGGTCGAAGGGGCTTGGGACTTCGAAATGCCTGCCTTCGCCACGCGTGATGAGGGCGGCGTAATACGCGGCCGGCTTCAACGTCGCCGAAAAGAGCACGGCCCCCTTGGTGCGCTCGCGGATCACTTCGGAAAGCGGTTTGGAGGCATCCAAGCAGACGATGCGAAACAGCACATCCTCGCCGTCTTTTTCCAAGACGAAGCGGAAGGCGTCGCCGAAAAACTCGGCGATGCGCAAAAACTGCGCGATGGTGAAATACCCTTCCCGCACGTGCTTCCGTTTTTTGTGCTTTTTATGCGTCTCAAGCAGTTTTTCCAATTGAAGCGCCGCATGATGAAGGCGCGAGAGGAAATCGTTATCAAGGGTATCCTCGGCGTGGAAGCGGCTTTTTTCGACTTCGCTGTTGGCGACGGCCTCTTCCATCCAACCGAGCACATCGGTGAGCGCGCGCTTCGGGGAGGGCTTCATCGATTGAATCTCCCGGAAAAGCTCCTGCATCGCTTGTTGCGAAAGTTCGGCCGAATACATCGACCGCGAACGGTCGATCAAATTGTGCGCCTCGTCGACTAGAAGCCTGGGTTCGTAAGCCGATTCCTCAAAATAGCGGATCAGGCGGATTCTCGGGTCGAAGACGTAGTTGAAATCGCAGATGACGATGTCGCAATAGTTCGAGATTTCCAGCGCAAACTCGTGCGGACAGATGGTGTGGTATTCGCCGTATTGCTTGATGAGCTTCGCTTCGTAGACGTCGTCGTGCACAAAGATGTCTTCAAGCGCTTTGCGGAGGCGGTTGTAAAAGCCCTTGGCGTAAGGGCAAATCTCCGGGTCGCAATCGACTTCGTCTTGCAAACACATCGTCTCTTTCGAATTCAGCGTGATGGCCTTGACGATGAGACCGCGGTCTTTCATGCGCTCGACCATTTGCACAGCAATCGACTTGCCGGCGTTTTTCGCCGTCAGATAAAAAAGCTTCTCGGATTCGTTTGAAAGCGTCTTGAGCCCCGAATACAGCGCGGCGACGGTCTTGCCGATGCCGGTGGGGGCGGTGGCGTAGAGAATCTCTTCTTTGACCAAGGTTTGATACACCGCACCCATGAAGTGGTACTGCCCTTCGCGGTAGTCGTCAAAGGGAAAGGCGAGTCCCTGCAGGGAGCGCTGCTTTTCGTATTGGTGGCGCTCATAGATGTGCAGCCACTGAAGGTAGGCGTCGATCAGTGCGTGCGCGTTTTCTTCAAGCTGCTTGAACGTCGAACGCGTCTCGAACCTCTTCTTTTCTTTGCTGGGGTGATGGATGTAGGTGAGGCGGACGTTCACGCTTGAGAGGTCATGGTCCTTGGCGTACAGATACGCATAAAACCGCGCTTGGTTGATATGCGCGGGGAAGGTGTCTTCTTTCAGAAGCGAAAGCGCGGTTTCCGTGCTTTTGATCTCTTCGACGATAACTTCGCCGTCGCGGCGGAGCACGCCGTCGATGCGTCCGGAAACCTCAAGGACATAATCCGTTTTTTCAAAACGGCCGCGGACGAGGACTTCGGCGTCATCGCCGTTTGCATACGTCGATTGGTGCTCGCTATGGAGGCGCCGGCCGATGAGGCGCGCGTGCTTCCGTTTCGTCTGGGTTTCCATATCGCCGCTTGCATGCAAAAACATGACCAGTTCTTTGACGCTCACGAGATGCACTTCCATGCGACCACCTCCAAATCCTATGATGCGATTATACAACATTTTCCCCCGCAAATGAAGCCTATTGGACACGAGAAAATCCGTGAAAAAACCGCCCGGAGGCTACAGGCGGTCTTCGAAACGTTTCGTCTATAAATCTTTGACGACGAGGTGCAGCGTCGCGTAGTTTTCCTCAACGGAAACCACGCCCTCGTCGCGATAGCCAAGCCGTTGAAACCACGCCAAATCCCCGTTGGGGAACGTGCCTTCTTTCGCGGTGACGGCGTAGAGTTTGCGGTAGGTTTGGGAGAGTCTTTGTTCCAAGACCGAAAGCGGCGCCGCTTTGGCATCGATCAATTCTTCGGCGGGATAGACGCAGGTCAAAAAGGCATAGTCTTTGGCTTTGGGGATGGGGTAGGGAACCTTTTGGGAAGGCAGCGCCTCGGCGCCGCCAATCAATTTGCCGTCTTCAAGGTTCAAAACGCCGTAAACCTCGCTGGATTGTTCTTGAAAAAAACGTTCTTTCGAAAGGTCCTTGCGCCCTGTGCAACAACCCGCCACATGCATGTTGTCTTCAGAAAGCGCCACCAGCTCGCCGACCTTTTTTTGCGTGCCGTGGTTGACGATATAGGGCGCCTCTTCGGGAAACTCTCCGTCCGCAAGGCGTTTCAAAAACGAGCGGGTCAATGGCGCATAGTAGCGTCTTCCTTCCACCACGAGAAGCGATGGGAAATACATGTTCATCCTTTTTGCGGTGTCGGGGTCGTCGGTGATGTCGTGCGTAGTGAGTTCGAAGAAGTCCGAAAACTCTTCAAGCAACGCTATGGACACATGCGAAAGGGGGCATTGGCTGCCAAAATGGTAATATTCCACCTTCACGCTTACGCCCCCTTTCTTTAGGATAGTCTAATTATAGCACACTATTCTTGGTTTTCGACGCGGACATCGACGGTGCCCGAGACGGACTTCTTGCGGACAATTTCGATGCCGCGGTCTTCTTTGTTTTTGATGATGATGTCGCCGCTAACGCTTTTCAGCGACACTTTCTTGGGGTAGAACTCTTCGCCCTTGATGTCGCCGCTGACCGAATGGAAGCCGCACTCTGCGCATGTAGAATCTTTAATGGAAGCGTCGCCGCTCACCGTTTGCACGTTGAGCGCTTCTTTCACGTCGCAGCCGCTCATGCTCAAATCGCCGTTGACAAGCGAGAACTTGAGCGATTTCATGGAAGTGTCGGTGACGTGCAAATCGCCGTTGACGCCGTTCATCTTCGCATGACCGAGTTCGCTTTTGTTGATGAGCGCATCGCCGTTGACGGTGGACAGTTCAAAGGACGCGGTTTTCATGTCCTCGACTTTGACATCGCCGTTGACGCTTTTTTGGAAAACGCTCGTGATCCGGACGTCTTTTGGGACTTCAATGATGAAATCGAGCGCCTTGCTGCGCGACAAAAACGAAAAGATGCCGGAACGTTTCGGAGCTTTCAAAAAGAGCTGCTTGTTTTCATATGTAAGCTCGTATTGTCCGATGGTGCCTTTGCCGCTATAGAGAACATTGATTTTGCCGTTGTCGGAAGGCCGGTAGCGGATGTCCTCGTCGACCATTTCGGTGCGTACATCGAGCGTGTCTTCGGGGTCGAAGGATTTCCAGCTTTCGTAAGCGCCGCTTCCGGGCGATTCTTTTTTCGCCCCGAGGTCGGCAAGGTCTTCCGCGATTTTTTTCGGGTCGCCGAACTTCTTGGCGAGCTCTTCCTCGCTCAGCCCTTCGTCAATGGCCGTTTGGATCATCTCCTCGTGGTCGGAGAGGATGTCCTCGATTTCAAGATCCGTCAGATTCTGTTTCTTCAGTTCTTCGCGCAAATCGTTCAAGAATTTCTTCATGTTTCTTTCCTCCTTGGTTGATGATGTGGTAGACGCCGCCGATGAACGAATCCCATTCGTCCCGGAGACGCAAGTAATGCTTGAAGCCTTTGTCCGTCATTTTGTAGTACTTCCTCGAAGGGCCTTCCCTTGATTCTTTCAAGTAGGTTTCGAAATACCCTTCTTTCGTGAGTCTTCTGAGAATCGGATAAATTGTGTTCTCGTTCACGTTGATGTGTTGCGAAAGCTTGTTGATGATGAGGTAGCCGTACATGTCTTCTTCAATCAAAAGCGACAGCACGCATAGTTCTATGATTCCTCGTTTGAACTGTGCATTCATGGGCATCTCCTTCTTTCTATACACAGTATAACACACTACCTTCCGTTACACAATACTATTTTACACACAATCTATAAACAAAAAGAAATCCGACCTGTCAAGGGCCGGATGGGCTCATGCTTTTTTCATCAACACATAGATAACAGCGGCGGGCCAAAATATGGCCAGCAAAAACACCAGCAAGCATATGTTGATCTCATCGCCCGAATCCGCATGAGGGCAGCCTTGCTGGTAGTATTTCTCGCTTTTCGATCGTTCGGAAAACTTTTTGCTTTGCTCGCTTGTTTGCGGTCTCGAAGGAGGCTTGTCAGTTTCCTGGAATTCTTCGGCCGATTTTTTGGGCGTATCTTCTCGGACGTCTGTGGGACGTATTTTGGTGGCCGTCGAACTTGCTCCTGTCTTTTTCGCTCCACAGTGCGGGCAACGAATTTCTTTCCGGCTGTACTTGTTTTTGCACTGGCTGCATTTGACCGAATCAATCATACAAACTCTCCTTTACCATAGCAAGGTTGTAAAAAGCCAATGAATCCCCTGAAACAAAAACAGCGCAAAACCGGTGCCGGCCAACAGCCCGGTGACCAACCGCCTGGCGTTCGTCGAAGCGACGAGGCCGAAATACTGCAAGGAGCCATCGACAATCAGCGGAAGGGTCAATAGAATCCCCCACCACAGTCTGAACCCGGCCAAAAAGAGCGCAATCGCGAAGATTTCGCCGGCAAGAACGCCCGTGCAGCGCGCACAAAAAGGGAACTGGTAGCGGCCGAGAAAAAACGAACGCTCCGGCAATTGATGACAACCGCAGGTTTTGCCAAGCTCCATCGCAAACCGCCAAACTTTCGACGGGGACTCTTGGTCCGTTACATCGTTTTTCATGGACACCCCAACCTTGCACCGTTTGGTATCATTATACAATAGGTGAAACCCTTTGTGAAGCGTACGCCGGTCACGGTTTGAAGTACGAAACGTCCTGTGGTACTATTGAAGAGTCGAAAACCATTTTGGAGGCAAGACAATGAAACAAACCGCCCTAATCATCCTGCTTGTTTTGGTCCTGCTTCTTGCCGGCTGCGCAAGTGAGGATACTAAAGCCGACCTGCAAGAGGCGCTTGAAAGGCTTCAATTCTCCGAAGGCGCTTATCGAAACGATTTGTACCTTCAAAACAGCGTGAACGGTTACTCCGTCGAATGGACATCAAGTAACGAAGACTACGTAACCGACGAAGGCGAACTTACCCGTCCCCACCCGGAGACCGGGGACGTCGAAGTCCGATTGACGGCAACCATTGCGGAAAACGATGCAAGCGCGGAGCGAAGCTTCACCATTGTCGTAGAAGCCTTGGACGATACCTTCCTATCGCTGCTTGAGGCAAAAGAAGCCTTGCAAGAGAAGGACCTTTTTGAAGAACCCGTCAAAGACGATCTCTCCCTTCCCGCTTCCATTAAAGACGCTTCCATCGATTGGCGCTCGAAAGACCCCTACTACATCGACGACGACGGCACGGTGACCCGACCCGATTACGGCGAAGGGGATGTTCTTGTCACGCTCATAGCGACTTTGAGCGTTGAAACAAAAAGCTTGGACATTGATGTTGCGGTGACCGTAGCGGAACAAGACGAATGAACGCCAATACTCCTTATAGATAGGGACAGTACATGAAACCGATTCGGTTTCATTTGCTGTCCTTTTTTTATACCACGTAAAAAAACGCACAGTTTCCTATGCGCAGTCGCAATCAAAAGAGTATTTTGTGGAACGCTTTTGATGTTTGGATTTCCATGGAAGGTTCTTACACCAACTCTTCTTTTATTCCTCTACAACCTCCCGATAATATTCGGTATCGTACGTTTTTAGGACATACAAAGCGCGCAGCGTATTAAAACGCCCATAACGACCTTCTTCAAGTGGAAAATGTGTCCGGCCGGGAAGTTTTTCTCCCCGCAACATAAACCCCTTGCGCATCGAAGCCTTCAAGAGGGCAAGCGCATCATCCATTCGTTCATCATAAGGATGGTTCTTGTTGGCAAAAAACTCCAACGCCCTTAAATAATCGTACTTATAGCGAGGCGGATAAGTCGCTTTGGCCATCTTCGGATCGATAGGCTCATCAAGCGATAGCTTCTGATAGATTCTACGGCGCAACAAAAGTTCGCACCCGTCCTCTAAGGCCCTTTTCACTTCAAGGTGACGATATGGGTGCTCCTCGTTTGCATATTCAAGCAGCCCTTCTAACACACAGATGGTAGTGTGGACAGAGGATTTCTCAAGGGAAGGACGTTTCTCAAACTCGCAATTCCAGCCGCCATCGGGCATTTGAAAACGCAAAACATAGTCCACTAGGCTTTTCAAATCCGAAACCGGCGTTTTTCCGTAACACGCAAGGTTCAACAGCATGCCGGCGATGCACATATCTAGGTGCTTGTGTTTTTTTAAGATGGTCCGGTTGTGCCAGAGCCGGTCCAAAAGCACACAGAGTGCGTCTTGATACGCTTTTGTTTCCGGGCGGATTTCCATGGATTTCAGTTCCATCATGGTATAGTGCGTCGAAATCCATTTCGGAATGTACACGCCACCGCCCCAAAGGTTTGTCTTGGGATCAAACCGCTTGAGATATCGTTCAATGTAGCCCTTGTTGTCGTGTTGAGAAGGCAATTCCAGCAAACGTCGGCGCGCGAGCGCGGCCACGACCTCATCCCCGGCCAACAACCAATCGAGAACCCTCATACTCCGCCTCCTTATGCTTTTTGAATGAATCCGTTAACAATCACGATTTCCATGCGAGCATGTCCGAAACGCTTCGGGTTGACGTGCAAGTTTTTCTTCTTGCATTCGATGCATCCCTCCACGAGTATTGTACTATGAACGCGCAAAAACACAAAAAAAAAGGAGCTGTAAGAGTTTTACAGCTCCTTTTGAACATTACGGTTCAAGGTTTTTGCCGATGACAATGGTAATCGCGTCTTGGTAAGGATTGTCTTCATCGGCGATGACCGTGTACAAATCGCCTTCTTTTTCGTAGGTCATGATGAACCCGCCGTCTTCAATGTCTATATCTTCATACTCAAGCGACCACTCGTCCCCTTCGAAGAAGGTCTCATAGAAATCGTAGGCATCGCTTACTGTGGTCTCTGCGCCATAGACAATCTGGGTTCCGTCGTTTTCGTTATACTCAAGGATGACAGACTCGGGATAACGCATGACTTCCTCGAGGTCCTCGCCTTCAACGTCTTCTTCCGGCAACTCTTCCAAATCGGCTTCGACATCCTCAATATTTGCCGTAATGGTGATGGCGTCTTGGTATTCGGAATGATCGCCGGCGAACAGGTTGATCTGATAGTCTTCATAATCCTCGTGGGTTACGCTGAAGACGAAATAGCCTTCTTCAAGGTTGGACTCTTCATGATGGACAGTCCACGGATTCTCGCCAAAGTAGTCTTCATAGAAATCATAAGCGCTTTCTAAAGTCGTTTCGGCGCCGTAGACAATCTCGATGTGCTCCGCGGTTTCTTCATAATGCACGATGACGGAATCGGGGTAGCGGGAGAGGGCTTCAAAGTCCTCGCCCATCAAGTCCTCTTCCGGCAACACCGGCGGTTGCATCTCTTCAAGGATCATCTCAATCAAATCTTCTAAGATGAGATACATCGCGATGCTGCTTTCGTCGACATAATCGATAATGGCCTCAAAGTCTTCGCGGGTTTCGGGTTCTTCCTCCAAAACCGCGCCAATCTCTTCAAGGCTGGTCGGTTCATGGAAGACCGCTTCTTCGTTGGTGGCGAAGATGAAATCGAAGACGATTTCACGTTCTTCATCCTCGACAATCACTTCCACTTCGCTCTGTTCAAGGTCCATAAGGGGGATTTCGAAGAAATGGCCTTTGTCCTCTAAGTCGGCAAGCGTGTACGTTCCCGCTTCAATCTCTTCATCGGCGTATATTCCAAGGCCGTATTCGAACGTGTCCACCATGATGGCCAGCTGCAAGAGCTCTTCGGCAATCTCTATGATGTCGTTGGTTTCGGGCAGTTCGCCGATGTCCGCATAGGCCTTCATTTCAATATGGAACTCCATGGTTTCCACGCCGGGCATGACAAACTCTTCGTCCAAGTCTTCCATCATTTCAAGCATGTCCATTTCCATGCGCATGGATTCTGAGGAGTAGGGTTCGTGAATCAAGGAAAGTTCGAACGGTTCAATCTCGGCAATCTCATCAAGCATTTCCTGATACTCGTCGGAGTCGATGAAATCTTCATAAGGAGGCAGTTCCTCTTCACCGTCCAGGGCCTTGGCCACGTGGTAAACGTCCTTGAACACATCTTCAAACAAGTCTTGCATCATGTCGGGGTTGAAGACGATGGTCGTCATCATTTCCGTGTCGTTGACAACGTCCGCCTCGACTTCTAAGTGTTCGTGGTCGTTGTAATATTCAAGCGTCATGTACTTCTCGAAGCGTTCAAGTTCTTCAAGCGCGTCTTCCAAGCCCTCGGGGTCGATGCCTTCATCCTCAAGGTCGGCCAAAATCATGCCCGCAAACTCTTCCACGAAATTCTCAGAATCGTCAACCGGAAGGAACATGTAGGCGTAATCGCCCTCAAAGTCAAAGAGTTCGCGCACGTCCATCTCAAGTTCGTCGGCCAGTTCGTCGACAAGGAAGCCGACGTCCATGTAGATTTCATAATATTGTTCGGTCTCTTCGACAATCATGTGAAAGTCGAAAGACTCTTCATCAGGCATAGTAAGCGTCATCTTCGTCTCCGTAAGGACGGTGTCGCCTTCAATTACGCCCTGGCTCCATTCGATTTGGTAGGTGTGGACGATGTCCGGATCGTCAAAATCTTCTTCCTCAAACAACATCATCCATTCGACGGTGTAGGCGTCGGAAGCTTCGAAGTTGTCCTTCAACTCCTGAAGATGGCCCAAGTCGCCTTCAAAGTCCGAAAGCGCCTGTTCGGCCGCGGCTTCCGCTTCGCCGCTATAAACCGCTTCAAGCGTCATGTCTTCTTCTACGGTGAAGGTGTACTCCATCTCTTCAGAAAACACATCGCCGGTCGCGGTGTCGATCCAATGCATAAAGACGTAGTCGTCGATCTCCGAAGCCGAAATCGTCACTTCTTCGCCTTCTTCCACTTCAGCCTCGGGCGTAACGGCCAAATCGGCGTCGGCATGGTCGCTCTCCAAAGTGATCTCGTAGGTTTCCACATCGACTTTTTCTTCATACACCGCGATGAAACTGCGGTCGGCCTCAACAACGAACGTATAGGATGGCTCCAACGTCAACGTCGCGCCGGTGTCCGCATCTTCCCAGTACGCAAACGTGTAGTCGCCGACTTCCTCGGATGCGGTGATAGTGGCTTCTTCGCCGTCTTCTACGACCGTATCCGGTTCAATGGTGAATTCCGCGTCTTCCCAGTCCGATTCCACGGAAATCTCAAATTCGTCGGTGGTGTCGCAAGCTCCAAGCACAAACAGTCCGAACGTCAGCACTAGTGCGCTTAGCAGCTTTTTCATGCAAAACACTCCCTTTTTCTTTTTTTCTCCAAGTACGCAAAAACCGCTATGAATCGTCCTGTCTTCAGCGATTGGCTTGTACAAGGAGTCGATGCAAGCGGTCATATGTTCAGTCTATTCTTATTTACAGTATAGCATGACGGAAAAATAATGCAAGGGGCATGCGTTTTGAATCGGATTACTCTTTGCGCACCAGTTCGTGTTCATACACCCTATGGCAGCGTTCGGTCACCTCGCACACCGTATACGTGCCGTCTTCGTTGACCGAACGCACGGTGCCGTGCACGTCGAGCTTGGGAATGTAGACACTCTCTTCGACCGCATACTTGCGGGCAAAAGGCGCATCCAGCGCCGCAAGCGCCTCCGCGTCGGTGGCGTCTTTTTTGAACGACGAGCGATAAACCTCCAAATAGGTGCGCATCATGCGCTCGTAGTCGTCGGTGAGTTCGGAGCGGTCGCACGAAGAATCAAACATCGAAAGCGACGCGTCGCGAACCTCCATTTTCTTTTCAACCCGGTTCAACGCTTTTTGGAGACGTTCTTTGTCTTGTTCGCGCAGGTCTTCATGATGCACCGAAAGCCACGCGCCAAGCCGTCTCGTTTCTTCGGCGATTTGGCCTTCCTTGCGACCGACAAACAAAAGCGTCGCTATCACGATCGCGCCAAGCACGATGATCACAATCGGTATCCACATAAAAGCCTCCTACAAATCGGTGTATTTTTTTGCGGTTCCGCGCGCCTTTTGAACGGGGTATTTCTTCTTGTTTTTGTCGATTTTTTCCAGAAGTATCTCCCGGATGTCAAACCCGTAGTGGTCGCAAAGCAGCAAACAGTAATTCACCACGTCGGCGATTTCGTCTTTGACGTTTTCTTTCTCGGCGTCCACGTGGTCCCACTGGAAGTTCTCCAAAAGTTCCGCCGCCTCCAACACCACGCTGATGGCGAGCTTTTCGGGCGTGTGAAACTGTTTCCAGTTGCGATCGTCGCGAAATTTGCGCAATTCTTTGAGCACCTCGTCCACAAAAACCACCTGTCTTTTTCTTTTATTGTACCATCATAACGCTTGCGTTGCATCCGGTTCGACTCGGGTTTCCGCGAGCACGCCGTTTAAAGACTCGGCAAGCGACTCAAGGCTTTCGGCGTTCAGCATCGGCAAGCCGCTTTGGCCGGTCTTTTTCGCTTTCGACTTGGTCACCATCTTGACGATGAACCGCGAGAAAAAGCCCATTTTCTCGAACCGGAACTCGCCGCCCATGTGCACCATGAACTCGCCCTTGCCGGAAAAAAGTTTTCCATACCCTTTCAACAGTTCTTCCAAGTCGCTTTCGCCGTCGCCGCCGACAAAGAAAAACGCCAACCTTTTTTCCAACAAGACGTTTTGGTAGCGTTTGACAAACGAGCGCATCTTCGAAAGCGCATGCCCCATGTACACGGGAGCCCCCAACACAACATAATCGTAAAGCTCCAGCATGCGGTCGTTGACGAACCGCATCTCTTCAACGGTGACGTCGCCCTCCAACTTATTCTTGAGCGCATGGGCGACGTCTTTGGTGACGCCGGTTTTGCTGGCGAAGACAATCAACATTTTCATGGGATCCACCCCTTTCTTATCTACCTATATTGTACACCCGCACCGCAAATGTCGATAGCTTTATTTTGCGTTTTTGCGCACTTTTCAAAAAGAAAGGGAGCGATAGCCCCCTTTGAATGCAAATCCTTATTATCGATTGTTTCGAAGCGGTTCCTCGCGGAGAAAACTCCCCGAAAACATGACCGCCGCCACCGCAATCACCGCCAGGTTCAACCGGCTTTGCAAAATGGGGACGAGGTTCCGCAAAAACAGCTCTCCCGCCAAAAACCACGCAAAAAGCAGCACAAGCGCAAAAGCCTTTTGCGCCGCCGCGATTTTTCTGCGGTCGATCAAAACGGTGTCTCCTTTTAACACTTTCGCTTGCCGTAGGAGTTTGTAGAGCACAAAAAGACTTGCGAGTATCATCAATACAGAAGAAGCCGTTTGCGCGCGTTGATACATCGCGCTCATCAAAGGGAGAGACCGCCCGGCAAGATTTGCGTACTCGCCCGTCACCGTATAGACGAACTCCCAAGCGGTCTTGGAATTGGTCATCACTACGACGACCTCGCCGCTTTCCAAATAGGCATACGCCTGCGCGATGGACCCTGCGCCTTCGCCGCCGTGAAATGCGGCCCATTCTCCGTCGTGTTCGTCCAAAAAGACGCCGAGTCCGACCGCGTCAGCACCGAGCGCATAAAACCCGGATGGCTCCGCATGCGGAGTGAGCATTTTTTCGACCATCGCGACGGAGAGGACCGGATTCGCTTCCGGCTCGGCAAGCGCTCCGTAGAGTTTCGACAGGTCCTCCGCCGTCGTATAAAGCCCGCCCGGCGCATTGAAAGGGTAGCGGTGTTTCGGAAGTGGCTGTCCGTCAAGGTCGTAACTTTGCACAAGTCGTTCTTCAACGTCTAGATAATCGAACGTCGATGCCTTCATCCCAAGAGGGTCAAGGACATGCGTTTGCGCGTATTCCTCATACGGTTTTCCGCTCACATCCTCAACAAGCACTTCAAGCAGCATGAACCCTTGGTTCGAGTATTCGAAATGTTTACCCGCAGGACGCACCATTTTGGCTCTTGCGAGGCCGTGTTCGCCGTCAAGCACTTCTTCAAGCGGCGGGACATCAAACGAAGGAAGCCGGTAATCCGTCGCTCCGGTAATGCCGCTCGTATGCGAAAGCAGATGCGCGATGGTGATGTGTGCTTCCTCGTAGTCGCTATCCTTTAAACGATAGGAATGCATGTGGTCGTATAGGGCGTCGTCGATGGACAAGTCGTATTCTTCGACCATATGCAGCACCGCAAACGCGGCGACGGTTTTGCTGATGGATTCGGCGCGAAAGCGCGTGCTTGAATCCGCAACGCGTCCCGCTTCCCGGTCGGCGTAACCGAACGTTTCGTTGTAGACGATGTCGCCTTGTTCTTGAAACAGGACACTTGCGCCTTCAATGCCGGAATTCTCCATCCACGTCGGAATGTTTTGATCGAAATGCGTTTCATGTGAAAAACCCTCCGCCAAAACCATGGTGGAGGTTACCGCCATCAATGCGCTCAATGCCAACAACAGCTTCTTCACAGTGAATCATCCTTTTCCAAACGAGCATCCTTGACCATCCGCATTTGGCACGCGCCATTGAGCGCGACCTTCAATGGTTTCTTGGCGCCATCCTCTCGATACCCCATGGCTTTGTAGAAGCCGATGGAGCGTTCGTTCGTCGAAAGCACCCAGGTCGCGAACCTATCGTAGCCTCGGTTTTTCAGTTCTTCTTCGGTTTTTTCCATCAGTTTGCGTCCGCAACCTTTTCCTTGCGCCTGTTGGAGAATGTACATGGCGATGATTTCACCGCCTGTGAAATCGTCGTCGCGGCTCTTGTCAAAGGTGGAAAAGCCGAAGAGACCGTCATCGGATTCAAGGACCAACGTGTTTTCCATCGGCGTTTTTTCCAGCATGGCGGCGCTTTTTTCCGGAGAAAGCTTGCGCAAATACCCAGGGTCGATAAGCCCGTCATAGGTTTCCATCCACGTTTGATGATGCAGTTTTCCCAGCGCGTCGATGTCGCTTTTGGCTGCGAAGCGAACGTTCATGCAATCACCTCGTCTTGAGCTTGTCGTCCAAAGTCATGCTGATGGGGCAGTGGTCGCTCCCCATGATGTCGGTATGGATTTCGCTATTTTGCACATGGTCGAACAAACGACGGGACACCACGAAATAATCGATGCGCCATCCGGCGTTGTTCTTTCTCGCGTTGAAGCGATAGCTCCACCACGAGTATTTGACGGTGTCGGGGTAAAGCGTGCGGAAGGTGTCGATAAAGCCTTCTTTTAAAAGCGCGGTGAACTTTTCACGCTCTTCGTCGGTGAAGCCTGCGTTTCGGCGGTTGTTTTTCGGATTCTTGAGGTCGATTTCTTCATGCGCGACGTTCAAATCTCCGCACAAAACGACCGGCTTTTCTTTATCAAGCTTTTTCAAATACTCGCGGAATCGTTCTTCAAACGTCATCCGGTAAGGAAGGCGCATGAGTTCTCTTTGCGAGTTCGGCGTGTAGACCGTCACAAAATAAAAATCGGCGTATTCCAGCGTGATGAGCCTGCCTTCGTCGTTGTAGCCGTTTCCGTCGATGCCGTATTCGACCGATAGGGGTTCGTGCCTGGTCAAGACCAAGGTCCCAGAATACCCTTTTTTCTCGGCGTCGTTCCAATACTCATAGTAGCCGGGAAAGGAAAAATCCTTTTGCGACTGTTGCATTTTTGTCTCCTGCACCGCGAAAAAGTCGGCGTTGAAGGTTTCAAAGGTTTCCATAAAGCCTTTTTTCATTGCGGCGCGAAGCCCGTTGACGTTCCATGAGACCATTTTCATTGCAAGCGCTCCTTTGTCGTGTTACTGCCATTGTATCGTAAGCTATGGAATTTGAAAAGACGGAGAAAGAAAACTTCGCCTTACACCCCTTTAACCGGCGAAGAAAATTTGCTATAATGTTGTTTCGGTCTTTTCAACAGGAGTGAACGCAATGAAAACATTCGCGAAAAAAATCAACCAAAAATTTTATTACGGCTGGGTCATCGTTTTTGTCAGCGCCTTTTCCCTGTTTTTTTCCGCCCCCGGACAAACTTACTCCATAAGCGTATTTATCGACAGTTATTCCGAAGTTTTCGATTATTCTTCCTCGCTCATATCCCTAGGGTATTCCATCGCCACGTTGATTAGCGGAAGTTTGCTTGTGGTGATGGGCAAGCTCACCGACAAATTCGGACAGCGGATTATGATCATGGTTGTGGGATCGCTTCTCGCAATCACCACGTTTTACAAAAGCTTCGTGTTCAACATCGGCATGATATTTGTCGGCTTTTTCTTCTTGCGTTATTTCGGACAGGGTTCCATGACTTTGATTCCCCACAGCCTCGTGCCGCAATGGTTCAAAAAACGTCGCGCGTTTGCTTTAAGCTTAGAAACGTATGGCGCTTTGATCGCCACACTGAGCGTGCCCGCTTTCAATTACTGGCTCATTGGCCAAGTCGGCTGGGAAAACGCCTGGCGTTTTTGGGGCCTCGGTTTGCTTTTGGTGTTTATTCCCACCGCCTTTTTCACCGTCATCAACCGTCCCGAGGACGCAGGCATCACCGTGGAAAACGAAGGAAACGGCACCGAAGAAGAACTCAAAGCCGAACTCGACGCCATCAACAAAGAAAGTTTCACCCTTCAAGAAGCGCTTCACACCAAAGAATTCTGGTTTGTCGGGTTGATGAGCATCATCGTACCGATGTTCACAACCGGCGTCACCTTTCATTTTTTCTCCATGATGTCTTTGCGCGGTGTCTCGCCGCAAGCGGCGTCTTTCATCATCGGTCTGATTGCGCTTCCTGCTTTCATCATGCCCTTGGTGGCAAGAGTTTTGATCGATCGCTACCAGCCGAAATACATTTTTCTTCTCACGCAAACCATGATTTTTCTCTCCATGGGCTGGTTGGCCTTTTTCGTCCAAAACACAATAAGCGCGACGGGGTTCATCCTCTTTTACGGAATGGCCGTCGCCATCCAACAAGTGACGCTCAACACGCTCTGGCCGACGTATTTCGGGCGAAAACATCTTGGCGCGATTCGCGGTGCGGCGACCGTGTTCATGGTGCTTGGCACCGCGTTGGGCCCTTTGCCTCTCGGCCTCAACTACGATTTGACCGGCGGCTACAACGAAACCATTTTCATCATGATGGCGATGACCGTCGGCGCCTTCGTCATGGCGCTATCCATCCGAAAACCCCGCAAAGAAGACCTTTATGAAAATAAGCCCTGAAATCAGGGCTTTTTTTGCGTCAATCGAACCAGTCGGTTGAACCCTCCCTCTTTCTTTAACGATTGCATCGCTTCCACTTTGAAGCCTGCATCGTCAAAAAGCGTCTTCCACGTTTCATCGCTCAAGTTTAACAGATAGAGGCCGGACTCGTCTTGATAAAAATCGTCCTTCACTTTCTTCAAACCTTCACCGCGGAGAGTGGCCTCATCCAAAAAGGGCGTGACCTTCACAAGCGTCTTCCCGGTTGGTTTCACCAGTCTTTTCGCTTCCTTCAGAAGTCTGATTGCGTCTTCTTTTTCCAAATTGTCAAGCACGTTCAAAAGCAAGACGGCATCAAGCGATCTTTTTTCAAAACGTTGCAGGGTTTCCAAAGAGCCGGTGTAAAACTCACCGGTTGCGAGGTTCGCCTCTTCAAAGCGTGATTTCGCAACGGCGATCGCCTCTTTTGACAAATCGACGCCGATGAACCGGCCGCTGCGTCTTCGGGCGAGCATGCAAAGCATGGTGGCGGGGCCGCAGCCAAAATCCAACACGTTCAAAGAATCGCCGCTGGCGATCCATTCCATGGCCTCGTCCAACGCTTTGATTCCGAACGTTTCCTTTTCGGGAGGCGCGGCGTTCACCTTCTTGAACCGGGCGTCCCAAAATCGTTTAGCCTTGTCATAGTCGATAGTATCTCCTCCTCGTTGGCGAAATGCGTTTTCCGTGCTATAATTCTCATATCCATCATACCATATGTCAACCGGCGAAAGGAAGGTGGTTCCATGAAGAAGGCGATGACTCTGGCCCTATTTGCGGCGGCTTTGTTCACCCTTTCCGCATGCCGGCAGCCCGATATGCGCACCCTTCCGTTTACGAACCTCTCCGAAGAATACCACGTTGATGACGGCGAACTCGCCGTGTATTATCCCGAAGGGAATTTGCCTTATGCGGATGTTGAAAGCTTTTTCGCCCTCATTGACGGCGCCATCGATTTCGATAAGTTGTCGTTCACTTATTCCGATGCGACGTTGAACATTTCTTACACCCATGAACGGAGCGATTTCGAGGATGCGGTGGAACTCAGTCTCGAGTTGGATTCCGCCACCGACACCGCAACCGTGAACCGGGGCGAATTTTTCACAGCGTTTGCGACGCAAACGGCCACGGACTTCGGCGAAGGGCTTACAACCGTCGATGTCACCGAAAACACCCCGACATCGCAAACGTTAGATTTCGGCGCCTACAACTTCTCCATTCGTCAAGAAGATGAAAATTTCTTGATTCCTTTGCACCTGGCGAACCTGCTTTTCACCGGAAGCATGTTCGATGTCTACTATAACGGCGACGACCTCTACGGCGTCGACACCTACCAAATCCGCAGCAGCGACATCCAAAGGCGCTTGCACAGCTCCACGCGCAATTACGCGCGCATGCCTTCGGACATCAAAGAGGCCACCTACGACTACTTGCTCTTTTCCTTCGACCACTTTTACGGTTTGAGAGACGTCGAAAGCTACGCCGGCAGATTTTCCGGTTTTGAAGACGACATCATGGGCTCCATCGACAGCCACTACCGCGCCATCAGCCGGCTCGCGTACTCGCTTGACGATCTGCACACCAGCCATGTGATGGGCGGCTATTACGCCCGCTCGCGCAACGTGCCGCTCGCGCGCGACGATTTGGGCAGCGACACCTTAGAACACTTGAGTCGCCAAGACGAGATGGAAAGTTATTGCGCGCTTGATGAGCGCACCTATCTCGGCGAGGGCATCGCACGTGTCAAAATCGATCGTTTCGACGCCACAACGCCCAGTCGCTTTGAAGGGCATCTCGAAATCCTGCAAAGCCAAGACAACATCGACGCGGTGCTTATCGACCTTTCCTGCAACCGCGGCGGCATCCTCGGCACCATGATGCAGCTGCTTGGGTATATGAGCGAAGACCCGATTCGCACGCACCGATTGAACACTTTCGACAACCACCAACGAACCCGCACCATCGAAAACGACCGCGAACCCTTCGATTTCGAATTCGTGTTCCTCTCCTCGGCCATCACCTACAGCGCCGGAAACCACATGCTCGCGATTGCCCGGGAAATGGGCTTCCCGATCGTCGGCGAACCCTCGCGGGGCGGAGCCGCAAGTATCAAAACCAACATCGTCCCCTCGGGCAGCGTGCTTTTGATGAGCAGCACGAGCCTTCTCACGGATCAAGACTTTGAAAGCCTTGAGGACGGCGTGGATGTCGACGTCTTCTTGGACTGGCAGCATTTCGACGATGAAACCACTCTCATTGAAATTTTGAAAAACTTGTCAGATTAACCTTTTCGCGTCGAGTTTCTTGCGGCGCTTGAAAAAAACGTGTTATGATTACAATGTGACAAACTATACAGATTGCCCGTTAAGGAGGTAGAAGGATGAAAAAAGTCATGATGTTCCTGGCGTTCGCCTTGAGCGTTACGCTTGCGGCTTGCGCCGACCCTGCCGATGTTTACGACGACCCCGTCAGCCGCATCGACGAAGCGCTTGACGCCATCGAGATACCGGCCGAAACCGCAGACGATTTGGACCTCCCCGCCACTAGCGAAGGAGAAAGCGTTGTTTGGGAATCCGACAACCCCGACGTCATCGGCGCTGACGGCACCGTGACCCAACAAGCCACGGACACCGTCGTGACCCTGACCGCAACCGTAGCCATCAACGAGTTTGAAAACTCTAGGGATTTCGAAGTGACCGTTTTGGCTGAATAAGCGAAAGCACGACCACAAGCCGCGTCCGGACTAAAACCAGTCCGGGCGCGGTTTTTCATTGGTTCTTTCCAAAAAAAAGAACGACCGCGAACGATCGTTCCTTCGTTGAAAAACTTATTTGTATTTGTTTTTGATTTCTTTTTGGCCCTGTTTCCGCGCTTTTTTGTCTTTGCGCTTGCGGCGTGCTTCTTCTTTTTCGAACTCTTCGCGCTTTTTCCGCAGTTCTTCTTCACGGACTCTTTCGCGTTCTTCCATAGCTTGTTTCTCGGAAAGGCGTTTTTGCAAGGTGCTCATTTGACCGAAATCCTCGCTCATGTTCAAAAGGGTTTCGTGTTGTTTTTGAAGGGTTTCGACAATTTCTTTGTTATGGGCTTCTTGTGCAGTTTCAAATGCGAACAGGTTGATCGCCTCTTTGGTGGTTTCGGCCCGGTGATCCTCGAAATATTCGCGAATCGCGCCGATGTGTTCGACGTACTTGTTGGGGATTTGCGAGTTTTCCAGTATTTCCGCCTGAAGCTTTTCTAGTTTTTTGGTCTTGCTTTCGATAAGCTCGGCCGCTTCTTGCGCCTTTTCCAAAAAGTTGTTCTTGTACTCCTTGATCATCGCACGGCTTTTGTCAAGCGCGTCGGAAACGCTTTGTTTGCGGCGTTTGAAACGCCGATTGTAGCGGCGCCTGTCGATGCCTTCGCCGAGGCGTCGAAAGAGTCGCTTCGCCGTCACTGCGACGAAGACGAGCAACAGCACATACACTACGCCGAGGCCGATCCAATGCGAGAGTTCCTCAAAGAAAGGGGCGTAAGCGTAAACGTCCAAAACGTCCAGCAAATAAATCACGCCAACGGGAACGGCCAAGACCAACAAATACGCAAACACGGTATAAAGTACGTGCACAAGCCGTTTCAAAAACGTCGGTTTGTACGCCTCGTTTTCCAGCAGGTTCAAGATCTGACCGTAAGGGAAAAACTTGTGTTTCGAGTCGAATGTGACTTGTTCCCACTTGCTTTTTTTCTCTTTCAAATCGGCGATTTCTTCGCGCAGGTTGTCGGCTTCCTCAATCGTATGCGTCAAATCCACAATCGCTTGATAGTCTTTATTGTCTTCAAGCATACGTTTCCTCCTTCAACATTCTGTCCAATCCAAGTTTATCTTCATTATACCATGCGATGGAAAAACCAAAAGGGAATAATCGATTTCTTTGCAATTCTTGAAGCGATAAAGCGGTGAAAACCGGATTTGTGAAGAAGAAACGTCTAGCGCATCAGCTTTTTGACGAGCTTTTCCTTGTTCTTGAAAGGAGGGTAGGGCAGTTTCGGGTCGAGGCGTGTCGACTTCTTCATGTAGGACTTGGTGTGGCTGAAGGTGTCAAAAGTATATTTGCCGTGATAGGCCCCGATGCCGCTTTGCCCGACGCCTCCGAATGGCAAATAGGGGTTCGCCACGTGCATGACGGTGTCGTTGATCGCGCCGCCGCCGAAAGACAGGTTGTGCATGAAATACTCCTGCGTCTTTTTGTCGGAAGAAAACACATAAAGCGCAAGCGGTTTTTCAAGGCGCTCAAGCTTGCCCCTGGCCTCCTCAATCGATTTGTAGGTCAAAACCGGCAAAACGGGCCCGAAGATTTCCTCACGCATGATGGCGTCATCGAAAGTCACATCCACCATCAAGGTGGGCGACATATACCTCTGCTTGGCGTTCGTGTGGTTGCCGTAAACCACCTTGGATGTATCCACAAGCGATTGAATCCGCTCGAAATGCCGATCGTTGATGATGCGGGGGAAAGCGTCTTTCTCGTCACGATAGAATTGTTCGATGGTTTCTTTCAACAGTTCGACGAATCGTTCTTTCACACGTTCGTCGACATACAAATAATCGGGCGCGATGCATGTTTGACCGGCGTTCAAGAATTTTCCGAACACGATGCGCCGGGCCGCCACTTTCAAATTGGCGTCCGCGGCGACGATGGCGGGGCTTTTTCCGCCGAGTTCGAGGGTCACCGGCGTCAAATGCTTGCTGGCCGCTTCGTATACGATTTGCCCGACCCGCGGAGAGCCCGTGAAAAACACATGATCGAACGGAAGTTCCAACAACGCCTTGGTCGTTTCCTTCTCCCCCGTCACGACGTGCACATACTCTTCGTCGAACGTCTCGTTGAGGATCTTCTTCATAAGCGCTTCGGTATGCGAAGGGAATTCGCTCGGCTTCAAAATCGCCGTATTGCCGGCCGCAATCGCCCCGATCAAGGGATCGAGCATCAACTGGAAAGGATAGTTGTACGGCCCGATGATCAACACGGTGCCCAAAGGTTCGCGGCGGACGTAACTCTTCGTGAAAGTGTGGAAAATCGGCGTCTTCACCTTCTTGGGCTTCATCCACTTGCGAAGGTTTTTCAGCGTCTTCCTTAACGAATACAGCACGAAGCCTATCTCCGTCGTATAAGCCTCGAACGAGGACTTGTTCAAGTCTTTTTTCAAGGCTTCCTTGATGGCCTCCTCGTTTTCAACGATCATTTCCCTTAGCGTAAGCAGCTGTTTTCTGCGAAACTCGTAAGGAAACGTCTCTCTGGTTCCGAAAAAGCGTTTTTGCTTGTCGAACAGTTTTTTCATGGCAATCCCTCCTTACTTACATACTAACACAGACATTGTTGCGATTCGAAAAAGGCGCCCAAAATCAGGGCGCCTTTCGTTACTCTTTGTGGGCGATGGTGTTGAAGGTGATGGAATCTAGGACTTCGTCCTCGTACAATCCTTCTGGGTGGTTGAGGTCATAGGATGCCTCAAGCGAGATGCGGTACGTCTTCTCTTCGTCGTAAATCTCGGCGAATGTGTAGCTGTCTCCCGCGTCGTCGATGTCGATGGCGATCGATTCCAACTCGTTCGCTTCGCCGTCGACGATTTCGTAGAGCACAAGGCGCATGTCGTCTTCGGTGTAGACTTCATCGTCGTCTTCAATGGCGCCGAGGTCAATGGCGATTTGATCGCCGTCGATGTATGGTTTGCCCATTTCGGGAATCGGGAACGTCAAGGCGAGAGTCGTGAAAGTTTCCTCATGCAGCAAGAACTCTTCTTGCACGCCTTCGCCGTCCGCAAAATCAATGTCGCCATAAAAGCGCGCCGTGTATTCCTGGTCGGAGTACAGCTCTCGCAAAATATAATAATACTCGTCCGCAAAAGATCGTTCGGCGATTTTTTCGCCGTCGGGCCCGTATAAAACAAGCATCAAGGAGTCTTCGTCGACGTTTTCATACACGTTGTCGAACGCGACGTCGAAGGCAATGGCCTCTTTGCCTATATCGGGATCCAAAACGGACGTGTCAGGAACGCCGTCGAATGTGGTGTGCGACACTTCATGCAAGAGAACATCCGCCCCGCCTTCGCCGTCGTTCAAATCCATCTCGGCGCGGAGGCTCAGTTCATAGGCGGCGTTGGGCTGCAGGTTCTCAAAAAGCACCGTGTCGCCGTCTTCAACGCTTTCGCTTTCAAGCACCG
>PUOX01000024.1 GCA_003552925.1 Mollicutes bacterium | reverse complement strand
TCTCCTAATTCTTTGACAATTTCTTCATCCGATTTCCCTTCGTAGATGCGCTCATGATGAAAACGCTCTTCGTAATGACGAAGGATGTCTTTCCGTTTTGACGGTTCAAGGGAATCGAGTTCTTGTTCCAACTTTTTCAAATATTCCAACATATCGCCATTGTACGGTAAACGTCATCACGCCTACCATACAGCTCCTTTCTTTATTGAATTTCCGCCTATAAAATTCTTGTGAATGTTGTGAAATGCTCACGCTTTCAACACACCGTCTTCAAGATGGATGACTCGATTGCCCCAAGTCGCATACTTGTCCGAGTGCGTCACTTGTACCACGGTTGTCCGATAATCGCGGTTGATGTCGGCGACCAGTTTCATCAAACTCTCGCTGTTTTTGGAATCCAAGTTCCCGGTGGGCTCGTCTAGCAAAAGCACTTTCGGATTGAAGATGAGCGCTCTTGCGATGGCAACACGTTGTTGCTGGCCGCCTGAAAGCTTTTGCGGCGTGTGTGTTCGACGATCTTCAAGCCCGATGACCCGCAGAAGTTCTTCTAGTTTGTCTTGGTACTCTTTAAGCGGTCTCCCATCTAGAATGATGGGCAAAAGGATATTTTCTTCAACCGTCAAATTCGGCACTAGATTGTAAAACTGAAACACAAAGCCCAGTTCCCTGCGACGCAAGCGGCTTTTATCGCGCGCTTTCATAACGCTTAAATCCATGCCGTTCATCCAAACAGTCCCGGCGGTGGGACTGTCCAAAGCGCCCAACAAATATAGTAGCGTGGACTTTCCACTTCCTGAGGGCCCCATAATGGAGACAAACTCCCCCGAATCTATAGAGAAATCCAAACCTTTCAGCACTTCGACTTCAACGTCTCCGTTGATAAAGTTCTTTTTCAACCCTTCCACTTTTATACAGGGGTTTTCTGCATGCGTTTGCGTTTTCATTCCATTTTCATCTCCTCTATGACGTCGAGTTCTTTTGTCTTAATGAGCAAAGGCAGCGTCGCCAATGCATAAATGGCGATAGAAGCCAGCAAGAAAGGAAGCATCACCACTAATGAGAATCGGATGTCCATCGGCAATAGGATGAAACTTGAGACCTGCCCCACCAAGCGGGCGTGGAAACTGCCATAAAGCACCACCACCAACAACGCGAAGACCACACAGAACAACGACTCCGCAAGCAGAATCCGGTTTCTTTGCCCTCGTTGCGTCCCAAGCGACTCCAAAACAGCAAAATCACGTTTTCTCTGCAGGTAACTGATGAACATGTTGTTCAAGGCCCCAAAAGAGCCAATGACGATGGCAAATAACGAAAAAGCGCTCAATAGCCTCGAAAACTGCCGATTGTTCTCAATGTTAATGTCTCTCGCTTCGTCCCTGGTTTGCACAACCCCTCCGTAACCACGGAAGAAATCCTGCAATTCTCCGGCAAACCCTTCCGGGTCCTCATAAGTGTCGAAATAAATGCGCCCGTGGTCAATATGGTGGTCTTCTCTCAAATTCGCGAGATTTATGAAGAACATGTCCCGACTGTTCCACAGCCTGACATCGACAATGCCGGTAACGTTGTAGGTTCTCACAATCCCGTTTATATCCAATTCCACCGCGGAGCCAACATCAAGGTTCAAACGATTTGCCGTGGTGCTTGCGATGACGGTGTTCCGTGCGGCAGGGTCTTTCAGCGCATCCAGCATACTCCCTTCATCGTCCGCAAAATTGATATACGCCGTAAAATCGTCGAACAACGCAGGGTCTATGCCTTCGGCAACCGCAAACTCACCGTTCACATTGCCTTCGACATACGTGGTTTCCATGATGCTTTCCGTAACGATGCGATGATCGCCCCGCAAAGCGGACATGATGGTTTCACGACTTTCGGGGTCGTTCGTTTGGATATCGGAAACGTAGATGTCAAAACGCATGGAATCGAAGGCATCGGTTACCGTCCTGACGAGCGAAGTGCTCAAGGAGACGACCGTAACCACGCTAATGGCGGCGATGATGATGACGGAGATGTTGCCTCGGAGGGCGGTCGACGTGCGTACGTTTTGCACAGAAAGCGCCGTCAAGCGAAAAATGGGCAGTATACGACGGAAGAACAAAAGCACCAAAACGTTCAGCACGTGCGGATACACCATGAGCACACCCACAATGGCCAAAAGCATCAACAACGGCGCAACGTCGATGGCGACCGTCGGAAGCGCGTAGCTGAGAAGCGCGCTTCCGCTAAGCAATAAGATTCCAATCACAAAGGTCAAATTTCCCTTTTTCTTGTCCGGTTCGCGGATGTCGAGGATGATGTCCTTCACTTCTCTACGGGCGCTTCGCCATACCGGCACAAGCGCCGATACCATCGCAAAACCGATGGAAAAAAGCGCCGCATACACTATGAGCATCGGATCAAAGCGGAAAGGCTCGACGACACCATAGGCCCTTAGTGGCGAAGAATAGTCATTAAGCGCATACAGGATGCCGACGCCCAATAAAACCCCCAGTATGGCTCCAAGTAAGCCGTACACAAAGCCTTCGGCCATCAGGATTCGCCGAATCGTGCCTTTCGTGGCCCCTTGGCTCAAAAACGTCCCGATGACGCGCCTTCTTTCGGTCGCAATCAATTTGAACGCGCCATAGACGATGATGCCGCTCACAAGCACGATGAAGACCAGCATGAGCATAAGCGCATTCACTTGCTGGTTGGCCATAGACGCCACGAGGTCTGCGTTGTATAGTTCAACGGCGCGAAAATCGTCGTTCATTTCATTAAATAGCGCAATCGAAGCCGCCAAGGTGTCATCGCTTTTTACAGCCGAAACATGGTTGTAAAGCCCTTCAACACCTAAAGTTTCCCCAACGTAATCATACGGTATGACGACCTCGAAATTCCTGTTCGTATCGCCATAGAAGAGTCCTTCGTTCGAAGCAATGCCCACAATCTCCAAACTATGTGTTTGACCCGCAAAAAGCACGTCAATTCGATCGCCGGTTTCCAAAGAAAAAAGCCCGGCGGTGCGGGATGAAACAATGGCCTTAGGGCCGGTGAAATCATCCGCCCCGGGCGAGTTGGCAAACGTGAACGCAGAAAGAGAGTCGTATTTTCTACCTTGTATGGCGGCGGTTTGGTAATCCATATTCTGAACGACACCCGATAAAACGATGGTGCCGGTGTAGGACTCTATGCCGGCTAGCCGGATTCCGTCCATATCGAAAAAGGCGTCGCCGGCTTCCGGAACGATGCGCATGTGGTTCCCCTCGGTCTTCTCGACGATGGGGCGGCTTACGCTGTCGACGATGAGGTCGGTGAGGCCGATGCTGGCGAAGAACAGGGCTGTCGAGAGTGTGAAAGCAAACAAGAACAAAACCAGCCTCGCTTTTTTCTCAAGCATCGTGCGTAAGACGTATTTAAAGAATATTTTCATGTGAGCCTCCTAAATGTAGACCTGAGCTGTGGCGCATCAAATATCCATGATGCGCAGGGAGTTCGTCGTCGTACCAAGCGGGAACCCGCCGGTGATGATGACGCGTCCGCCCGGATTGACAAGACGTTCTTTTTTCACGTATTCAAGCGCGCGTTTGATTAAGGCTTCCGTCTCGGTGCCGAGGTCGAAAGGAACGGCAAAGACACCGTGGTTCAACGCCAAGCTGCGGGCCTTTTCTTCCGTTGGCACCATAGCAATAATCATGGTGTCGGGACGGTTTTTGGAAAGCAGGCGCGCGGTGTTGCCGGAAACCGTCGGCGCAATCACCAAATCCGCCTGCCCTTGCATGACCGCATGGGCAGCGCTCATCGCGATGTTGCTCGCGATGTCCTTTTTGCTGCCGCGATTCGCCTGCTTGATGAATTCTTCGCGCTTCAATTCACGCTCCATGCGCTTAGCGATGCTCCGCATCAATTCCACCGATTCGATGGGGTAACGGCCTATGGCGCTTTCGCCGCTCAACATCGTCGCATCTGCGCCGTCCAAAATGGCGTTGGCGACATCGCTCACTTCCGCACGCGTCGGTTTCGGATTCTCTTGCATGCTTTCCAACATCTGTGTCGCGGTGATGGAAACTTTCCCTTGGCGGTGACAGCGATTGATGATGTCTTTTTGGATGACCGGTACCTCTTCGGGGGGGACTTCGACGCCCAAATCGCCTCTGGCGATCATTACGCCGTCGGCGACTTCAATGATGTCGTCGATGTTGTTGACGCCCTCTTGATTTTCTATCTTGGCGATGATTTGGATGTCATGGTCGCACGTTTCGCGGATGATGTTTCGGATGGCCAAAACATCTTCTTTGCGGCGCACGAAGCTTGCGGCGATGAAATCCACGTTTTCTTTGCATCCCCAGACAATGTCTTGACGGTCCTTTTCGGAGACAAACTCCAAATTCAACTCCATGCCGGGGACGTTGATGCCGCGGCGGTCTTTGATGGTATGGGTGTTGAACGCCACCGTCTTGACAACTTTTCGTTCACGGTCGATGTCGGTCACTTTCAAACTCAAATATCCGTCGTCAACCACCACAACCGCGCCGACGTCAATGTCTTTGTACAGTTCCGGATAGTTCACGCTGAACTTGTCGGACGTGCCCAAAACTTCTTCCATGTGAATCTCGACCTCGCTGCCCACTGTGATTGTCGCTTTGCCGCCTTCGAAATCGTGGGTTCGAATTTCCGGGCCTTTGGTGTCGAGCAAGCTTGCCACATTCGTGCCCAGTTCCTTGTTCAAGGATTTGAGCGTGTCGAGCCGCTTTTTGTGTTCCGCATAGTTCGAGTGGGAGAAATTCAACCGGACAACGTCCATGCCAGCGACAATGAGCTTTCGCATCATATCCTTGCTTTCGGTGGCCGGTCCGATGGTACAGACAATCTTCGTTTGGTTAAAGGGAATCATAGTGTCCTCCTTCGGTTAGTGCTTCAGTTTCTTGACGATTTCATAATGGGTTTGCTGATTGGCTCTTTCCATGTTTAGCGCTTCGGAAATCGAATAATCGACGATACGTTTGCCGCGCAACCCGAGAATTCTTCCGGTGTTGTCCTCTTCAATCAGTTTGACAGCGTGATGCCCCATCTCGGCCGCCAGCACTCGGTCGAAAGCTTGCGGCGTTCCGCCGCGCTGTACGTGCCCTAAGACTGTGGCTCTGGATTCAAACCCCGTCTTATCTTCGATTTTTTTCGCAAGCGCGCCCACATCCGTCAAACGTTCGGTAACGACGACAATCGCATGGCGTTTGTTGTCGCGAAAAGCCTGTTCAACGCTTTGGACCACTTCTTCTTCGTCGTAGCCGGTCTCAGGGGTGATGACGATTTCGCTTCCGCCCGCCAACCCGGCATAAAGGGCCAAGTCTCCAGAATCGCGCCCCATAACCTCAACCACGCTGCAACGCTGATGCGAATCCGACGTGTCCCGCAGTTTGTCGATGGATTCAACCGCCGTATCGAGCGCGGAAAAGAAACCAATGGAGTAATCCGTCGAGGAAATGTCGTTATCGATGGTCGCGGGGATGCCGATGATTTTCACACCGAATTTCGACAGTGCGGATACGCCCCGGAAGGTGCCTTCGCCGCCGATGGCTATGAGCGCTTCGATGTTGTGGCTCCGCATCGTATTCACGGCCTCTTTTTGAACGTCTTCGCTCTTGAAATTCTCGTAGCGGACGCTGCCCAAAAAGGTGCCGCCCCGATTGATGATTCTCGCCACACTCTTACGGTCGAGCGACACGAAACGTCCCTCGACAAGACCTTTGAAGCCGTCCTCGACGCCCACCACTTTATAATGATTATGGATGGCGCTGTGGACAACGGCGCGAACCGCGGCGTTCATGCCAGGTGCGTCGCCTCCCGATGTCAAAACTGCAATTGTTTTCATGGTTTCACCTTCTTCGGCAATATTATAGCACAAAGTGCGCCCTTTCTTAAGATGAAAGAGGTTCCACAGATTCAACTTCGAACTGTCGCTTTCCTTTTCGAAGCCCTACGCGTCCACGAAACAGCAACACCCGTTCGCTCAAGTGTTTTTGGCATCGGCGATACGCGTCGGGAAAACAGACGGCGTCGATCGTCACCACACGGTCTCCGATGGACAAAAACGCCATGGCGTCGCCTTTTTTCGTTGAGACTTCCTTAACGCTTTTGAGAACGCCGACAACCTTCACACTTCGCTTGATTGGCGCTTCCTGCAAGTTTGACGGCAACAGATAGCCCTGTTTTTGGATGAACTCTTCATGTGGAGCCAGTTCGTCAAAGGCCAAATTGAAACCCAGCGCTTCTTTTTCGTAACGTTTGAGAATTTCGAAATCAAACTCCGAGTGCTCGCTGAAGACAAACTCGTCGAGGTCGATGCTTTCGCCATACTGCACCGCCTCCAAAAGGCCGTCCAGATTTTTGATCATTGTTTGGCGGTTCATGGAGAACTCGTCGCAAGTGCCGGCATGAATCAAAAATTCATAGTGGCGCTTGTTGAAAAGATGACGGGTTGCTTTGATCAACTCGATGAAGGTTTTGAATCGCTTGCCGCCACGCACCTCGACTAACTCTTTCGCCTTGTCTGCGCTGATGTTTTTAATCCCGGAAAGCGGGTAATATAAAGTTTTCTTTTCAAGAACGAACGTGACGCCGGAGTGGTTGATGGAAGGAGGCGCGACGTTCAACCCTTGTTCAAGGGCTTCTTGCATGTAAAGACGCATGAGGTTTTCGTTGCCCAACCCGTTTTGCATCAAAACCGCCAAAAAATGCGCGGGATAGTTGGCTTTCAGATACGCCATCCAATAGGATACGAGTCCGTAGGCTACGGAATGGGATTTGTTGAAGCCGTAATCGGCGAATTTGACAACATAATCGTAGATTTTTTGCGCCGTCTTCTCATCCCGGCCATTACGGGTGGCCTTCGCCACAAAGTTTTGCCGTTCTTTCATCAAGACGTCCCGGTCTTTTTTGCTTACGGCCCGCCTTAAGATATCGGCTTCGCTCAGCGAATACCCTGCAAAGGCATGCGCTATCGCCATGATTTGCTCTTGATAAAGCAGTATGCCCTCCGTCGGACGCAAAATATCGTCGATGGCGGGAGAAACGCTCTCGGGGCGCTGTTCTTTGTGGCGCCGTTTCAAATAGGTAGGAATGCTTTCCATAGGTCCGGGGCGGAAAAGCGCGAGCACAACGGCAATGTCGGAGAAATTCTTCAAGCGCATTTCTTTGATCAGACGCCGCATCCCCTTCGATTCCAATTGAAAAATGCCGGTCGTGCTGCCCTCACGCAAGAAACGGAAGGTGTTGGCGTCGTTTAGCGGAAGTTTGTTGACGTCGATTTGTTTCCCATCGTGTTTTTCGATTCGCTTGCAAACGTCTTCAATCATGGTGAGATTTTTAAGGCCCAAAAAATCGATTTTCAAAAGACCCATCGCTTCAAGGTCGCCTTGTTCGTATTGAGTTTGGCGTATGCCAAGCAATCCTTCCTGCAATGGAGAATGTTCAAACAAAGAAGACTCCGATAGGATAATCCCCGCCGCATGCGTGGAGACATGACGTGGGAGACCCTCGACTTTAGCGGCCACACGAAGCCATTTCCCAGTGTTTTCGTTTTGCAGTCGGTTTTGGGCATCCTTGTCGGTTTCAAGCATCTTCGACACCGAGCCGTATTCACCAACCTTTTTGGTCATCTCTTCTACGTAACGGCTCTCTATTTCGAATACTCGGGCGGTATCGCGAAGACTGCTTTTGCTCAAGAACGTGCCAAACGTGCAAATGAGAGCAACCTTATCCGCTCCGTACTTGTCATGAACATAACGCAAAACCTCATCGCGACTTCGGTCCGGAAAATCGATGTCAATATCCGGCATGCTCATGCGTTCTTTGTTCAAAAACCGCTCAAACAACAACCCATGTTCGACAGGGTCGATGTTGGTGATGCCAAGGCTGTAGGCCACTAGGCTTCCGGGAGCGCTCCCCCGCCCCGGCCCGACGAGAATATGTCTTTTCCGGGCGTGCTTTATGACGTCCCAAACAATAAGAAAATAGTCGTCGTAGCCGAGTTCATGGATGGTTTGAAGTTCATGCTTGAGCCGTTTTTGGTAAAGCTTGGCGTCAACGTTGCGTTGCAAAAGTCTTTTTTCTAAGCCTTTTTGCGCAAGGGCGTGCAAATAACGGGCGCTTTCGATGCCGTCCGGGGTAGGAAAACGCGGTAGTTTCGGCGTGGCGAAGTCAAGCTTTAGCGCATGCGCTTCACAAAACTTTTGAACTGTGTCCATAGCCTCTTTGCCGAACCGTTTTCGAAGCGCTTGAGCGTCTTTGAAATGTCGGTCTTTCAAAGCGTCAATCGACGGTTGTTTTCCTTTAAGAATCGCTTGCACGGTTTGATACGTTTCCGCATCGTTATCGGACAAAAACGAAACATGGTCAAACGGCACGCTTTTTATCGGCACAGGCGCGCGTTCGGGGCTTTGAAGGCCGTAGTACACATCATCGCAAAGTGAGGAAACTTCTTGAACGATGCTTTTAATCGCTCGATTCGCCCCTTCTTCAAGCAGGAGCTTTAACTCGCCTTTGTGCGGGTTCAGCACAAACGAAACACCGTTGGTGTAATCGGCGACGCTTGACAAGCTCACCGGCGCTGTGACGCTGGCAAGGCGCATCAAGTTCAAATAGCCGTTTTGATTTTGGGCGAAGGCAACAAGCGCAAGAGGGGTATCTTTATAATAGGGTTCGATGTCTATCTGGACGCCGATAAGCGGGCGAATGCCGCGCTCTTGGGCGGCATGATAAAATTTGTAAGCGGCATGCATTTTCACATCGGCCAAAGCCAAATAGCGCATCCCGGCGGAATGCGCCTTGTCGATCAAGGCGTCGATGGTGATGTTGGAGCCGTTGAAACTGTAGGCCGATTCCAAGTATAAGCTGCAAGGCACAAAACCACCCCAATTCTAGTTGAATTATAACACATTCAACCGAAAAAAAACTTATGCTTTCGCATAAGTTAAGGTTTTTTCCATGCTTTGACGACAACGATCCCAAGCGTGGCCAGCAACACCCCGACAACCGCGATTTCAAGACGGACAAACGCCGCCCGGCTGTCCGGTTCCTCAATGTCCAACGTGAAGTGGTGCGTCTCCTGATAATCGTTCACACCGGTTATCACCAAACTGTAATCGCCGGAATCTTCCAAGATTGTTCCGCTTGCGATGGCTGTGCCGTTCAACTTCCCATCGCCACGAAAATCAAGCGTTATAGGCTCGTCGTACACGCCGTAGTTCTCCAGGTCTTCAAATCCGCTTGAAAGGGTGAAGTTTACGGTTTTTTCATACCCGTTCAACCCCTCGACACGCAGCTTGTGATGCCCCACCTCGACAATCAGCTCACCGTTTTTGTAGGCGTCGTCGTTCAAAAACAAGTGGCCCGCATCGACATGCACGGCTATGGGTTCGTGGTACACGCCTTGGGACTCGACGCCTTCAATGCCCGGATGAACGGTGAAAGCTCGAATCTGACCGGTCCGCGAGAACGTATAATGCCCTGGATAATCCACAACATGCGCATTGCGAACGGATTCTCCCTCGATCTCATACATGCTGAGGGAATGGAACATGACGCCCGTCTCGTACTCTCCTTGGTGCGCCAAGTCATAAATTTCTCCCGGCTCCAAAAACCTGCCCTCCGGCAAAAGCGCGTTTTCAAAGTAGCCGCTGTTGGTCTCGCTCATGTAAAGGACATCGCCGTGGCGCTCTAAGTTCCGGATTTCCATCTCGGTGCAAAATATCTCTTTTAGCTCGTTGTCCGTAAAATAGGCCACGTGGTGCAACACTCCGTCAACTAAATCGAACGTTTGCCCTACAAGGGCCGCATATCCGTCTCCCAGGCGGTAAACGGCGGAAACCTTTTCGTGGTGACCGAGGTCGAAGACTTCATGCAGCACAACCTCGCCGGTACTGTCGGCGACCATGAAGAATGCATCGTAAGCGCGCCTTCCCTCTCTTTGGTCCAGCACGGACCCGTAGACAAGGTACGCATCGTCGACGATTTTGGTCCCTTCGGCCGAATACCGAAGGTCCTCTTTGCCGAGCGGAAGGTCGAAAACATCCCGGCCTCGCACGGAAACCACGAGCGTGTTCACACCCTCAATCTCCTCCCGGCCGGTCTCAATATGGCGATCCAAGGCCGAAAGTTCGCGGGCGCCACTCAGTAATACAATCAAACCAAACAAAAAAGCGATTTTTTTCATATCATTACCTCCTCATTGGGTATGATACGATTCAAATCGCTTTTTTCTTTTCCTGAATCGATTTATTTGTCCATGAGCCTTACTGTGTCGCGGGCAATCATGACTTCTTCGTTGGTCGGCACGACGAGCACCGCCACTTTGGATTTTTCCGTTGAAAGAATGCGCTCTTCACCGTGGACTTGGTTGGCGTCGTCGTCAATCTCGACGCCCAAAGCTTTAAGACGGTCGCAAATCATTTTCCGGGTCCGCGGCGCGTTTTCACCGACGCCGGCGGTGAATGCGATGGCGTCGACGCCCCCCATTTGCACGAAATAGGCGCCTATGTAATCGGCGATCATCTTCGCCTGCTTGCGGATGGCGAGCAAGGCTTTCTCGTTTCCATCATCGGCCGCGTCCCATAGGTCGCGGGAATCGCTGGAAACGTTGCTGATGCCCAAATAGCCAGAATTCTTGTTCAAGTCGTTCATGACTTCTTGAACGTTCTTGTTCTCTTTTTGAGAGATGAAATCGACAATCGCGGGGTCGATGTCGCCGCTTCGGGTGCCCATGGCGATGCCCGCTAGAGGTGTGAAGCCCATCGAAGTTTCAACGCTTACGCCCTTGTTGACCGCACAAAGACTAGCGCCGTTGCCGATATGGAGCACAATGGTTTTCAAATCGCGGATGTCGCGTTTCAAAATGTCGGCGACTCTTTGCGAAACGTATTTATGCGACGTGCCGTGAAAACCGTATTTTCGAACACCGTACTTGTCGTACCAATCATACGGTGTTGCGTACATATAAACGTCTTTCTCCATCGTTTGGTGGAAAGCCGTGTCGAAAACCGCAACCATGGGCTTATCGGAAAGAATCTCCTGAAAAGCGCGGATGCCGGTCAAATTGGCGGGATTGTGCAAAGGCGCCAAGTCGCTGACTTCTTCGATGGCGTCGATGACTTCTTCGTCAATGACGACAGAATCGCTGAACTTCTCGCCGCCGTGGACGACTCTGTGGCCGACGGCCGCAATTTCATCGTACGATTCGACAATGCCGAGTTTCACAAGTTTCTCGAGCAAAATCTTGACCGCCGCCTTGTGGTCGGGGACTTCCAGGGTTTCCTTGGATTTGTCGCCATTCAACTCAATCTTCACAACCGCTTTGGGCAGTCCGATTCGTTCGACCACACCGGCTGTGATCACTTCCTCCTCGGGCATTTTCAACAGCTGGAATTTTAAAGAGGAGCTTCCGGCGTTTACCGCTAAAATTTTCATCGTCACATCAACCTTTCTTGTTTTTAAACCATTCGTCTATTTTCGCAAGCGCATTTTGAAAAGCTTTTTCGTCCCTGAACGGTGGGAGATCCACCAAGAGGAAGTCTTTCATAGCCTCGTCCTGAGCGTTTTTCTTTTGCAGAATCAATACGCTTTGTGGATGATTCTCAAACAATCCTTCATCCAGCTTGACCAACCCGTAAAGGTGCGCCTCTTCCATCAGTTGTTTTTTGAAGTTCGGGCCTTCTTTTTGATCAAAAAAGTCGTTTTCGATGACGGCAAGGAAGAACCCTCCGGGTTTTAGATGTTGCATATGATGCAAAACGACTTGGTAGGGGAAATAGGCATGGCGGCGATCCACGCTCTCAACGGGAAAGTCGGTCACGATTGCATCCACCGGCGTTCCCTTGTAGGTAAGAGTGTCCTGATGGAAATATTGATGCTTAGCTTCCAAAGCGTCCAGCATGTTCCGCCCGAGCTTGCAAAGCAAAGCGTCGCTGTCCACGGCGTAAAATACGCTATCTTCTCGATAGTGGTTGTGGAGCGTAGCCAAGAGATTTCCCGGTCCCGCCAAAGGATCCATGATCGTACGGGCGGGTTCATCGTCAAAGAGCTTCCTGACAAGATAGCCCATAAACATCCCGATGGAATCGGGGGTAATCATGGAGTTGGTGATGCGTTCGTGCTTGAACCCTTTCAAAAGGGCCAATTGGATGGCTTTTCGGACCTCTTCCTTGGGAAAGCGCAAAGCAACGACTTGAGATTTGGCGTCTTCCATCGTTTGAACCGCCGACGCGGGCAACTCTTCTTCCACATCTCCGTCCAGCAAAAAATCCAGGGCTTGATGGATGCCTTTGAGATAAGGGATTTCATGTTTGTCATAAAGCGTGTTCGCAACGACGTCAAGATAATCGAAAAACGCTTCAACGTTTCCGTTTTCACTCATCGTATCACCGAGACTTATTCTATCAAAATAAACCGTTTTTGTCCACGAAAAACGGGACTTGAAACATAAAGAAACGACGCTTTATTCTTTCGATTTGTACATGCTTTTTCGCACAAACGTCAAAAAGGTTTCATCGCCATCTTGCTCAATTTCCACGTAATCGATTAAGAGACCTAAAATTTCCAGTTCGCTATGCGAATCGATATCGCCCACAAGTTCCCAGCCATAGGTCTCCACTTCAATTTCCCGCTCGCGGTTCACTTTTTCTTCAATATGGTCTCTGAGTTCGTCATCGAGGTTCTTCACATTCAAGAAAAAGCGTGTTTCCGCTTTTCCATAATCGGTAGTCAACGTGAACCTGCGGTATCCGTGAATAAGCAAAATCATGCTCAACTCCCGGACGATTTTGGTCAAAAGCTTGATTTCCTGTTTGCTCATTAGTTTTCCTCCTCGCCGTTGCTTTTCGTAATCGCTTCAAGGAACGGTATCATCAGCGCCGCCACGAAACCGGCGGCGAATCCATTGTTGTAAAGGTTGAAGCCCCCTTCTTGAAACACAAGCGCCAAAGGCGTAATCACAACATGAATGAATCCGGCCAAAACGCCAATGAATACGCCGTAGCGACCAGCGATGGGGGCCACGGCCGTCACAAACAAGAGCGCGGTCATCATGCCGATGCCGTCAAACGTGAAATCCGTAAGTGCAACCGCCAAATACGCCCCGAGCATGACCGGCAGGCAGTTTCTCGGATGCTTCCCGAACGCCCCGAAGCCCATCACAGTCAAGATGCCTCCCATGATGGGACCATTGATCTCAAAGTTCAACGCCCAAAGCACAATCACGCACATGAGGCCTAGTACCCCGACATTGAGCATCGAAACGCTGCGTCCGTAATCTCGGATGTAATCCGAAACCAGCCGGCCCGACGACTTCATCAGGGTCCAATACTTTTTGTGCACCTGAAGGTCGTTCACATAAGCGATGGCGATAAACACGAGCGACAGCACGATGGTCAAAAGCATGAGCTCAGAATGGTACAATTCGGTGGTCGGTCCGCCTTGGTCCAAATCAATCGCTTCAAAACTCCTTAACAACGCGGAAAAAAGCATAGAGATAACACCGAGGGCAAATCCGATGTTGTAGAGATTATACCCTTTGTGGAAGCGGATGGTATGCGCTCCGAAAGCGGGTAGGATGAAGCCGGTAAACATCCCCACCAAAACGCCGGCGGGAACGCCAATCCAATAATTCCAATAAGGCGCCAAACCGAACCATTCGGCCCAGTCGATGCCAAAAATCATGAAACTCACAATCGGAGAGATGCCGGTTGAAAACAGCACGACGATGAAAAACGATTTGAAGTCCAATTTCTGTGAACGGGCATAGATGTAGATGCCGATGTAGATTGGAATCGTGTTGAAGATGTTTTTCCCAAAAAACGAAAAGCCGGCAATGGTCAAAATCCCGGCAAACACAGGGCCGGACATTCTCATCTTCAAATAGCTGATCATCAACACGTTGATCAAAAGAATCGTCGCAACGTTGAACAACGTCGCTCCGAGACCGCCAACCTCCAAATAATCGCTAATCAATATGCTCGGACTTTGCAAAATAGCAATATAACCACGATAAATGGTGGGTATATCGTCAAAATACAGGGCCATTGTAAACAATAGGACAAACATCACAATCAAAGCGATTCGAGGTTTCATCAATATTTTGGACATCGTTGTCGTGCTCCTCGTAGTTTTTTACCGACTCGGTAATTATACCAAAAAGCCGACGACAAAAAAAGATAATCATAGGATTTTTCAAGAAATCCTCACAAACAAAAAGGACGGCTTATATATTGCGCGAACCCTCAAGCTTTGATATGATTAACCTAAGCGTTGAGAGGTGGATAAGATGAAAAAAATTGCCATCAAGCTCATAGACTACTACCAAGCAGCCACAAAAAACACCCAGCCCACATGCCGCTATCATCCGACATGCAGCGCTTACGCCAAAGAAGCGTTTGAGACCAGAAACTTTTTTTACGCCTCATGGCTATCCTTCTACAGAATCCTACGCTGCAACCCATTCTCAAAGGGCGGCTACGACCCTGTCCCTAAAAAACAGGGCAAAACAAATAAGAACGTACGTTAAGAAAGGAAGATACACATGGAAAACCGCAAATTGATAACCTCTGAAGCCGTTACAGAAGGACATCCCGATAAAATATGCGATCAAATATCCGACGCAATTTTGGATGAGATTCTTCAAGACGACCCCGACGCCCGCGTCGCCGTTGAAACCTCCGCAACAACAGGCTTGATTCTCGTCATGGGCGAAATCACAACGTCGACCTACGTCGACATCCAGAGCATTGTACGCAAGACCGTGAAAAACATCGGTTACGACCGCGGAAAATACGGGTTTGATGCGGACAATCTCGGCGTTCTCGTCGCCATCGACCCCCAATCTCCCGACATTGCCCAAGGCGTCGACAAAAAAGACAAAAGCCAGTTGGGCGCCGGAGACCAAGGAGTTATGATCGGCTATGCCACCAACGAAACCGAGGAATACATGCCCTTACCGCATTTTCTAGCGCAAAAACTCGCCCGCCGTTTGAGCGTTGTGCGCAAAGACAAAACTCTATCGTATTTGCGTCCCGATGGAAAAACGCAAATCACCATCGAATACGACGAACACAACAACCCCAAACGCATCGACAGCGTCGTATTGTCGTCGCAACACGCGCCGAACATCAAGCAATCAACGATGCACGAAGACATCAAGAAACACGTTTTCGCACCGGTGTTGCCCAAAGAACTCATCGATGAAAACACCAAGTACTACATCAATCCGACGGGCAAGTTCGTCATCGGCGGCCCCCACGGCGACTCCGGTCTCACCGGACGAAAAATCGTAATCGACAGCTACGGAAGCCAAGCGAGACACGGAGGGGGCGCGTTTAGCGGAAAAGACCCGAGCAAGGTGGATAGAAGCGCCGCCTATATGGCTCGTTACGCAGCCAAAAACCTCGTGGCCGCCGGCGTCGCCGACCGTCTCGAAATCCAGCTTTCCTACGCTATTGGCGTCACAGAGCCCATCAGTGTCGGCGTCGATACGTTCAACACCGGAACCATGCCCAACGACAAACTGATTACATTAATTCGGACGCTCTTCGATTTCCGCCCCCGGGCGATTATCGACCATTTGAATCTCGAACGACCCATATATCTTCAAACCGCCGCATACGGGCACTTCGGAAGAAACGACTTGGAGTTGCCTTGGGAAAAGTTGGACATGGTGGATACTATCAAAGAGTATCTCAAAGCCACATAAAAAAAAAAAATCGACAGAAACCACGATTCTGTCGATTTTTTTATTCTTTGACGATGTATAAAATGCCAATCGTGCCAGGGCCGCAGTGGCTTGAAATCACACAACCGGCCTGGGTCTCGACAATATTCTTGTGGCTGATTTCTTCTTGAATGCGCTCGCGGATGTAATCGACATGCCGGTCCGCTTCCGAGTGTGTAATCATAAAGAAATCTTCATCGATGTTTCCGGCGTCTTTCAACGCATCGCGGATCATGAGTTTGATGCCGGTTTCGGTTTTCCCTCTAGCTTTTTTGCCGATGGCCATCTCACCATCGACGACTTTGATGATTGGCTTAAGGCGAAGCATGGACCCGACCAAGCGGGAAATCGCCTTAAGACGCCCTCCTTTATGGAGATACTCCAAAGTATCGATGACAAATTGCGTCCGTATTTTCGGCGTTAGGGTGCGCATTTTTTTGGCGATGGTCTTCGCGTCATCGCCGGCGTCCCGGTATTTTGCCGCCTTCAGCATCAAAAGCCCCGAACCCGAAGAGAGGTTTTCGGAGTCCACAAGATGAATGGCGTCGCTGTTCAGGCTTTGTTTGGCAATCATGGCGTTTTGCAATGTGGCGGAGAATTTCGACCCGATGCCCGCATACACGATTTCTTTTCCCTCGTCGAGATGCTTTTTGAACGCTGTCTCAAAGTCTCCCGGCGATGCGGCGGCTGTTTTTGGCACGATACCCATTTCTTTTACTTTTTCGTACATCTGCGGCGTTGTCATATCCACGTTGTCTTTGAACGACTCTTCTTCGAAATTCACATAAAGTGGCAAAACGTCGATGTTGTGCTCTTTCAGCAACTCCGCGGACAAATCACACGTACTGTCGGTGATTAGTTGCACTCTGCTCATAGCGGCCTCCCAACCAAATCCTTAAAAAAAATTAAATTGTCCTTAACCGTATTGGTTGCGGACATTCATCTACTTTCAAATATATACCAAAACACCATAAAACACAACACATCGTTTTGATTGTCACCAAATCGAACATATGTTTTAATAAAAGTAGCCTTTTAAAAATAAAAAGACATCGCTTCCGCGATGCCTTGATAGCCTTTTATGGTGCGGGTGACAGGAATCGAACCTGCACTCCGAAGAACTAGATCCTAAGTCTAGCGCGTCTGCCAGTTCCGCCACACCCGCATAAAAATGGCTGGGCTAGGTGGATTCGAACCACCGATGTCGGAGTCAAAGTCCGATGCCTTAACCACTTGGCTATAGCCCAGTATCTTGGGGCGACTGAAGGGATTTGAACCCTCGCATGCCGGAGTCACAATCCGGTGCGTTAACCACTTCGCCACAGCCGCCAAATCTTTTTTCCACAAAAGACTATAAACATTCTATGAAAAATGCCCACAATTGTCAAGCACTATTTGAACCCTCTTTCGAGCTCCTAAAACTTGCAAAAATGCGGTTGATATTTACATTCTCAGTGTTCTATATTATACTTTCAATAGATTAACATGACACGCTGTTAGAGAATCCCCACTTAACGCGTCCACTATCGAGGTGAGCACCATGCTAAAGATTAAATCTTACAAAACCTTCGGAATCTTTCTCTCGCTCTTTGGGATTATTATTTTCTTCGAGATTGTTTTCCGAGCCGCCGCGCTAGGACGCGGATTAAACGTTGATTTCTTGCGAATCACGCTTTTTTCGTTTACTTATGCGGCGTTTTTCACATTTTTGCTTCGCTTTTTCAAACCCCGCATGGCCAAGGTGCTGTACTTAGTGATACTCATTGCCTTAAACGCCCTCTATTTTTCCCAAACCGTCTATTACTTAGTAATGAACAACTTCTATTCACTTACGGTTCTTCGGCGCGTAGGCCACGGCTTTTCCTTTTTTGAACGAGTTTTCATGAACCTCGAACCGGTTCAAATACTGTTCTTTCTGCCTTTAATTGGCTTCATCGTTTTCCTAACTCTGCAAAAACACTTGGAAACCGAATGGTTCGACATTCGTTATGACCGTCTCTTCGTGCCGTTTTATGTTTTAGGACTTGCGGCGCTATTGATGTTTGTGTCCATTCAGACCATAAGTTCCCGCCCCATCACCGAAGAGCAATGCGACTACAACTATACCGACAACGACCTTTACGACATCCTCTACAGCCCGCGACTGTCCATCGACCGTTTCGGATTGATGACGTATGTGAACATCAACATCCGCAACATCCTCAACCCACCAAAAGAAGAAGAGCGTATGGATGATTTGGTCAGAAGATTCATCGATAACCAAAACGACCATGAAGCAAACGACTACACAGGAATGTTCGAGGACAAAAACTTCATTTTCATACTCGCCGAATCGCTGGACACCTTCGCCATCGATCCTTATTTGACGCCGAATCTTTATGAGATGCTTGATAGCTCCTTAGTCTTCAACAACTTTTACGCCCCCCCATATTATTCCTACACAGCCGACACCGAGTTCATGATGCACACATCGTATTATCCGACTCCCGATGCCGAACGCAACCTTACCATGCAAGCCGCTTTGGACAATCATTTCCCAAACACACTGCCGAGAATCTTCCAAAACCATGACTATTACACCTTGGCGCATCACAACTACTCCGACTATTTTTACCCCCGCGGCGATTTCCATTTGAACACCACAGGGTATGACGAATACCACCACGGCATCGACTTGGGCCTTTTGCCGGATGATTTTGTCCCTGGAAGCCCGCGCGATAGCGAAAACGATAGAACCAACGAGTTCGACCACCCATGGCCAAGTGACAAAGACATGATGAAAGCCGCTCTTCCCAATGTGTTGGAACACGAACGTTTCTTCTCCTATTTCCTCACGGTCAGCGGCCATCTCCCCTATGACGATTCGCACCCAATCGCCCTACAAAACTTAGAAACCGTCGAAGAGATTTTCGAAACCAAAGATGTGCGGTTCAAAGAGAACTATGAGGCTCTTCCGGAAAATCTCCAACAGTCTTTCCTTTACTTCCACGCCGCGCATTATGAATTTGACCTTGCCCTCGGGTATACGTTGGACAAGCTCGAAGAAGAGAACCGTTTGGACGACACCGTCATCATGGTCGCCAGCGACCATTTCGCTTACGGCTTAACCCAAAACGCTGTCTCGATGTACGATATGGACAAGGACTTGGAAGAAACGATGCTGAACATGCACAACATGCCGATGTTCATCTACAACCCTTCTTTGGAAAGAACCGACATCGACATAACGCTTTCCAGCGTCGACATCATGCCAACCTTGGCCAACTTGTTCAATTTGGAGATGGATTATTCCACAATCATGGGCAAAGACGTGTTTTCACCACAAAAGAACTCCGTCCTCTTTGTGAACAGTGATTTCATGACCGACAGTTTCTTCTTGGACTTTGACCGCGACGGCTATTTAGGCTTCCGTGACCAAGGCATCTCCGAAGATACCGCGTACGCCCATTACAACCGCATGATCCATCGCCAGCAAATGAGCCGTTACATTCTCAACACGGACTACTTCGGACGAATGCTCGAGAAAGACGATTAGCGCTTAATTGTGCCATTTCCTAAAAAAGCCATGGAGTTTTCTTTCACTCCATGGCTTTTTGTTAGGCTTTTTCCAGGTACCACGTGATGCCAAGCCCCTTCTTGCCGATATGAATCGCAAACACAGGCCCGATGTAATCGGTAATGCGAACGATGGCATCATCGTAAAAGCTTTTGATTTTTTCTTTGAGCGCCTCCGCCATCGTCGCGGATTTTTGGTGGACGATGCGTACATGCAGTTTCCCTTTTTCCTGAGCGTCTTCGTGCATGGTTTTGAGGATGTAGTCAAAGAGTTTGTTAACGGTGCGCTCCTTGTGGACGAGTTCCAACTTCCCGTCGATGAGCCGGATGATGGGCTTGATGCGAAGCACCGTCCCGAGCAACGCTTTTTTGCGTGAGAGCCGTCCGCCTTTTTGCAAAGAAAACAAATTTTGTACGGTGAAAAACAGTTGCGAACGTTCGATGACTTGATTTGTTCTACGAATGACCGCTTCAAAGGAGGATTCCTCTTCTTTGAACCGTAAGAACTCAAGCGCAATCAACTCGTTGCCGAAGCCGGCGTTTTGCGTGTCGAACACATGCACATCTTGCGGACGGTCGATCAACTCTTTGGCCAACATTGCGCTTTGATACGTGCCCGAAAGACCACGGGAAATGGTCAACACGGCAATTTTTTCAACCCCATCGGCAAACAACGCCTCATACGCTTTCGAAAAAGCGTCCGGAGCGGGCTGAGATGTTGTAAGCTTTCTGCCTTTGTCCAACTCTTCAAAAATGAACTCCGGGGTTATTTCCGTTTCTTTGTAGATGTTGTCTCCTTCCAAAACGTTCAAAGACACGACTTTGACGTCCTTGCGGGACAGTTCTTCTTTCGACAGATAAATGGTGCTGTCGAGGACTAATCCGATTTTTTCCATGGGGTATTCAACCTCCTATAGGATGTAATAAATGGAAAGGAAGTGCATCAGCGAACCGCCGAGCACGAAAATATGCCAAACAAAATGAGAAAATGCAAACCGGGTGGCGTAAAAAATAACGCCCAATGTATAGCTGATGCCGCCGGCCAAGAGGAAAAACAAAGACTCTGACGAAATCGCCTCGTATACATCGCTCCAGATCAACACGACGCTCCAGCCCATCGCCAAAAACATAATCACGTGCAAAACACGAAAACGTTCAATCCAGAGTGCTTTGGCGACGATGCCTATTGCCGCTATCAGCCAGAGTCCGCCAAGCAGAGCGTACCCTTTGGCGTTCGGCACCAATATCCAGACAAATGGCGTATAAGTTCCGGCAATCAACAAATATATCGCGGCGTGGTCAAAACGCCTAAACAGACGCCGAATACGGCCGAACTTCGTCGGAAAAGAGTGATAAAGGGTGCTGTTCAAGTACAAAAGAATCAAAGACACACCGAATACTATAATTCCGAGCAATGTGCCCGAGTCCTCCGCATTCACCAGCAGAAACACCAAGGCAAAAGTAGCAAGCAGAAAACCGATGCCGTGACTGACGGCGTTTGCAATGAGTTCCGAGGTCGTTTCTTTTCGCAATGTCATGCTCCTTCGCTTCCTGTAATAAGTAAAGGATACCAAACATTACTATGCGTGTCAATGTAATCACTAGAAAAAAGCGTTAAAACAATTGTTCTAACGCTTCAATGTCCGTTCGATAGAACCGATACTCAGGGTCCTTGAGCAACTCGTGTACCTGATTTCTCAGTTTGCCTATTTTCGGACTGACCAACACATCCGGATAGGCGCTCAACATATCCAAATACGTCCGATACCACAAACGATAGTCTTCGAAACGTCCGAAATGCCGGATAGAACGATGCCGCATTTGCCAAGGTTTGATGCCTGCATAGTGGATGCCATAGAGCACATCGATGCACGGATAACCGTTGAAGCTCGCATAGCGAAGGTCCATATTATGCCATTTCCCACTCATTTTTGCGGTCATGTACTGCATCTCCGGCCACGGATAGGAGGCGATACTTTCACGCTCATGGTCGTCTTGAATGTCGTCGAGTATGTCGCGAAAGAGCGACATCGAAGGACGGAACAGGTAAAGAGCCGCGTTTACGCCCATGTTGCCCTCCGGGTCTTCTTTGACCCTGTCGGTAATCTGCTTGGGAATTTTTGCCCCATGGGGCAATTCCCGGTAAATGTCGTGCCATATCCATGTACCGTGCTCTTTTACAGAATCGGGCATAATGTATTGCCCTTGCTCGTACTCCATGCAATAGCTTTTCTTTTCGTTCAAGATGCCCGCGGGAGCGTCTAATGCAAAAAGAGAGTCGTAACCGCGCAGTGGCAACAAGTCCGCATCGCAAATCAACACTTTGTCGTAGTCTGTGCCCAAATCGCCGTCTTGCCCGAGCCGAAGGGCATGGAAGCGGCTGAACAAAAACGGACGGTCCTGGCGTTCTTGGCGCTTTTTGTGCGGCGTATAAATCTCATCAAGCACCAAGACATCGTCAAAGAGCACCCGAAGCGCCGCAAGCGACTTCGGCGAGAGGTTGTCCGAGACGATGCACACAAGATCATGCGGCGTCTTTTGTTTTCGAAGCGAATACGCAAACAATAACGCTCCGGGCAAGAAAGAATCGTTGCGGATGATGAAGGTCACATACGCGCATTTTTCAGTCGGCGGCATTTACGAAATCAGCTCGTGCACTTTTTTCGTAATCCCTTCACTAAGCCGTTTCCCGCTTTTCATGTGCGTTTCGACTTCTTCGGAAATTTTCTTTTTGTACTCCTCGTCCTTCAGCGAACCGAGATTGATCTTCACATTCATCGCCGCGCCTTCTAAACCGGCGTAAAGCATTAACGCACCGACGCCGATGTCGCTGATGGCGTTTTGGTTTCCATACTCCAATAGCGGCTCCAGTTTTGCGAGCACGTCGTGGGCGATGCGCACAATCTCCAATGGAACCTCGGTTGCCTTGTACGTGGCTTGTTCAATGGCTTCCTGGCGCTTTTTCTTCTCTTTCTCGGTTTCTTTGGACATCTTGAAAGCGCGCATGATGGCGTTGAACGCGTTCGTATCTTCGTCGATCAAATCCAACAAGCGCTGTTCTTGGGTTTTTATGCCCTCATGCAACGCGACAACTTCATCCTGGATGTCGGCGTCGAGTTTCTTGAACTTCTTTTTCGGGATGGTCAAATGGCCGACCATGCGGGATAATCCGATGCCCATGGCTCCGGCTAGTGCGCTCGCGGAGCCTCCTCCCGGCGCCGGTTTTGGCGAGTCCAAATCACGAATGAATTCATGCACGGACAAATCGATGAGTTTCATATACGTTCCTCCCATACCTTATTTTGGTTCGAGACGACCAAGACGCCGTTTTTGAAAACGTCCTTGACGTGGTTGACGGCAAAGTGGTAAAGCACATACGGAAAGTTTTCTGCCTCGTAGATGACGAAGTCGGCGTTGTAGCCCTCTTTCAAAATTCCAATTTTGTCGGCTTTTTTGAGGCTGTGCGCGGCGTTAACCGTCGCAGCGTTCAAAATCTCTTTAGGCGACATTTTCAAGTGAATGGCGGCGAGGTTCAAGGTGAATTGAAAGTTCTCGCTCGGAGAGCTGCCGGGGTTGTAGTCGCTGGAAAGGGCCAAAGCTACGCCGTTTTCAAGCATTTTCCGTGCCGGAGCGTAGGCACTTTGCAAATTGAACGACGTACTCGGCAAGACATTGGCGATGGTGTCGCTTTCGGCGAGCGCTTTGATGCCGGTTTCGCTGACGACCATTAGATGGTCCGCCGAAGCCGCTCCTAGCTCGCAGGCCAGTTCGGTGCCGCCAAGCGCTTCAATTTCGTCGGAATGAATCTTCAATCCGAAGCCCCGCTTTTTCGCTTCTTCCAAAATGTAGCAGCTCTCCTCAACGTTGAAGACGCCCTTCTCACAAAAGATGTCGACGAACTCGGCCAAGTTTTCTTGCTTGACGACGTCCATGGTGTCCACAACCGAGTCCAAAAAGGTCTTGCGGTTGTCTTTATAGGCTTTCGGCAAGGCATGTGCGCCAAGATAAGTTCCCACAATGTCAACGGGGTGGTCTTCGTTCAACCGTTTTTGCACACGCAACTGTTTCAACTCCGTCTCGGCGTCCAACCCGTAGCCGCTTTTTCCTTCAACCGTTGTGACGCCATAGCGGAGCATGCGGTCGAGGCTTTGCTTGGACTGGGCGTACAGTGCTTCCTCGCTAGCCTCTTGAGTCATGCGCACCGAAGCGAGGATGCCGCCGCCATCTTCAAGAATCTTTAAGTAGGGCACACCGCGCATCTTTTTTTCAAACTCATATTCCCGCGAGCCGTAATGCACAACATGAGTGTGCGAGTCCACCAAGCCGGGCGTGACGAGCTTGCCTTCGGCGTCGTACGTTTTGGTGGCTTCTCCAATATAGCGCTTGCCGTCGCCTTCGCCAAGCGCAAGGATTTTTCCGTCTTTGACGGCAATGAAGGCGTTTTTGTATTCTTCAATTTCGTCCATGGCCTGAAGGCGCACGGGTTTGTTCGTTGCTTTCGGCGTCCATAACACGCCGATGTTTTGCACCACAAGGTCGGCATGCATCAGGAAGCACCTTCCAAGTTCGCTTCAATGATTTTGTCCACGGTGAAATCGCGGAAGCCGAGGTGGCTTTTCGCCAGTTCGGCGACGGTTTTTAAATCGGCTTCTTCGTCGTAGTCTATGCCGTTGCGGTCGAAGTAGTATTTCAAGGAGCGGACCACGGTGTCTTTCGGCACCAATCCCACAATCTCCGAGGAAGGCACCGCGATGCCATAACGGGCCGCTTCCATCTTTACGGTTTCAAGGATGCGGTAGATGGGGTTTTGCTTGTAGTTGAGAATATTCATGGTTACTTGGACATGGCCGCGTTCCTGCAAATAGACAGGCCCGGCCTGGATATGCTTGAACCCGCCGCTTGAACCGCGGATGGCGCGGGCGATTTTTTTTGCGACGTCCATATCTTCGGTGTTCAAGTCGATGTTGTAAGCGATGAGAGGCAGTCTGGCGCCGACGGCCATGGCGCCGAAGGTCGGATGGATCTGCGGAGCGCCGTAATCGGGATGCCATTTGTCCTCTTGGATTTTTTCTTTCATGCCTTCAAATTCGCCCTTGCGAATATTGGGAAGACGCTTGCGCCCTTTTTTCACGCTGGCCTCCCCGTAGAGGAACACCGGAATGTCCAGTGTTTCGGCGATTTCTTTTCCGGTTTCATGGGCAATTTGGCTGCAGGCCTCCATGTCGATGCCGGAAATGGGGATGAATGGTAGAACGTCGACAGCGCCCATTCGTGGATGCTCGCCGGTATGGTTGTTCATGTCAATCAGTTCTTGGGCCTTTTTCACGAACTTTATAAGCGGCGCGCGCATTGCGTCCGGGTCGCCTAGAAGCGTGACAACGGTGCGGTTGTAGTCTTTGTCGGGCTCGTAACTGACCAAGGCGAAGCCGTCCTGGTTTTTCAGCGGTTCGACAATTTGTTCGATCTTGTCCGAATCTTTGCCTTCTGAGAAATTCGGCACACATTGAACTACTCGTTTCATGTTATAAGCCTCCTTCTTGATATTTATCGTCCAACAGTTTTTCCAGCGCGTCCTCGTCGGTTTCGAATGGAAGCGTGACACTGCCTTCAGTGCGATTGTTAAAGGAGTGCGCCACTTCGATGGAGTGCTCGTTTTGCGCCCAGGCACGTCTTGCGACGCCGCCCATGACATCCCACATGACGGCGCTTTGGATGATTTTATCGACGCGCTTGCTACCGTCTAGGACAAGTCCATACCCGCCGTTTATGGATTTGGAGACGCCTACGCCACCACCGTTATGCAAAGCGACAAGACTCATGCCTCTTGCGGCGTTGCCGGAATAAATGTGGGTGGCCATTTCGCTCATAACGTTCGAGCCGTCTTTGATGTTCGAAGTTTCGCGGAACGGAGAATCGGTACCGCCGGTGTCGTGATGGTCGCGGCCGATCATGACCGGGCCGATTTCTCCCTCGCGTACAAGTTCGTTGAAGCGGAGCGCGATATCCCTACGGCCCCACGCGTCCTGATACAAAATGCGGGCCTTTGTGCCGACGACCAGTTTGTTTTTGTCGGCGTTTTTGATCCATTCGTAATTGTCGCGGTCTTGGAAACGGCGTTCGGGGTCGATGACTTCCATCGCCGCTTTGTCGGTGCGTTTCAAATCTTCGCTCTTGCCGGAGAGGCAAACCCAGCGGAAGGGACCGTAACCATAGTCGAAAAGAACCGGACCCATGATGTCTTCGACATAGCTTGGCCATATGAATCCGTCGAGATCGTCTTTCCCGTTTTTGCAGATGTCGGTCACGCCGACATCGTAGATTGCTTTCATGAAGCTGTTTCCATAATCAAAGAAGTACGTGCCGCGCTCAGTCAGAGTGCGAATACGTTCATAATGGCGTATAAGGCCTTTGTTAACATAGCGGATGAAAAGTTTTTTGTCGTTTTTCAAGAGCCGTGTGCGTTCATCAAAAGTGAGGTTGTAAGGCGTGTATCCGCCGTCGTATACATTGTGGCAACTTGTCTGGTCGCTTAATAAATCGATGTGAATGGAATGTTCCACGGCGTAATCCAACAAATCTACCACGTTACCTTCATAGGCTATACCAAGCGGTTTCCCATTGTTTTTCACATCCATTGCCAACGCGTACGCTTCTTCTGGAGACTTGGTGACAACATCAATCCAGCCTTGTTCGTAACGGGTTTTGATGCGAGAAGGGTCAACTTCGGCAATCAAGCCTACGCCACCGGCGATTTTTGTCGCTTTTCCTTGGGCACCGCTCATACCGCCAAGGCCCGAAGAGACGAACAAGACTCCGGTCAAGTCCTTATCCTCGTCAATGCCCAGCTTCATGCGCCCTGCGTTCAACAACGTCGAATACGTGCCGTGCACAATGCCCTGTGGACCGATATACATCCAGCCTCCAGCGGTCATTTGGCCATAATTCGCAACGCCCAGGGCTTGGGCGCGGTTGAAATGCTCGGGGGTGTCGTACATGCCAATCATCAATCCATTGGTCAGCATCACCCGCGGAGAATGCTCAAACGACTTGAAAACGCCTAAAGGGTGCCCGCTCATAAGGACCAAGGTCTCATCCTTCTCAAGCGTCTCGAGATACCGCTTGACGAGTTGGTATTGCATCCAGTTTTGGAACACCTGTCCGCTTTCACCGTACGTCACAAGTTCATAGGGATAAAGAGCCACGTCAAAATCCAGGTTGTTGTCAATCATGACCTGAAACGCTTTGCCCTCAACAGTCTTACCTTCGTAAGAATCGACGGGTTTCCCTTTGATGCGGCCCTTGGGGCGGAACCGATAGCCGTAGATTCTACCATAGGTCTGGAGTTCTTCCAAAAACTCTTCGCGCAGCGTCGCGTGCCATTTTTCGGGTACATACCGCAACGCATTCTTCAGCGCCCTCGCTGTATCTTGCCTACTCAAAGTTAGTTCGCGCTTCGGAGCGCGGCGTATGCCTTCTTCAAACTTCGGCTTACTCGGAAGTTTGCCGAATATGTCGTCGAGTGTGATTACCTTGTCCATAAAAGCACCTCCATATCTTTGTCGCTAAAACGCTCTTCTTTCAACAGCTTCTCCACCGCATCCATATAAGGCTGCATGATGGTGTCCTCTTTGAGGAACGGAACAACTTTTCGAATCCGTTCATAGGTTTTGCGCAGGCGGGGACTCATTTTTTCTTTGCCTTGGAAATCTAACGCCTGCGCGGCGCACATCATCTCATATGCGACCACTTTCCGAGTGTGGTTCATGATGGATGCGGCTTTTCGGGCCGCTATCGTCCCCATGGAAACGTGGTCTTCCTGATTGGCGCTTGAAGGGATGGAGTCTACGCTCGCAGGATGGGCCAGCGACTTGTTTTCACTGACCAGCGAAGCGGCGACGTATTGTACAATCATAAAGCCGGAATTTCTGCCCCTCTCATTAGCCAAGAAGGGTGGAAATCGCTTGTTCAAGTCGTTGTTGACGAGCCTTTCCAAGCGACGTTCACTGATGCTTGCAAGCTCGGCGATGGCAATGCTCATGTAATCGAAAGGCAAAGCCATCGTTTGTCCGTGAAAGTTTCCGGCGCTGATGGCCCGACTGTCTTTTGAAAAAATCAACGGATTGTCGGTGGCGGCGTTCATCTCCGCTTCCACTTTGTCTTTAATGTGCGCAAACGCTTCTAAAGAAGCTCCGTGGACTTGCGGGACGCAACGCAGACTGTAGGCATCCTGGATGCGCGCCTCTCCTTGAAACGTTGTATTGGCGCTGCCTTCTAGGAGTTTTTCCATAAGCGAAGCGATTGTTTTTTGTCCGGTATGTCCTCTGGCCTCATGGATTCGAGCGTCGAAGACATCGGTGATGCCGCCGAGCGCTTCGAAACTCAACGCCGAAGCGAGCGATGCATGCCAAAGGGTTTGATACGCGTCATGAAGCGTCAACGCTCCAACGCTCACCATCGCTTGGGTGCCGTTAATAAGCGCTAAGCCTTCTTTGGCCTCAAGGCTTTGCAAAGGTTTTATTCCCGCCTTGTTCAGGCCTTCAGAGGCGGGGTAGCGCTTCCCTTCAAACCAAACCTCGCCTTCACCGATCAGCGGAAGCGCCATATGCGCAAGCGGCACCAAATCTCCGCTAGCGCCAAGCGATCCTTGCGAGTAAACGACAGGGAGCACTTCAGCGTTCAGCATTTCCACTAGCTTTTCCACCGTTTGAAGTCGAATGCCGCTATACCCTTTTAAAAGGGCGTTCACCCTTAAAAGAATCATGCCGCGCACCACATCGAACCCAAACGGTTCGCCGGTGCCGCATGCATGACTCATAATCAGATTCTTCTGAAGCGTGTGCAAATCCTTTGCATCGATTCGAACATCCGCAAGTCTTCCAAAGCCCGTGTTGATGCCGTATACCACTTCTTGACGTTCAATGGTCTTTTCCACAATCTTGCGGGAATCGTCAACTTTTTGTTTTGCCGATTCGGACAACTTCACACGCTGTTTCTTCCTGACAACGTCGACGAACGTTTCAAGCGTCATCGTATCGCCGTTAAGTTCTATCATACAAGCCTCCCTATGCCTTTAACGTCGGTTTCATAATAGCACAAAACACCTCAAAATCAAAGCGTTTACATGGACTGGAAAATAAAAAAACATGGCATTTCCACCATGTTTTTGCATGCATTGGCAGGGGTGACAGGATTCGAACCCGTACTAACGGTTTTGGAGACCGCTGTGCTACCATTAACACCACACCCCTTGATTGATGGTGGAGGGGGACGGATTCGAACCGCCGAACCCTGAGGGAGCAGATTTACAGTCTGCCGCGTTTAGCCACTTCGCTACCCCTCCACGTAAAGGGCTTGCCATTTGAGCGCTATTGTATTATATCAAGAAGCCTTATAGAAATCAACCGTTTTCGCAGAGCTCCAACCGAACAGGTCACCAGTGCTCTTTTTAGCCCTTGTAAAAGATGGTTCAAAAGAACGACTTTTCTAATCAATCAGCGCTGAAACAAGATTTCATTCACAAGTTCTCCGTCCTTCTCGAACGTCACGACCAACCCGGACTCCCCCGTATAGGCGGCAACCGAAACCGTGTCGCCGGGAAAGACTTCCTTTTTGTAGCGTACGCGAATCCCTTCGATATTCGATAAATCGTAGCCTTGCAAAACGGTTTCGGCAATGCGAACGTATTCGGCGTTATTGACGTGTGCGTTGGCGTCGGCCATGTCCTCGCTGATTTCCATCGTTTCCCGAGTGACCTGTTTTTCTTTGTCGGCGTTCCATTTCGGGAAAGCAAGCGATTCCGGTTCTTTCTTGGCGTCGGTGAATTTTGCCAACAGTTCAGGTGCCGGGCGCACCATTTGTTTCGTTTTGATGTCGATAAGTAGGAACTTTCCTTTTCCCTTAACAATGGGATTCTCCACTTCATCACATACCCGATACAAGCGGTAGCCGAACATGCGTTTGAACGAATACGGCAACGTGCCGACTTTCACTTTTTCGCCAACCTTTGGCAGACAGTCGATGTCGATTTGATACTCCGCCAACACCCACGCAAGATTCCGTCGCAGATGATAATCCGCGCCGGCCCCATAGGAGTTCGCGTTTTCTTCCATAATGTCGTTCAACCATTTCATCAAGGTGGCAACTTTTAGCACACCGTTTTTGTCGGCATGCTCATCGCTTACTGTATACATTCTTTCAAACATCGAATCACCCGTCGACATTATACCACAAACGCTTAAGTTTCGTGTATAATGTGTTTGGAGGGTGATAGGCATGAACATTGCATTGATTGCGCACGACAAGAAAAAGGACGCCATGGTGGCCTTTTGCAAGGAACACCGGGAGGTTTTGGCCAAACACACCTTGGTGGCCACCGGAACCACCGGACAAATGGTAGGCGAAGAGACGGGATTGAGCATCCGCCGGTTCCGCTCGGGTCCCTTGGGCGGAGACCAAGAAATCGGGGCAAGAATCGCTCAAGGAAAAGTCGACATGGTCATCTTTTTCCGCGACCCTTTGACGCCGCAACCTCATGAACCGGACGTCTCTGCACTGTTCAGACTTAGCGACGTCTATGAAATTCCCCTTGCCTCAAACGTGAAAACAGCGGAATATTTCCTGCGTGCATTAAAAAAAGACTCGTGAGAGTCTTTTTTTCTATTCATACTTGTCTTTGTTTGAAACGTTGGCCATTGCGGACCTTCCTTGTATGCCGCTAACCAAGTAGAGAATACCCAATATTTGGTTGAACAGCAGGTTGACGCCGCCCCAAATGGCTTGATACAAATAAATCTTCTTGGCGGTTTCCTCGTCGTACTTTTCAAAAATCATCTTTGTGAACAGAACGAGGTTGATTAAGAAGATGACCAAAACGATGATGGCCAGCACGGTCAGTATGATGGAAAAAACTGACGCAACCGACAATATAAGATCGGCCTCGGCTTGCGAAAAGTCAAAATCCAAGAAGAAATCTGTTCCCTGGTTGGACAAGTATCCGGTCAACACAGCGCCCAAAGCCATGCCCAAAACGCCCAACCCTTCGAAAATCAAGCCGATGATGGTGGTAATTCTCGATGTCGATTCCATTTTATGCATAAACATCCGTCCTTTTTGTACGCCGAAGCGTTCTTATGATGGGGTTGCTTCTTTGGAGAACAGCTTAGATATATTGCTCCGAAAACGGCGAATCACTTGCAGTTCCCGTTATTGTCAAGAAGCGTTCGGTGCGTGCCGTCGCAATACGGAGCTTTTTTGGTTTGCTTGCAGCCGCAAAGATAGGCTTTCTTGCTTTGGTCCGCTTTGAACACGACCGGTTTAAAAGACGTGGCTTTATGCGAACCGTCGCAATACGGTTGGTTTTCGCTTTCTCCGCATTGACACCAAGCTTTCGTTTCCCCCTTTTCGAGGTCAACAGGATAAGGTCCTTGTTGCGCGATTTTCGGTTTTGGCATTTTAAATCCCCCCTTCTAAAACAAAGTATATCACAAAACGTTCAGGAGAGAAACCATGCTTTGAAATGACATGTTTATACGATAAGACAAGGCAACCTTTCTACGGAATGCGTTCTTTGGTTTCTTTTTGAATCAACGAAAAAAGCGTGGGAGTGTCGGAATCCACTTGTCCGAAACGAACGAAGATGATCATCTCTTCAATGATGCCAATGATGTAAATCGCCACAATCGCCGTCACAAAATAGGTGGTGTTGGTGAAGTAGGAGAAGAGAATCAAGAAATATACAAGCACACCGTTTAGTCGAAGCAAGAAAGTGTGCATCATAATCGGTTTTCCGCAAAATATGAACGACACGATGAACGATAAGGCAAACAAGGAGAAAAACACAATCAACATGTAGAAGTTCACTCCCTGTAAGAACTCAGGATGGAGCCGGTAAAAAAACCAAGCCGTCGCCACATAAAAAAACACATCGACCGTAGAATCAAGCGCTTTACCCAAATCGGTCACCATGTTGAACCGCCTCGCAATGAATCCATCGAAAAAATCCGTCGAGCCTATTACTATGAACGACAACAAGAACCATCCATGGTATCCACGAAGCACAAGGAAAACCATCAAGGGCAAAAACACAACGCGAGACAAACTCAACAAGTTCGGCAAAGTGACAAATCTCTTTTTCATTTTTTATCTCCATTCAAGTTTATTCGAACCCTTTAAAGCTGATGTTTTGAAGTGTCGGTCGGAACCTCTTCGATGCACGTTTCTACATCGTTTTTCGGCGAGTTGACAAGAGTGCTAACGGGATAGCCCTGCATGGAATTGGCTGGAAACGGCTTTATGTAGGGGATTACTTGCTCGGGATTTTGAACCTTGGCGTCCAACCATACACGTCGGTTCTCCCCTTCTACAATGAGCGGCATCCGTTCGTGCACGCCACCGACAATATCGTTGGCCGGTGTTGTCACAATGGTGCAAGTATGCAGTTTCGATCCGTCGGGGCGCGAGTATGTGCCATACAGTCCCGCCATGGCGAACAAGCGTCCGTCTTTGAGAGCAAACCGGTAAGGCCGCTTTGATGTCCCGCTTCGTTGCCATTCGTAGAAACCGTCCGCTAAAATTACACAGCGCTTCTTCCGAAAGGAAGACGAGAAGGAAGGTTTTTCGTGCAAGGTTTCACCGCGTGCGTTGATCATTTTGTGGCCGACGCGCTCGTCTTTGGCGAAGTGTGGCACAAAGCCCCATTTCAAGGTTCCAACCCGGTACTTATCCCCATCATGAATCACCGCCAGCACATCCTGAGACGGCGCTACGTTATAACGCGGAAGCGCAAAATCAATGTTAGGCGAAGATATTCCATATTCTTCACGCAAATACGTCAACAGCTCTTGTTTGGTCACGGCGATGGTGAAACGTCCGCACATGCAATCCCTCCTATTCTTACAAACTTATCAGTCTCGATGAATGTACACGCCGAAAACTTTTACCACGATATACAGCCAGCTCAGAATGAAAAGAACCCAAACCGCCACGACAAAACGGTCAAAAAATTCGAAGAAATACACACCAAGCAACACACCGATGGATGCCAAACACACTTTCAACATGCCGATGTCGAGAAAACCAAAATACGAAAGGACTCCATGCAACTCTTCAAAGAATTTCTTCATCGCTATCCTCTCCTCTCGGAAATCAACCCTATTATACCACTACGTACATGCGGCGTATATAAAAAAACCGCGCTTTCGATGAAAGCGCGATATCGCTTGCGAGTGGTGACCCGTACGGGATTCGAACCCGTGCATGCCAGCGTGAAAGGCTGGTGAGTTAAGCCGCTTCTCCAACGGGCCGGTGGCGGAGTAGGAGGGATTTGAACCCTCGCGCCGGGGAACGCCCGACCTATGCCCTTAGCAGGGGCACCTCTTCAGCCAACTTGAGTACTACTCCTATGCGCAAGCTACTATATGATAATACATTTACGCACAACTGTCAATAACGCCAAAACATTCTATGTCTTGGGCTTAACCATGCTCAATTGAAGACGTCCGCGGTTTAAATCCACGCCTTCAACAAACACTTCCACGACATCGCCGACTTTCACGACATCGAGAGGATGTTTGACATAACTTTCGCGCATTTTCGAGATATGCACAAGGCCGTCTTCTTTGACCCCGCAATCCACAAACGCGCCAAAGTCCACCACATTGCGGACCGTACCTTTTAATCGCATGCCCGTCTTCAAGTCTTCAAGGCTCAAAACGTCGCTTCTCAGGATGGGCGCGGGCGCGTCTTCGCGCGGGTCCCAAAGCGGCGCCTTGAAAGCCGCAAGAATGTCCGTCACGGTAGGACGCCCCAAGCCGGTCTTGGAAAGCAAAGAATCGATGTCAGCGTTGGCGACGGCTTCGGCCATTTTTTCGTTGCCCAAATCACCGCTTGAAACTCCGAGCGTTTCCATCATCGTCTCCGCTTCAGTATAGCTTTCGGGATGAATCGGCGTTTTGTCTAACGGATTTTCCCCGTCTAAAATGCGCATGAAGCCGATGGATTGCTCATAGGTTTTTTCGCCTAATTTAGCGACTTCCCGTAATTCAGGACGGCTTTTGAACGGACCGTTTGCCTCGCGATGGGCCACAATGTTTTTCGCCACCGTCGCGCTGATACCGGAGACATATTCCAACAATGAAGGAGAAGCGGTGTTGACATTTACGCCGACGCGGTTTACGACGGTTTCAACCGTGAAATCGAGCGAATCGGACAGCTTTGATTGGGTGATGTCGTGTTGATACTGCCCCACGCCAATGGATTTGGGGTCGATTTTCACCAATTCGCTCAAAGGATCTTGCAGCCTTCGGGCGATGCTTACGGCGCTCCTTTCTTCCACTTGAAGCTTGGGGAACTCCTTCTTGGCCAGTTCGCTGGCGCTATAAACCGAAGCGCCCGCTTCATTGACAATGGTGTAAAACACTTCGCGGTCGGTTTCTTTGAAGACGTCGATGATGAACCGCTCGGTCTCCCTAGAAGCGGTGCCGTTCCCGATGGCGACGACGTCGATGCGGTAAGTTTCTAAAATCTTCTTGGTTTTTTCGAGGGCCTCATTATGCGTTTTCCCACCTGTATGAGGGTAAATGACATCGGTGGCTATCAACTGCGAGTACCCATCGACCACCGCCAGTTTGCAGCCGGTGCGATACGCGGGGTCTACACCAAGAATGCGCTTGTTGCGCAAAGGCGGCTGAAGCAGCAAATTCCGCAGGTTTTCACTGAAGACATGAATGGCGCGTTCTTCGGCTTTTTCGGTCAGCTCGCCCCGCACTTCCCGCTCGATTGAAGGGCGAATCAAACGTTTGTAGGCATCGGCGATAGCCTCTTCCAAAAGCGACTTGGCGGGCGATTGCGGATTCTTGATGACTTGCCTGTGCAAATAATGAAGGATTCGTTCTTCGTCGGCTTCGATTTTGACACGAAGCACTTTCTCTTTTTCGCCCCGGTTCAGTGCCAAAACACGGAAGAGCTTGATGCCTCGAAGCGGCTCGTTGTAGTCGTAATACATTTCATAGACGCCTTGTTCGTCGTCGGCGTTTTTGATCTTTTTCGCCACCAGGCGGCCGCTGTTTTGGGTGACGTTGCGGATATGGCGGCGGTATCCCGCATGGTCGCTCACCCATTCCGAAACAATGTGCATTGCGCCTTGCAGGGCCTCTTCGGCGGTTTCTACTTTTTCGCCCACATACGCTTGGGCCGCACGGGTCGGGTCAAGGTCTTCGGGTTGGGCGTACAATTGCTTCGCCAGGGGTTCTAATCCTTTTTTTACGGCGATAGTCGCCTTGGTTTTTCGTTTTTCTTTGTACGGACGATATAAGTCCTCAACATCGACAATGCGCTCAGCGTTCAAAATCGAGGCTTTTAGCTCGTCCGTCAGCATGTCTTTTTCGTCAATCAGACGAATTACGGCCTCTTTGCGCTCATGGAGCTGTTTTTGATAATCGTAGGTTTTTTCGATGCTTCGGAGTTGTTCTTCGTTGAGGCCGCCGGTCATTTCCTTCCGGTAGCGCGCAATAAAAGGAACGGTGTTCTCTTCAAGCAAAGAGAGCACCGTTTCAATGGTTTTTTCGGCTATATCGAGTTCTTGGCCCAATCGTTCAATCACATGTCGGTTCATGGAGTTCATCCTTTCAGGTATCAAGGCGAGTCGTACTCTGTAACGGCGTCTAAGACATTGCGGACCCCGCTGACGCCGGTTTGATGGTCGAGTATCTCATCGTCGCTGAAGACAAAAAACGCGGGCACGTATTGGCCGGTCTCGAAAGAAGGGGTGCCCTCGATGTCCGCTCCATCGACAAAGTATACATTGTAATGCCCATCGGACCTTGCGGCGTAATCGAAGACTTCGTCTTGCACCTCGCGGCAGGCCGGACAGTTCTCAAGGTAGAAATACAAGAGATACCCACGGTCTTCGGAGTCGGCGATATCGTCAAACTCGTCCCAATCGCGAATGTGTTCGAAATCGGCATAATCATGGGTGTAGCTACCGTCCTCTACGGCATCGATAATGCTGCGAATCCCGCTGACGCCGGTTTCGAGATCGGCTTTTTCACCATCACGGACCGCTATCAGCGCCGGAACGTACCGCCCGGTCTCAAAAGGTGCGGTGCCCGCAATATCGGCCCTGTCCACAAAGTACACGGAGTGGTTGCCCTTGTTTTCGGTGGCGAAATCAAACACGTCGTCTTTCACTTCGCGGCAGGCCGGACAACCCTCAAGGTAAATATACAAGAAGAAAAGATCACCATCTTCTTGAGCCACAATATCGTCAAACTCGTCCCAATGGCGAATATGCCTAAAATCATCGTAATTCGGACTCGAGGCGCAAGCGGCCAAGACAAGACCCAACAAGATTGTCATGGTAAAGGTAAAGAGGGTGCGATATTTCGTCATATTCATACCTCATCCTAACAATGGATTCTTATTCGTCGTTGTCGTTCGTTTCGTCGTTGTTGTCATCGTTCTCTATGCCCGGGAGTTCGTATTCTTCGTTTTCGAGGCTTTCAATGAATCGTAAAATGTGGGTGGCGCCGGTCTCCCGTTCGGTGACGACACCATTGTTCACCAAAAGAAGCTGTGGTTGATAGCGATCGACGCCATGCGGTCTTTGACCTTGCATTTCACGGGAGTTGATCAAAATCATGTTTAGGCCCAATTCGTTTTCCATGCCGAAGCGAAAAACTTCCTCGTTCGCTTCCCGGCTTCCAATGTTGAAAGTGCCTTTGAAATCGCGGTTGTAGATGTAGACAACCTCAACTTGGTCTTCGCCGATCTTCTCAAAATCTTCCCAATGGTTGATGTGTTCAAAATCTCCCGTCCTATAGTCGCCGAAGTATTGATCCCGGCAACCCGAGAGAATCAAGGCAAAGGACAAAACGACAAGCACTGTCGCTAGTTTTTTCATAACAATCACTCCTTGGTGCGTACCATGCAAAGCGCAATCGCGTAACGTCGCGAATGCGAAATGCTAATCAAAACATCGTCTTCGCTACGGTATTTCGAAACGATGTAGGGGGCTCCGTCGGCGTCGTTCAACACGCTGACGTCGCGAAAGTTCAATGGGGAATCAAAACTTTTATAGGCCTTCGTGTACGCTTCCTTGGCCGCAAATCTCCCCGCCAAAAACGCCGTCTTCCGTTTGGCGTTTTCTATTTTATCATAAAGTTGGCGTTCTTCAATGGAAAGAACCCTACTTACAAATTTTTCGCTCAAACGTTCTTCAATTTCTAAAAACTCGACAATGTCGATTCCAATTCTATCCTTCATCGTAATAAGCCTCCAAAGCCTCCGCCGCTTTTTGCGAAATACCGCGAAAACGGTGATTCAAAGCGGATTTGGAAATTTTGCCCGGGAGGTGTTCTTCGCTTAGTTCGCTTAACTCGTTCAAAGAAGCCTCCGGGAATTTCTTGCGCAAATACATGGCCTCCCGCATGCTTTTGGGCAAGGTGTCGACATCGAGCAGGTTCTCAATGACGGCGATTTCTTTGAGCTGGCGGTCCGCCGCCGCAAAGGTTTTGTTTTGATTGGCAATCTCCATGTTCATCACGCGGGTGATGGAGTTGATGAAATCCCTTTTGATGCGTTCGTCTTCAAACGTCATCAAAGCTTTTGACGCGCCGATGAACCTCAAGAAATCTCCAATCTTCTCCGAATCTTTGATGTAGACGATGGTGCGTTGCTTTTTGCGCAGCGTTTTCGCCTTGAACTCGTATTCGTTCATCAAATCTTTCAAATCCTTGGCGTAGGATTCGTGTTCGACGCTGATTTCAAGGTGATAACTGGAACTGCGGGGATGGTTGATGGAGCCGCTGGCCAAAAAAGCGCCACGCAAATACGCTCTTTGGCAACACTCTTTCATGATCAAGGCATCGTCAACCGCGCGGGCGTACCCTCTTTCTTCATCCATAAGGCCAAGTTCCCGTACAATCCTGGTGACCTTGTCCTTGACCACCATCAGGTACTGGTTTTGTTTTTTCAAACGGACGCCTTTTTTTGTGATAACTTGAACTTCGACGGGGTAAAGGCGTTTCAAGGCCTGTATCGTCTTTCGCGCCAAAGGCAAAGACGAGGTTTGAAAGACAAGCCTCATGCCTTCGCTTGACAATGAAAGGTAGCCGTTTATGGCCAGTAAAGCGCTCAGAGAAGCGACTCTACAACAGTCGTTATTATACTCTATGTCCATCAGTTCCCGTTTTGTGTCCGATGTGAAACTCATCACCGCACCTCCTCAGGCCGATTTTTTGAATAAATTCAAGAACAATCCCAACATCACACCAAGCAAAGCGGCGAAGAACGCCCGATACGTCGGCGAAAGCAAAAACGTAATGGTGTGGGCGGGCAGCCAAAACAATGGAATTGTGCGAAAAAGCATGCGCAAAAACGCTGTGTAGTCAATAGTTTTAAGAGCTTCATTCAGCGTTTTACCAGTATTTTTGATACGCATCTCAATGTACGCGTCGCTCATGCGGTGGGCGAGCATCATAGCCGGGGCGAAGAACAGATTCATAAAGAAGCTCGTAAAGAACGCAAAGAAGAAGCGTACATCCTCATAAGGCAAAACGCCTTCTTCTTGCATGGCGGCCACTCCGCCGCTGAAAACACGAAAGGCGTACACGACGAAAACGCCGATAACTCCCCAGGCTATTGCTTTGGGGAACATGCCGAGAACTTTCCAATCGCCATGGCGTATCCTTCGCGACAAGAGATCCCCGAAAGACGCGAAAAGGAAGAACTTGATAAAACCGCCCAGCACGTAATATTCGTCAGTGAACCCAAAAAAGGCTTGATGGGTGGTCGGCACCATTAAGAGCACGGCAACCGCCAAAGCGGCAAACGCCACAAAAGCGTCGTTCTTGTTCATAAAAACACCTCACTGTAAGTAAAAAACATGTCGACCAGGACAATCAACACCGCCCCGATTCGGACGGACTTGGGGATGAGCCGCAAGAAAAGGTCCAAGTAAGGGTGGACAAAGCAAACGGTGAGAAACGCCAAAAGCGCGAACATGGCCGTCGGCACAAAACATGTGTAGGGTCCCGCGCAAAAGGGGAACGTCATCCGGTAATCCCACAACCGCACGCCGTAGAAATGCTCATAGAGCGTCCCCGAAGCGTATTCGCTAAGTGCGGTCGCAATGTAGGCAATGACAAGAGTCGCCACATAAAGCCGTTTCCCATGAATTTTCGCTTTTCGAAGAAGATTGAATCCTGCCAGCGCCCCCACGACACCAAGACCATACATCGGCTGCACGGGCGTAATCAACAGAGAATTGTCGTAAAGGTGCCCGTAAGCGATCAGATTGATGAAACGTTCAAGGAGATATCCGAAAAACCCGTACACCACGACGTAAAACGCATACGACAATGTCCACCACCTCTTCCCAACTCCCCACCATTATACCGTAAAACCAAAAAAAAAACGATGGATGGCCATCGTTTTTTACGCGTCGGTTTGCAAGTTTTCGATGTATTTGGCGCAAGATTGTGCCGCAATCGCTCCATCGCCGGTGGCGGTTACGATTTGACGAAGCTCTTTTTCAATCACGTCGCCGATGGCGAACACGCCCGGCACCTTAGTCTCCATTCGTTCGTTGGCGACGATGTAGCCTCTGTCGTTGGTGATGCCGAGATCTTTGACGAATACGGAGTTGGGAATCTGACCGATGAACACGAACACGCCCGGAACTTCTTTCACCATGGTTTCATCGGTTTTGACGTTTTTGAGGGTCACGCGTTCAAGCTTGTCCTCGCCTTCGAATTTCACGACTTCATATCCTAACAAGAATTTGATGCGCGGGTTTTTCTTCGCCTTTTCGACCGTTCCTTTGTCCGCCTGCAAAGAATCGAGGATGTTGACGACGGTCACATCGATGTCCATCGAGGTCAAATACATCGCTTCGTCGAGAGCGCTGTTTCCGCCGCCTAAGACAATCACTTCTTGTCCTTTGAAAAAGGCCCCGTCGCACACGGCGCAAAAACTGATGCCTTTGCTGAAAAATTTCTCTTCGCCTTCACTGCCGACCTTGCGCGGCACAGTGCCGCTGCCGACGATGACGGCTTTCGTCTTGTAGACCTTTCCGTCTTGTGTATGGACTTCTTTGTACGTGTCTTTGTCGACAATTTTCTCAACATCGCCGTATTGGTACTTGACGCCCAACTCTTGCGTGTGGTTGAACATTTTCTCACTGAGTTCGTAGCCCGAAACTCTTCCGAAACCAGGATAGTTCTCGATTTCGAATGTGTTGACCATGTAGCCCCCGGGCGCAGACTTTTCAATCATCATGGTCTCCAAATTTGCGCGTTGGGTGTAAATGGCGGCGGTCATGCCTCCGGGACCGGCGCCGATGATGATGACATCGTTCATAGAATCACCTCTAAACTAAGCTTTGTGCTCTTCAAGATATTTATAATAGTGCTTGCGGCGGAACACGTAGCGGTTGAGAACCAAAAACGCCACGCCGCCGAGAATCATCAGAATCGAGACTACTTGAGCGGTGCGCAGATTGCCTATCATTAGCGCATCGGTGCGCAAGGATTCGATGAAGAAGCGGGCCGCGGAATACCAAATCAGGTAAAACGCCACCAGATCGCCGGAACGGATTAGCTTCGTGCGGCGAAGCACAAGCACGATAATCAAGCCAAGTATGTTCCATAGCGATTCGTAGAGGAAGGTGGGATGATAGTAGTGCCAGCCGTAATCCGCGTTGAAAAACATGTTGTCGGTGATGAACGCGGGCAACCGGAGCGTTCCGGTCAAAAACTCCCGCTGAGCGTCGTGGTCCAAAGCCGCGTTTCCGTTCGTCAACCCGCCGATGACGGTTCCATGGGCTTCCTGGTTGAAGAAGTTGCCCCAACGGCCGAGCGCTTGGGCAATCAAAAAGCCCGGGGCCATCAAGTCCAACGCGCGGAACAGGTCGATGTTGCGTTTTTTGGTGTAAACGATAGTCGCCACGAACGCGGTGATGAACCCGCCGTGAATCGCGAGCCCTCCATCCCATATGCGGACGATGTCGCCGAGATTGTTGCGGTATTGGTCCCATTGAAAGATGACATACCACAAGCGGGTGCCAATAATCGAAAGAGGCAAAATGATGATCAGCCCGTCGATGATGTGGTCGCTTTTGACGCCGATTTTCTTGCCTTCATGAAGGCCCAGGCCTAAAGCGCATAAAATGCCGATGACGATGAAAAAGCTGTAAAAGTACACCGTGAACGGCCCCGCGCTGAATAAATAGTTCCGCAGAGGTTCTATTTCTTGACGGGGAAGGTTGTGGACAACGGTCAATAGGTTTGCCATGGTTTACCAACTCACTTTTTGTTTTTGCGCTCGATTTCCTGGGAAACGGCTTCTGTAAAGTCTTTGGCCATGTTCGTACCCAGGGATTTCAAGCGGGTGTTCATCGCCGCCACCTCAATCAAAGAAGGGACGCTTCTGGCTGCGGTGATGGGAACTTGCACGTATGGAATGTCTGTCTCAAAAAGACGCTCGCTTTCCGTCTCTAATCCTAATCTATCATAGTCGCCCTCTTTTTGCCAAGCAACTAGCTCCACAATCAGGTCAATCGGCTTGTTTTCCTTAAAGGCGCTTGCGCCGAAAAGTTTCACCACATTGACAACGCCAATGCCGCGAATTTCAAGGTGTTCACGAATCAAATCAGGTGCTTCTCCAATCACTTGACCGACTTCGCGTTCATAAACGTCAATTCTATCGTCGGCAACGAGCTGATGCCCCCGACGAACGAGTTCTAAAGCGACCTCGCTTTTTCCGATGCCGCTTTTTCCGCGAATCATGACGCCGATGCCGTTGATGTCGACCAACGACCCGTGCAGGCTTTTACGCGGCGCAAGCTTGGAAAAGAGGTACTGATACAACAAGCTGAAAAGCTCGCTGGTGCGAAGCTCGCTTTTGAGCACGGCGATGTTGTATTCGTCTCCTTTGCGACGGAACACTTCGGGAATGTCGACATGGCGGGAAAACACAAACGCCGGCGGTTTCTTCTGAAACAAAATGTCGACACGAATCTCCCGGTCTTCTTCACTTAAACCGTTGAAGAAGGCGATTTCCTTGCTTCCGAAAATCTGCAGACGGTCGTTTTCAAAGAAATCGAACAATCCGGCCAGTTCGATGCCCGGGCGAGTGAGTTGAGAGTTCTCCACCGGAGTGTTCAACCCCTTCTTCCCGCTTTCCACATGCATATCAAACGCTTGGACAATGTCGCGTACGTATAAACTCACGGTATCACCTCATGGCTTTCAAAACGGCATGACGTATCAAATGGCTCAAAACATAGCGGACCGTGATAAAAACGGCCACAAACAATATAATGTGCGTTTCGGTGGGGAATGTGATGAATTCGAACGCATAGCGCTCCAACAAGAAGAAGATGGTCAGGTATCCGAAAAAGAAGATGAACCCGAATGTCCTAAGGACAAAACGGAAATGGTTGAGTAGCACATAATTGCGGAAAAGCATCTCCAAAAACGTATAAAGCAAAGCAAACAACACTACGCTGCCCAAAGTTCGTTGAAAATCGACAAGGTTGAAGAGTTCAAACAAGCCGGTGATGACCACTAGGTTCATCAAAAAATACATGATGAAATTGATGAAGCCGTTGCTGTGGAACGATGCACCGAACTCAACCATGATCATGCGGTTGGCTTTGCTTTTCCGGCTGGTCTTCTTTTTCTCTTCCTCAAGCTTCTTTAAAGTTTTCAAAAGTTCTTCAAGCTCTTTTTCCTTGTCTTTGCGTTCTTTTTCTTTGTCCTGCGGTTGGTCTTGGTCGTTTTCATGGTTTGCATCGTCGGAACTCTTCGAGTTTTTTTGGTTGTTCCCTTCACTTTTTTTGTCCTTTTCTTCTTCGCTCATATGCACTATCCTTTCAAAACGTTTCGCAAAAACTTGCCCGTATGGCTCTTATCATTTCGAGCCACCTCTTCCGGGGTTCCCTCGGCGATGATTTCGCCTCCGGCGTCACCGCCTTCAGGCCCCAAGTCGATGATGTGGTCGGCTACTTTGATGACTTCGAGGTTGTGTTCGATGACGACGACGGTGGCGCCTTCGTCGACAATCGCGTTCAAGACTTCAAGCAACCGTTTGACATCATCGGTATGAAGGCCGGTTGTCGGTTCGTCCAAAATGTAGAATGTGTCGGATGTGATGCGCTTGTGCAGCTCCTTGGCCAGCTTCACGCGTTGCGCCTCTCCGCCGGAAAGGGTGGGCGCAGGCTGTCCGATTTTGAGATAGCCAAGCCCGACGTCCATCAGCGTTTGGAGCTTATGCGACGCCTTGGGGATATTCTCGAAAAACTTATGCGCCCTTTCGATGGTCATATCGAGCACGTCAGCAATCGTTTTGCCTTTGTATTTGACTTGCAGGGTTTCTTTGTTGTAACGTTTGCCGTCGCACGCCTCACAAGGTACGTAGACATCCGGCAAGAAATGCATCTCGATTTTGATCAAGCCGTCGCCGTTACAAGTTTCGCAGCGCCCTCCTTTGACGTTGAAGGAGAACCGTCCCTTTTTGTAGCCACGCATCTTGGCTTCGTTCGTCATCGCGAAAACATCGCGGATATCGTCAAACACTCCGGTGTAGGTGCCGGGATTGCTTCTGGGCGTACGGCCGATTGGAGTTTGGTCGATGTTGATGATTTTGCCGATTTTTTCTCCGCCCTGAATGGCGTCAAAATCGCCGGAAGTCAGTTTTTTCGGATAAACGATGTTATGGAGCCCTTTGAAAAGACATTCGTTGACCAGTGAGCTTTTCCCGCTGCCGCTGACGCCGGTGACCAAGGTCAGAAGACCTTTAGGAAACTTCACGTCGATGTTTTTCAAGTTGTTCTCACGGGCCCCTTTGACGGCAATGTGTCCATTATGGTTGGTTCTACGCGTCTTAGGCAAAGGGATATGTTTCTTCTTCGAAAGGTATTGGCCCGTGATGGAATGGTCGGCTTTCAAGATGTCTTCATACGTGCCTTGAAAGACCAGTTTTCCACCTTGTTCTCCGGCGCCAGGGCCTATGTCGATAATCTCGTCGGCCAATGTCATCGTTTCTTCGTCGTGTTCCACCACAATCAAAGTGTTTCCCAAATCCCGCATGGACTTCAAAGTGTTGATCAAACGGAGATTGTCGCGCTGGTGCAACCCGATGGAAGGTTCGTCTAAAACATAAAGCACTCCAGTAAGGCGGGAGCCGATTTGCGTGGCGAGACGGATACGTTGGGATTCGCCACCGGATAGCGTCGCCGCCCTCCGTGAAAGGGTCAGGTAATCAAGGCCGACGTTTTTCAAAAACGTCAGACGTTCGCAAATTTCTTTCAAGACCATCTCGCTGATTTTCGCCGCGTTTTTGGACAACTTCAAACCGGAGAGGAAATCCAGCAAGTTCGACACGCTCAAGTCGGTCATTTCAATGATGTCGATGCCTCCGACTTTGACGCTCAAAGCGGCTTCGTTAAGTTTTTTCCCATGACATGTGCGGCATGTTTTCTCGGTCATCAACGTCTCAATCCATTCGCGCATGAACCGTGAGGTTGTTTCGATGTATCGCCGCTCGAGATTATTGATGACGCCTTCGTAGTAGTCGTATTTTTCATGTTGCACTTTGGAGGTCTTTCCGCGGAATCGGAAATGAATAGGTTCATCCGAGCCGTAAAAAATCAAAGCCTGCTCTTCGTCGGAAAGTTCGTTGAAAGGCTTCTTCAAGTCGATTCCGTAGTGCTCGCCTAGACTGATGAGTTGCTTGAAGTGGTAGGTGTTCGTGTTTTGCCAGCCTTTGATGGCGCCTTCATAGACCGAGAGATTCGGATTAATCAGCAAATCCGGATCGATCTTTTTGGTGTAGCCCAACCCTCCGCATGCTTCGCATGCGCCGTATGGGGCATTAAAGGAGAAAAGACGAGGTTCGAGTTCGCCGATGCTGAAGTCGCAATGGGGGCATGCGAAATGTTCGCTGAAAGTGTATTCCTTTTTGTTGAGCAAAACGACGACTTTCCCCTCGCCAAGCTTGCTAGCGGTCTCAAGTGAATCATACAGGCGCGAGCGGATGGCTTGCCGCAGTTTCAAACGGTCGATGACCACGTCGATGTCGTGCTTTTTGTTCTTGTCCAAAGATATTTCTTGATCGAGATCGACGATTTCCTTGTTGAGGCGAATGCGCACGTATCCGTCTTTGCGGAGCTGTTCGAGGGTTTTTTGGTGCGTTCCCTTCTTGCCCTTGGCAATCGGGGCGAGCACCTCTATACGGGTGCCTTCTTCTTTTTCAAGAATCTTCTCCGTCATTTCCTCGATGCTTTGTGATTTGATTTCCACATGATGATGAGGACACATCGGTGTGCCGATTCTCGCATAAAGCAAACGCAAGTAGTCGTAGATTTCCGTGACCGTTCCCACCGTGCTGCGCGGGTTTTTCGAGGTGGTTTTTTGGTCGATGGAAATCGCGGGAGAAAGGCCTTCAATCGATTCCACGTTGGGTTTTTCCAAATTGCCCAAAAACTGGCGGGCGTAGGCGCTCAGGCTTTCCACATAGCGGCGCTGTCCTTCTTTGTAGATGGTGTCGAAGGCCAAAGACGTCTTGCCCGAGCCGCTAAGGCCTGTCATGACGATGAACTTGTGTTTTGGGATCGAAATGTCGAGGCTTTGAAGGTTGTTTTCTTTCGCCCCTTTAATTACGATGTTGTTTATCACGCTTTCACTTCCTGTTCAACATGTCTTGAAGTTCGTCTTCGCCGAGGATGGGAACGCCAAGTTGCTTGGCTTTTTCAAGCTTGCTGCCGGCGTCTTCCCCCGCGCATAAATAGTCGGTCTTTTTCGATACGGACGATGTGATTTTTCCGCCGCGGGCTTCGATTTTCTCTTTCGCTTCATCACGCGTCATGGTTGAAAGCTTGCCGGTTAGCACAAACGTTTTGCCACGAAGATGCCCGTCGGTGGTTTTTTCACCGAGATAGTGGAAATTGAGGCCTTGTTCTTTCAAGCTTTCTATCATGGAAAGGTGCTCATTCTGGCGGAAAAATTGAAGGACGCTGTCGGCGATTTTCCCGCCGATTTCATCTACGGAAAGCAGCGCCTCCTTATTGGCTTGCATCAGGTTGTCTAACGTTTCAAACCGCTCCGCGAGTGTTTTGGAAACCTTCTTGCCCACGTAGCGGATGCCGAGTCCGAACAAGAGGTGCTCCAAAGAGTTGCTTTTGGACTTCTCAATGTTGGCAAGAAGTTTGTCGATGCTTTTTTCGCCAAACCCGGCACGATTGACCAGTGCATTCCGATGCTCTTTCAGACGATAAATGTCGGGGATTCGCTTCAAATAGCCTTCGTTGTAGAAATGTTCACACAAACGAATGCCCATCCCTTCAATGTTCATCGCTTCGCGTGAAGCGAAATGGATGAGGCCCTGAACGTTTTTGGCGGGACAATCGGGGTTCGGACAATAAAGGTCGACCTCGTTTTCTTCGCGTCGCAAAGCGGTTTCACACTTAGGGCATTTGTCGGGCATGACGAAGGATTCTTCTGAGCCGTCGCGGCGTTCTTTGACGACGCCGACGACTTCGGGGATGATGTCTCCGGCTTTTTTGATGGAGACATGATCGCCTTTGCGGATGTCTTTGCCGCGGATGTAGTCTTCGTTATGCAGCGTCGCGCGGGACACCGTGCTTCCGGCAACGTCGACGGGTTCCAAGGAGGCCACCGGCGTAATCTGGCCGGTTCTCCCGACTTGCAAAAAGATTTCACGAATTTGCGTCAGGGCTTCTTCAGCCTCAAACTTGTAGGCAATCGCCCATTTCGGACTTTTCGCGGTATAACCGATGTCACGGTACAAGGCGCGTTCGTTCACTTTGACGACTACGCCATCGATGTCGTAGGGGAGTTCGGATCGCTTTTTTTCAAGGCGCTGGGCGATTCGAACCGCCTCTTCGATGGTGTCGACGTGTTGTACGTCGCGATTGATTTTGAAACCAAGGTTTTGCAAAAACGCCAATACCTCATGATGGGGCGTTTTCGCGTCTTCGTCCCGTTCGGCGACACTGTAGATGAACATGTCAAGGTCGCGTTGCGCGGCAATCGCGCTGTTGAGCTGTCGCACGCTTCCGGCCGCGGCGTTCCGGGGGTTTTTGAACTTCGCCTCGCCCGCTTTTTCTCGGGCTTCGTTCAAGGCCAAAAAAGAGGCCTTACGCATATAGATTTCGCCGCGCACTTCAAGGTTTACACTTTCCGGCAACATTAGAGGAACGCTTTTGATGGTGCGGACGTTGTGGGTGATGTCCTCGCCCACGGTTCCGTTGCCTCGTGTAGCCGCTCTCACCAATCGTCCGTTTTCGTAGATCAAACTGGCGGCCAGCCCGTCAATTTTGGGCTCGACCACATAGGTAAGCGATTTCCCAGTCTTTTTCAGTCGTTCGTCAAAACGAAAGAGCTCTTCTTCGTCAAAAGCGTTCGCAAGAGAAAGCATCGGCAGATTGTGCTCCACTTTTTCAAACCCGTCCAAGACTTCACCGCCGATACGTCTGCTTGGCGAATCCTCATGCACGTATTCGGGATGCTTCGCTTCCAAATCTTGAAGTTCACGAAGCAACCGGTCGTATTCGACATCCGAGACCGTCGGGTTGTCAAGAACATGGTATTCATAGTCGTATTGTTTGAGAAGTTTGACCAGTTCTTCCATACGTTTTTTGGCGTTAGCGCTCATAGTCTCACCCTTCCTTCTTCACGATGGCGGGATGGTTTTTCATCAACGTCTTCAAGCCGTGTTCTTTGGAAAAGGCAATGACGCACTGATCGCGGGCGACGCTCACAACGACGCCCTCACCAAAGGTTTTGTGAACAACTTTGTCGCCTTTGTTCAAATCGTTTTCGACGTATTGCTTGAGCGATTCCCTGCGGGCACGAATGCGTTTGCTGCGGTTGTAGTCGCGGGTATAGCGCACTTCGTTGTCGGCTTGTTCTCGATTAAGGCCTTCAAGTTTCATAAGCGACGTATCGATCGCTTTGACAAACTGGCTGTCGGGATTGGCGACAAGCTCGCCATAAAGCTGACGTTGCTTGGCGTTTGTCAGAAAAAGCCGTTCTTGGGCGCGGGTAAGGCCTACATACATCAAACGGCGCTCTTCTTCAAGATCGCTTTGGCTTTCCATGCTTCGATACAAAGGAAACATGCCTTGTTCCAACGCGGCTATGAACACAATCGGAAACTCCAGCCCTTTTGCGGCATGCAAGGTCATGAGGGAAACAGCGTCGGAATCATTTTCCTCATCTTCTTGGCTTTTCAAGGCAATGTCTTCAAGAACGTAGGTCAAAAGTGTTTCCTTGTCGGTCGTGACATAAGTGTTTTCCGTCTCTTTCAACATCGTTTTCAATTCTAGGATGTTCTCGTAGCGAACGTCGCCGCGTTCATCGTTTTCGAGAGATTTTTTGTAGCCGCTAAGATTTAGCAATTCGTCGAGAAATACGCTGAAATCCATGTTCTTGAGTTGTTTGCGCAGACTCTCGATGATGTTTTGAAAAGCTTTAAGCTTGCGGATGGGCGCAGTTTTAAGGGGCAAGTCTTCAACGGCGATGGCCGCGTAATGACTCAGTCCTTTTGATTGGCTGTGTTTCGCAAGTCTTTCGACTGTGGTGGCGCCTATGCCTCGACGAGGCTCGTTCACGATGCGAAGAAAACTGTAATCGTCGTCGGGGTTGACGATCAAGCGAAGATACGCCACGATGTCTTTGATTTCCTTACGTTTGAAAAAGCTGGTGTTGCCGATAACTTTATACGGTAGACGTTTGTGCATAAAGCCTTCTTCAAACATGCGGGAAGTGCTGTTGGCGCGGTATAAGACGGCCATGTCTTCGTAGGCATATCCCTGACGGTGAAGCTTCTCGATTGTATCGGCGACGTACTCCACTTCGTCGCGGGCGTTGAATCCTTTGTAAAAGTGGATTTTTTCACCGTCTCCACGTGTGGAAAAAAGCGTCTTCTCGATGCGATTCTTGTTTTCGCGGATCACTTGATTGGCGGCCTTGAGGATAGTATTTGTGCTGCGGTAGTTCTTTTCAAGCAACACCGTTTTCACATTTTTGTAGTCCTTTTTGAACTTGCGGATGTTGTCGATGTTGGCGCCTCGAAAGGCATAAATGCTTTGATCCTCGTCGCCGACAATGAAGACGTTGCCTTTTTCGTCGCTCAAAAGGCGAATCAAGTCGTATTGAAGGTTGTTGGTGTCTTGGAACTCGTCGACGAGTATGTATTGAAAGAGTTTTTGGTAATGCTTGCGTATTTGTGGCTGTTCTCTCAACAATCGAATCGTCAAGATCAGAAGGTCTTCGAAATCCACCCAATTGTTTTCCTTAAGCTTTTTTTGGTATAGCGGAAAAACCTTGCGAAGATAGGTCGCAAGGGGTTCTTCGTAGGATTCGACGGCCTCCGGGTCCGCTTTCAAATTCAGTACATGCGGCTTTAGTTTGTTCGGGGTGATGGTTTTTGTGTCGATGTTCAAATTTCGCATCACGATTTTGATAAGTTGTGTCACATCGTCGTCGTCGACGATTTGAAAGTTGCGGGTATACCCCAAATGTTCAATGTGCTCCCTAAGCATGCGGGCGCACATCGAATGAAACGTCGAAATCCACATTCCAAACGTCGACATGGAGAGCAAAGACGCTATGCGCGTTTTCATTTCATCGGCAGCTTTATTGGTGAAGGTGATGGCCAGTATGTTGTCTTTGGGAACACCCACGTTGTCGATCAGATGGGCGATGCGCCGGGTCAGCACGCGGGTTTTTCCGCTGCCGGCACCGGCGATGGCCATAACCGGTCCCTCAATCGAGAGAACCGCTTCTTTTTGTGCCTGGTTCAAGTTCTTCAGTAGTCTGTCCATTTTAATCACCTATGAAAATTATATCAAAAACAAGGCCCTTTTCCTACTGAAAACACCATGAAAAAAACCAACCCGAAGGTTGGTTTTTTAGTGGAAGTCTCAGTTGTTAAACTTTTGTGATGTTTTCGGCTTGAGGGCCTTTTTCTGCTTCTACGACGTCAAAGGTGACTTTTTCGCCTTCTTCAAGATTCTTGAATCCGTCTTGGTTGATTTGCGAGTAGTGAGCGAATACGTCGGTGCCTTCATCGGTAGTGATGAAGCCGAAGCCCTTTTCTGCGTTGAACCACTTTACAGTTCCAGTCAAGGTGTTTCCTCCATTCTTACTAATTTTTCTTAAACTGCACGTTACAAATAAGAATGGAAGTACATGGTTCCCGGTTCTTATTGTTCACATTACGTTTAAGTTCCTTTTACATAATACACCATATGCAGAATAATGCAAGTCTTTTGTTCGGATTTCTACAATATTTTCTATGTAAACGCTATCCTATGGCGCAAACTATGATAAAATAAGCGTGAAACCAGCCAAGAGAGGAGATTTTTATGAAAATCTTTATCAGTGTGGATATTGAAGGCGTCACCGGCATCCATGAATGGAAGCAGGCCACAAAAGGTGAAGCGGTCTATGAAAAAATTGCGCGAAGAATGAGCGAAGAAGTGGCCGCGGCCATCAAAGGCGCCAAACGAGCGGGCGCGAAAGAAATTGTCGTTCGCGACGCTCACGGCACGGCGGATAACCTAGATATCGAGTTGCTTGATGAAAGCATAACGCTAATCCAAAAATTCAACCATCATCCCGATTTGATGATGTACGGCATCGACGAAAGTTTTGACGCCGCCATGTTTATCGGTTACCACGCGGGGGCCTATCAAGGTGGAAACCCGCTTGCACACACGCTTTCCAGCTCGAAAGTCCACAAACTGACCGTCAACGGAAACCTTGCCAGCGAATATTTGCTTAACGCCTACATTGCGGCGGAAAAAGGCGTGCCCGTGGTATTTATGAGCGGCGACAAAACTTTGGGCGAGCACGCAAAAAACCATCAAAAAGACTTATATTTCGTCGAAACGTTCGACGCAGAAGCGGAGACAGTCATTTACAAACATCCCAAAAGAATCCAAAACGCCATTACAGAAACAGTCGAAAAAGCGTTAAAATCCATGCCTCCCGCTATCGAAACTCCAAAACGCTACAAAATCAAGGTCGAGTACAAAAACCACTCACAAGCCAGCATGAGCTCCTTTTATCCCGGTGCAAAGCTGATCGACCTGCATACGGTGGAATTCGAAAGCAAAGACATCGAAAAAGTCAAAGCGTTTTTGGTTTTCACAACGTAAAGCCCAAGCAATAAAGACTGAAGCATAAAAAAAGAGGAAGTGAACCGCCCCCTGTCAAGTAGACAGTGGAAATAATCAAAAAGTTTGCAAGGCCTGATTCCGATATTCCATTGGGGTCAGGCCTTTTAATACAGGTAAAAACCGTTGATCATTGTAAAACGCTATGTACGTATGAATGGCTTCTGTGAGTTCTTCCGTTGAATAGAAATTATTGAGATGGTACATCTCTGATTTGATGATGCCGAAGAATCCTTCCATCGGTCCGTTGTCGATGCACCGACCGACTCTGGACATGCTTTGGACCGCATCGATGTCGCCCAGTTTCTTTTTGAAGATACGGCTGGTATATTGGAATCCCCGGTCGCTATGAAAAAGCGGTTTCGCATCCGGGTTCTTCTCGATGGCCTTGTCGAATGTCTTGAACACTAGCCTGTTGTCGTTTCGCTTCGAAAGTTCGTAGGCGACGACGCTGCGGTCGTAAAGGTCTAAAATCGCGCTAAGATAGAGTTTCTTGGTGGTTCCTTTGATTCTGAACTCGGTTACGTCCGCGAGCCATTTTTTGTTGGGCGCGTCCGCGGTGAAGTTCCGTTTCAGGAGGTTCTCGGCGACGGTTTGCGGTGTGGATTTCATATAGCTTTTACGCTTTTTGCGTATCTCCGAGCGGATGCCGAGATAGCGCATGAGTCTTCGGATTCTCTTAGGATTGTAGTTCGTCTGATTGAGCTTGTTCACGAAGATTGTCATGCGGCGATAGCCGAGAATCCGGTCGAACGTCTCGTGATATGCGAAAACGATGCGGGCGAGTTCCTCATCATGGGCTTCCTTCTCGGGAACTTCTCGGTTCAACCACCGATAGTAGCTGCTCCTTGCGATGGCGAGCACCTTGCACATGAAAGCGATTGGATAGGCTTTCTCATCGTGGAGTGTTTGAATCGTGAGGTACTTCACTTCTTGCCGGACTTTTGTGAGGCTCGCCTCCTTTCGATTTCTTTGAACTTTTTTAAGACGTCACGCTCAATCGTCAAGCGTTCATTCTGCCGTCTGAGGCGTTCGTTCTCACGCTTGAGTTTTTCGGTTTCCGTGAGCTTCTTTTCGTCCTTGCGCTGGCCCCTGCGGTCTAAAAGCCCTTCCGCGCCGTGCTTGTCGTACTTTCTCACCCAACGATACACTTGATCGTAGGACACGTTGTACGCTTCCGCGGTGTGGGTGTATTTCCGGTCGTTTTTCAGGCAATGGTGGACAATCTCTAGGCGTTCCTCATACGTTGTCTTGCGATGTTTGGCCATGTATACCTCCCCTTTCGGGTCGTAGTCTTTGAGTTCCTCATGACCATTATACCTTCTTATCCATGTTTCTAAAACACTTGAAGCGGTGATGTTGTAGCGTCTCAAAATTTCCGCGGTGGTATACTCCCCGCTTATGTAGTCTTTCACCGCATTGAGCTTGTCGCACTTTGAATACGCGCGATTCCTGGGCTTTGTGTCAAAAGCGCCGCTTCCATGGGCTTCGTATAGTTCATTCCACACGAAAATTCTTCTTTCATGGACGTGCAATTCTTCTCCAATCTGTCGTGGGCCTTTTTGACCCTCTCGATATTCTCGGATCGCTTGCAACTTTCGTTCTTTGCTGACCTTTGCTTTTCTTCCCATAAGAAAATCCCCCTAAAGTAGTGTTCTGCAATCTTGTTTTTTTGCAGTGTCTACTTTAAGGGAATCATATCAAAGAGAGCTTCCTCTTTTTTACTTTTTCTTCGGTTTGAACGAAGACTTCAACGCGACGGTACGGTTGAAAACAAGTTTGTCGTTAGCGTCTTGATCGACGGTGAAATACCCCTGGCGTGTGAACTGGAAGGTTTCCTTGTCTTGAACTTCGACAAGACCTTCGATAAACCCTTGTTTCACGACCTTGGAATTCGGATTCAACCGGTCTTCAAAATCGGCATCGGGGTCGATTTCGGGATTGATAAGATCCTCGTACAAACGGAACTCCGCCGGTTTGGCCGTTTTTGCGTCCACGAAATGGATGGTGCCGTTTGGTTTTCTTTCGTTGAACCCGCTGCCGCTTTTGGTTTTGGGATCGTAAGTCGCATAAATGGTTTCAACATTTCCATCCTCGTCGTAGTCAACTTCGTTTGCTTTGATGAAATATGCGTGCATCAACCGTACTTCAATCCCCAAAGAAAGCCGTTTCCATTTTTTGTTGGGTTTTTCTTCCAAAAAGTCTTCCCGTTCAATGTAGACGGTATTGCTGAACGTCATTTCGCGCTCGCCCAATTCTTCGTTCTCGCGATTGTTCGGTGCAGTGAGCGTTTCTTGTTTGTCATCGGGGTAGTTGGTGATGACGACTTTCACGGGATCGATTACGGCATGGATGCGACGCGCCCGTGTTTTCAAATGGCCGCGAATGTACTCATCGAGCATGTGGATTTCCGTCTCCCCTTCGGATTTGGGCAATCCCAGCGCTTTGATGAAATTGTGAATCGCTTGAGGCGGAACGCCGCGGCGCCTCAGCGCGCTCAACGTAATTAGACGGCTGTCGTCCCATCCGTCGACGACGCCTTCTTCGACGAGTTTGCGGATGTGACGCTTGCCGACAACTTGGTTGGGAATCTTCAACTTTCCAAACTCGATTTGGCGGGGAGTGTGTTCCATTTCGCAATGTTTGACAAACCAGTCGTAAAGTGGACGGTGGTCTTCAAACTCCAAGCTGCAAAGCGAATGGGTGATGCCCTCGATGGCGTCTTCCAAGGGATGGGCGAAATCGTACATCGGATAGATGCACCACTTGTTCCCGGTATTGTAGTGCGGACTCCGCTGGATGCGGTAGATGATGGGGTCGCGCATGTTCATGTTCGGACTCGACATGTCGATTTTGGCGCGCAAAACCATTTGACCGTCCGCATAATCGCCATTTTTCATGCCTTTGAAAAGACGGATGTTCTCTTCGATCGGTCGGTCGCGATAAGGGCTTTCGGTGCCCGGGTTCTTCAAATCGCCCCGGTATTCTCGGATTTTCTCCGGAGGGAGCTCGCATACATAAGCAAGGCCCTTCTCCACGAGTAACATCGCTTTTTCGTACATGGTGTCAAAATAGTCGCTGGCATAATAAAGCTCATCCCAATGACAGCCCAGCCAAGCGATATCCCGTTTCATGGAGTCCATGAATATCGCGTCTTCGGTTACGGGGTTCGTGTCGTCAAAACGCAAGTGAAAACGCCCCCCGTAATCTTTGGCCAAGGTGTAGTTCATGATAATCGCCCGGGCATGGCCCAAATGCAAAAAACCGTTCGGGTCGGGTGGAAACCGGGTGACCGGGTATTGGTGCTTCCCTTTTTCAAGGTCTTCTTCGATGATACTACGTATAAAGTTCTTGTTTTCCATGTTTTCACCACTCTTTTCGAAACCATTATACTAAAAAGCGCCTAAAATGAAAAGAGGCCTTAGAAGAAGACCTCCGGGTTTCCGGAGGTCTTTGTGGAAGTTTGTTGCCTCAATCTTGGAACAAGTCTTTAAATTGATTGACGATACTTTCGTCCATGGAATCCTCGAAAGCTTGCATGAAGGTTTCTTGCGCCTCGGGGTCCATCTGTTCGTAAGATTCGAACAAATCTTGGATCTCTTCTTCGTCGATGTCCGCATCGGGATCGTCTTCAAGCTTGTCTTGAAGAGCTTGTACTTTTTCAACGGTATCTTTCTCGGGGCCTTCATTCTGAACGTTCAGCAACCCGGTCAGCGTACCACCGATATCGCCGGTTGCAAACGCGTTTCTAATGCCGCCCGCAAAAGCGTCCATGGCTGCCTGATAATCGCCTTCAAGACTAATGTGAAGTTTGATGGCGCGTTCAACAATTTCGATTTCGTCAACGCTCATCGAGTCCTCGGTTGCGCCGTCTTCCATCAGTTGATCCAAACGATCGGCGGTGATGTTCAGCCGTCCTTCTTCGTCAAAGTAGCCGAAGTAGACATCGCCCACATCCGCAAGCAAGGTTTTGAAGGCATCAAGATTCTCAACGGACAAATATTCGTCGACGGTTTCGCCTTCGTCTTTGCCCATGGTAATCACCGTCAACTCGTAAGTGTAGCTTTCATTCGTGGAGTCGGTCTTGTCGAACGTAATCTCAAGCAAGGACTTGACCGTGTCCATGGCGAATAAAGCCTTGACGACGATGTCGTCATCGCCAAACTCGAACCAAAGCGCTTCTAAGCCCACATGCATGGTCTCCACGTTGCCGTTTCGTTCAATCTCGCGCTCCATGCGAACCCCTTCGAACCCTTCGAAACTGTCGTAGAGAATCTTGTTGAAGGTAGATTCTTTCAAGGTGAAGTACTGGGTATTGCCAAGGCTATAATTGAAAACGAACTCCTCAAAACGTTTCTCCATATGCGCTCCGGCGTCAAACTTGTCGGGATTGTAGCCGTCTTCATCGTGCAAATCGTAAAGGTAAGCAGGGATGTCGGTGTCGTCGTCGTTACGGATTTTCGACACGGCGAAAGAAAGCGATAGCGCACCCTCGTCTATTTTCACACCAATCATATCGTTTTTGAACATCACATCAAGTTGTTCGCCCGCAAGGGCCAAAAAGACTTCTTCCTCGTCCGTATCGCGCAACCAGTCCGTGAGTTCGCTTTTACCTATGGTAAAGCTGAAATCGCGAACATCCAATTTTCCAAGCGGCAAATCGTCGGTGTCGGGCATAATATCGCCGCTGAAACGCTCAACCAATCCTATCAGTCTTGAAAAAAGCCCGCTGCTTAGAGGCAAGGAGCCCACTCGGAACCCTTCAAAGGCAATACGGTAATCCTCGTCACGGTCAAGCAAGGAGAACCGGCTTGCAACCGTAGTGTTGTAGGTGAACCCGTCGTCGCCCCGTTGCAACTGCAAAGCAGCTTTCAAAACGGCTTCGTCGTCGTCGAAATCCACCCAAACACCCAAAAGCCGGAAATGATTGCCTCCGGATTCCTGCTCAATGATGTATTTGCATGCAGCGCCGTCACAATCATCGTCCGGAAGGTAGTCCGGATTAACGCCGGGGTTGTTCTCATCTCCGCGGATGGTTTGGAAAATCCAAGTATTCACGACGTCTTGATGCAACTTGAAATCCAAATCCGCATCTTGGTCGTTACGCAACGTTTCCAAGGATTCATCCAGGTCCTCAAGCATCATTTTGATGGCGTCGGCATCGTCGGTGTAAAGATGGGTCGGCATCTCGTTGACACCGTCGCTGTCAGACATAATCCAAAGCAGGGTCAAAGGAAAACCCACAACGATTCCTACCAATACAAATAGGAAAATCAATAATTTTTTCATATCGTCCCTCTTCTACGCACTAAGGCGTTTTTATCTCATCAAGCAAGTTTCAGCCGCGAATACCCATTCAAGCTCATCAGATCGGCGGTTTTCGTTTTTTGGTACTGATAGTAGGCGGCGATTCCCATCATTGCCGCGTTGTCGGTGCAATACTTGAAAGGCGGTACAGAAACTTTTACGTGGGTGAACTTTTTGTCCACTTCCTCGCGGAGATGCGAGTTCGCGGCGACTCCGCCGGCGACTATGAACATCTTCGCCCCGAAGTCTTTGACGGCGTTTTCGCTTTGGGCGATAAGGTGCCGTATCGCCGCTTTTTGAAAGCTCGCCGCCATGTTTTTTTCATTAACGGGTTCGTTGCGCATTTTCTGTCGGTTCAAAAAATTGATTACGTGGCTTTTGAGCCCGCTGTAACTGAAATCGTACGCACCTTCTGTACGGATGCGGGGCATCGGATACTCGGGAGAGCCTTCTTTGGCGAGCTTGTCGATAATCGGACCGCCGGGATAACCCAGCCCTAAGACCCTGGCCACTTTGTCGTAGGCTTCTCCGACGGCATCGTCGTGGGTTTCGCCCAACTTCTCAAATTCAAAATGGTCTTTCATCAAAATCAATTCCGTATGCCCGCCGGAGACCACAAGCGCCACCAAGGGAAATTCCATCTCCCCTTCAATCTGGTTGGCGTAGATATGGCCGGCCAAATGATGGACGCCGATCAAAGGGACGTCGTAAGCGAACGCAAACGCTTTGGCGGCGTTGATGCCGACCAACAAACTCCCAATCAGACCGGGGCCTTTGGTGACGGCTACCAAATCGATCTCGTCCTTACTAACTCCGGCTTCTTCAAAAGCCTTGTCAAAAATGAAGGTGATGCGTTTTATATGCTCGCGAGAGGCGATTTCAGGGACCACCCCTCCGAATGATTGATGCAACTCAATCTGTGAATAGACAACGTTGCTTAGAACGTTTTTCCCGTCTTTGCTGATGCTGACGCTTGTTTCGTCGCAACTGCTTTCAACCGCTAAAACTATCATGGGGCTCCTCCAATCTTTTTCGCCATCAGGTAAGCGTCGTCGCCGTTTCGATAATAATTGGGGCGGGTGGTGACGACTTCGAATCCGAAATACTCATAAAACTTTACCGCCGGGGTATTGTTGACGTTGACTTCCAGCGTCAAGGTGTCGATGTTTTCATCTTCGCAAAACTCAAGGGCGTGCTCAACAAGAGCTTTCCCGTATCCGCTGCGACGATGTTCTTGTTTGACGACGATATTAATCATTTCCGCGTTGGGTCGAGTGAGCCAAAGGCCGATGTAGCCAATTCTTTCTTCATCGTCAGCCAAAATGAAATAATGGGCCATGTCGTTGTATAGGATTTCTTCATACAGCATAGAGCGGATGCCACCTAGGTATTCGCCCTCTTCTTCAAGCTTGTAGATAAAAGGAGCGTCGCTCATATCCGCACGACGAATTTTCATGTTTTATCCTCCTTCGTCCGTTCGGCCTTCGTTTGACGAAGGTACGAAGGGGCGACGGCGTGGACATTGTCGGTCTCTTGCAAAAGAGAACTGTTCAACAAAGGCTTAAGCGAAGGCTTTCCCATCGATATCGCTTGCGCGGATTCATGGTTGTTCCGATAGTCTTCTAGGTTGGTGTGCTGATCGCGGTCCAAGGCGAGAACCTCATCCTCGCGAACCTCATACAATCCTAAAAAAGCATTCCCGCGGCGTGCGTCTATCCACGGCATCACTTTGCCTTTTTGACCGCTCGCCATCATCGCTAGGCTGCTGACGGTGTAAAGCGGTATGTTTTTGCTCCAAGCCAGCATCTTTGCGACCACAACACCAATGCGGACGCCCGTATAGCTTCCTGGGCCTATGCCGACCACAATGCCTTCCAAATCGTCCACGCGAAGGGAAAGCTTCTCAAAAAGCTTGCTGAGTTCGTCCATTAGCTTCACAGAATGGTCGTTATGCCCTTTTTGGTAATACTCTCCCAAAAGTTCGGCGCCTTCGTAAACGCCTATATAAAGATATTGCGTAGCGGAATCAATCACCAAGCGCTTTTGCGATGTCGGCATAAGAACCACTCCCTTCTATGGTGCATTGGCGCTTTGTGTCGCCAATCCATTTAAACTCTATTGACAAGTATTCTTCCGGCAAATACTCTTCTATGTTTCGATACCATTCGATGACCGCTACGCCGTCATCGTGGATGTATTCTTCCAGTTCGAAATCGCCCACCTGCCCTTCCAGGCGGTAAGCGTCAATGTGGTATAGGGGCGGCGAATGCTCGTACACTTTCATGATGGTGAACGTGGGAGAGTTGATGGTTTCTTCAATGCCCATCGACTTCCCCAAAAACTGCGTGAAAGTGGTTTTCCCGGCACCAAGGTCCCCCGCCAAGCACAGGACGAACCCCGGCTTTACATGCCGTGCGAGCGATTCCGCCAGTATTTGTGTGTCCTTCAAACTTTCTAATGTGACAATTCTCTTCATGAAGCCACCTCATTTGCAAAATCTTCCTGTCGTAAGTGCACTATGAACACTTTTCGTGCTATAATGGGACTACCCAAAGACAAGGGATGAATTGTGATGTATATTATACTATATAATCCTCTTTCCAAAAACAAAAAAGCAAAGCGAGTCACAAAAAAGATTGTCGAGTTGTTCAAAGCGAACAAAGCTCCTTTTCGCTTGAAAAGCCTACTCAAAATCAAAGACATCGAACAATACATCAAGTCAAGGCCTAAAGACATAAATTTCTTGCTTCTTGGGGGCGATGGAACCATCAACACGTTCATCAACCAAACCTACAGCCTGCACCTGGAGCAGAAGATTTATTTAATCGGAGTAGGCTCCGGCAACGACTTCATGCGCACGCTGAAACAACAAAAACCGAAAACGCAACCGGTCATGCGCATGAAATACGACCGGAAAAGCCGATACTTCATCAATGGCTCCGGACTGGGCATGGACGGCATGATCGCCCACAAGGTCAATCAATCGAAAAGCAAAAGCCAATTCAACTATTTCTACCACGCAATCCGCACCTTCATCTCCTTCAAGCCAAAATACATGGAAGCCGTCATTGACGGCGAACTGCATACGTTCAAGAAAGCATATCTTATCAACGTGAACAGCGGTCAATACATTGGCGGTGGCATGAGGCTCACACCGAACGCGGTACTGGAAGAGGACGAGTTCGAAGTCCTCATCGTCCATAGACTCAGCAAGATTTTGCTGTTGCTGATCTTCATCAGTGTATATTTGGGCTTTCACACAAAATTCAAGCGTTACGTTTTCACCAAGAAGGCGAAGCATGTCAAGGCGACCATGTTTTCAAGCCAAATCGCGCAATGTGATGGAGAGACGTTGCCGGGGACGCGTACCATCGAGGTTTCGACGACGGGCAAGAAAGCCGCCTTCAAGGTGTTCGATAAAAACCAAATCCAAACAGAAAAAAACACGTAATCAACGTGTTTTTTTCTTGATACGCTCTTTTATGCGGTCTCCGAGTTCTTCGAACCCCGGTTTCCCAAGAAGGGCGAACATGTTTTTCTTATACGCTTCGACTCCGGGTTGGTCAAAGGGGTTGACTCCAAGCATATATCCGCTCAGCGCGCAGCTCAATTCGTAAAAGTAAAACAAATGCCCTAATGCGTAGGCGTCAAGTCTTTCCACATCGATGACAATGTTGGGCGCCCCGCCGTCTTCATGGGCCAGAAGCGTCGCCTCCATCGCTTTTTGGGTGATTTCGGAATATTTCCGATTGCTGAGATAGTTCAATCCGTCTAAATCGTCACGGTCAAAGGGCACCTCAAAGTCCGAAACAGGGTTTTTGATGTTCAAAACCGTTTCAAACAAACATCGTTGCCCATCTTGGATGTATTGACCCAGCGAATGAAGATCGGTCGTAAACCCAGCGCTCGCCACAAATAGCCCTTTCCCATCTTTTCCTTCACTTTCGCCGAAGAGTTGTTTCCACCATTCGGCGAGGAAATGCAGTTTGGGTTCGTAATGCACGAACATTTCAATTGTTTTGCCTTTATGGTATAGGGCTTGTCGCGCCAAGACGTATTTATAGACAGGGTTTGCCCACGAGCGCTCTTGATAGCGTTCGGATGCATTTTTTGCGCCTTTTAGCATCGCATCGACATCGATGCCTCCTATCGCTAGCGGAAGCAATCCGACCGCGCTTAACACGCTATAGCGTCCGCCGACGTCGTCGGGGACTTCGAAAGTCTCATAGCCTTTCGCCTTCGCAAGCTCTCGCAAAGCACCCTTATGCGCATCGGTCGTGGCCACAATGCGCCGAGCGGCCTCTTTTTCACCATACCGTTTTTCAAGAAGCGTCTTGAACGTGCGAAAGGCGACCGCCGGTTCGGTGGTGGTTCCGGATTTGCTGATGACGTTGATGGAGAACGACTTGTCTTCCAAATATCGGCACAAGTCGGCGATGTATTCACCTGAAAGATGATGGCCGATAAAGACGATTTCCGGCCCATCCTTAGAAAAATAGGGCCTAAGAGCTTCCAAAGCGGCTTTCGCCCCTAAGTACGACCCGCCAATTCCAATGATTAGCACAACATCGCTTTGTTCGGCAAGTCGCTGGGCGGCTTTTTTGATGGTTCCGACAACCGGTTCCATACGTTGATGAAGACGCAACCATCCCGTAAACTCGCTTCCGGGGCCTGTTCCGTCTTCCAATAATGTATGGCATTCTTCCAACTTCGTCATTGAAGAATCAATCTCGTCCTGTCCCAATTGGGAATAAAGGTGTTCTAAACGAACATCAATCATCGCGATCCTCCTTGTCGTGTAGATGGCGATTGGATTCCTTGTATTGTCTGATCCATGTGGAAAGTCGCTTGCGCAAAGGCTCGAATCCCTTTTTTAAATGAATGCGCAAGCGTCTTTTTCTATTGTTCAAAGCTTTATAACTCAAATACGGGCGTCCGTGGTCATCAAAAGAAAGGACTTTGAAGGCATAGGTTCTGCCAACGGACAAATAATCTTCTATCAAGTGAACATAACGGTCGCTGACCTCAGAGATATGGACCAATCCCTTTTGACCGCCAATGTCCACAAATGCACCGTAAGACTTAATCGCCGTGACTTTTCCCCGGACAGTGTCGTTGACTTTCATCGTCGCACCTCAAACGGAAGGACTGCTTTAAGTATACCATATTCACGCCTATTGAAACATAAAAAATAAGCGTTGTCCAACGCATATCTTCTCTGCGAGAAAAGCCAGGGAATAACGTTACTCCATACCGTTTAAGCAAAAAATACATTAATTATTCATCCCTTATTTATGCGATTTCCCATAAAAAAACCGTCCGAAATTCCGGACGGGTGAAGATGCTATTCGGCGTATCGATGGGCAAGAGAGCTTGCGGCCGCGGCGGCAATCGCGCCTACGATGTCGTCTAAAAACGTGTTGCAACGGTCTGCGGCTTTCCCAGCTTCGTCAATGCGCTTGATTACACCGGGTTTCACCTTGTCTACATAACCGAAATTGGTGAATCCTATGGAGCCGTAAACATTGACAATCGCCAAGGCTAGAACTTCGTCGATGCCGTAAAGGCCATAATCCTTCATCAGCATGCTCCGCAGGGGTTCACTCATATGGCCCTTTTCAGCCAAAACGTCCAGTTCAAGCCCTGTAAGGATTGCGTTTTGCACTTCGCGCTTCATCACTACGCGTTCAACATGCTCAAGGCAGCGAGCTTTCGTCAAGTTTTTGATATGCTTGCTTTGAAGGTCGTAAGCAAGATCGGCAATCTCTTCAAGCGTTACGCCGCGCTCCGCCATTCTTTTTACAACCGTGTCCCTTGTCCGCGTGTCGTTGACACGATCGTCCATATAAGGCTTTTCCATAGAACCCCTCCCTTTGATGAAGCCTCGTTAAATATGTTCGACGCCGATGATGTCGGGAACCTCTTCCAACAAAATGGCTTCAACACCTTCGGTTAGTGTCGTATCCAAAGCCGAGCAGCCAACGCATGCTCCCATCATCTTCACATACACAATGCCATCTTCGTATTTCACAAATTTAATGTCTCCACCGTCCCGGTTGATGTAGGGACGAATCTTTTCAATGGTTTCAATGATTTTCTTTTCGACTTCTTTTGCTTCCATGTATAACACCTCGCTTACAGTTGCCATTATACATGAAATGAGAGAAAATCATGGCGAAAACGCTAAAAAAATCACTTGTCTTTTACACGCTTCAAAATGAAATAAGGCGAGTTCGGCGTGGAGGACTCCATCAAATAGTCAAAAATCTTGTCCTTGTCCTTTTCGTGGAACCCTTTCAAGCGCAACATGTCGGCGCTGACATCGCCGACAACATAAACATACTGGTCGAGATAATCGACGTAACGCTCGTTGAAGGATTTCACATCAAACGCTTCTTTGTGGTCTTTGATCAGTTCAAAGGTTCCATACTCGGTCTCAATCATATAAACACTCCTTGGCCTTATTGAAAATCGTCGACAATCCTGCCCTCGGCAATCAATTGACTTTTGGTGGGCAAAACCAACGCCAAAACAATGTATGCGACAAGCATGGCTCCGAAAGAGGAAAACAGAAGCAAAATGGCCAGTATTCGGACAACCCATGCCGGAAGTCCCAAAAATTCGGCAATGCCGCGACAAACACCCAAAATTGCATGACGGCGGTCGTTACGGTACAAAATGCGCTCGTTCATAAATACTCAACTCGATGTCTCTCGTGGAGAAGTAGGACGCACTCGCAAACGACGGCTTCGCCACGACCGACTGCATCGACCCCTTCACCACGCGTAGCTTTGACGCTGATTCGCTCCGTTTTGACGCCGAGATTCGTCGCGATGTTTTGGCGCATTTTGTCAATATGTGAAGCAAGCTTCGGCGCCTCCAGATGGATGGTGGCGTCGACATTCACGAGCTCAAAGTTGCGCTTTTTCACCATTTCGTAAACCTTTTTCAGCATTTGCATCGAATCAAAACCTTCATAGGCCGAATCGGTATCGGGGAAATGGGTGCCCAAATCGCCAAGCGCCAACGCTCCAAGCATAGCCTCGGCAATGGAGTGCAACAAACAATCCCCGTCGCTATGGGCCACGGCAGAAACTTCGGAGGGAATCTGCAATCCCCCTAATTTAAGCGATTTCCCAGCTTTCAAACGATGAAGGTCCCGGCTGTGTCCAATCCTATTCATCCACAATCATCTCCAATAGCGAAAGGTGTTCAGGGGTTGTAAGCTTGAGATTCCGCTCGTCACCTTCAACAACCTTCGACTGAACTGACAGCGCCTCCTCAACGAGGCTGACGTCGCATGTGCCCTTGATGGTTCGTTCTTGAGCGATTTGGTGGGCTTCTCTCAATACTTCGGTATGGAAAGCCTGGGGCGTTTGGACGCGCACCACGCCTTTACGGTCGATCGTTTCAACGATTTTGCCGTTTTCGACGCGTTTGAGCGTGTCGTAGACCTTTACGCCGGGCGTCACGGCACTATGCGAAGCCATAGCATTTTTCAAGCGTGAAAGGGTGCCTTGCCCAATGAAGGGCCTTGCGCCGTCATGTACCATGACGTAAGGGTTCACTATGTGGGGAAGAGCGTTTCGAACGCTTTCTTCGCGAGACTTTCCGCCGACAACGATGACATCGGCCTTATAGGCCTTTCGTACGCGCTCTTCTTCATCCGCGTGAACGACCAAGACAATTTGTCCGCACTGCTTATCGTCTACAAACCAGGAGAGGGCGCGTTCTAGGACGCTTTTTTCGCCAAGGCGAAAAAAGACCTTGTTGTCGCTTGCGCCCATGCGCCTTGATTCTCCGGCGGCCAAAACGATGACGCTATACATCTTCGTGCCGGCTTTCGTAGACTTGATTGTCGGTAACTAGCAAATCCACGGGGATGTCGTGCTCGCGAGAGGGGAGCGCCTCCATGCGGAAGCGTTCAAAACAAACGCCTATCGAAAGCCCCTTGTAATCGCGTAAAAACCCGTCATAATACCCTTTCCCGTAGCCTAATCGGTACAGGGCGTAATCGTAGACGAGGCCGGGGACGATGACGGCATCAAGTGCGTCTTTTTCGATTTTATCATCGCTTTTGGGCTCATAGGTCCCCATCGGGCCTTTTTCAAACTCGCCCGTGTCTTTATAGAAAACGATGCGGTCGCCTTCAATTTTTGGATAATAAAGTTCGTAGATGTCTTTAAGCTCGCGCACGTCCACTTCGCCGCGAATGGGATAATAGACGCCCAAACGTTTGATGTTGTGTTCCGAGAGAACGTCTTTCAAGCTCTCCATAAGCATGAAGTTGAGCATCTTGTGTATGCGTGGTTCCATGGCGTCGCGCTCGTTTTGAAAGAGTCTTCGCAATGTTTTTTTGTCCATTGTATCACCTGCTATTTAATGATGAAGTAGTTTTCGGGGGTATTGTCGTCAAGGGCGATGTTCAAAGCTTTATGCCCGCGGCTTAGTATTTCGTCGACCGGTTCGTCGAAGTAATCGATATGCTGGATGCCAAAATACGGGTAGACGCTTTCTTTGACCTCGCCGAAAGACATGGAGAAGTTGACCAGTTCGCCGCCTTGTTCAAGGGCTCGCTTGAGCATCTCATATTTTCTGTGGTCGTGGATGATCATTGCAAAACGAATCCCGCTCAAGCGGAAAACGACGTCCGCATCGCGCAGAAAATGATACACAAGCTTGTTGAGGAATTTCCCCATCATCAAATCGCCGATGTCGCGTCCGTAATTCTCGTTGATGCGGGGGATGTTGGCCAGTTCAAACAACACAAGTGAGTAGGGCTCTCGGTTGCGGTTGTATTTTTGCAGCGCTTCAAGCAAAGACTGGTCTATATTTAGACGATTAAGCATGTCCACATCGGTTTTCGGATAACGGCGTACGTTCACCCCCCGAACGATGGCGATATACATTGTACGTCGGTCGTAATCCATCCGCATACCGTTCTCCTTGACCCACTCGTAGACGCCGTCTTTTTTCACTCGATAATGCGTTTGGTATTCCGGTTTCTTTTTCGAACACTTGGAAATGGCTTCTTCATAGGCTCTTCGATCATCCGAATGAAGATGGGAAAGGAACTCTTCGTACGAAAATTCATGGTCGTCCATGCCGGTCACCGAAAGCATCTTTTCAGTCCCGAACATACGATTGTCGTCGGTGCGGAACACGATGCCCTCGTCAACGAGATCCAGCATGGCGATAAACCTCCTTCTTAAAAGCTCGGAGCGATCCTTGAGTTCTTCGTGTTCTTTTTGGAGACTCTTCAACTTCTCCCGGGTCATGTCGCGACGGAAGAGAGCCTTGATGTCAAACATCAAAAGCGTGTACAAAAAGCCCGCAAAGTAGAACAATTCCAAATACTCCAAAGGAAGCTCCGCCAAGGCGAGTCGGTGGAAAATGACATAGGCGGCCAAAGCGACCACGAACAAAAACAAATCAAAGTCGCCTTTTTTGGCCTTTGTCTTTTTCAAAAACACCAACAAAAACCATACGATAAACAGTATCACATAGCGGTCAAACCATTCCCACATAGCGACGCATCCTTTTCATCGACATAATCGATTCCATCAGTTTTGCAGATACCTTTCCAAATACAGAACCAACGATTCTCTAGATATGTCCTGATCGAGGTAGCCTTCAATGGCCACGCTGATTTCGCCGGTTTGCTCGCTCACGACAATCGTCAAAGAATCGCTTTTCTCGCTGATGCCGATGGCGGCACGGTGACGGGACCCGAGGTACTTCGGCACTTTCGCGTGATCGCTTGAAGGGAAGTAAGCGCCGGCGCTTTTTATAATGTTTTCTTTGATGATTACCGCACCGTCGTGCAACGGCGTGTTCGGTATGAATATGCTTGAGAGCAACTCGCTGGACAAAGGTGCATCAATAATGAAAGAATGTTTTATATACTCCTCTAAAGAATCGGAACGCTCAAACGTGATCAACGCGCCGATTTTATGACGGGAAAGATAGTTCACACTGTGCAAGAGTTCATCTTTGACCTCGTCCTCAATAGCGTTTGAGACCAGCAACCCGCTTTTTACGCCGATCAACATCAACAGGTTTTTGACTTCTTGTTTAACGGCGACGAAAAGAATCAACAAAAGCGAAGCGCTTTGCACCGCAAAAAGCGGCCATGACTCAACCACCATAGCGCCCGTGAAGACGCGCGCGAAAAAAACCGCGATAAAAAGAGCGGCCACAAGCCGAAAAACCCTGTATACATGCGTATGAACGTAAGGCTTTGACACAAAGACGACAATGGCGAACAAATAAATTTGCGCCAAAAAGGTTTCGATTGGATTCACGTCTTCACCTCGCTTCCTGAAAAATGCGTTTCACACCGTTGATTATAACATAAACCTATACGTTGCGTAATGAAATCCTACCATGAATAGAAAAACAATCTCGAAATAAATTTCTCCCTCTTTTTCCTTTGATGCTCTAATTTCATAAATTCTTGAAAAAATCAAGGCTTCACAAGTCCCCTATGAATTAGTAAAATTAAATGATACACTCATCACAAAATCGGAGGGTCGCATATGAAGCAATACGATGCCACTTTCATTGAACGTTTAAACAGGGATATTGAACAGCATTTCCCTCATTTGAGTCCCGTAACCGACTCCATGGAGAAGTCTTTTTCCGGCGTTTCAAGGTTGGTCATGCTCGACCGTTACAGCCAAAAAGACTTGAACCTAAAAACCTTGCGCGAAGGGGACATTGTTTTGACCATTGTCCGCGACGACCCGAAATTCCCCGCAAGAGGCGTAGGCACAATTGAAAGCATAGACGAAGACGAAGTGCGCATCAAAATCGATGCGGATTACCTCGGCAACACCGAAGATGCGGACAGCGAAGGCTGCGTTCGCCGTTTGAAACGCCAGATTGACAAACCCCTCGAGCTGTTTTTCGAGCAGATTGCCAAACGTATCTCGGCGCATTTGGGCGAAGACGAAAGCGAAGAAATCCGCCAGCGGTTCTACGAAGAGGTGTCGAGTTTGAACCTAGTGCCCGCTGGAAGAATCTTGTTCGGGGCGGGATCGCAAACCGAAGTTACATTTTTCAATTGCTTTGTCATGCCTTTCATGCACGACTCGCGCGAAGGCATCAGCGACCACCGCAAACAAGTCATGGAAATCATGTCCCGAGGCGGTGGCGTGGGCACCAACGGCAGCACCCTAAGGCCTAAAAATGCGCTTGCAAAAGGTGTCAACGGGAAATCCAGCGGGGCCGTGAGCTGGCTGAACGACCTCTCCGAACTGACCCACCTTGTCGAACAAGGCGGTTCAAGGCGCGGCGCGCAAATGATCATGCTTGCCGACTGGCACCCCGACATCGTCGAATTCATCGTGTCCAAAATGCAAAACCCAAAAATCCTCCAATTCCTCATCGACACCATCGACGATCCCCTAGTCAAAAAATCCGCCAAAAACAAACTGAAATTCATCCCCTTAAACGAAGACGAAATTGAAATCAACGAATACATCCTCGAACAAGCGAAAAAAGACGAAAACCGGTTTTCCAAACGCATTGTCGACAAGGCCTTTGAACGTCTCAACAAAGGCGGCCACTACGAAGTTCACGACGAAGAGTTCCTCTCGGGCGCCAACATCTCCGTTGCCATCACCAAGGATTTCATGCAAGCTGTCGAAAACGACGAAATGTACCATCTTCGTTTTCCCGACATCGACAACTACACCGGAGAAAACAAGCGCATCTACAACGAGAAATGGCACGAAGTCGGCGATGTGCGCGAGTGGCAAGAAATGGGTCTTCCCGTCAAAACTTACTACAAGATTCGCGCAAGAGACCTATGGAACCTCATCAACATTTGCGCAACCTATTCCGCCGAACCGGGCATCTTCTTCATCGACAACGCCAACGCTGAAACGAACGCCGTCGGCTACGACCAGAAGGTCGTCTGCACGAACCCTTGCGGCGAACAGCCTCTCGCGCCCTATTCAGTGTGCAACCTCGCCGCCTTGAATCTCGCCAACATGGTCGACGAAAACACGAAAGATGTGGATTACGAAAAATTGGGCCGAACCATCGAAACCGCCGTCAGACTGCAAGACAACGTCATCGACAAAACCCACTATTTCCTCGATGAAAACAAAGAACAAGCACTTGGCGAACGACGAATCGGCCTCGGCGTCATGGGCCTCCACGACCTGTTGATCTGGTGCAACCGTCGTTACGGCGCCAAAGACGGACTTTCTTTCATCGACAAACTCTTTGGCTTCATCGGCAAAAAAGCCTATGAAACCAGTGTGGAGCTCGCCAAGGAAAAAGGGTCCTTCCCCTTCTTGAAAACCCAAAAGAACCGCGAAAAGTTCGTACAAAGCGGATACATGCAAAAAATGTCCGACGACCTTCGCCAAAGCATTCTCGAACACGGCATCCGCAACTCGCATCTGCTCACCATCGCCCCAACCGGCTCCACCGGCACCATGGTCGGCGTATCGACAGGATTGGAACCTTATTTCGCCTTTTCCTATTTCCGCAGCGGACGCCTCGGAAAATTCATCGAAGTCAACGCCCCCATCGTCAACGATTACTTGAAAGTTTATCCTGGCTACGACGCCGAAAACCTTCCCGACATTTTCGTCAGCGCCATGGACTTGACGCCCGAAGAACATGTCGACGTCCAATGCACCATCCAAAAATGGGTCGACTCCTCCATCTCCAAAACCGTCAACGCCCCCAAAGGCTATAGCGTAGAAGAAGTCGAACAAGTCTACCGCCGGCTGTATTACGGAGGCGCAAAAGGCGGCACCGTTTATGTCGACGGTTCCCGCGATGCACAGGTGCTCACGCTCACGCGCGACGACAAAGACGGCAAACCGAAACAACTCGAAATCAAGGATTTGGGCCTCGACGTCGACGAAAAACCGAAAAAAACGAAAAAAGAGCCGAAAACAAAAGGGTTGCGCAGCGACCGCCAAGACCGAAACATCGGCATCGAAGCCGGGGACATCTGTCCGATTTGCCTCGAAGGCACTGTCGAAGACCTCGGAGGATGCCACACCTGCACCAACTGCAACGCGCAACTCAAATGCGGACTATAGAAAGGCGCTTCGGCGCCTTTTTTTCTTTATAGCGTTTGCAAAACATGATACACTGAAAGTGAGGTGATGCTATGAAAAGAGCGTTTGTCGTCGGAGTCGACCGCTACAAGCCCGGCATGATTCATTACTATCTGGAAGAACTGAGAAACCTCGCCGCCTCTTTGAACATCGAGGTGGTCGCAGCGTTTACCCAGCCTTCCCGGCAAACCACCCCAGCCTATAAAATCGGCGAAGGGAAACTTCAAGAGATTCAAGAAGCGGTGAAACGCGAACATGTCGATTATGTCATCTTCGACGAGGAACTTACGAACTCGCAAATCCGCAATCTTGAAGAAGCGTTGGACGTCGCGGTCATTGACCGCAAGCTGCTGATCCTCGAAACCTTCGCAAAGCGCGCCAAAACCAAAGAAGCCATGCTTCAGGTCGAAATTGCGCAGCTCAAATACCTAAAACCTCGTCTTAGCGCCATGCGGAACTCTTTTGAGCAACAACAAGGCGGCATTGGCCAACGAGGACCCGGTGAAAAGAAACTCGAACTCGACCGCCGGAAAATCGAGCGCGACATCAAAAAACAAGAAAAAGCCCTCCGCAACATCGTGAGGGTTCGGCAAACCAACCGCAACAAACGACGCAAGTCATTAATCAAAAACGTCGCCATCGTCGGCTACACCAACGCGGGGAAAAGCACGCTGATGAACACGCTCCTTCACGCCAGCAAAAACGGAGACAACAAAAGCGCTCCCGTCAAAGACCAACTCTTTGCGACCTTGGAAACCTCCACCCGCCAAATCCAGTTCAAGGACAAAAAACTGTTCACCCTCACCGACACCATCGGATTTCTCTCCAAACTTCCCCACGAACTGGTCGAATCCTTCAAAGCCACGCTCGAAGAAATCAAAGAAGCGGATTTGCTCCTTCACGTCGTGGATTTCGCACACCCATACTACCTCGACCAAATCCAAACGACCGAATCCGTTCTCAAAGAACTGGGCGCCGATGAAATCGAAACGCTTTACGTCTTCAACAAGATCGATCTTTCCAACAACATCCTTCCCCCTTCCTACGCGCCCGCTATCAAAGTTTCGTTGAAAGAGGGCATAAACATCGACGCTTTGATTGAAACCCTAAACGACAAGCTTTTCAAAGACGACACCGTCGTGGTCTACGCCATTCCGCAAAAAGACGGCGACATCATCCATTTGTTGAACGAATACGCTGAAATCCTCCATACGGACTATGAAGACAGCACCGTTAGAATCAAAGCCAAAGTTTCCAGGCCCATCAAAGAGCGCTTGAAACCGTATGAAATATAAAAACGATACGCAGGGCGCGTATCGTTTTTTGAAGCGTCTAATATGTATCAAGGTAATCGTCCAGCAATGCAAAGAGTTCAATTTGTGTTTTGGCCCTTACGATTTTTCGTTTCAGTGCAGAACTGTGCTTCAGCCCTTTCAAATACCAAGGGGCATGAGCGCGCATTTCCAAGACCGCTCGGGGTTCCCCTTCCTCTTCACACAACAGCTCCGTGTGCTTCTTGATCATATCGACAATTTCCTCTGCGCTCGGTTTGGATTCGTAGAAGCCCGTTTGTAAGTAATCGACCGTCTGCTTGATCAACCAGGGGTTGCCTCGCAGGCCTCGTCCAATCATCACCGCATCGGCGCCGGTTTCCTCTAACATGTGCTTGGCGTCTTCCGGCGTTTCCACATCGCCGTTGCCGATAACCGGAATGTTGACGTTTTGTTTCACTTCGCGGATGATGGAATAATCAGCTTTTCCCTTATACATTTGGGTCTTGGTCCGTCCGTGCACCGCTATGGCCGCGGCGCCGGCCTTCTCGCAGATTTGGGCGACTTCTACGGCGTTGATACTTTTCTTGTCCCAGCCCGAGCGGATTTTCACCGTCACGGGCTTATTTGTTGCAGAAACCATTGCTTTAACCAAATCATACAACAACTCCGGAGTTTTCATGAGCGCGGCACCGGCACCGTTTTTCACCACTTTAGGCACCGGACAGCCCGCGTTCAAATCGATGATGTCACAACCGCTGTTTTGGTCCACATATTCAGTCGCATGACGCATCGCTTCGAGATCGTTGCCGAAAAGCTGCAAAACAACGTTCGTTTCATCCGAAGCGAGCCGGGTCATCTTAATCGTTCGTTCATTTCCATATTCGATGCCCTTGTCGCTGACCATTTCCGTATACAAAAGTCCGGCGCCAAACGAACGGCATATCGAGCGGAACGCCGCGTTCGTCAACCCGGCCATGGGGGCGACGATTACAGGGTTCTCTATGGTTACATTTCCGATTTTCAACATGGTATCACCTCGCAAATCACACCTATTTTGCCACAAAAGAAGTTTTGGCGCAACTGTTTTTCTTTCAAGGCAAACATGCTATAATAAGCGCGGTGATAAAGATGAAAGACTATTTGGCAAAAGCGTACGCCTTCGACGGTACGGTGCGAATCTACGCCGCACGTACATCCGCTTTGGTGTACGAAGCACAACAAATCCACGACCTTTGGCCGACCGCAACAGTTGCGCTTGGCCGTTTGCTGACCGGCAGCGTCATTATGGGCGCCATGTACCAAGACGATCAGGAACTCACCATACGCATCGATTCGAACGGGCCTATCGAAGGAATGGTCGCCACCACGAACGCGAACGGTGGCGTGCGCGGATATGTGGGCAACCCCCACGTGTTCATGCAAAGCGAAACGCAAAGCCTTCCGGTCGCCCATGCCGTTGGCCACGGAAAAATGCATGTGACCAAGGACTTGAAAGTACGCGACATTTTCACAGGCAGCGTCGATTTGACCAGCGGTGAAATCGCAGAGGACTTTGCCTATTATTTCACCGCCAGCGAACAAATACCTTCGGCCGTCGCACTAGGTGTAGGCGTCGACAAAGACAACACCGTCCTACACGCCGGCGGCTTCATACTCCAACGCATGCCCGGTTGCAAAGAAGAAACCGTCAACGAGATTGAAACCCGTTTGGAGCGGTTGTCTTCCGTTTCGGAAATGCTTGAACAAGACTACACCCCGGAGGACATCATCCGTGAAATCGCCGGTGAAGACCATCAGATGCTCCATACGATGGATTTGGTCTATCAATGCGATTGCAGTCGGGAGAAGTTCGAACAAGGGCTTTTGTCGCTCGGAAAAGCGCAGCTTCAAGACTTGCTCGAAAAAGATGGCGGCATTGAAACCGTCTGCCACTTTTGCATGACGAAGTACCAATTCGGCGAAGAACAAGTGAAAAACCTCATCGACCTATCGGAAAAATAACATGAAAAAAGCCTTCCTTTTGGCTCATGCGAGCGAAAGGAAGGCTTTTTTTATTGCTTGTAAAGGGGATAGGTGGTGGTGAGCGTCTCCACTTGACGGATGACTTCATTCAAGGTGTTTTCGTCATCGGGATTGCGCAATGTGTCGTTGATCAGCTTTGCCACGACGCGCATAGCGTCCTTGGTGAAGCCGCGCGTGGTGAGCGCGGGCGTTCCGAGGCGGATGCCGCTGGTGACGAACGGCTTTTCGGTGTCGTTGGGCACGGTGTTTTTGTTGCAGGTAATGTTGACTTTTTCCAACAGGTTTTCCGCGTCTTTGCCGGTCAGGCCCGTCGGAGTTTTGACATCGACAAGCACCAAGTGGTTGTCGGTGCCGCCGCTGATGACTTTGAAGCCGAGTTTCATGAGTTCGTCCGCCAAGGCTTTCGCGTTGTCGATGACCCGGCGCTGGTAATCCTTGAATTCTTCGGACAGTGCTTCTTGAAACGCGACAGCTTTCGCGGCGATGATGTGCATGAGCGGGCCGCCTTGAATGCCCGGGAAAATGGTTTTGTTGATTTCTTTGTAGATGTCTTTATCGTTGGTCAGGATAATGCCGCCCCGGGGACCTCGCAAAGTTTTGTGCGTGGTCGATGTGACTATGTGGGCGTGGTCGCAAGGATTGTTGTGGAAGCCCGCCGCCACAAGACCGGCGATATGGGCCATGTCGACCATGAGATAAGCGCCGACTTCATCCGCGATTTCACGGAATTTCTTGAAGTCGATTTCTCTTGAATACGCGCTCGCTCCGGCCACAATCAGCGCCGGTTTGATCTCTTTGGCCTTTTTGCGGACGTCTTCGTAATCGATCGTTTCATCCTCCGCGCTTACGCCGTAGCTGTAAAACTCATAATCGACGCCGCTGAAATTGAGCGGGTGACCATGGGTCAAATGCCCTCCGTGGTCCAAACTCATACCTAAGACTTTGTCGCCGGCTTTCAGGATGGCCCTGTAGGCGCCCATGTTGGCGGTCGACCCCGAATGGGCCTGCACGTTGGCATATTTCACGTTGAAAAGCTTCTTTGCACGTTCGCGCGCCAGGTTTTCAACCGTGTCGACATGTTTGCAGCCGCCGTAATAGCGTTTTTTGGGGTACCCTTCGGCGTATTTGTTGGTCAGGATGCTGCCATCGGCCTCCAAAACGGCCTCGGAGACGAAGTTTTCGCTGGCGATGAGCTCAAGATGACCTTCTTGTCTTTCCTTTTCCAAGTTCATCGCGTCGTAGAGTTCTCGATCTTGCGTTTTCAATGCTTTCATTGTTGCCCTCCTTTTTGTATACGGGGTTTGACAAAGCGGCGGTTCAGCCACCAAATGACGGCGATACCCGATGCCAAGAAGACAAGTATGATGATGCCGCTAACCATCCAGAAAGCTTGCGGCAACAGCTGTATCAAGGCGTCATCAGGGGTGAGCTGCCATTTCCTCTCTTCGTCAAAGAAGAAGAAAAATTCGTGAAACACGACGAACAGACTGCCAAAATCGATCAACAACCAGCCGCCGATGAACACAATGAAGAATGTCGGAAAATAAAACAAATCGCGAAACGTCTGGTAAAAATAGTCTTTGGACTTGCGCCACATCACAAGCGCGGAGAGAATCGTCAGTGCAAGACCGACACCCGCAAGGATGCGCAACGCCGTATATACGGTGCGCACATCTTCCATATGCACGATTTCCCTCTCCCTTAGAAGCGGGTCCTCGTCATCAGTGCTTGCACCGAACGTCAAATCGTCGTGACGATAATTGAGGTAATGAATCAATTGGCGGCTGACGTAGGTGTGGTCAAACTCGATGTCTTCGTGCGACGCATAGCGCCCTTCCGACAATCTCATGTAGGCGGTGCTTGTGAGAAGCGAAGCGGCGATGACCACTAGAATGACCGGTACGAAAAACCAGACCAAAACGCGTAGAAATTTCATAAGATCCCCCTTTCAGGGAGTGGTGCATGTGGAAAAGTGAGTCGGTTAAGACTCACTTTATCGCTTGCTTTCTAAGGTTTCAAAGCATTCGAGCGTGTTTTCCAACAGCGAAGCGATGGTCATCGGTCCGACGCCGCCCGGAACAGGCGTGATGTAGGACGCTTTTTCCAACAATCCTTCATAGTCGACATCGCCGACCAGTTTGCCATCCACGCGGTTGATGCCGACGTCGATAATGACGGCTCCCTCTTTGACCATGTCCGGCGTCACAAGATTGGGAACGCCGGCTGCGGCGACGATGATGTCCGCTTCTTTGGCGTGCTTTTTCAAATCTCGCGTCTTGGAATGGGCAATGGTGACGGTCGCTTTTTCTTCAAGCAGAAGCATCGCGATGGGCTTCCCGGCGATGTTGCTGCACCCTATCACAAAAGCTTCCTGTCCGACTAAGTCGATGCCGGTTGTTTTAAGCATCGTCATGACGCCCTTGGGCGTGGCCGGGACGATGCCGTGCTCGCCGGTATGGATGGCGGCGATGTTCAAGGGGTGGAATCCGTCGACGTCTTTGTCCTGGCGGATGGTGTTGATGACGATGTTTTCGTTGATATGGTCGGGAAGGGGAAGCTGCACGAGGATACCGTGAACGTCGCGGTCGTCGTTAAGTTCCTCAACCAGTTCGATGAGTTCTTTTTCAGTAATGTCGGTATCTCTGTGCAGGATGGTGCTTTTCATGCCCGCGCGCTCGCAGTCGCGTTTTTTTCTCTTGACGTAAGACTGGCTGGCTGGATTGTTGCCGACGAGAATTACGACGAGATGAGGTACCTTTCCGTAGTCTTCTTTGATCTTGGCGACGCGGTCGGTAACTTTGGCGCGGATGTCTTTGGCGAGTTGCTTGCCGTCAATGATTTCGGCCATGGTGTCAAGCTCCTTTCGTACGGTAGGAATCGACGATTTCTCCGTAAAACATGATATGGGTGTCGTGGTTCGGATAATAGCGCTCTTTGATTTTTTCGTCGATCAGAGCGGGTTCTTGGGATTGTTGGTAGATCATCTTGCATTCATACTGCAATGCGCATTCGGCGATGATTGGACTTTTGACCTTGCGCGCAGGCTGAAGCGTGAGGTTCGCCTCTTTGAACTTGTCGATGTCGCGGCCGGACTTCGTACCGGCAATTTTCAAGGCTTCTTTCATCGTCCCTTCAGCGGGGACGTTGATCGTATAGTCTTCGGCATTCAATAAAACGTCGTAGGTGTAACGCGAATAGCGCACATAGGCGATGAAGACGGGCCGTCCCCAAATCACGCCGATATGTCCCCAGGCAACTGTCATGGTGTTCGTCGTGCCGTCTTGAGCGCGTGTGGTGATGAAGACGCCTTTGGGGAGCTGGCGCAAAAACAGTTCGCTGTGTTCGTGAAAGCGTTCATGGTAAGCGTCAATCATGCACTCACTCCTTGTCGTTCAAATACAGTTCGCTGTATTTTTCTTTCAAGTATTGTACGTAGTATTTCGGGTTGAACTCTTCGCCCGTCACCCGTTTGAGAATTTCTTTTGGGGTTAAGCTCTTGCCGAAACAATGGATGTTTTGCTGGAGCCATTTGTTGATGGTTTGGATGTCGTTGTTTCGTACGAGTTCGTCGAAGTCGAGCTGTTTGAGCATGGCATAGTAAATCTGGGCGGAATAAGCGCTGCCAAGCGCGTATGTGGGGAAGTAGCCCATCATGCCCGCGCTCCAATGGACGTCTTGCAAGATGCCCTCGGCGTGGTTTTCAACTTCGAGGTTCAAGTATTGTTTCATTTTCTTGTTCCAAATCTCCGGAAGGTCGTCCACATCGGCTTCGTCTTCAAAAATCATGCGTTCGATCTCGTAACGAATCAAGATGTGCAACGGATAGGTAAGTTCGTCGGCTTCGACGCGAATGAACGTCTCATCAACACGGTTGATGCCTCGATAAAAATCGTCGAGGCTGACGTTTTTGAGTTGCGGTGAAAACATCGATTGAAGTTTCGGATAGTGGGCTTCCCAAAACATGCGGCTCCGGCCGATCATGTTCTCGTAAAAACGGGATTGGGATTCGTGGATGCCCATGGACGCGCCGCTTTTTAAGTTGGTCATGTCGAACATGTCGTCGATTTGCTGTTCGTATAAGGCGTGACCGAGTTCGTGGATGGCCGCAAAAATGGAGGAGAAGACATAATTTTCCATATAGCGCACCGTGAAACGAACGTCTTGCGAGTGCGTGTTCCAAGTGAAAGGGTGCACGCTTTCTTTCAAGAGGCCTTTGTTGTAGTCAAAGCCGAAAACGTCCATCAGGTACTCAACGAACTGTTTTTGCTTGTCTTTGGGATAGTTCGCGGTGATGAAAGAAGGGGTCTTGTCCTCTTTGACAGCAAGAATCTTTTTCACAAAAGGAACAAGTTCTTCTTTGACGGTGGTAAAGAACTCGTCATACTTCTCGATGGTCATCTCTTCTTCGAAGTCGTCTAGTAAGACATTGTAGGGGTGTTCATCGGGATTGCGGTATTTGGCGATTTTTTTCTTGAAGCGGATGATTTTTTCCAAGTACGGTTTGAACTTTTCGTAATCGCCCTCTTCCTTCGCCTCTTCCCACTCGCGTTGGGACATGTTGACGAGTTTGGAGTATTCGACGACGTCCTTCTTCGGAATCTTGTCGACTTTGTCGAGCTCTTTTTTGGCTTTTCGGACCTCTTTTTTCTGAATGTCGCTCAAGTCTTCCATATTTTCGTACAAACCGTTCACAAGTTTCTTGTATTCATCGCTGGTTTGGAGGGAAAAGTGTTCACCGCTAATGATGGAGAGCATCTCCGAGCGGTAAGGAAAACACGCTTTGGGCGCTTCGGTGTTAGAGTCCCATGAGGCAATTCCCAAGACGAGCTGGTACGCTTTTTGCTTCTTTTGCAATTCTTTGAAGCTTTCAAAATCGCTCATATTGCCAACTCCTTAATTTGGTTTAGAAAAGCCCTTTGGCGTTGCCTTGTTCGTCGATGTCCATATCTTCGGCCGCCGGTCGCTTGGGCAGTCCGGGCATGGTCATCATATTGCCGGTAAGGGCAACGATGAATCCGGCGCCGATTGAGGGGCTGAGTTCACGCACGGTAATGGTGAAGTCTCTCGGACGACCGTACTCTTTGGGGTCGTCAGTAATCGACATTTGCGTTTTCGCCATGCACACTTGAAGATTGTCCCAGCCTTCGCGTTTGTAGCGGCGCAGTTGATTGCGGGCTTTCTTGGCGAAATTGACGTCTTTGGCGCCGTAAACACGGGTGCAGATGGCCTTGATTTTGTCTTCGAGCGAGTCCTCGTTTTCATAAAGACGCTTGAAGGTCTGCGTGTTGTTTTCGATTTGCTCGAGAACCTTGTTGGCAAGATCGACAGCTCCGTCTCCGCCTTCGGCCCATACTTTGGAAATCGAATAAGGGTGGTTGTTTTGGTCGAGCCATTCAGTCAATGCGGAAATCTCATTGTCGGTGTCGTTGACGAAATGGTTGACGGCGACTGTGTAGGGCAGATTGAACTCTTGGATGGTTTCGAGATGTTTTTCTAAGTTTTCAATACCTTGTTTCAAGGCTTCGACGTTTTCTTCGCCAAGGTCTTCTTTCTTGACGCCGCCGTGCATCTTGAGGGCGCGGATGGTGGTGACGATGACGACCGCGCTAGGGTCGAACCCGGCTTGACGGGATTTGATGTTCATGAATTTTTCAAGCCCCAAATCCGCTCCGAAACCGGCTTCGGTGATGACATAATCGGCAAGCTTGCGGCCCATGTTGGTGGCGATGATGCTGTTGCAACCGTGCGCGATGTTCGCAAACGGTCCTCCATGAACCAAGGCCGGAGTGTTTTCGAGAGTTTGGACAAGGTTCGGCTTGATGGCGTCACGCAAAATCAACGTTATGGCGCCTTCGGCGTTGATGTCGCCAACCGTGACAACTTTGCGGTCGTAAGTATAGCCGACAACAATCCGGCGAATGCGCGCTTTCAAATCATGAATGTCTCGGGCGAGACAAAGGACGGCCATGATTTCTGAGGCAACGCTGATGTTGAAGCCGTCTTCTCGGGGAAGCGAGTTTCCTACGCCGCCTAAGCCGATGGTGACTTGGCGAAGCGCACGATCGTTCATATCCAAAGCCCGTTTCCATGTGATGCGTCTAGGGTCGATATTGAGCTTATTGCCTTGATGGATATGGTTATCAATCATGGCGGCGATGGCGTTGGTAGCCGTCGTGACCGCATGAATGTCACCCGTAAAGTGCAGGTTCAAATCTTCCATCGGCACGACTTGGGCGTGTCCGCCGCCTGCAGCGCCGCCTTTGACACCCATGACCGGGCCGAAAGACGGTTCTCGCAACGCGACAATCGCATTCTTGCCGACTTTTTTGAAAGCTTGCCCCAAACCGACGGTGGTTGTGGATTTTCCTTCACCGGCGGGTGTAGGGTTGATGGCAGTGACGAGAATCACTTTGCCGTCTTTTGGGTTCTTGAACTGTTCTTGCGCTTCAAGTTTAATCTTGGCCTTGTAGTTGCCGTAGCGTTCGATGTCCTCTTCCTTAAGTCCCAACTCTTTGGCAATGGCCCCGATGTCTTTCATCTTAGCCTGTTGAGCAATCTTTAAATCTTGGTTTTCCATATGTGAAATCCTCCATTCTTTGTGCTGACTCTTTTTTTATTATCACACATTTACCTTGTGTTTTCAATGCAAAAATCAAACGCTTCCATAATCACCCCCTATCGCTTTGATAGGCGATGGTGTATAATGGGAATGTGGCTTAAAACGTGTCTTTCAAAGGAGTTTTCGCTATGCCCTACGACGTCTTGATACACCCATCGACTTTACAAGGAAGGCTGCGCATCCCCCCTTCCAAAAGCTTGCTGCATAGGGCGATTATATGCGCGGCTTTAAGCCCAGCCAAGGCCCTCATTGAGCCCTACTACGAAAGCGACGACATTCAGGCGACCCTCAACGCCATCGAAGCGTTTGGCGCCAAATACAGAGTCCGCAAAAAGGGGTTGCTCATCAAGGGAAGTCCAAAATGGAAACGCCCGAAGAAACCGATTGATGTTCGCGCTTCAGCCTCCACTTTGCGTTTTCTTATCCCCCTCGCGCTTCTAGTCGGAAAGAAGGCCGTTTTCACAATGGATGAGACATTGGCGAAAAGACCTCTCTCCCCATATAAGAAACTATTTGGCGACGCTTTGTCAAAAAATGGGAACTCCTTGATCGTCGAAGGTCAACTCAAACCCGGAGAGTATAGAATCGACGCCACCTTGAGCTCACAGTTCATAAGCGGAATGCTCTTCGCTTTGCCGTTATTGAAAGACGCCTCCAAACTATATGTTGAACAAGCGGTTTCCCAACCTTATGTGGATTTGACGCTTCAATCCCTACGCGCTTCCGGTATCAAAATCATTGAAGAAAACGACGGTTTTGCCATTCCAGGCCACCAGCGTTACAGAAAGGGAACGCATGCGATTGAAGGCGACTTCTCACAAGCGGCGCTATTTCTAGTGGCCGGCCTCATGCACCCCGGAATCGAGGGTTTCCCACTCCCAAATAGAACTTTCCAGGCGGATCAAGCCATTCTTGAGCATATACGCAACTCCGGAGGAAAAATCATCCACACGGAAAACGGCTACAAAACCAGTGAAACAAGAACCACAGGATTCACCGCAGACATCGGCAACACCCCCGACTTGGCGCCTCCTTTAGCTCTTCTTGGCGCCATTTCCCGCGAAGAGACCGTACTTGTTAACGTAGACAGGCTGCGCTTGAAAGAATCCGACCGCATCGAAGCGATTGTGGACAGTTTGAACCGCTTGGGCGCTTCCGCCTCGCATGCGCATGACGCCATCATCCTCAAAGAGCAATCGCCACCGCTTACAGGCGGTGTCGACATCGATGCAAAGCAAGACCACCGCATCGCGATGATGATTGCTTTCGCCGCCACAATGGCCAAGAACCCCGTACGGATTGTCAATGCGCACTGTGTTGAAAAATCGTACCCGGACTTTTTCAAGGACTTGCGTGCGCTTGGCGGCAATGTCATTTTAGAAGGTGAACCTCATGAAAATTAGCGTAAAAGGCCTCGGCGGCACCTATGAAGTTTGTATCGAGGAAAACCTTCTCAAGCGCTTGCCGTTAAAACCGGACCGCCCGACGTTCTTGCTGAGCGACGACGGCATCCCCACACAATACATTGAAACCGCAAAGGATACGCTAAAACCGAAACTCACCCGGGTCGTTCCTGCCGGAGAAAAAGCCAAAAGCCTCAAAGTCTATGAAGCACTAGTTCACGAGATGGAAAAGGCCGAACTTGGACGCGATTGCCGCATCGTCGCCTTGGGCGGCGGCGTCATCAATGACTTGGGAGGTTTTTTAGCCGCCACCTACAAGCGCGGCGTAGAGCTTATCCTGATTCCAACCACGCTCTTGTCGATGGCCGATGCTTGCATCGGCGGAAAATTCGCCTTGAATACAAAGATATCCAAAAACGGCATCGGAACGTTCTACACGCCTCAACACGTGTTCATCGATCCGGAAACCTTGCGCACGCTTCCTAAAGAACACTTGGCCAACGGTATGGCGGAAATCGTCAAAATCGCATTAGTACGTGATGGGGATTTCTACCGCAAACTGTGTGAAGGCGTATCTGTTCACGATGACGCCGTCATTGCCCGTGCCGTCGATTTGAAGCGCGAGCTGGTCGAACAAGACCCCTGTGATGTCAACGAACGAGCGCTATTGAATTTCGGCCATACATTCGGCCATGCGATTGAGTCTGTGACCGATTACGAATACCTGCACGGATTTTGCGTCGCAGCCGGCATGAAAATCATGGCCAGAAGCAAACCTTATGAACGAAGCCTCCAAAAAGTGTTACAATTGTACGGGGTGGACGAAGAGATTTCCATTCCGACCGAAACACTCCTTAAGCAGGTCCGTTTCGATAAGAAACGACGAGATGATTCGATCGACCTTGTGGTAGTGGAAACACCGGGAAAAGGCTATATAAAGAGATTTATCATGAACGATCTCGAAGCCTTTTTCAAGGAAAGGAGAAGCTCATGAGCACATTCGGCAAAGCCATAGAAATCAGTCTTTTCGGAGAGAGCCACGGTCCGGGCGTGGGCATCACCATTCACAACCTTCCAAGCGGTCTTACAATCGACGAAAATGCCCTGGCTCAAAGTTTGAGCATGCGAAAACCCAAACACAGCTTCTCCACCGCACGCATTGAACCGGACCATTTCGACATCCAAAGCGGGGTTTTTCGCGGCAAGACAACAGGCGCGCCGCTGACGTTTTTCATCCATAACCGCAACCAGCAAAGCGAAGACTATACCGAAGGACTCGTTCGCCCCGGCCACGCCGATTATCCGGCCTACAAACGGCACGAGAACTATGATTATCGCGGCGGCGGACATTTTTCCGGCCGTTTGACGGCCCCTTTGATTCTGTTAGGGAAAATTTGTAGCGATCTTCTCTCAAAGAAAAACATCCTCGTCGCTTCCCAAATCCGTACCATTCATACCTTGAAAGGCCCCTCAATTCGTGAAATGTCACTTGATGACGAAATGCTAAAAAGCCTACTATCAAGCGATTTCCCAGTTCTCCACAACGAAGACGGCCACAGGTTTCAACAACGTTTGAACGAGTTGAGAAACTCAGGCGAAAGTGCCGGCGGCACCGTTGAGACCGTCATCAAGAATCCGCCCGTTGGTGTTGGCGAACCCTTTTTCGACGCGTTTGAAAGCTTAATCGCCCATTTGATCTACGCCATCCCCGGCGTCAAGGGAATCGCTTTTGGCGAGGGCTTCGCCCTGGCGTCTAAAAAAGGAAGCGAAAGCAACGACGCTCTTGCTTACGAACAAGAACACGTCGTTTTCGACTCAAACCGCATGGGCGGAATCCTAGGTGGTTTGACAACCGGTGAAGCCGTTCTTTTCGAAACAGCGTTCAAACCCACCCCAACCCATCAACAGCCACAAACCACCATCAACGTGAAATCCGGCGAGACCGTCAAATGGAAAGGGAACGCCAGGCATGACGGTTCCATCGTTCCAAGGGCCGTTCCGGTGGTCAACGCCTTGACGGCCTACGCCTTAGTCGAACTTATCACCAGGAAAGAGGGATGCCAATGGATGCTTTGAAAGCGTATCGAGAGGAAATCGACGAACTAGACGAGTTGTTGATGAAAACTTTGGAAAAGCGCTTCGACATCGTCAAAAGAATCAAGGAGCACAAAGCAAAGCATAACCTCCCCGTACTCGATCGAGCTAGAGAAGATGCCATTTTTGATAAAGCAAAAAGCACGAAACACTCGGACGCCATAACCGCAGTCATTGAAACCGTCTTGCGTGAAAGCAAGCGCCTGCAAGGGTAGTGATGCGATGTACGGTCTATTAGGGAAAAACCTTTCGCACAGCTTCTCGAAACGCCTTCACGAAAAGATGGGCGAAGAGCAGTATCGTTTGTACGAAACCGATGACGTGTCCGACTTTTTCAAAACCGTCTCGTTCAAAGGCATGAACGTCACGCATCCCTACAAACAGGAAGTAATTGAGCACCTTGATGCGCTCGACGAAACCGCCCGAGAAGCGGGCGTTGTCAACACAATCGTACGTACCAAATGTGGTTTGAAAGGGTACAACACCGATTGTCTCGCGTTGTTGGAAATTGTCAAACGGCGCTTCCCAAGCGACAAGGACATCTTGGTCGGAATACTGGGAAATGGCGCAACGATGCGCTCTATGAAATACGCGCTTTTACGCAGTGACTACCGAAACATCGCCGTATACGCCCGCAATCCACGTAGTAACGAACAATCTTTCAACCATATCGATTCCAAAGTTCAAGTTCTCATCAACACTACTCCCGTAGGCATGTACCCCAATAACGGACAAATGTTGCCCGTCGATTTGCACAGTCTTCCGAATTTGACGCTGGTCTTTGACGTAATCTACAACCCCTTCGAAACCCGATTGCTTTTAGAGGCGAAATCTATGGGCGTCAAAACGGTGAACGGACTTGAAATGCTCGTCCGTCAGGCCTTGGAAAGCCGGGCCCTCTTCAAGATGAAAGGGCCTAGGGAAACCAATCCGTCGGAATGGACTGGTCGTATCGAGCGTGAGCTTAAGAACATCGTGCTCATCGGCCTTCCTTTTTCGGGGAAGACGCACTTTGGAAAACTCTTGTCAAAGGCTTATGACAGGCCTTTCATCGACTTGGACCGCCGCATCGAAACCGAACAAAACGCTTCGATCGAAGAACTCTTTCAAACAAAAGGTGAAGCCTTTTTCCGCCGTTTGGAAAAGAATGCCGTTGAAACCCTCGGCAAAGAGCATGGTCAAGTCCTTGCGACCGGCGGCGGGGTGGTCTTGGACGGTGAAAACGTGAAGAATCTCGCCCAAAACGGCGTCCTGGTCTTTTTGGACCTTGACTTGCGCCTGCTTGAAAAGCAAACCATGAACGGCAGACCTTTAATCAAAAGTTTCTCGGATTTGCAAGCGCTTCAAAACAAGCGCCAACCACTCTACGAACATTGTAGCGATATCGTGATTCCCAAAACAACTTGGGATGAGCGCGTCACTTTACGCCGCATACAGGAGGGCCTCGATGCGTATTTTGATCGTGAACGGACCGAACTTGAATCGTCTGGGTCATAGGCAACCCGAAATCTATGGCACGAAAACCTATGAGGATTTGCGGACGACTGTAACAAGCGTCGCAACCTCTTTGAATTTGGACGTTGACATGCGCCAATCCAACCATGAAGGCGTCCTCATCGATTGGCTGCATGAGGCTGAACAAGAGGGATTCTCCGCTGTCCTTTTAAACGCCGGAGCGTTCACGCACTATAGTTTTGCGCTTTATGACGCCATTCTTTCAATATCCTTGCCGGTTGTCGAAATCCATCTGACCGCCCTCAAAGACCGTGAAGAGGACTTTCGGCATCGTTCGGTTCTCAGAACCGCCTGTGAAAAAGTCTTCGAAGGAAAAGGCTTCGATAGTTATGTCGAGGCATTAGAATATGTGAAAAAGGAATGGTTGCCATGATTATCGTAATGGAAAAAAATAGCGAGCGCTCCGCGCTCGAAGCCCACTTGAATGAAAAAGGCTACGAAGTGCACACGCTTGAAGGCGGAGACGACGTGTTGCTGCACGTAGTGGGCGACACCAACGCCTTGGAAGCCCAAGCAATTTCCTCGCATGAGGGGGTAAAGAAGGTTATCCGCACGAAAGAACCTTACCGTTATGTGAACAAGCCCCGTGAAAGCGGACCGTTTTTGATTGGCGAACAATCTTTAGACACCATGCTTCCATTTTACATAGCCGGTCCGTGCAGCGTCGAATCCGAAGACCAGATCATGGAAATCGCCAAAAAAGTCAAAGAGGCCGGGGCACATGCCTTGCGGGGCGGCGCGTTCAAACCAAGAAGCAGCCCTCATTCGTTTCAAGGTCTCGAAAAAGAAGGGCTTATGCACTTGAAAAACGCCGCAAGAGCGCATGGACTGTTTGCCGTTAGCGAAATCATGGACAAAGAGGATTTGCCTTTGTTTGAAGAGTCCGTCGACATCATCCAAGTCGGAGCCCGCAACATGCAAAACTACACGCTCCTCAAAGCCCTTGGCAAAAGCCGGAAACCTGTGCTGTTGAAGCGCGGGTTCGCCAACACGGTTGAAGAATGGCTTTTGAGCGCAGAGTATTTGATGATGCACGGCAACGACCGCATCATCCTTTGTGAACGCGGCATTCGCACATTCGAACCCTCATCGAGACACACCCTTGATTTAGGCGGGATGCTTACCGCCAAACAAACAACGCATTTGCCGGTCATTGTCGACCCCTCACACGCAGCCGGCGACTATCGGTTGGTCGAAGGCTTGTCGAGAGCGTCCATTGCCGCCGGGGCGGACGGCTTGATGATCGAAGTCCATGCCAATCCTTTTCAAGCCCTCAGTGACGGTGCTCAGTCGTTGAAACCCAAAAGATTCGCGAAATTGCTCCGCTCGTTGCACGCATTCGACAAACACAACAAACATTTCCCATAAACCCACACCTGTGTTATAATTTAGTGGAGAACACCTACCCCTCCGGAGGAGATTTACATGCGAAAATTCCTTAACATCGCCCGCATCGCCATCGTTTTCAGCGTCCTTATCTTCTTGTCCGGAATCTACATCGAATTTCGGTTCGACGACAATTGGGCGCAAAATGTCGTCATCGCCATTTACTTGTACACCTACATTTTCCATCCATTGCTCTTTTTCATCATCGGTCGAAAGATTATACTTTCCACCAATGCTGAAAAAGTGCCGTTTTGTCTATTGATGGTTTTGTTGCTGCTTGCGATTATCCCAACGACTTATACCGTGGCGCTGAGCACTGCCGACGGTTTTGCCATCGCCGGTGCTTTGGAAATCGTGTATTTTGTGTTTGAAACCGCGGCTTTCTTGGCCGCCATATGGTTTTTCGTCTATTACGTGCGGCGCTTCATTAAAAGAAGCATTGTCAGTCGTGATTTGATTTCGATGCATCATTACTTGTTCGGAGCCATGATTTACTTCTATTTCATCCGTCTGACCGTTGTCTCCAGCATATTGCTTGCTCAATTAGAGATCTAAACAATAAGCCCTCCCGAGTCGAATCGGAAGGGCTTTTCTTTAGGCTCTTTGCTGAATGTTTTCCAATAGCGGCACAATCAAATCCAGAACAGGCCTTTCAATTTTGCCTTTTTCCATCATGATGTGCAGGCGGTTTTTCTTGTAGGATAAATGGATGAAGCGAGAGAGTTCGTTCGCCTTTTCAAAGAGCATCTCACCATGAATGTGACGAGAAGCCTCTTCGCTTAGGATGAACATAATTTGCCTGGAAGAATCTCTCGTCTTTTCAACCCCGGCCTTGACGGCAAGGTGCTCATAAAGCTTTTCGAGCATGTAGTGCCGAAGTTCTTCGGGCAGTGGACCGAATCGGTCCTTGCACTCTTCAACAAGCGCTTCGTAATGCTCGCGGCTTTTTTGCGCCGCAATTTTTTTGTGCAGCTCGATGCGCATGTCGTCGTCTTGTACATACGTTTTGGGAATCGAGCGGGAAACTTGGAGCTTGAGTGATTGGCGTTTCTCTTCCGGAATTTTTTCTTCTTGTTCTTGTTGTTTATGTTCTTTGTCGATTTCTTCGCGCAATATTTCCATAAACAAATCGATGCCGACGCTGTCGATGAAGCCTGATTGCTCGGTACCGAGCAAATCGCCGGCGCCGCGGATGGCAAGGTCGCGTTGGGCGATCTTGTAGCCGCTGCCGAGTTCGGTGAACTCCTTGATGGCTTGCAGACGCTTTGCGGCTTCTTCGTTTAGCTGTTTTCGCTTCGAATACATCAAGTAACTGTAGGCGATGCGGTTGCTCCGGCCCACGCGTCCGCGAATCTGATATAGCTGCGCAAGGCCGAGACGGTCAGCATCGTGGACAATCAACGTATTCGCGTTGGGGATGTCGAGCCCTGTCTCGATGATGGTGGTCGAAACCAACACATCGAACTCGTAATCCAAAAACGCGCGCATCACTTTTTCAAGCTGCATACGGTTCAGCTGTCCGTGTGCGACGCCAAAACGGGCGTCGGGAACCAAACGTCGCAGTTTGTCGGCGATTTCTTCGATGCGCTCAACACGGTTGTACAGGTAAAAGACCTGCCCGTTTCTTGCGAGTTCCCGTTCGATGGCATCTTTGATGACGTGGTCGTTTCGGCGCAACACGTAGGTTTGAACGGGAAAACGGTCTTTTGGCGGTGTTTCGATCAAACTCATTTGCTTGACGTCGGTCATGGCCATTTGCAACGTTCTCGGAATGGGCGTGGCCGACAAAGAAAGCACGTCGACTTGGGTTTTCAATTGCTTGATGCGTTCTTTGTGCTCAACGCCGAAGCGTTGTTCCTCATCGACGATCAAAAGGCCCAAGTCTTTGTATTTGATGTCTTTTGAAAGCAAGCGATGCGTTCCGATGACTACGTCGATGGAGCCTTTCTCAATCCCTTCGAGGAAGGCGTTTTGTTTTTGCTTCCGCACAAAGCGGTTAAGCAGGGCGATCTTGATGCCGTGTTGTTCCAAACGATTTTTGAAGGTGTAGTAGTGCTGACGCGAGAGAATGGTCGTAGGCGCAAGATACACGACCTGTTTGTTGTCCAAAACCGCTTTGAAGGTGGCCCGCAAAGCGACTTCCGTCTTACCATAGCCAACATCTCCGCAAATGAGGCGGTCCATCGGTTGTGGACTTTCCATATCCCGTTTCACTTCTTCGATGGCTTGGCGCTGGTCTTCGGTTTCCTCGTAGGGGAACTCCGCTTCGAAAGCGCTCATGAGATCGCTGTCTTCGCTGTAGGCGAAGCCTTGGGCCTTTTGCCGCTTGGCGTAGAGGTCGATGAGGTGTTTGGCGATGTCTTTGGCCTTTTTACGAACCCGGCGTTTAGTTTTTGCCCATTCGGCGCTGCCTAGTTTGTTGAGTCGCGGGGTTACGCCTTCGTGGGAGACATACTTTTGAATCAAGTGCACGCTTTCTACGGGAATGTAGAGTTTGTCGTCACCGCGGTAGGCGATGACGATGTAATCGTTGGTGGTGTTTTGGACCTCCATCGTTTCAACACCGAGAAAGCGTCCGATGCCGTGGTCGTAGTGAACGATCAAATCGCCCTTTTCTAGAGATTTGACCGAGGAGATGGTTTCGCTGTCTTTAAAGACTTTGCGCCGTTTCTTTTTGTGAGTGGGCGTGATTTCCTTATAAATGTCACGGTCGGAAAGAAGGACGAACGATGTGTCGAACCATTCGAAAGACAAAGGATTTTCCGAAACCGTGAGGTTGATGGCTTTTTCAAAGAGAGGGTCTTCAGCGCCGAGAATCTTGAAAGACACTTTTCCTTCCAATACGTCGCTCAGCTTTTCCATCCGTTTCCCGTCGCTCAACGTGATGAGCACCGTGACGTGCCCTTCGTAGCGTTTCAGGTCTTTGATGAGCATGCGTACATCGTTGCCGTAACGAATGCTTTCTTTCGCCCGCAAGGAAAAGGTTTCCTGCGAGGTGGCGCGCATTGGCAGCGGATTGATGGCCACACGTTTTTCGTAAGGAATCCGGTCCAAATCTTTCATGAACGAGAAGCCGAGCTTGGGGTAATCGCCGTTTTCAACCATCCACGATGCGAGATCCTCACGAATTTGCGCGTACGACGCTTCGATGCGCTCATGATTGACGGTAATCAGCAATGGCTCGTGCAAGTAGTCGGCAATGGTGACCGGAGTTTTGTCGGAAAAGGCCATGTACCTAGCGAGTTTGTCGAGGTTGTTGTAGTGGTTGAGATCTTCAAGCTCCTCTTGCACCCGCCGGATGGTGGCTTCGGAGTATTCGCCCTTGTTGAGAGCGCTTTGAACGTTTTTTTCTATGGTGGATAGCGTAGTCTCGTCGTAAAAAAACTCGGCCCGGGGAACGACGGTGAACGATTCGATCTTGTCTAACGAACGTTGCGTGTTGACGTTGAACGTGCGGATGGAATCGATTTCCGTGTCGAAAAAGTCGATGCGCACAGGATGCGTATGCCCCGGAAGGAACAGATCCACAATGCTTCCTCTTTGCGCGAAATCCCCGGCCTTTTCGACGTTGGATGCCGCTTGATAGCCCAATTGGGTCAAAGTTTTCATGAACGCTTCAAAGTTGACGTCGTCTCCGACCCGGTAAGTCTTGTAAGACTCCGCGAACGTTTCTTTCGGAAGCATGTACTTAAGAAGCCCCGTGGTGTGCGTCACCACCAAATTTTTCTCTTGCCCCAACAAGGTTTTGATGGTGTCGAGCCTTTGAAATTTCAAGTCTTCGCTCATCGCGAGCATGTCGGTGGTCAAAAACTCATCTTGCGGAAAAAACGACACCGCGGCGTTGTTGAGCTCGTTTAAGATGTCGTAGGTTTTTTGCGCGTGATAAAGGTTGTGGTTCACAACCAACACGTCCCGGTTGAGTTCTTTGAAAAGCGCGTACACGAGAAAAACACCCAGGGCGTCGGTCGCATGGGAGAGTTCGACGGTTCTTTTGGAACGAACCTTGCGCAAAAGCGTTTGAAAGTACTCGGTCTCTTTCAAGTGTGCAAGCAAGTGGTCCATAATTTCCTCCACGCACGCAAGCGAACAACCCCGATAGGCGGGGGTGTTCGCGTGTTTGCGGTTTTCCGTTGTCAATTGAACGTGTTCATGATGGCGTTGAACAGTTCGCCTTCAGCGAACTTGGCGATGATCTCTTTTACGGTGTTGATGCTCTCGATGACCTCATCGCCTTCTTCTTTGTGAAACCGGCTCAATACGTAATTGCGGGGGTCTGCGTTTTCGGGAGAGCCAATGCCGAAGCGCACTCTTTTGAAAGCGTCCGTGCCTAGGTGTGCGATGATGGATTGGACGCCTTTATGCCCGCCTGCGCTGCCTTGGGGACGCAAGCGCAGTTTTCCGGTCGGAAGGTCCAAATCATCGTATACGACGAGAAGATTGTCGACATCTATGTCGTAATAGCGCATGGCGGATTGGACGCTGTTTCCGGAATTGTTCATGTAGGTTTTTGGCTTGAGCAGGATCGCGTTTTTGTAGGTGGCCACTTCGCCGAAAACTTTCTTTTGGCGCTTGAACGTCAAACCGTGTTGACTGGCGAACGCTTCTACGCAGAGAAAGCCGATGTTGTGGCGAGTGCGGGCGTATTTCCTGCCGGGGTTGCCCAAACCGACAATCAGTTTCATTACTCTTTGGGTTTGATGACGACGTAACGCTGTTGGCGTTCGCCTTCGCTTTTGGTAACCACATCACGCCAATCGGCAAGCTTGGTGTGAATGATTCTGCGTTCGTAAGCGTTCATCGGGTCGAGCTTGGCGGACGTTTTGGTTTTGGCGACTTCCTTCGCGGTTTTCGTGGCGAGAATCTCTAGTTGCCGCCGCCGGTTTTCCTTGTATCCGCCGATGTCGACAAACACGATCAAACGGCTGTCGGTGAAAAGGTTCAACAAATTTCGCATATAGATTTGAAGGCTGTCGAGCGTCTTGCCGTTTTTGCCGATTAAGACGGGGTTCGCTTCGGTGTCGATTTGAAAACGAACCTCGTTTTCGTTGGGGGTCTCGACTTCAATGGTCGCCTCGATGCCCATGTCGGAAAAGAGTGTTTGAAGCAAGTCTTGCCCGAACGTTGCGGGCTCGACGTTGATAAAGGCTTTCACTTGATAGGTCTTTTTGAACCCGAACATGCCTCGTTTTTCAACCGTTTCGAGGTCAATGTAATCGCGTTGCACGCGGAGAAGCCCTTCCGCTTGTTGTTTTGCGTCTTCAAGACTTTTGGCTTCAAAGGTTACAGTTTTCATCATGGCCACTCCTAAGCCGTTTCTTTATCGGCAAAGAATTTCTTGTACTGCTGTTTTCGGTTGACGCTCGTTTGTAAGAACTGGAAGAGGTTCCCCACTACCCAGTAAAAGGCGATGCCCAAGTTGGTGAACGCGATGCTTGTCAGCATGATGACCATGAAATACATGACATATTTCATCGTTTTTTGGGTCTGTTCTTGCTGGGCGGACTGATACTTCTTGTTTTGCAAATACTCGGGGCGTTTCATGGCATAACGCTGATAAAAGAACATCGTTATCCCGACCAGGCCGGCCATCAGGAAGAATTGCCAGTTTTGCATGAGCGAGAATCCTTCAGGATTCGCCTCGAAATCAAACCAAAGGAACTGGTAGTTCAAGTTTGCGTATGCGTCGGTCATAGTGATTCGGCGAACGACTTGGTACATCGCGATGAAGATCGGCATCTGCAAAAACGGAAGCAAGCAGCCTAGAGGGTTAATGTTGTACTTGCGGTAAATCTCCAACATTTCTTGCTGCATTTTGCGTTGGCTGGCTTCGTCTTTTTTGTCCTGGTATTTCTCTTTGAGCCGTTCGATTTCCGGCTGAGCGATTTGCATATTGGCACTCATGGCGGTGCTCTTCGAATAAATCGGCCAACCGACAACACGAATCAGGATTGTGACGGCAAGCAAGCCTACGATGTAATGCCCACCCGCGGCTTGGCTGATGTTGTAGATGAGATCGGCGATTCGGGCGACGATCCATTGCACCCAACCGAACCCTCCGCCTTCACCAATCGGCATGTTGTAGTGTTCGGTGTCGCACCCTGATAGTGTCAGCACCATGAACATGACGGCGACCATCATGAAAATCTTCGTTGTTCGTTTCATTTTTTCACTCCTATATTGTGTTTTCTAAACAGTTTGTACAATTCCTGTTTCATTTGGCGATACGATAGCTTCGCGGCTTGGACGTGCGCGATAATGAAAACGTCCGTGTTCTCTTGGATGTCGGCTTCGTGAACAATCATGCGAAGCCTGCGTTTGATCAAGTTCCTCTTCACGGCTTTGCCTAGCTTTTTCGAGACGCTGAGCGCATAACGGAAATGCGAAAGCGTGTTTTTCGAGGCATACACGCTGAAATACGCATTTTTCCGCACCCGTCGTTGGTCGAGGAGCGCTTTGATTTCATCGTTTTTTTTGATTCGGTACTTATTCTTCAAGTTCCATCACGTCCTCATCGGAATAAAAAAACACCTAAAAACGAATCTTTTCAGGTGTTTGCAGGTGTAAGATTAAAGTTTTAAGGATTCGTTTTTAGGCCGAAAGACGGGTGCGACCTTTGCTGCGGCGTCTTGCGAGAATGCGTTTCCCGCTAGGAGAGGACATTCTTTTGCGAAAGCCGTGCTTTTTGTTTTTTCTACGCTTGTTTGGCTGATATGTGCGTTTCATGAGGGCACCTCCTAACATCAATAAAAACCACGCTTTCAAATTATATACAATTCCTCTTCGTGTGTCAACCGATTTTTCTTGTCCTTCCGGATTGTAAAGATTTCAAAGTAGTTTTCCACATTCAAAAACGGCATAATCTCAACCTTTCTACATTCGCGAATGTGGAAATGTGAAAATGTAGATTAAAGGGTTTTGTGGAAATGTTCAATACATGTTTTTGCAAGCATCAAAGCCATTTATTGATGATACGATGTTGTGAAAATCTATGTGGATACAGAAAGTTTTCCACATTTTTTGTTGATAAATTTTTGTTTTTTTTCTCAAATCGGTGTGCTAGAATAGAAACACGTTAACGGGGGTGATCCACCATGCAAGAACATGTTCATGAACATATGAATATATGGCAGGAAGTCAAAGGGCAGCTGGAGATGCAGCTTGAAGACAACACCTACGAGGAGATATTCAATTCAGTCGACTCGGTTTTCAAAGTAAAAAACAACTTCATTTACCTCCTCGTAGAAAACGATTTTATCAAGCGGCGGATCGAGCTGCTTTATTTGCAACGCATGAATCGCTTGCTCGAAAACTATGTCGATGAGCGCTACGAGTATCGGATCATCACCAAAGAGCAGGCAGAGGAAGAACTGAACAATGCAAAAAGCTATGACATCCGTACGCCCGAAAACGTTGAACAAAAAGAGCGGTATGTCCGTTCGAACCTAAACCCCTCTTATACGTTCAGCAATTTTGTTGTTGGCAATTCCAACCGTTTGGCCTACACTTCCTCCATCAAAGTCGCCGACCAGCCGGGCATCGTCGCCAACCCTCTTTACATTTTCGGCGATGTCGGCCTAGGAAAAACACATTTGATGCAATGCGTCGGCAACTACATCCTTGAAGGCGACATCAACAAGCGGGTTTTGTATGTGAAAGCCGACCAGTTCGTGGAAGACTACGTGCGCTATTCAAGCAAGAAAAAATACAACGAATTCAACTCCATGTACCGAAACGTGGACGTCCTTTTGGTTGACGACATTCAGTTTTTGGCCAAAAAGGAAAAATCGCAAGAAGAATTTTTCAAGCTTTTCGAACAACTTCATAACGAACAAAAACAAATCGTAATTACTTCCGACCGCAAAGCGTCCGATTTACGCGATATCATGTCACGCCTGACGTCGCGTTTTTCTTGGGGGGTCACCGTCGACATCAACCGGCCCGATTTGGACCACCGCATCAAAATCCTCGAAAAGAAACTCATGGCGGAAACAAGCGAAACCAACCTCATGCCCGCCAAAGTGATCGAATACATCGCCAGCGTCTTCGACAACAACGTCCGTGAACTTGAAGGCGCGTTGAAGCGTGTCCTTTTCTACTGTACCGCGTTCGATTACGATTTTACCATCAAAAACGCAGAAATCGCCTTGGAGAATCTTGTGCGACCCAAACGGAACAACCAAGACTTTGTCCGCGACAAAGTCCGCAATGTTTTAAGCGTCGTCAGCGACTACTACAACATCTCCACAAGCGACCTCGTTTCCAAAAAACGCGCCCGCCAATATTTGTACCCCAGGCAAATCGCCATGTACTTAATCAAAGAAATGTTCGATCTTCCCTATAAGCGAATCGGCTCTTACTTCAGCAATCGTGACCATTCCACCGTGATGCATTCCGTCGAAAAAATCGGCAACGATCTTCAACTCGACAAAAATGTTCATGTCGATGTCGAAAAACTAAAGCATAAATGTGGAGAAAAGTAACAAATTCCATCGCATAAACCGCTTAAATTGTGGTATAATTGAAAGGTAAGGGAAGTTTTTTCCACATTTCCACCGTCCCTAATAACCAATAATAAAAACAAAAAGAAATAATGTAGAGGTGATCGCATGCGCATTCAGGTAAACAAAGACAAGCTTCTTTACCATCTTTTAATCGCTCAAAAGGCACTTTCGAGCAAAACACCGAATCCCGCGTTGCAAGGCATAAAACTCGAAGTAAAAGATGAAACGATGGTCTTGACCACCAGCAACTCCGACATTTCTATCAAAGTCCAGCTTGAAGACAACGGATTGGAAGTGGAAAAAGAGGGAACAGTCTTGGTTCCTGGAAAATATTTTATAGAGATTGTACGGAAACTCGATGGACAAACAATCTCTCTAACCGAAGGCGAAGACAATCTATTACGCATCGAAGCGGATCACTCCGACATTACGCTAAACCTTTTGGATTTGGAAGATTATCCGGAACTGCACTTCAAGGAAAAAGACGATGTGCTCAAAATCAAAGTTCGCACCTTGAAGACCATCATCCGTCAAACGGCGTTTGCGACTTCTTCTATTGAAAACCGCCCGATTCTCACCGGCGTCAATTTTACAATCGATGGTCAAGAACTTGAAGGCGTTGCGACGGACAGTTACCGGTTGAGCCAGAAAAAAATCGCCCTTGAAGACACCTACGACCCCATGAACGTCGTCATTCCCGGAAAAAGCCTGGAAGAACTCATGAAAATCCTGGAAGACAACCAAGAAGAAGTCGAAGTGCACTTCGACCAAAACCGTGTGCTTTTCAAATACAACAACGTTCTCTTCCTTTCAAGACTTTTGGAAGGGAACTACCCCGAAACCGGCAAACTGATTCCTCAAGAATACCCGGTGCAAATCAAATTCAACAAAGAGCAGCTAATCACCTCCATAGAACGTGCAAGTCTCCTTTCAAGCCGCGACGGCCAAAACGCAATCGTCAAACTGAACGTCCGCAAGGACAACGTCGTGGAGATTTCCTCAAATTCACCGGAAATCGGTCGCGTGCTCGAAGAGATTCACCCGGTCGATGAGATTGTCGGCTCGCCGATAAAAATCGCGTTCAGCTCAAAATACGTACTTGAAGCACTCAAAGTTTTCAACTCCAGCGAAGTGACCGTGAAGTTTACCGGTGAAATCCGCCCCTTTGTCATGACGGGTGAATACGACGAAGACATGCTGCAGCTTGTCCTACCGGTAAAAACCGACTAAAACCACTGAAATGTGGTTTTTTTTTTGACCAAATCAAGGCTGGAGCGTTGTCTTTCTCTTTACTATATTATATAATATATATAGCATAATAATATATAAGAAAGAGTGGTAGGATGAAGATTGTCACAATCACAACGCCTTACATTACGTTAGGGCAATTTTTAAAATACATCGATATCGCTTCATCCGGTGGTGAAGTCAAAAGCATTTTGCAAACCCAAAGCATCCGTGTCGATGGGGAAATCGAAACGCGTCGTGGAAGAAAACTCTATCCCGGTTCCGTGGTGACGATGGAAGACGAAACGTCTTTCCGTATCGAAGCCGGTCATGATTAGAGAGCTGCGGTTAAAAAATTTCCGCATCTACGACGCACTTTTCATGGAATGCGACCCATCGCTGAATATCATCGTCGGTGAAAACGCACAAGGGAAAACAAGCATCATTGAAGCGATTTATACGCTCGGTTTGACGAAATCCCACAAAACGGCCAAAGACTATCCGCTGATCAAAGAAGGCGCGGATTATGCGAAAATCTCCGCAAAAGCCACGCTGAAAAACCGTGAAGCGTTGTTGGAAGTCGTCTTCTCCCAAGAAGGGAAGAAGGCAAAATACAACCACATCGACCATCCGCGGCTCAGCGATTACATCGGATATATGAACGTTGTAATGTTCGCGCCGGAAGATTTGGATTTGGTCAAAGGAAGTCCCTCCGAAAGGAGGCGTTTTCTTGATTTGGAAATCGGGCAAGTCAATCGGCACTACGTGTACCACTTGAACCAATACAAAAAGCGCCTTCGCGAGCGCAACGAACATTTGAAGGCGCTCCAACGGAAGCACTCAGAACCCGATGCCCTGTTGGACGTCTTGGACGATCAGCTGATGCATTACGGATTGAAAATCATACGGGCCCGGGCCTCGTTTGTGGACATGTTGCGCGATAAGCTGAAACCTCTTTATGAAGCCTTAAGCGGAGAAGATGCCGTCAATTTTCGCTACGAACCTTCCGTGACGGAAAAGACTTTTCAAGAGGAAATGCGCAAAAAACGGAAAATCGATGTGGTCACCGGAGCCACCTCAATCGGCCCGCACCGTGACGACTGCGGATTCTACTTCAAAGATACCGAGGTCAAGCGAACCGCTTCGCAAGGGCAAATACGAACCTTGGCGCTGGCTCTCAAACTCGCAGTTGTCGACATCATCAAAGAAAGCAAGGGGCATCCGCCTATCGTGTTGCTTGACGATGTCTTCAGCGAACTCGACGCATCGAGGCAAAACAAACTCATGAATTTGTTGGAAACCGAAACCCAAGTGTTCATCACCACCACTTCGGTCGCCGACATGCACCTTAAGGGCTTGAAACGTTACAAGCTATTCACCGTACAGCAAGGAACAATCAAAGGAGTGAACACACATGGATATGAACAATAACTACGATTCGAAAAACATCCAAATCCTCGAAGGCTTGGAAGCCGTCAAGAAACGTCCGGGGATGTTCATCGGCTCGACCGGACCCCGCGGGTTGCATCATTTGGTGTGGGAAATCGTCGACAACGCCGTCGATGAAGCTTTGGCGGGTTACGCGAGCGAAATCGACGTCGAGATTTTTGAAAACGACATCATCCGCGTCACCGACAACGGGCGCGGCATTCCCGTGGACACCCATCGGAAAACCGATCTTCCGGCTGTCGAGACCATTTTGACAACGCTGCACGCCGGTGGCAAGTTCGACAACGACTCCTACAAAGTCTCGGGTGGTTTGCACGGTGTTGGCGCAAGCGTCGTAAACGCACTTAGCGAATGGCTCGAAGTCGAGATTCACCGTGACGGCGTCGAATACTACCAACGCTATGAAAAGGGCATCACCCAGTGCCCACTAGAAAAACGCGGCACCACCGACAAAACCGGCACCTCGATAACCTTCAAAGCCGACGCTGAAGTGTTCAAGGAAACGACCCATTACGATTTCGACACCCTTCTCCTCCGCATCCAGCAGATGGCGTTTTTGAACAAAGGCATCGCCTTTACCATCGAGGACAAGCGCACCCCCGAGACACGCTTTGAGCGCTTCCACTATGAAGGCGGCATCCGCGAGTATGTCGAATACTTGAACAAAAACAAAGAGCTCCTCCACAGCAACGTCATCTACGCCGAAGGCATGCAAGACGACATCATGGTTGAAATCGCGATGCAATACAACAACTCTTTTTCGCAAAACATCTTCCCCTTCGCCAACAACATCCACAACCCCGAAGGCGGCACCCACGAAGAAGGATTCAAAATGACCTTGACTAGGGTTCTAAACAGCTACGGCCGCGCCAACAACCTCTTTAAAAAGGACGAATCCCTACAAGGCGAAGACACGCGAGAAGGGCTGACGGCAATCATCAGCGTCAAACACCCCGACCCCCAGTTCGAAGGACAGACGAAAGCTAAGCTTGGAAACACGGAAGTGCGGCGCATCGTCGCGCAGGTTTTGAGCGAAGGCCTTGACCGCTATTTGCTTGAAAACCCCTCGGACGCCAAAATTATTGTTGAAAAGGCCTTGCTTGCATCAAGGGCGCGCATCGCCGCCAAAAAGGCGCGCGAAGCCACAAGACGCAAAAGCCCCCTTGACGGGCTCGGCTTCGCCTCCAAGCTTGCCGATTGCCGCGAGAAGGATCCCTCAAAGGCGGAACTCTACATCGTCGAGGGGGACAGCGCCGGCGGAAGCGCCAAACAAGGAAGGGATTCCGGATTCCAAGCGATTTTACCCTTGCGGGGTAAAGTACTGAACGTCGAAAAGGCCCGCATGGACAAAATCGTCGCCAACAAGGAAATCCTTTCGATGATTCAGGCGTTCGGCACCGGCATCGGCGACGATTTCAACCCGGATTTCATCCGCTACCACAAAATCGTCATCATGACCGACGCCGACGTGGACGGCGCCCACATCCGCACGTTGCTTCTGACGTTCCTCTTCCGTCACATGAAGCCGCTCATCGAGCGCGGGTACGTCTACATCGCCCAACCGCCCCTTTACAAACTTCAAATCGGCAAACAAGTCGATTACGCCTTCACCGAAGCGGAGATGGAGAAAAAGCAAAGAGCACTTCCAAAACGGGCCCAGACCCAGCGCTACAAGGGGCTTGGCGAAATGAACGCCCAGCAGCTTTGGGAGACTACCATGGACCCCAGCCAACGCACGTTGCTCAAAGTGACGCTAGAGGACGCGCTTGAAGCCGACCGCCTCTTCAGCACGCTGATGGGCGACGAAGTCGGACCGCGCAAAGAGTTCATTCAACAAAACGCCGAATACGTGAAAAATCTCGACATTTAGGAGCGAAAGCATATGGACGCAATGAAACCAACGGATTTCGACAAAATCAACGACATCAACATAAGCAGCGAAATGAAGACTTCGTTCATGTCCTACGCCATGAGCGTCATCGTCTCTCGCGCCCTTCCCGATGTGCGTGACGGCATGAAACCCGTTCACCGGAGAATTCTTTACGGCATGGACGAACTGGGCGTGCACCCCGAGAAAGCCTACAAGAAATCGGCCCGCATCGTCGGCGATGTCATGGGTAAGTACCATCCCCATGGCGATTTGGCCATCTACGACGCCATGGTGCGCATGGCCCAAATCTTTTCGTACCGCTACCCTTTAGTCAACGGACACGGAAACTTCGGGTCCATCGATGGGGACGGGGCGGCGGCGATGCGCTATACCGAAGCGAAAATGAGCAAAATCTCCGTCGAGATGCTCAAAGACATCCGCAAAGAAACCGTGGATTTCGTCGAGAACTACGACGGGACCGAGAAAGAACCCGCGGTCCTGCCCGCCAAATTCCCCAATCTTCTCGTCAACGGCGCAACAGGCATCGCCGTCGGCATGGCGACCAACATCCCTCCCCACAACTTGACCGAAGTCGTCAACGGCATTTTGGCCTATATCGACGACAACGATTTGACGCTGGACGATTTGATGGAACACATTCAAGGTCCGGACTTTCCTACAGGCGCCATGGTGACCGGAATTTCCGGTTTGCGCGAAGCCTACCGGAACGGCACAGGTTCGGTCAAAGTCCGCGCCCAAGCCGACATCACCAAAACGCCGACAGGGAAACAAGTCATCACAGTTACCGAAATCCCGTATCAAGTCAACAAAACCCGACTGATTGAAAAAATTGCCGATTTGGCCAAGGAAAAGCGCATCGAAGGCATCACCGACCTTCGCGACGAATCCAACCGCGACGGCATCAAGATCATCATCGAACTTCGCAAGGATGTCAACGCCGAAGTCACCCTGAACAACCTTTACAAACATACCCCCTTGCAGACATCGTTCGGCATTAACATGCTCGCGCTGATGGATGGGAAGCCCAAAGTCCTTTCTCTGAAAGACACCATTCGCCATTATGTCGACCACCAAGTCGAAGTTCTCACCCGAAAAACAAAATACGAACTCGACAAAGCCCGAGCTCGTGCGCACATTCTTGAAGGTCTGTTGCGTGCGCTAGCTGATATCGACGCAGTGATCGAAGTCATCAAAAACGCCTACGACGATGCCGAAGTGCAGCTGATGGAGAAATTTTCGATGAGCGAAGCGCAAGCAAAAGCGATTCTCGAGATGCGACTTCGCAAACTCACCGGCCTTGAACGCGAAAAAATCGACCAAGAGCTGCAAGAGCTCAAAGAAAAAATCACCGAGTACGAAGCCATCCTCGCAAGCGAGGAGAAAAAACTCGAAACCATCAAAGAAGACTTGATCGCCATCCGCGACCAATACGGGGACGAGCGCCGCACTTCGATTTCGCTGTCGCTGGATTTGGATCTAGAAGACGAAGATCTCATCCCCGAAGAGGACGTCATCATCACCATCACCCAAGCCGAATACTGCAAGCGGATGAACGCCGAGACGTACCGCAGGCAAAACCGTGGCGGCAAAGGCATGACGGGAATCAAAATGCATGAAGACGACGCGGTCGAGCACATCGTCTACACCTCCACCCACGATTACTTGTTGTTTTTCACCAACTACGGCCGTGTCTACAAAATCAAGGGATACAAGATTCCCGTTTTCGGACGCACGTCGAAAGGGTTGCCACTTGTCAACATCTTGGAGCTTGAAGACGGCGAAAAACTGCAGGCTGTCGCCCCCATAAAAAGCTTTGACGACGACCAATACCTCTTTTTTGTCACCAAACAAGGCTTGGTCAAACGAACCAACACCCACGAATACAAAAACATCCGCACCTCGGGCATCCGTGCCATCAACTTGCGCGAAGACGACGAGTTGCTGGATGTGAAGCTCACCCGGGGCGATCAGGACATCGTCATCGGCGCGAGCAACGGGAAAGCGATTCGCTTCAACGAACAAGACGTCCGCCCGATGGGACGCGTAGCGACCGGTGTTCGCGGCATCCGACTTGTCGGCGAGAACCACGTCGTCGGGGTCGCTTTGGTCGAAAACGAAAACTGCGAGATACTGATTGTCACGGAAAACGGCTATGGCAAGCGGACCGAAGTTGGCGAGTACCGCACGCAAAACCGAGGCGGAAAAGGCGTCAAAACCCTCAACATTACAGAGAAAAACGGAAAACTTGTCCGCTTGAAAGGCGTCCAGGGCGATGAGGACTTGATCCTCTTCTCGGACAAAGGGACGATGATACGCTTGCCGATTTCGCAAATATCCTGTAGTTCGCGAGCCACTCAAGGCGTCCGACTGATGCGTCTTCACGAAGCGCACACCATCGCCAGCGTCGCCGTCGTTCCGGCTCATGACGACGAAGAAGCTGAAAAAACACTACCCTCCGAACCCGAACTGACCGACGAAGCCGCATCCGAGATTCTTATAGAAGACATTCCAAAAGATTCATAGAGAAGACGCGGGGCGATTGACAAAGCCCCGCGGATTTGCTACACTTTACGTATCAAAAAGCGACGAAAAGGCTAAGTAGTCTTCGATAAAACCTCCAAAGAGAGCCGGTGGCGCTGCGAACCGGCAGGTTGGAAGACGAAATCTACCTTGGAGCGGAAGCAAAACTTCCCGGTTTCGTGCCGTTAACACGACAGAGTGGATGCGTGATGCATCAACCGGGGTGGCAACACGGGTATAAGACTCGTCCCTTCAAGGGACGAGTTTTTTTATTCACAACCGGTAAATAAAAGGAGGAATGACGATGCTGGACATTCGGTACGTACGAGAACATCTAAACGATGTGATCGAAAGACTCAATAAGCGAGGCGAGGACCATTCTCACCTCAAAGATCTAATCAAGGCCGATGAACAAAGGCGGAGCCATATCGCAGAGATTGAAACCCTCAAGGCCAAAAGGAACGAAGTCAGCAAAAAAATCGGCGCCTACAAGCGCGAAGGCAAGGATGTAGAACCCTTGCTCAAAGAAGTGGAAAGCGGCAAGGAGAAGATTCGTGAACTGGAAGAACAGCTTGACGAAGTCGAAGCCTACATCCGCAAAACGTTGTTGAACACTCCGAATCTTCCCCACAAGGACATTCCTTACGGCAAGGACGACAGCGAGAATGTCGAACTTCGTAAATGGGGAGAGAAACCTTCGTTTGATTTCGAGGTCAAGCCTCATTGGGACGTCGCGGTCGATTTGGACATCCTGGATTTCGACCGTGCCGCAAAAATGTCGGCCAGTCGTTTCGTGGTTTATAAAGGCTTAGGCGCCCGCTTGGAACGTGCCCTTATCAATTTCATGATGGACATGCACGCCAAAGAACACGGTTATCGCGAAATCTTTTTGCCCTATATCGTGAACGAAACGTCCATGATGGCGACCGGACAGTTCCCCAAGTTCAAAGAAGACGCCTTCAAGCTTACCGACGAACGTGGTCTTTACCTAAACCCCACCGCAGAAGTTCCGGGCATCAACATGCACCGCGACGAAATTTTGTCGGCCGATGAACTTCCCATCAAATACGTCGCCTTTACCACGGCGTTCCGCCAAGAGGCGGGAAGTGCCGGAAGGGACACACGCGGCATCATCCGCCAACATCAGTTCAACAAAGTCGAACTCATCAAATTCGCGACGCCGGAGACATCCTACGACGAGCTTGAAGGCATGCTTGCAAACAGCGAGAATGTCTTAAAAGCGCTCAATCTTCCCTACAGGGTTGTCGAAATTTGTTCAGGAGACCTCGGCTTCGCCATGGCCAAAACCTACGACATCGAAGTCTACATCCCTTCCTACGACACATACCGCGAAATCGGCAGCATCTCAAACGCCGAGGATTACCAGGCGCGACGTGGAAACATCCGCTATCGTCCCGAAAAAGGCGGCAAACCTGCACTTCTTCATACCTTGAACGGGTCAGGGCTCGCCGTTGGCCGCACAGTGGTGGCCATCCTCGAAAACAACCAACAAAAAGACGGTTCCGTGAAAGTGCCCGAGGCACTTGTGCCCTATATGGGTACGGACGTCATCAAATAGGAGGTAAGCATGCTTAAAAAACAAAACAATCTTGACATTACGTCGGAAACAAAAAACATCGTCCTTTTTCAAAACTCGGATTCTGAACTTTTCCGAAACATCGACGAAAAACTCCTCGGGAAACTGTCGAACCTTGACAAAACGAAAATCAGCACAGTCTACACGCTCGAACATCTGTCCATGGACAAGGTGTATCTAATTGGCGAGGAAAGCTTGAAAGACAAGGAAAAGCGTGACAAGACGCTCAAAAAAATCGGCGCCATTGAAGAAGAGGCTTTGGTGCTTTTGGACACGTTTCCCAAAGATTCCGTCGCGCTTGTGGTGGAAAAACTCCTCTATTTCCGCTACCGCTTTGATCGTTTCAAACAAAAGAACAGAAAAGATCTTTCAACCCTTCATTACGCGCACTCCGACACGCTCAACGAAGCTGTCGCCGAAGGAATGGTCTATGGTGAAGCCATCAACAACACCCGTGAACTCGTCAACACGCCTTATAACTATTTGAACGCTGAAAAGCTCGCCGCATACGCCAAAGAACTGGAACGCTTTGAGCATGTCAAAGTGCGAATCCTAGAAAAAGAGGATTGTGAAAAACTAAACATGGGCGCATACCTCGGCGTCAACGCCGGCAGCAAAGACGCACCGAAATTCATTCACGTCGAATACCAAAACAATCCCGAAAACAAGGAAAAAACCGCTTTGATCGGCAAAGGCATCATGTACGACACCGGCGGCTATTCGTTGAAATCCACCCAAGGCATGCCGACCATGAAATGCGACATGGGAGGAGCCGCCACTGTATTGGGCGCAATCGAAGCCATTGCGCGAATGGGGTATAAAGCCAACGTCAGCGTGATGATCGCCGCTACGGATAACCGCATCGGCGATAACGCGCATGTGCCGGACGACATCCTCACGGCCGCTTCGGGGCACACGATTGAAATCATCTCAACCGATGCCGAAGGTCGTCTCACCTTGGCCGATGCTCTTTGGTACGCGCAAGAACAAGGCGCAAGTCGCATCATTGATGTCGCAACGTTGACGGGAGGTGTCGTTGCGGCCTTGGGCAATTACCACACCGGCGCATTCAGCAACAACGACGAATACTTCGATACACTTTCGAAAACGGCCAGACAAGCGGATGAAAAGATTTGGCGGTTACCGATTGACAAGGCGCACCACGACACCTTGAAAAGCCAATACGCCGACATTAAAAACAGCGGCGGCCGCATGGCAGCGGCTTCTGTGGCGGCGGCTTTTTTGGAAAAATTTGTCCAAAACGACATTCCGTGGATCCATTTGGACATCGCCGGAACGGCTTACAATGAGAAAAAAGGCGCTAGTGGCGCCATGGTCAAGACACTGGCCAAAATGTTTCAATAAAAAAAGGCGGGAAACCGCCTTTTTATTCGTTCAATGCTTTGACGATAGCGTCTTGAACGTTCAGGTAATCCGATTTTTCGTAATCGTCTTGCCTGTTCACAGTGGTAAGCGTCATGCCGTCGTTTTCGTAACGTGGTATTAAATGGACATGGAAATGGAACACGCTTTGCAAGGGTTTGTCGTTGTTGTTGATGATGTTAAGACCAATGGGGTTGAACGCTTTCTTCAACGCCTTGGCAAGCTTGGGGACACGGCTAAAAACGGCTTGAGCGTCTTCTTCGCTCATGTCGTAGACGTTCTTAACGTGTTTTTTGGGCACGATTAGCGTATGCCCCTTCGTTCCTTGGGTAATGTCTAAAAACGCGAATACCTTATCGTCTTCATAGAGTTTGTAGGCGGGAATTTCCCCTTTGATGATTTTACAAAAGATGCAATCCATGTTCTACCTCCCTTGTTCTTTCTTAATGATGTTGAATATATCTTCCGGAGTTTCCAGTATGTAGTCCGCTCCGGCGTTTTCCAGTGTTTCGCTACCTTTGATGCTCCAGGCGACGCCTGCGCTTAGTATGCCGGCGTTTTTGCCAGCGGTTATATCGCCGGGGTTGTCGCCAATCATGATGGCCTTCTCGCAGGTTGTAAAACATTGAAGCGCTTTGTGGACGCTTTCGGGTTCGGGTTTCGGTTTGTTGACTTGGTCCAGCGTGACGACGCAATCGAAAATGTGGTCCAAGCCGAAATGTTGTATGCTTGGTAGGGCGGATTCTTCAAATTTGCTGGTTACGATGGCCAAATTGTACCCCTCTTTTTTTAACGTATTCAACGTGGGCAGGATCCCCTCGTAAAGTTTGAAATACTCGTGTTCGTGCTTGCGGTAATAGTACAGATAACTATCAATGAGGTCTTTCAGCATTTTTTCGTTATCGGCGTATTGCGATAGCGTATCTTCAAGGGTTGGCCCGATTTGGTCGATGATTGTTTGCCTTGAAATGGATTGATTGGGAAGATGTGTTCGATAGGTATGCTCATAGCTGCGGATTATGATTTCGTTCGAGTCCACAATGGTGCCGTCCAAGTCGAATAGAATTGTGTTCAGTCTTGTCATGTTATCACCCGTAATCATTCTAACACGAATACAAGAAAAGGTCACACTAACGATTGTAAAGAGGGCTAAAATTTACTATAATAAGTATGTTAAGGAGTGATGTTATGGCTATTATCGACACATTAAAAGACAAGATTGCAGGAAAAAGCATCCGCATTGTGTTTCCTGAACCGGAAGACAAGCGCATCGCGCAGGCGGCAAAAAAGCTTGCCGACGAAGGAATCCTCACTCCGATATTGATTGGAGATTCAAGTCGGATTAAGGAAGATGTTTCAGGGTGTGAAGTGATCGACCCGGAAACTTCCGAACTTTATAATGAGCTGGTTCAAGCGCTGGTTGAAAGACGTGCGGGAAAATGCACTTATGAAGAAGCGAAAGAATTGTTGAAGAAACCGAACTATTTTGGTACGATGCTGGTCTATACCAACCGTGCCGAAGGATTAGTGAGCGGCGCGGCGCACTCTACGGGCGATACCGTTCGACCTGCGCTGCAGATTATCAAGACAAAACCCGACGTTTCTAAGACGTTCGGATATTTTCTCATGGTCCGCGGCGACGAGAAGTATATCATGGCCGATTGCGCCATCAACCCCGAACCTGAAGCCGCCGATTTGGCGGAGTTTGCCGTTGAAAGCGGAAAAGCCGCCCAAATGTTCGGCATGGACCCGAAAGTCGCTATGTTGTCCTTTTCCACCAACGGAAGCGCCGTGACGGACGACACGAAAAAAGTGGTCAAAGCCGTGGAATTGGCTCAAAAGAAGAATCCTCCGTTCCCCGTGGATGGAGAGATGCAGTTTGACGCCGCGTTTGTGCAAAGCGTCGGAGAGAAAAAATTCCCCGAAAGTGCTGTGGCCGGCAAGGCCAACACGTTCATTTTCCCCGATTTGAATTCGGGCAACATCGGATATAAAATTGCCCAAAGACTAGGCAATTTCGAAGCCATGGGCCCCATTTTGGCCGGGCTCAACAAGCCTGTCAACGACCTATCCCGTGGATGCTCGGTCGAAGACGCCTACAACACCGCCATCATCACTGCGGCACAAAGCGTGATGGAGTAAAAAGCTCGTTCGAGCGGGCTTTTTCTTTTACATAGCCGTTAATCCCCTATAAACTACTGAGTGGGAACACACATCGACAGAAGGTGGAATTATGCCGAAATGCATCGTCATCTACAACCCCGTGAGCGGGAAGCGGACATTCGAATCCCATATTCGCGATGTCACAAACACTCTTGAAAGCATGGAGTATGAATACGATGTCAAACGCTCGGATTATCCGCAACATGCGATTTCTCTAAGCGAGGAAGCTTGCCTTCAAAAAGTGGACATGCTTTTGGTAGCCGGCGGCGATGGGACGATGAACGAATGTCTGAACGGAATGTTCAAGACTTCGCACAGGCCCCTTGTTGCATACATCCCAACCGGAACTTCCTGCGATTTGGCCAAAACGCTCGGCATTCCGAAAAACATCAAAAAAGCGCTGCAGATTATCCAAGAAAAGCTTGAAGTTTCCATGGACGTCGTAGCATCGACGCAAGGGCATTTCTCCTACGTGGCCGCACTCGGCAATTACGTAGACATCAGTTACTCCACACCCGAAACATGGAAAAACAATTTAGGGTATTTGGCCTATGTTCTTGCCGGCGTCAAACAGTTTTTTCGGATTAAGAAAATCCCCATGATAGTACGCTTGCCGGACGAAAACCATAACGGGCGCTTCTCTTTGGTGTTGCTGGTCAATTCCAAACGTGTCGCCAGTTTTCCGGTCATCAACCGTCCTATATTGGATGATGGGAAACTGGATGTGGTGCTTTATCGATACATTCCTTTCTTGAACAATATAATGTTTGTCCTATCGTTCTTGTTCGACCCGAAAGTCATTCCCGGCGTAAAAAGGCACGTCGTCGAACACGCCAGTGTCGAAGTCGACACATCCTATCGATGGACCATAGACGGAGAAAGTGGTGCGAAGGGCCCCATTGAGGTCCGTATTCTTCCTCAAGCGCTTCGCATCATCATCAACCAAAAGAGCAAGAAGTATTTTCAGAATCAGGACAGCCAAAGGTGATAGCATGGATGTTTCCACATCGAAAAAGGTTCGCGCCCTCATAAACAATCAAAACTTGCAAGCGCGCAAGCGGTTCGGGCAAAACTATTTGATCGACGACAAAATCTTGCAAAAAATCGTCAACACGGCAAAAATCGACAAAGAAACCTTAGTACTCGAAGTCGGCCCGGGCTTAGGAAGCTTGACGCAATATCTATTGAATCGGGCCGCTCATGTATTGGCCTATGAAATTGACGAATCACTGGTCGAAGTATTGGAAGATATGTTTAAAGAACGCGAAAACTTCACACTGATTGCGGGAGACATACTGAAAAGGGACATCGATGAGGATATTAAAGAACGCCATGGTAAAGTGGAAAAAGTCGTTGTCGTCGCGAATCTCCCCTATTACATTACAACGCCGTTCATTATGAAGGCGCTGGAAGAATCTCGCTTGGTTGACCGCTATGTGCTGATGGTTCAACTTGAAGTTGCCAAGCGGCTTACCGCTGCGAAAAGCACAAAGGATTACAACGCTTTGAGCGTAATTATGCATTATTTGACGACGCCCACTTTCGAGTTTTCAGTCCCAAACACTGTGTTCATCCCTCGCCCGAAAGTAGATAGCGGCGTCATAACGTTGGATGTAAAGCCCAATCAATATGTTTCACATGAAACACCGGAGTTGCTTCGTTTCTTCAAAGCTTGTTTCAAACAAAAAAGAAAGACGCTAACCAACAATCTCCATGTCGCGTATGGTATCGAAAAAAGTGAGCTCCAAGTGTTCTTGCAAGAACACGGGTATCGAACACAAATCAGGGCGGAGGAAATTGCTTCCAAGAAATTGATCGAGTTAGGAAAAACATTCATAGAAAAATACTTATAGTTCCACGTGAAACATTGACGGTTTTACATAAAAGGGTATTTAAACAAAAAGGTTTATATGAGGCATTAAGACACGTTAAACATAAATATTTTTAGAGAAGAAATAATGTTCCACGTGGAACATGCCTGGGGGAGGCGATGGCATTGGTCAAAGAAATTGCGTATGCCAAGGTGAATCTGTTTCTGGATGTTTTGGGGAAGCGCCCGGATCAGTACCATGATTTGGAAATGGTCATGGCACCTATTGCAATGCATGACGTCGTAACAATCAAAAAGCGCAAGGATCATGAACTTCGGCTTACGACTTCAAAGACGATTACAGAGAGCATTGAAGACAACATCGTTTTCAAAGCCGCCAAGCACATGATGGAAAACTACAAACTCAAGCACGGAATGGAGATTCATATCCAAAAAAACATCCCCATAGCGGCCGGCTTAGGGGGCGGAAGCGCAGACTGCGCTGCCGCCTTGCGGGGCATCAATGACCTTTTCCATCTTCGTTTGACCAAGGAAAAACTCTCAGAAATTGGCGAATCTTTTGGCGCGGATGTTCCTTTTTGCATCTACAACAAACTCTGTATCGCACGGGGAAAAGGCGAAAAACTGTTTTTCTTGAAACAAAAGTTGAACGTTCCTCTGCTTTTGGTTTCTCCAGGTATAAAAGTAAGCACAAAACAAGTCTATGAAGCGTTGGATATGAAAGAAATTCGCAATGTAAAAATTACTTCGATGACAAACGCCATCTACAATCGGAACTGCGAGTTACTGGTGCGTAGCTTGCACAATGCACTCTCCCCTTATACTTACGCTTTGTTTCCCGAGGTGAAGGGGTTGCATGACAAGCTGTCCGAGATAGGGGCCAAAGGGTTTTTGATGAGCGGCTCCGGTCCTACGTTTTTCGTCATCAACAAAGAACGGGATGTGTTGAACAAGATTCGTGAAGCGTTGAAGGAAGAATATTACACACACATGACAAAAATACTTTGATTTAGCGCCTAAATGGGAAATATTGTTTGAAAACGTTTTAATCCTATGATATAATCTTCGATATAATAAGGAAGAGCCTAAAAATATGTGGGGTGGAACAATGGAAGTTACTGACATTCGTGTGAAGAAGTTCGACAAGGAAAATCGTCTGAAAGCGATTGCCGCAATTACAATTGATGATTGTTTCGTGGTTCATGAATTACGCGTCATCGATGGGAAAGACGGGTTGTTTGTCGCGATGCCTAGCCGTAAGATGCCCAACGGCGAGTTCAAAGACGTCGCGCACCCTATCAATCAAGAAACTCGCGACTACATCGAAGGTGTAGTTATCAAAGCCTACCAAGAACTTTTGGACAAGGAAAAAGAAGAAAAAGAGCAAGAAGAGGAAGCTGAAGAAGCTTCCGATGAAGCGACCGAAGAGTCCGAAGAAGAATAGCAATACATTAAATGCAACTCGCGACACAGTTGCATTTTCTTTTGGATAAATTTCTATTATAATAACTACATGAAGCTGAAATAATGGATTTGGAGGGTATTATGGCGACACTAAGCGGTGAAAAAGTTAAGTTGTTTTCCTTAAGCGCCAACAAAAAACTGGCGCAGGAGATTTCGGAGTTTACTAAAATTCCTTTGAGCCATTGCGAACTGAAGCGTTTTGCGGACGGTGAGATAGGCGTGGACATTGAGGAGACGGTTCGTGGCCATCATGTGTTCATCGTCCAGCCCACACAACCACCGGTTAATGAACATCTCATGGAACTTCTCATTATGATTGATGCGGTCAAAAGAGCCTCCGCAAAGAGCGTGAACGTTGTGATGCCTTACTACGGGTACTCCCGTCAAGATCGCAAGTCGGCCGCACGGCAACCGATTTCGGCGAAGCTTGTGGCAAATTTGGTCGAGAAAGCCGGTGCCAACCGAGTCTTATCGATGGATTTGCACGCAGGCCAAATTCAAGGATTTTTCGACATTCCAATCGACAACTTTTTCGCGATGCCGATTTTGGTTGATTACTTCCGCAAAAAACTTAACGGCAAGGATTTGGTCATTGTCTCTCCGGATCACGGCGGAGCGGTGAGGGCAAGAATCATGGGCAACGCCATGCACGCCCCGATTGCGATAATCGACAAAAGTCGACCGCGGCCGAACGAATCGGAAGTCATGAATATCGTTGGCGATGTCCGCGAAAAAATAGCCATCATCATCGATGACTTAATCGATACGGCCGGCACGATAGGCACGGCGGCGAAAGCTTTGAAAGAGGCCGGCGCCAAAGAAGTCTACGCCGCTTGTACGCATCCTGTCTTTTCCCATCCGGCGATTGAACGCATCAACGCAAGCGACATTGAAGAAATCGTCTGTACGAACACCATTGAATTATCCGAAGACAAAAAATCCGATAAAGTGGTTCAGTTGAGCGTTGGGCCGTTGTTTGGACAAGGCATCCTCAACATCATATACGACAAACCGCTGAGTAGTTTGTTTGAGCCCAAAGAAGCAGACTCCAACAATTGATGAATCCATTAAAAAAAGGTCGTACGACCTTTTTTTATTTGGACCAGGGATCGTCTTTGTCGTAATCCTTCATGAAGTCGTCGTCTTCACCGTCTTCTAGTTGCGCCCAATCCTTGGCTTGCGTGGCGGCCTCGACGGCTTTCAAATCCGGATCATAGCGATCGTCCACCACGTAGGTGTTTGCAATCAAGTCGTGCAAGCCTCGCTCGTCTTGTCGGAACAAAATCATGAGGAACGCGATGAGGGTCAGCATGAACATCGCAAAGCCTATCACTCCCGACAGCACTGTGTAGGCGAAGGGATTGAACAGTATGACAAAAGTTATCGGTGTCAGCAAATATGTGCCCCACATGGCAATGCTGCGGATGAAATGCACCTTGAATGGAGGGTTTTGGCCGATGTCGTCAACGACTTTGATTCTCAAGATGACTTTTCCCAACGTTTTCCCATCTTTTTTGTAAGGGACGTAAACGTAATAGAATATGCCGAGAATCAAACTAATAATAGCGGATAAAATCATGTAGCCGATGAGTTCTTCGGTGAACTCACCGATGCCGCCAACCTCTCCATTCCAAGTAAACTCCATGAACGCTTGCCAGCCGAAAAACGGAACGGCGAACAAAGAACTTATGGTGATGGCAATTTGATAAAAAATGAAATCCAGTATGACGGCGACGACGCGTTCGCCCTTGACGAATTTTTTGTATTCCATGAGTAGCCTCCTAATCGTTTCTTAATGCTTCTATGGGTTGTTTTTTTCCAGCTATGATTGAAGGGATCAAGCCGCTGATGACCGCAATGACGACACTGCCCACAATGGCGTATGCCATCAATCGGATGTTGACGGTGAAAAGCGGTCCTTCTGGAAGATTCCGGTAGTATTGGGACAAGAAGTTGAACAGTTGCTCGGGGAAGACAACGTTGCTGAAGAGAATGATGATCAAGCTCACAGCGATGCTTATGAGCGCCGCAAAAAGGCCAATCATCGTCGTTTCACCGACAAAAATGTTGCGAACGTCCTTGCGTGTTCCGCCTAAGGAGCGAATCAAACCGATTTCACGGGTTCGCTCAAGGACGGATATGTAAAGAATCATTAAAAGCATGAGCCCCGCCGTGATGACGGCAATGGCGGCGATAGCGCTGAAGACGAACTGGATGATGTAGGTGAAGAGAACGCTCAATCCCGACAAAAGGTTAAACTGTGGTGTGGTGGTCTCCCGAACGAGGAACCCGTCGTCTTCAATCGAGCGAATGATGGAGGCTTTTTCATCGATGTGTTCGCTATCCAAATAACCGATTGCCTTGAATTGCATTTCATAATAATGTTCTTGTGTGTCGATGGACATCAGGAAATCTTCGTGAAACAGCGCGTTTCCGAAAACCCCTTCATCGATGATGCCCACCAACGTCAACGTCTCGAAATTCGTTGGGTTGTTGTAGTCGTTGTGCCAAAGAACCTGCGTGTAATCGTCGCAAAAATACGTGCGGTTTTGGAATTCTATGGGTTCGTCTCTATAGATAGACAACGTCTCCATATGCGATTCGAGGTCGGAGGAATTTTCGAAATCTTCAAAAAACCCTTCCGGCAAACTTGCCTCTTCGCCGTCCCAATCTTCAACAAATTGGCATTCATTGGCGTCCATCATGCTTTCGTCCGGACGGTATTGGAAATTTGTGGCGATTTTGTATTCGTTGCCTTGGACTCTTTCCCAAATCTCATTCCTGGTCAAGCGTGCGTCGGGAGAAAAGAGGTTTTGGGCTTGCGACAGGGTCAGCGCAAACTCGGATTCGTTTTCCGGAAAGCGCCCGTCTCCGATGAAATCGTCGTAAAGACTGCGTATTTGTGCACTTTGTGGCGTAGCGGTGAGACGAGAGAGGTTCAAGGGGTTGATCAAGGGATTTTGAGTGGTCTCGTTTTCCACGATGGAAAGGGAAAAGTTGGGGCTGTAACTTATGTCGCTCCAATATGGATAATCGGTTTTCAAGGTTTCGACAAATTCTTCGCGGGAAGAGAAACTGTCATCACGATACAAGATAGTGAGTTCTGGGTTGTCGCGTAAAAGTTCGCCTTGTTCGGTGAGCGATGTTCGGATGGTGATGAACAAGGAGTTGATAAGAATCAACCCGATGATGCCGATGGCAAGGCCCATGGCGACGAGTGTGCTTCGCCATGCCCGCGCTTTCATGTTGAAAAAGGCAAGGCGTATCCCTTCTTTGAACGACAAGGATTTTCGATGTTTTTCTCTTTTGAACGTCAGTTTCACTTTTTGGTCTTTGGGCTCGCTGTCGCTCACCACTTTACCGTCGCGAAGCTCAATCATCCGCGTAGCGTAGCGTTTGGCCATGGACAAATCGTGGGTGACGACGATGAGAAGTTTGCCTTTGGAAATCGACTTGATCAAGTCCATAATCTCAGTGCCGGTTTTCTTATCAAGCGCACCGGTGGGTTCGTCGGCCAATATGATGTCGGGGTCGTTGATAAGTGCGCGAGCAATGCCCACTCTCTGTCTTTCTCCTCCGGAGAGTTCTCGGGGAGTTTTTTTCGCGTGTTTTTCCAAACCGACTTTTTTCAACATCTCCAGCGCCATCTTCTTGCTTTTGGTGTGGCTGTTTCCACTTATTTTCGCATTGATGGCTACGTTTTCAAGCACCGGGAGTTGTTCGATTAAGTTGAACTGTTGGAAGATAAACCCAATGTTGTGGTTGCGGAAATAGTCCCATTCGCTTTCTTTGAACTGCGAAGTCAGTTTTCCGTTGATGGCCATCTCTCCGCTAGAAGGTTGGTCCAAGCCGGCAATCAGGTTGAGCAGCGTTGTTTTTCCGCATCCGCTTTTTCCGTAGACGAACACAGCTTCGTTTTTTTCAAAATACAGCGATACGTCTTTAAGGGCGTGAAATCCGGTTTTTCCTTGTGTGTATATCTTATGAATTTCATGCAGTTTAATCATGGGAACTACTCCTTCCTAAGCGCGGAGACGGCGTTCAGTTTTGTGGCATGTTTGGAGGGGATCCATCCGCTCAACATGGCGTAAAGCACTCCGGCGACCAACACTAAGGCTATTGCGGGAATCGACACATCCAGAAGCGTAATGTCGAGATTTCCTCCGGTCAGCAAGTTGAGAGGCGCTTCAATGAAATTGTTGAACAGGCGGTTTAGCCCCAAGGCGATAAAGACGGCCGCTACTGCGGCGATGGTACCGCTTAAAAGCCCTCCGATGCCGCTTTCAATCAAGAAGATACCTCTTATGTTCGACCCTCTTGCGCCAAGGGCCGTCAATATGCCGATTTCTCGAACTCTTTCCAGCACAGAAGTATAAATGACCAGACCGATTAGGATGCCGGCAACAACCAGACTGATCAAAGAAATCCCGACGAACCATTGCAAAGCGGTGAACATAACATCGTCTATTTGTGTAGTGATTTCTCCAAATACATTGCGGAGCACCAACCCCTCATCGTCACGAAGATCGCGCCTCAAGGCATCGATGTCCCCATCGTCGCTCGTGCTTAGATAAGCGATAGCGCTAGTTTTGTATTCCTTTTCGTCCAACCTCTGTTCGGCCAATTTTAACAAAGCGTCGTAGGAAAGGTAAACATTTTGCGGCTGCGTCTCTTCCGACATGCCGACGATGGTGAAGCGCTTGCTTTCGCTAAAATCACTGTTCAAATGGTCGGCGCGAATGTCGTAGCCTTCCACCAAATCGAAAACGTAGCCGTAGGATTCCTCATCCACCATGTCCATTTCGCGAAGCGACAAGGCGGTGCGCAAACTGATGACAACCTCGTTCTCGTTTTCCGGGAGACGCCCGTGCAACGTTCCGTCGCGTTCAAACGCGAACGGATCGAAAGGCACCGCGAGGTATGTAAGTTCATGGGTATTTTCGGCTAAAGTGCGGTAACGGCTTGGGATGTTCAAGCGGATGTTGTAGCGCAAGTCCTCTACATGCTCGTGGTCCCGCACGCGGTTGAAAGTGTCGCTATCGATGAAGGTGTCTTCGATAGGATGGAGCTGGTATTCATCGGGTGGAATCAAAGAAGCGACGGCGTCGCTTAACGAGCCGCGAATGCCCAAAACAATGAACGTCAGCAGCAATATGGCCACAAAACCGATCGCCACAATCGCCGATGTCAAAAACGTACGAAAGATGCGGGAAAACACGTTGTTTTTCGCAAACTTGAACAATATGCCCAACGGAACTTTTGGAGGGTTGATGTTCAAGGTTTTTTCATCGACTGATGCTGTTTCGTTCGTTTCTTCTTTTGAATCGTCCAAAATTTTTCCGTCTTGAATGCGGATGGTTCGGTTGGCGAACTTCTCCGCCAACTCTTCGTTGTGGGTGACGACGATGACGACCTTGTCTTGGGCGTGTTTTTTCAAGTAGGCGATGGTCTTTTCGCCCATCGCTTCATCGAGGGATCCCGTCGGTTCGTCGGCAAGGATAATTTTGGGGTTTGTCACCAACGCGCGGGCGATGGCAACCCGTTGTTGCTGCCCGCCGGAGAGTTGTTGCGGTTTCTTGGCGACGTGTTTTTTTAGGCCGATTTTTTCCAGTTCGTTCCGGGCACGTTCCTTGGCTTCTTTTTTGTCGACGCCTTGAAATAAAAGTGGAAGCGTAACGTTATCGAGCACACTGAGGTGATCGATGAGGTTGTATTCTTGGAAGATGAAGCCGACATGGTTGTTTCGGAACGTCGCGTAGTCCTTTTTGGAGAATGTGCGAGTGTCGGTTCCTTCTATGAAGACGGACCCTTTCGAAGGAACGTCTAGACCGCTTAGCACATTGAGCAGCGTGCTTTTTCCGCTTCCGCTTTCTCCAAGCAAAAACGCGAAGTCCCCTTGATGGAATTCCAAAGTGACATCGTGCAACGCATGCAAGAGTTCATCCCCGTTTTTGTAGGTCTTGTAGGTGTTTTGCAGCTTTAGCATGGTGTAAGCCTCCTGGCGTTTAATCGGTTGACAATCTATGGATTTGCTATATAATTGAATTATAAATCGAAGAACGGACGCATCGCTTGTCTCCCTCTTTGTAGCGATTCCAGGATGGTGAGAGCTGGAAAATGACAGACGAGCGAACAACACCGGGAGAGATGGAAGAACTTTAGTAGACCCATCCGTATGCTTGCGTTAAAAGCGAGAGTGCTTAGGAATTAAGGTGGTACCGCGGCATTGTTCGCCCTTAAACGTAAGGGCGTTTTTTATGGATATAGGGAGGCTTCGCTTATGAAAATGACCGTAAAAAGATTGTATGAAACGTATGAAACCCAAACGGATAAGAAAATCACGCTGTTCGGATGGGTCCGAAACCATCGTTCGCAGAAGGCGTTCGGCTTTATCAACCTGAACGACGGAACGTTTTTCGAAACCATTCAAGTTGTTTATGAGGCGGATCACTTGGAGAATTTCGAAGAGATTCGCAAAACCCGCATCGGCGCAAGTTTGCGGGTTGAAGGCGTTGTCGAAGCCACCCCAAACCGGCCGCAACCCTTTGAAATCAAGGCCAGAAGCATTGAAATCGTCGGAGATTCCGAAGAGGATTATCCGATTCAGCCGAAGCGCCATTCCCGTGAATTTTTGCGTGAACACGCGCATTTGCGCAGCCGTACGAACCTGTTTACGGCGGTTTTTCGCATTCGCAGCCTATTGACGCATGCAATCCACACATTCTTTCAAGACCGCGACTTCATCCATTTGGCGTCCCCGATTATCACCGCAAGCGACGCCGAAGGCGCCGGCGAGATGTTTCAAGTGACGACTCTCGATCTTGAGAACACGCCCAAATCCGAGAAAGCCGTCGACTATTCCAAAGATTTCTTCGGCCGCAAAGCGAACTTGACGGTGTCCGGTCAGCTTCAAGCCGAAGCATTCGCCCAGGCGTTCCGCGACGTGTATACCTTTGGGCCGACGTTTAGGGCAGAGAAGTCTCATACCGCCACTCATGCTTCCGAGTTTTGGATGATTGAGCCGGAAATCGCCTTTGCCGATTTGGAAGACGACATGGACCTCGCCGAGGAGATGGTCAAAGAAATCATTGGCTATGTGATGAAGCATGCGGAGAAAGAAATGGCGTTTTTGAACAAGTTCGTCGAAAAAGGGTTGCTCGACAAACTACAAAACGTGATGCAATCAAAATTCGCGCGTATTACGCATCGTGAAGCGATAGACATTTTGAAACAAGCCAAAGTGGCGTTCGAGAACGAGCCTTCTTACGACAGGGATCTCGCAACGGAACATGAGAAGCATTTGGCCAAACACTTCGACGCTCCGGTGTTCGTCACCGATTGGCCCAAGCATATCAAAGCGTTTTACATGAGGTTAAACGACGACAAAGAAACAGTCGCCGCCATGGACTTGATCGTGCCGAAATCCGGTGAAATCATCGGCGGTTCGCAAAGAGAGGAACGCTATGATGTACTATTGAAACGCATGGAAGAGATGAACGTCGACAGCGAAGAGTTGAAATGGTATCTTGATCTTCGCAAATACGGTACGACGCCGCACGCAGGATTCGGACTTGGCTTCGATCGGATGCTGATGTACATTACCGGTGTTGCGAACATTCGTGACGTTATCCCGTTTCCGCGCACTCCGAAAAACTGCGAGTTTTAAAAAATGGAAAAAGAGCTTCGGGGAGCCCCGAAGCTCTTTTGATTAGTCCTTGCTTCCTTTGGAGGCTTTGGTCCCTTTGGTAACTTCGTCGAGAGATTCCTTGGTCGCTTTTGACAGCTGAGGCGTGGATTTGAACGCTTCGGAAAGAGTTGAAGCGAGTCCGACCATGCCTTGCATATCGGAAGGAATGATAAGCTTGGTCGCCTGACCTTCGGCCACTTTTTCCATCGCCTTGTACGCTTCAAGACGGAGGAAGGCTTCGTCCGCACCGGCCGCTTTAATGAGTTCGATACCTTTCGCGGTCGCTTTTTGGACTTTCAAGATCGCTTCAGCTTGACCTTCGGCCTCAAGGATACGGGTTTGACGCTCACCGTCGGCGCGCAGAATGCGGGCCTCTTTTTCACCCTCGGCGTTGAGGATGGAGGAGCGTTTGTTCCCTTCGGCGATAAGGATGGATTGGCGCTTTTCACGTTCGGCGCGCATTTGTTTTTCCATCGCTTCGCGAATGTCTTTCGGCGGGATGATGTTTTTGACTTCGACACGATTGATCTTGATGCCCCAAGGGTCGGTGGCTTCGTCAAGAATCGTACGCATGCGCTCGTTGATGTAATCGCGTGATGTCAAAGATTCATCGAGTTCAAGATCACCGATGATGTTACGGAGGGTTGTTGCGGTGATGTTTTCTATCGCTTTGATGGGGTAGTTGACACCGTAGGTGTAAAGTTTCGGGTCGGTGATTTGGAAGAACACGACCGTGTCGATTTGCATGGTGACGTTGTCTTTGGTGATGACGGGTTGTGGGTCGAAGTCGACCACTTGCTCTTTGATGGAGACTTTCAGTTTGACCCTGTCAATGAAAGGGAGCAAGAAATGAATGCCCACATCCCAAGTTGTGTAGTAGCCACCGAGTCGTTCGACGATGAAACGGTTGGCCTGGGTAACGATAGTGAAACGGGTTGCCAAATAAATCAGGATGATGACTACAACAGCAATGATGAGTATGACGCCAATGGTTGGCATACACAAATCCTCCTTAGATTAAGAAATAGTTTTTTATAGAGAACACCAAGGTGTCTTGTTTCTACTGTTAAATGGGGTAGGGGACATCGATGTAGATGACTTTCAAACCGGAGATATGGTCGCGCAGGGTTTTCCGGTCTTTCGTGAACGCGATGAACAAGAAATCGATCCAGATGCCGATGCTTAGTGTAAAGGCCCAGAAAAAGCCTTTCCAAAGCACTTCCCGCATGAAGAGCGACCACCAGTTCACTCTGCCGCTAAGTTCGATGTCCATCCACTTCCGGCCAAAGGTGTTGCCTTTCATCAGGCCTTGGTAAATATAGTTTCCAACAACCCATGCGGCGTAGAAATACAGCACGACGCTCATTAGATAAGGCACAACCGCGGCGTATTCTTCGTTGTATTCGTCTTCCAATTCTTGAAGGTCCCTCTCATAGTCTGCACGAGTGTAGGTGTCTTCTTCTTCTAATCGTCTCGCTAAACGATCCCGTTCCTCGTTGAGTTCCCGTGCGGCGACCGCCCAGTCGAGATTCCATTGTTCTTCGTCGTAACCCGTTGCCTCTCGGAGGAGCGGATTGCCGACGATGCGAAACGAGGTGAAGACCAATGCGATGATGATGGTGAAGTCAATGATAAAACTGGCGAAACGTTTAAAACCGCTAGCGGTCATAGTTTCACCACAATGAGCTTGGCGCCTTCAATCGAGAGAATTTCAACTTTTTCATCGACTTCGATGGCGTCGTTTCCAGAGGAAATGGCGGTCCAATACTTACCGTCCACTTTGACTTCACCGCGCACGCCCGGGTCGATTTGTTTCGTGCAGACCGCTACTTTGCCTACCAAACGGTCTGCGTTTGTGCCTATGATGTTGGTTCGGAAATACTTCTTTGCCAAAGGCCGTACACTCAGCAAAAGGAAAATTGAGATGACGATGAACACGACAATTTGGACAATGATGGATTGTCCCAAAACGGCCAAAATGAACGAGACAACAGCCCCAATGCTGAACCAGAGGCTCGTCAAATCCATCGTGACCACTTCAATGAATGCCGCAAACAATATGATGGAAAACCATAGTACCATGAAAATAATATCGATTGATTCCATTACAATTCCTCCTCAACGTTGTTGAGATCGATGATTAAGGCTTTTTCCTGGGGGTTCCAGGTGGTTTTGAATTTGAGTGCGTTGTTGTCTTTCAAGTTCAGCCCAGCAATCTCGACCACATCTTGAATGAACTTCTTGTTGCATACCCGGGCGTAACTGGGACGCACGGTGATTTTATGACGTTTTTCGTCAGGTATGGTGCCCCTTTGAAACTCTTGTTTGGTGATGGGCTTGATGGCGATGCGTTTTTTCTCTCGGTCAAGACCTAACAAGACGCTGTATGCGCTGTCGAAATGCGAACTGGCGCTTTTGTTCAAGGTTATGTTGGACTCGTAAAGAGTGGCTAGGCCCTCACGAGGCTTGCGCGATGCCCATTCAAAGCTCATGAGCTTCACCTCCGTATCTTGATAATTCAATTGTATACGTTTTATTCATAAAATTCAATATATTATTTAAATTATTTTTGTTCATATTGCAATCACCGCTACTTTTGATATAGTATAACATAATTCGGAGGGATGTATATGACAACAAAGCAGGATTATCATAAAGATATAATCAAGCGTTACCGTGGCGATGTTTGGTCGAAGTTCATCCGCGCCGTCAAACAATATTCTTTGATTGAAGACGGCGATCGCGTTGCGGTCGCGTTAAGCGGCGGGAAAGACTCGTTTTTGATGGCGAAAATGTTGAGCGAACTCAGAAGACATCCATTGGTCGACTTTGACATAGTGGTGATTGCGATGGACCCGGGATACGCTCCGGGCGATGTCGGACGAATCCGTGAAACCGCCAAGACACTCGGATTGGACGTAGTGGTCGAACGCAAAGACATTTTCAAAGTCGTCGGCGAAAAAGCGCCCGACAACCCATGTTACCTATGCGCTAGAATGCGACGGGGCTCGCTTTACGCTCTGGCTGAAAAACACGGGTGCAACAAACTCGCTTTGGGCCATCACTACGACGATGTGATTGAGACGACGCTTTTGAACATGTTTTTCTCCGGTACGTTCAAAACGATGTTGCCGAAAGTAAAGGCGGACAACTTCGAAGGAATCGAATTGATACGTCCGCTTTATTTTATTCGAGAAGAAGCGGTAAAAAAAATCACCCAGCGCAACAACATCGACACGCTGGATTGCGGTTGCACGGTGGCTTCGGGGGAAATGCCCTCGAAACGCCAAGAAATCAAAGAACTGCTGACCTCTTTAAAAAAGATGCACAAAGACATTGAAAAATGCATATTCCGCTCGGCGGCGAATGTTAATTTGGATTATGTGCTGGGCTGGGAAAAAGACGGCAAAAAACACCGTTTTGACAAGTAGTGGTTACTTTCCGAGGCAAAATCGTGAAAACAGCGTATCGATGAGTTCGTTGTCGCCCGATTCGCCGATGATTTCGCCTAAAGCTTCCCAGGCGTTTTTCAAATCCACTTCAATGATGTCCACAGGCAACCGATTGTGTGCAGCTTGCAGAGCCTCTTTGAGCATTGCATCCGCTTGGCGCATCTTGGCGATGTGCCGGGCGTTGGCCAAGTATGTCTGTCCTGAAAAATCGATTTCTTCTTGCAGGAACATGTCTTTAATCTTTTTTTCCAGGGCTTCAATATTGGTTTTTTTCAAAGCGCTGATATGGACGCTCTCTTCGAAGGTGCGGTCGATTTTGCTTTCCAAATCTATCTTATTGATGATGACGACGCGGTTTTTATGGTCGGTCATCTCTAAGAGGCGCTCGTCTTCTTGGCTTAAGGGCTCGTTGTTGTTGAGGACATAAAGAATGAGTTCCGCCTCTTCAATGATTTTTTTGGTTTTGTCGATGCCGATTTTTTCGATCAAATCGTCCGAATCGCGAATGCCGGCGGTATCGAAGAGATTGAGCACGATTCCTCCGATGTTGATTTGGCCTTCCACAACGTCTCGAGTGGTGCCCTTGATTTCGGTAACAATCGCTTTTTCTTCTTTCAAAAGTGCGTTTAGCACGCTGGATTTTCCGACGTTGGGCCTGCCGATGATGGCCGTCTTGATGCCTTCTCGCAGTACTTTTCCTGTCGAGGCGCGCTTCAGGATGTTGCCGATTTCATTGAGCAAAGCTTCGGTTTTGGGAATAAGGACATCGGCAGTAAGTTCGTCGACGTCGTCGTACTCAGGATAGTCAATGTGCACCTCGATGTGGGCGATGATCTCCATCAAGGCATCACGCAGCGATTGAATCAAATCTCTAACTTCACCTTGCAAGCCTTTGCCGGCAAGGCGCAACCCGTACTCGCTTCGCGCTTCGACGATGTCCATCACGCTTTCGGCCTGTGTCAAATCGATGCGGCCGTTTAAGAACGCTCGTTCGGTGAACTCGCCTTTTTCCGCCATGCGCGCACCTTTTGAAACAATCAGCTCCAAAATCTTTTGGGTCACAAACGCACCGCCGTGGCAGTTGATTTCGACCATGTCTTCCCGCGTGAATGTTTTTGGCGCTTTGAAGACGCTAACCAGCACTTCGTCGATCAAAGCGCCGTTGTCATGAATTTTTCCGTAGTGGATGGTGTGTGAGTGCGCATCGCGCAATGAAGCGCCTTTGAATATGGAGTCGGCAATCCGAAAAACATCGTCACCGCTCATGCGGACGATGTTGATGGCGCTTTTGCCGAGGGCCGTGGAAATGGCGACTATAGTGTCTTTACTCATAGGTATCACCCAAATTAATTATATCATAATCGGCGCTTTTATAGTATAATACGGAATAGGTGGTTAAAAATGATTAGAATAAAAAGAAAGAAAGATGTACGCTATTACACTAGGGTTTTTCTATCGTCGGTCATAACCGTGATTTTGCTGGCGGCGTTCATGCACTTTTTCCGAGATGAATCTTTTTTTGGGGTGTTGGACCGGTTTTGGTCCTTGCCCTTTCTTATAACATTCGCCTTTTTGGCTTACAACTTCATTCGGGAGAAACTCTTTTCCGGTTTAGAAAGCGCCACCGAAGAACGGGAATTCATCGTGCACATGTCCCGCTTGATCAAAGATCGCTTAAAAATCAATGAAGAACAAGCGTTGTCGCTTCGAAACGACGCGACGTTCCAAGCAGTTATGAAAGACGCCTATTTGGTTTATCGCGACGGCGAGGGCGAAGAAAAAAACTATGCGGCGCTTCAAAGCAAGCTTGACGCCAAAAAAAGCGATTTGGTCCAAAAGGCCGGTGCTATCGTAATCGACGAAACTAAGAAACTCCGTGAAAAGAAAATCCGCCATCAGTAAGCGAGGTGTTTAACGATGGCCTATAAGGCACTGTATCGGACATATCGGCCGAAAGACTTTGACGAAGTCGCCGGCCAGGAACACATCACGAAAACCTTCAAAAACGCCTTGAAGCATGAAAAGCTTTCTCATGCTTATTTGTTCAGCGGTCCCCGCGGCACCGGAAAGACAAGTGTTGCGAAAATTATCGCAAAAGCGGTGAACTGTGAAAAAGCACCGGTTGAAAACCCGTGCAACGAATGTGACATCTGCCGCGGCATTGACAAAAACACCATCCACGACGTGATTGAGATCGACGCCGCCAGCAACAACGGTGTCGACGAGATTCGCGAGCTCCGTGACAAAGTCAAGTACCTACCCGGAGTCGGCAAATACAAAGTCTACATCATCGACGAGGTGCACATGCTTTCCATCGGGGCCTTCAACGCTTTGCTTAAAACGCTTGAAGAACCTCCTAAGCATGTAATGTTCATTTTAGCGACGACAGAGCCCCACAAAATCCCTTCCACCATCCATTCTCGGTGCCAGCGTTTTGATTTTCGCGGCATCGGCAAAAAAGAAATTCTCGCAAAACTTCAGGAGATTGTCTCCAAAGAATCGATTGAAGCCAGCGAAGAAGCGCTTGTCCATATCGCGGAATCGGCCGAAGGCGGGATGCGCGACGCCATCAGTTTGTTGGACCAAGTCGTATCCTACAGCGACGATACCATTGCGGTTTCGGACGTCCACGCCATCAAAGGGTCCATCTCGCACGATGTGGTCTTGGACATCGCCAAAGCCCTAAAAAACAACGACGTGGTCAAAGCGTTGAACGCCCTTGAGCGTCTGTTGGAAGAGGGCAAGGAAAGCCATAGGATTGTGGACGATTTGATGACGTTTTATCGCGATGTGTTGCTGGTCAAAAACGCCGAAGTGGAGACGAAAAAGTCTCTTCACGAGAAAAAGGGTTTTTTGACATTGACCGAAGAACTTTCCAATCCGTTGCTTTTCCATTACATTGACATACTAAGCCAGACCAAGCAGCAAATGCGTTACGCTTCACAAGGTAAACTGTTTTTGGAGCTGGCTTTCATCAAAATGGTCGACGACGATTTGAAAGACCGTCCGAAAACACTGGAAACCATCCAATCCTTGCGAGAAGAGTTCTCAGAAGTCGAACACAAAGTGGAAAATCTTGAAAAAGACATCCTGACCTTGTCGGAAACTTCCGGACAAAAAGAACCCGCACCTCGAGAGAAAACGCCCGCCGATGAAGTGTTCGATCGCTACGAGTGGGAATCCCAGACGGATTCAAAAGAAGAAAGCTCTTCGGAGAACGACGATGAGGCACCGACCGAAAAGAGCGAAGAGAAAAAAGATTCAACCGAAACAACGGATAAGCCTTCCGAAGAACCCGACGACAAGGACCGCTACCGTTTTCTCTACGATAAATACTCTCAAAAGAAATACAAAACGTTCGACATCCGTTTTGTTGAAGACGTCTTGAACACCGCCGACCGTGGTGTTAAAATCGAGATGGTCAAAAAATGGTACGACATCGAGCGTTTTGTCGACGACAAAAAGCTTGAGTACGCCAAGATGATTACCGATGGCAACTTGGTGGCGACCAACGGCGTCATGATGATTGTCACATACGACAACCCCGTTGTGTGCAACCGCTTGATGAAGCCGCAGGTGAAATCACACATTGTCGAAATCCTAGAGGCGTACTTCGAGAGACCGTCGATGTTTTTGGCGCTACCGGAAAGCGTCTGGGAACGGATTTCGGATGAGTTCATCAAAAAATTCCGCAATCGTAAAAACGAGAACGAGTTTATCCGTTTGACACCCATCGACCATCCGCGACTTGTGGAAATTCCCGATACCGAAGAAAATTACGACGACGTTGCCAGCGACAGTGTCAAAGAAGCCAAGGACATTTTCGGAGACGATGTCGTGAAAGTGAAGAAAGGAGATTAACCATGAATCAAAACATGATCAAGAAGCTTCAGCAAATGCAAAAAGAAATGAAAGAAGCGCAGGAACAACTCGAACAATCCGTATTCTACGGCCAAGCCGGAGGCCAAACGGTCGAAGTCGAGTTCAATGGCGCCAAAGAAATGCAAAGTATCAAAATCAACCGGGAGGCTTTCGAATTGCCCGACGATTACGACATGCTTGAAGACACAATCATCGCCGCCGTCAACGACTGCATGAAAAAGATTGACGAAGAAACGCAAGAAACCCTTGGGAAATACACCCAGGGCATGCCTGGGATGTTTTGACGATAAAAGCTCGATACCCAGAAGCGTTGAATTTGTTGATTGAGCAATTCATGCGCTATCCCGGCGTGGGAAAAAAAACGGCGGAACGCTTTGCATTGCATAGCGTATCGAGTTTCAAGGATGAAGATTTCGACAACTTCATCGACGCGCTTCATAGAGTCCGCCAAGAGATAAAACCTTGTGAGTTGTGCGGCAACCTGAGCGACAAAACACGTTGCGACATTTGCTCTGACAAAACTCGGGACGCTTCCAAAATATTGGTCGTTGAAGAAAGCAAAGACGTAATTGTAGTGGAAAAAACCGGGACTTATGACGGACTTTATCATGTTTTGGGCGGCGTTCTTTCTCCAAGTAACGGTATCGGGCCCGAAGAACTGCGGGTGAAAGAGCTACTTGCGCGCCTCAAAGACAACCGTCACAAAGAAGTCATTCTCGCCACCAATCTCAGTGATGAAGGAGAAACCACGGCCTTGTATCTTCAAAGGCTCCTCAAGGATACCGATTTGTTGTTGACCAGAATCGCTTACGGTATGCCGGCCGGAGGAAATATCGGGTATGCCGATGAAATCACTTTGAACAAAGCGCTTGAAGGTCGAAAAAAATTCTAACCCGTCCTTAAACGATGTAGGGTTGTATACTTTCTCGCACTATCCTAGTTTAATATTCACAAACTTGCCTATGTATTTATTCAGTCTTTTTCGGTATAATGTAGGTAAAGACAGTCCAAACATAAGGGGGATTTTTTGATGTTAAACTTGATTGGAGCATCAGGGTATTTGCTGTCGGACTTACCGATTATCGGTCCAGTGTTGAGGTTCATCGAAGATCTTATTCCGATTGGCTCGGCGATTGACCGTGCATACGATTTTGCCACGGACCTTTCGTTTGGCGAACAGCTGGCGTTCTCCATTCTTCTTGCGCTCATCGTCATTTTAGGGGTCGTTTCCTTGGTTCGCAAGATGCTGAAACTGTTGATTGTCATCGCTATTTTATTCGGACTTTGGCTGCTTTACAACCAAGGAATCATTGGCTAAACCTTTTCAATCAATAAGCAACGTCTTTTTTGCATGACCATTATGTAAATGAATGAAAAGAAGAAAATTTCCTGCAAAAAGTGGAAAACGCTTTTATTATGTTGTATACTAAACTGTTAGAAAAAAATTGGTTGTTTTTTTTGTTGCCTGAATTTAGTTTCGCGCGACATTATGCCGATTTAAGATATACTAATAAACTTTAGGTTTAGGAGAGAATAAATTATGGAGATTACATTACAGAATCTGACCAAAATCTTCCAGTCAAAACGGGAAGATGAAGTTGTTGCCGTTGACAATCTAGACATCGTAATTCCGTCGGGAAAACTGTTTGGGTTGCTAGGTCCCTCGGGTTGCGGTAAGTCGACGACATTGTTCATGATTTCCGGTTTGTTGAAACCAACATCTGGGAAAATCTATTTTGGAAATGAAGACGTTACCCCCGTTCCTCCCGAAGATCGCGGCATAGGTCTTGTTTTCCAAAACTACGCCCTCTATCCACACATGACGGTCAAGCAGAACATCATGTTCCCGCTTGAAAACATCAAGATGGACAAAAGGGAAGGGCTCAAAAAAGCCCAGGAAATTGCCGACCTTGTCGGTATCGGTCATTTGATGAACCGTAAGCCAGCCCAGCTTTCTGGTGGTCAACAACAACGTGTTGCCATCGCCCGCGCACTTGTCAAGTCACCACGCGTGCTTTTGCTTGACGAGCCGCTTTCGAACCTGGATGCGCGTTTGCGTCTGCAAACACGTGAGGAAATTCGCCGTATCCAAAGAGAAACCGGCATTACGACGATTTTCGTTACGCATGACCAAGAAGAAGCAATGAGTATCAGCGATGAGATCGTGGTTCTCGACGAAGGCGTCACACAACAAGTCGGCAAGCCTCAACGCGTTTACGACAAGCCAAACAACCTTTTCGTTGCGAAGTTCCTTGGCACGCCACCAATCAACATTTTTGATGGTCGCATTGAAGATGGAAAAATCATGATTGGCGACGTCGCCATCGGTAAATCCGACGCCGAAGACCAAGAAGTCACTGTCGGCATTCGCCCGGAAGGCTTCAAAATTGTTGAACGCTCCAGCTTCCAAGTTGAAGTCGAGTTCGTTGAAACCATCGGTCGCGACACCACGTTGATCATTCGCCATCCTGATGTCGAAGTCCAAGAAAGCTTCGAAGACCCCGAGCAAGAAGAAAACACAGAAGAAGAACAAGCGGCTTTCGCTCAAGAAGTTGCCGAAGAACTCGGTGAAGAGGTTGACGACACCAAGATGGCAGGCATCGACATTCCTCAGCAATCAGTTCAGCAAGCCAAGACATTCCGTGCGATAGTGGATGCAGACTACGGTGTTGAACCAGGCGATACCGTGAAGTTCACCGTCAAACCGCACAAAATGCATGTCTTCAACAAGGAAACCGGAGAACTAGTCTAACATGCTAGAAGAACAACAAAATATAAAATCCTGGTTCTACCTCGCACCGGCACTGATTTTGCTATCCATCTTCATCTTTTATCCGATATTCAACGCTATTTTCCTTGTATTCGTCAAAGACTTCAACTATTTGCAAGGTACGCACGACGGATTCACTCTGACGGAAAACTTCCGTTACGTGCTTAGAGACCCGAACTTCTCGATGGCGATGCTGAACACTATGCTCATCACCTTCGTCTCGGTTCCTCTGTCCGTTATCATCGCTTTGCTTATTTCCGTTTGGTTGAACGCGATTCCCGTGAAGAAGATTCAAGGGTTTTTTCAGACTGTCTTCTTCCTCCCCTATGTAACCAACGCCATCGCCATCGGTATGGCTTTCGCGTTTTTGTTCAATCAATACTACGGTCTGATAAACTGGTTCTTAGGACTTTTGGGCATAAGCCCTATCAACTGGGTCGGAATGGGCGCCAGTTGGGGCAGGGCCATGTTCAGCCTACTCGTCTACATCACGTGGCTGGGTCTTGCCTTTAAGATTATGGTTTTCCTAAGTGGCCTGCAGGGCATCGATAAGCAGTATTATGAAGCCGCCCGTGTGGACTCCGCTTCACGCTCCCGCGTTTTCAAACGTATTACTGTGCCTTTGCTTTCGCCCATGATTATGTACATCACGGTCACGTCGTTCATCGGCGCTTTCAAAGCGTATACCGAGGTTATCGGTATGTTCGGCGAACGTCTCGGCCCCGCCGGTGATGACCGTTCGATGATTACAATTGTTGCACTTGTTTACGACGCTTTGGACCGCTCAGGCGTGCCAGGCGCCCTTAGTGAGGCCGCCGCCGCGGCACTAATTCTATTCGCAGTGACACTCGTTTTTACTTTCGTGAATCTTCAAGTTAGTAAAAAACGAGTGCACTATTAGGAGCTGATCGACCATGGAAGAAGCTGTATATGGTAACGAGAAACAGATAAAAAGAAAACAACGCATCCGATTGGCTATTGTTTACGCTTTGGTCGTCTTCTTCGCGATTTTTATCATCATTCCGTTTTATTGGATGATTTTGACCGCGTTAAAGTCCTACGACCAAGTCTTCCGTTCGCCGCCTTTGCTGTGGGTTTCCCCGGCCAACTGGCAGTTCGCGAACTTTTCCGCCGCCCTTGAGCAGGCGCCGTTCTTGCGTTACACGGTCAACACCGTTGTGGTTGCGGTGATATCGACATTAGGGACCATCATCACAACGGTTCTCTCCGCATTCGCATTTGCGCGTTTGAATTTCAAAGGGCGAGATGTGCTGTTTATGATTTTGATTGCGACCATGATGATTCCCGGCGAAATCTTCGTTATCACGAACTTCCTAACCGTCGTCCGTTTCGGATGGATTCGCGAACAAACATACCTAGACGCCATTTTGGCCATGACCGTTCCGTTTATGACCAGCGTGTTTTATATGTTCTTCCTTCGCCAGGCATTTAAACAAGTTCCCGATGAACTCTATTACGCCGCCAAGGTAGACGGTAAGACGGATTTTCAATATCTATGGCGCATCATGGTTCCTGTGGCGCTTCCGACCATCACCACCATCACCATTTTGAACGCCATGAACACTTGGAACGCCTACATCTGGCCGCGCCTGGTTTCACAGCAAGTACGATTCCAGCTAGTCTCCAACGGTCTGCGTGACGCATTCGACGACACCGCCGGCGTCATCATGTACCACGAACAGATGGCCGCCGCCCTGATTGTTACCGTACCGTTGATTATCGTATTCATCATGCTCAAAAAATACATTATGCGCGGTGTATCAAGAAGCGGTATCAAAGGTTAACGAGTTTTCTATGCAACTTAAAGTAAGACAGTATCAAAATTTTCTCGAGAGCAACCTTCGTGGTATAATATGATTGAACGACACGAAGGAGTTACATAAGAAACAAAAAATAAGGAGGAGAAATTTACAATGAAAAAGGTATTTGCTCTATTTTTATCCTTGACATCAGTGTTTGTCTTGGCCGCGTGCTTTGGTGGCGCAGGCGAAGGAGAAGTTGATGTCAACATCCCCGATGAATTTCCTGAAGAAGAAATCACTTTAGAGATGTGGCACGCTTTTGGCGACGACAACATGGCGTTGCTCCAGGAAATGTTCGATGATTTCGAAGAAATGTATCCGAACGTAAGCATCGAACAACTCCCACAAGGCGGTTATGACGGACTCCGCGAATCCACCATCCAAGGTATTGTCTCCGGTACGACTCCGGATATCGTTATGGGCTATCCCGACCACTTCGTGGAATATCTAAACGGTAACGCCCTTGTTCCACTTGATGAGTACATCGCTCATGAAGAGTGGAGCACCGACATCGACGACTTTGTGCAAGGCTTCCTAGATGAAAACCAACAATATCTTGACGGCTATCAATATTCGCTCCCGTTCGCGAAGTCTACCGAGATGGTTGTCTACAACAAAGATGTTTTCGATTATTTCGGCTATGAATTCAGCATGGACGAAGCGATTACTTGGGACGAGATTGAAGAAATCGCGGCCGACATCGAGTGGGATCAAGCCGCCAAAGACGAATTGGTTACTGGCGGTGCTGATTTTACCGACTTGCCAATCATCAACATCGACTCCGCAGCCAACTTCTTCATCAACTC
>PUOX01000022.1 GCA_003552925.1 Mollicutes bacterium | reverse complement strand
CGTTGAGCAGATCGCGCGTCTGGCGGGTGCCCAGCCACTGGCGCAGCCCGCGCGTATCGTAGCCGAACTCAAAGTCCAGCCCGCCATACAGCTCGCCGCGTATCTCGGCGAACAGCCCGATAGTCGGAAATATCGGGAAACTCTGGCTGTACTCGAATTCGAACCCGAGCGAGGGCATATCGTAGATGAACAGGTCCACATCCTGTCCCAGCAGCAGTCCGAACGCCTGCATGGGGTCTTCCAGCAGCGGGAACTGCAAGCCGTCACCTTCATCAGCTATCGCGCCTCCCTGGATACTGTCCAGGAAATCGGAAGCATCATCGGAGAGATCGCCGAACTGTTCCTGCGGGTCAACCGCGGGAAGTTCAATGCTATGCTCTGACAGATCGATACCCGACAGATCTTCCATATCCCTCACGTCTTCGGTGATGGAAAACTCGCCCAGGTCGATCATCAGCCCTTCGTCCAGGTCGGGGAGGTTGTTGATCAGGTCAATGATGTCGGCGGCGGCCTGGATGAAGCGTCCGTCCACGGAACCATGCATGTCAGCCAGGTCGATGAGCGTGAAATCGCGTCCGGCCAGGTCGGATATGACCGGTATCGGCTCGGTCAGCACGCCGATCAGCGGGTCCAGCGGGTCGGTGATCGTCTGTATCTGTTCGAGAACCGGAGAAACGAAATGGCTGATAAACTCCCCGGCGTCCAGCCGAACATTAGTGAAGGCCAACTCGTCCATCTGTCCCGACATATCCGTGGCATCAAATGTCCAGCCCGCGCTGAAATCAGCGGAGACGGATGGGAAGGCGGTGTTGACATCATCATCGTCCGGTGCAGTGAACCCGGCGGTGAGCAGCAGATTGGCCTGCGCGCTGCCGTCCAGGCTCGCCTCAAGCAGGTGGCCGATCTGGCCGAGATCGCCGAAGGCCAGGCGTCCGGTACCGGTCACATCATCGACTTCCACGGTCAGTCCCGCGTCAAGCTCACTGCCGTCGTCCTCCACGTCCACCTGGAGGAACGCCAGCGTGCCGGTGGCCGACAGACCGGGGACAGCGGCATTCAGCCCCACATCAAGACTGCGATCAGGCCCTGTTTTGACGAAGAACCCATCGTCGCGGCTGATGCCGAAACCCAGCGACCAGTCAAAACCCAGTTCCACATCGACGGCGCCCTCCACGTCAAGGCCCAGTGCCGGGATACCGATATCGAAGTCAATATCCGTTTCCAGTTCCCAGACCGCTGCGGAGAGATCGAGGTCGAACAGTATCTCGTTGACAACATCCTGGGCGTCTTCGATCTGTGTTACATCGATATCGTCCTCTCCGATTAAATCGAGCCCGTCCGGACCGAGTGCAGCCAGTATGGCCTCTTCGGCCACATCCGCGGCGTCCTCGATGTCAGGATCAAGATTGTCGCGCAGCTCATCAAGCACATCGGTACGAATGGTCTCGACAAAATCTACCCCCTCGGCCAAATTATCGCCGACCAGCGGCAGGTTGTTGGCCAGCACCTCGCTCTCCATCGCCGACTGCATACCGCCCAGGAGCATATCCAGCCCGTCGATCAGAGCACCGAGGTTGCGTGTCATATCGAAACTGGAGATCAGATCTTCCAGGTCCGGGCCGCTTATATCTATTTCCTGGTCATCCGTGAACAGGTCGGAGATAGTAAGGCTAAGCGGGTACAGGTCTTCGCCGGGGAACGTCAGCGGCAGGGTGGCATGCACGGTCGCCGGTGCGACATCCAGTTCGAGCAGAGCCGCATCGAGTTGACCGAACACATAGCCGCCCTCCTGCGGGATGAGACTGAGGCTCAGGCTCATAGGGTCTCCGGCACCGTCGTCCAGCCCCGCTTCACCGTTTTCGATGCCCAGTTCAAGGGGGCCGAGCGTGACCGAAGCGTTCAGGTCCTGTGCCTCCAGAAGCAGCTCAAAATCGATACCCGTGGAGTCCAGTACAACCGGGGTCGGCGCGCCGCCGGCGAGGTCAAATCCAAGGCTTACATCCAGAGCAGCCAGCGCCTCGGCGCTGAGGCGCCCGTCCGCGCCGACATTGACCAGGTTCGATAGACCCTCCAGCGCCGTTCCTTCGGCCCACTGCTCAAAATCCACATCCAGACTAATCGCCTCGTCCAGCTCGTAGCTGAGGTCGAGGCCGAAAACCAGCATATCCTCCTCGAGTTCGATAACGACCGCTTCCTCGGGCAGACCGAACCAGTCGTTCAGTGATTCAGACAATTCATCGAGTGTATCCGCACCTTCCTCATCCAAATCTTCCACGCGCTCATTGAAGTCGTCGGCCAGGGCTAACAGGTCGTTGATGCTGCGGTTGATCAGCGGAATATCGCTGTCGAGGAATCCGAAGCCTTCCATCTCGGAGGAGAGAAAATCGGCGAATTCGTTCAGCAGATCAATCACATCGTCAAAAGTGAAATCTTCAAAAGAAACCAGTGTGTCCATGTCTTCGAACTGCAGGTCGATCGAGCCCGGATCGCTTAAATCCGGCCAGTCCAGGCTGATGAGCGGGTCTTCGTCGGGCTGGGCATCCTCAAAGATGGCCCCTTCGGCAACGATGGGCAGCTCAAGCGAGGCCGTTCCGGAAAAATCGGGACCGGTGAACACTTCACCGGGATTGGGGCGGGCATTCGCAGAGAGTTCGTCGAGAGAAAGTCTTGGATCGTCGCCGGGGGAATGGAGGGAGCCCGATATCTCTGCCGCCAACTCTCCTTCACCATCCTCGATCCCGATATCGATGAAGCCGAACCGTGCACTGGCGGCCAGATCGGATACATCGATCTCGATGTTGCCCTCAAATGAGGCGTCCTCAATAAAGACCATGCCGCTGCGCGTGTCGCTGCCCGTCTGGAAGGTATTAAAGCCCAGTTCATCGATGGCCGGATCCTCTTCTTCCACTTCGACGGTGATCGAGGATGCAGCCGTGGTGACGAAAACGATCTTTTCGCCCGTATCACCACCGGTCTCAGCGTCCACAATGGCGCCGATCGATTCATTGTCCAGTTCATCATTGATAATATCGATCAGGTCCTCTAAATTTGTATTATCTTCGGTTGCCGCAGAATCAATAGTGACCTCGACGGGGTCCTGATCGCCGACGATCAGGGTGAACGTGGCGTCTTCGGTGAGCTTACCGTCCGAAGGGGCCGCCTTGGAGGCTTTGACCTTGACCGGCCTTTCGGCCAGTCCGACGCCGAAAGTGATGCCGGCCTCAATCCCGCCCAGTATCTGGATAATGGAGCCGCTGCTCAGGCCGGCCAGCGCCCCGGCGTCGTAATCAAAATCGAACCGGACATCTTCCGGGTCCAGCGACTGCTCCCACTGCAGGCGGAAGCTGAATTCCTCCTCGAGCGGATCGTAGTACGGTTCCAGGTCCTCGGCATCGTAGCCGAACATATCCGCTACCTGTTCAGCCAGTTCTTTGTACGAGCTGAAGGTCGGCGCCCCGTCATCGTCCAGCAGCGGATCGATGATCGATTCCTGGAGCGACTGGCCGAAATTCAACACGTCGCCGACCGTTCTGTCGGTGGCAAATGGCAGATCCATATCCAGCAGGTCGCCGTTGTTGAACCGGCCCAGCGCCTCGGCAACATAGCTCTGCAGGCCCAGCAGCTCCGAAGCATGGAGCCGGGAAAGCGGCAGCAGCTCGTCGATGTTTTCGACATCGAATTCGTAAGTGGCGGTATCGAAAATATCCGATGCCGTCAGCTCGATCCGCGCATCACCGGGCGCCTCATAATCACCTAAAGAGAGGGCCAGGGGGGCAAGCAGGCGAAAATTGCCGTCAAGTTCCGGCGCGGACAGTTCCAGCCCCTCGCCGTCGCTCAGGTCGGCGGCTGTGAGCCGGTCTCCGCCCTCCGAATGCAGCAGTCCCGCGGAGAAATCGGCGTTGAGCCCGAACTCGGCGCCCTCGATGTCGAGTTCGAAAAGACCCGCCGACAACACCATCTCCGCTTCGTTCAAGCGGATCGAAGCGGTGGCGTCCAGGTCGGCCGCCTTGACAAACATCCTATCGGCCGGATCGGCGCCCTCATCGAGCAGGAAACCGAAGGCGAATTCACTGCCTACGCGCAGTGACGATGTGACTTCGCCGGTGACCGTGAGGCCGAAATGCGCGAGGTACTGGTTGAACAGCTCCGTGTCCAGCGTGTGCTGATGGGAAAATGTTGAATTCAGTGGCAGGCGAATCCCCACAAAATCACCGTCGTCGCGCTCGACCACCGACGGCAGCGGAATGTCCCAGGGGGAGTCGATATTTCCGGCCCAGCGTTCGGCCAGCGACCAGAACGATATCTCATCTTCATCTATATCCGCAAGAGGTTCCAGCAGTCTGGTATCCCAAAGTTGATCGAGTTCAATAAAATCGCCCATCGAGAGTGCGGTGCCGGGAATTTCCGTAGAGCCCAGCAGGTCGTGGTCGTTCAGGTCAGAAGCGATGTCCACAATATCGCCGACGGCCTGCGAGAGAGTGTCCACTTCAAAATTGGCATCGAGTTCGGTTTGAGTAAGCTGGTGGTTGTAAACGCCGCGGTCAAGGATCGCGGTCAGCGAATCAAGCGTCGACATGCCGGACTCGGTCACGATGTCCTGCTCACTGTAATTACCTTCGCCGACCAATCGGTCGAGCACGATCCGGTGCACGGCGGGGTTGTCCATCATGCCGGTGTGGTCGATGGAGTGCTCGCCGTCGGGTTCGAGCAGATGCAGCACGCCGAGCGTTTCTTCATCCGAATCATCTTCAGCGTTGATGATTCGCGGATCGGACAGGAACTGCCCGGCCGCTGACTGAACCGGCACCGTCCCGTCTCCGCCTCTGGGGTCGTCCGGGTTGTACAGGTCCTCATACCAGACTTCATCGTCTTCAGGACGCTCTCCCCAGTAATCATCCATGCCGACCAGGGGCGGGATCATCCAGTCGGGATCGTCGCCTGTGCGCTGCTGTGCCAGAGTAACGGTACTCTCGTCCTGGCTGTAAATGATATGCGCGCGGCCGTCATCGGTCAGCGATGTCAGGAACGGACTCGGGTCATTGTCTTCCGGATCGAACGTGTCCGGGTCCAGTTCCCAGTCCATATCCAGACCGGCGTTCAGGTTCAGTATTACCTCGTTTCTGAAATCCTCGAAATCCGGATCATCGTTGATGTTCGAAGGGGAGTCGGGGTCGCCGCCGTCTTCCACGTAAAAAGGATAAGTCGCCAGCAGGCTCTGGATAGTGGGCACGTAAGAGGAGATAAAGGCCTGGCCGTCTAAATTGCCCTCAGCGTCAGTAACATCCGCCAGGGTTATATCGCCGTCCGGGCCGGATATTTCATCGATATCATCATCTTCAGCGAGTCGAGTATAAGCTTCATAACCTACTTTGGAAATCAAAGCCCGGTACTGGGGATCGGTGAAGAAATTATCCTGGAGCGGGTTCCAGGCCTTGGAGGCGCCGCGGTTGGGCACGCCCATCATGAACAGGTCGTTGACCTGGGGCAGACTGCTGCCGGTATCGGTGTCATAGACCCCGCCGTAGGCATCACTCTGGATGTAGGAGCGGGCGACCAGTCCGCCGGTGCTGTGTGCGATAATATCAACGCTCTCCGGGGCTTCTCCGTTCTGCTGTTCCCAGGTCTCAGAGGCATGCTGCATGAAATGTCCGAGGTAATCGACGCCGTAGCGGTAATTCCCGTCGGTCAGCGATTCGGCGCCGCCCAAATACACCTCTCCGTCGAACGTATCGCCGCCCGATGTGTCCGGAGAGGGTCCCGGCAGGAGCCGCCAATCGTAGTTGACGGTGAAAAGCGTGGAATCGAGTTCATAACCGGTGTTTTCCAGCGTCTGAACCATGCTGTTATACGATCCGGCCAGGGGTTCGAGTTCTATGACCTGCAGCATGTCCGGTTCGCCGTCGCCCTCATGGTCGGGATCGGGTATCTCGGGCGCCATGCCCCTGTTGACAAACCATTCGTCAGCGAAATCCTCCGTCGGGAAAGTGCCGACAATCCCGGGAATGAGCAGTGCGGGGCGATCAGGAGAGAAGCCGGAGTTTTGGTCCATTGCCATCACGGGAACGTTATTGTCCGGCTTGTCAGCTTCACTGAAATAAGTCTGGTCCGTTTCAAAAGTATCGCCCGCAGCATCCTCTTCATCCATGAATTCAGGATAAAGCGTGTTCGCATTGAGCAATATCCTTTCTTCAAGAGTTTCCAGGTTCAGCTTCTTTTTTGCCGTATGGGTTTGCTGTGAATCCATGAAATTTTTCCCATTGAGATAAATGAAAGTTATTTTTTATTGGCGTATGTACGCGCAAACAGGCGTTTCCGGTGATCGCAGTTACAAAGCGGCACTATCCGTGCCGCACTCCAAAATGACCTGTTGAAACGTCATGCTTTACAGGTATTGAGATAATGCTTTAATCAGCCTTAGCCGAGAATAACGGGTATTTTTGACTTTTTCGCGCTGGGCGTTTCTGCTCTGTCAGGT
>PUOX01000001.1 GCA_003552925.1 Mollicutes bacterium | reverse complement strand
TTTCCTCGGCCATGTGCGCCAAAAGACGCAGTTCAATCTGCGAATAGTCGGCCGCAAGCAACACATGGTCTTCATCGGGAATGAATACTTTGCGCAAAGCTCGCCCCGTTTCGGTGCGGATTGGGATGGTCTGCAAGTTGGGCTCTATAGAAGATAGCCTTCCGGTTTGGGTGAAGGCTTGTTTGTAGATGGTGTGAATCTTACCGTCTTCGTGCACGCTTTCAAACATGCTTTGCACATAGGCGGTCTTAAGCTTGTTCAAAGTTCTATGGCGCATGATTTTATCGATAATCGGGTGTTTGCCCTGAAGCTTTTTCAAAACGTCAATGGAAGTGGAATAGCCGGTTTTCGAGCGTTTTTGCACAGGAAGCCCAAGCTTTTCAAACAACACTTCGCCGAGTTGTTTCGGTGAAGCGATGTTGAAAGACTGTCCCGCCATGTCGTGAATTTCTTCGGTCAATTGTTCTAGTTCCGCATTCAACTCTTTTTCGAAAGCTTTTAGGGCGTCAAGGTCGATGCGGATGCCCGTATGTTCCATCTCCGCCAAAATTTTCGTCAGCGGCATCTCCACCTCTTCTAACAGGCTCTGCTGGTCGCGCGTTTTGAGTTCGTCGCTCAACGTCTCTTCCAAAGCTTCAATGGCCCGGGCCTTGCGGATGGCGTAATTGGCATAGACCGCCTCTTCCGGCACGGCGCGTTTGGCGCCTTTTCCGTAGACGTCTTCTTCATAGGGCACATCGTCGTAGCCGAAATTGGAGACCACAACGCGAAAATCCTCTTTGGTGTTCAGCGGATTGAGCACATACGCCGCGAGCAACAAATCAAACACTACGCCGTCGATCTCAAGCTCGTCCTGCTTCAAGCAAACGATTAGTTTTTTGTAGTCGAAGGTCGACTTCTTGCGTGAAGGGTCGCGCAAAAAATCTTGCATGGCTTTCGAAGCGATGGCGGTTTCATACGGCACAAAATGGTGGCCGGAGTCGCTGATGAGCGCGAAACCGAGTTTTTCGGCTTCATGGTAGTTCTCGCCAAACGTTTCTAACGCCATAAATACATGTCCCCGCAGCAAATCGCCGACCGCTTCGCTTTTGCGGACGACTTTTAGAGGCGGGATGTCTTGCTTTTTCGTCTCGAAACGCTGAATCAGGCTGTGGAACTCCATCTCTTCCAAGAACCGCACAAGAGCTTCTTGGTCCGGCTTGTCTTGTTTGAGGTCGGAAAGACTCAATCCGATGTTCGCGTCCGTTTTGATTTTGGCGAGATCGCGCCATTTCAGCGCTTCTTTTCCATGTTTTTCGAGGCGTTCTTTGAGTTTTCCTTTGAGTTCGTTCAGGTTTTTCAAGACGCTTTCGATGTCGCCATACTCGTGCAACAGCTTGAGCGCGGTCTTTTCACCAACACCAGGGATGCCTGGGATGTTGTCGGAGGAATCGCCCATCAATCCCTTTAAGTCAGGAATCTGCGAGGGTTTAAGGTTGAAATCTTGATCGAGCGTCTCCGCGGTGTAGGTTTGGTCGATGTTGAATCCTTTTTTGGAAATGCGCATGGTGACTTTGTGGTTGAGAAGCTGATACAAATCGCGGTCGTTTGAAACGATTTCGATGGCGTCGAACTCATCGTAGTATTGGCACGCCAAGGACCCGATGATGTCGTCCGCTTCAAGTTCTTCTGTTTCATAAACGCGCATTCCGAGTTTCTCCGGCACCTCTTTGATGCGGGGAAGCTGCGACTTGAACTCGTCGGGCATGGGTTTTCTTTGCGCTTTGTATTCTTCATAGGCTTTGTGGCGGAAAGTGGCTTTTCCCTTGTCAAAGGCGACAAGGATGTGGGTGTAGGACTCTTCGGCGATTTTCGCGAGCATGTTCGTAAGCGCGAACACCGCGTTGGTGTATTCGCCTTTTGAGTTTTGCATCAAGTTGCCCGAATAGGCCGTTGCGTAATAGGCGCGAAACATTAGATTCGAGCCGTCGATCAATAGCAGTCGTTTCATTTTTCCGCCTCTTTCATTCGGTAATCTCTCTTATGTATTTTATCACAGTTTTAGGGCAAAACAAAAAAAATACCCACCGAAATGGGTATTAGTCCTGCATCTTTTCCAAGTAGTCGATAATGTCTTGTACAGTCTTGATTTTCGTTGCTTCGGTGTCGTCGATTTCGATGTCAAATTCTTCTTCGATGGCCATAATCAATTCGACGGCGTCAAGCGAATCGGCACCAAGGTCCTCGGCAAGTTTGGAGTCGCGCTCGACGGTTTCTTTCTCTACTCCGAGTTCTTCGGCTATGATCGTGCGGATTTTTTCAAACACCACGTCTCACTCCTTCATCTAGTATCCTCTACATTATATTGCCATTCGCATGTTTTGTCAATCGACGGACACCGCCTGACATCGGGAAATGAAACGGTGAACAAGTTCGAATAAACTCGTTTTACTCAATTGTCAACCCGTCGATGACCATGCGCGAAATATTCGGGTCGGTGTTTTTATTTCCCGCTTGTCCGTTAAAGACGATGCGCAAATACAAAGAATCGCCTTCAAGAGTTTCCGGGACGCTAAACACATATTGGTCGTAGTCGAATTCCTCGGAATCGACAGGGTCTGACAATGTTTCGGTGCCCAAGGTTGTCCAAGCGTTGCCATCAAGACTGACCTCGACGCTAAACGTACGATTGGAAGCAAGAGTCTCTCCGGGCCGCGCAAGACCGCGCGACGCGTAGAACGAAACATTGCTAAAGGTTTCGGGCGTATCCGTTTGCAAAATTGCGCCGCCTTCAAGCCTAAGCGCGTTCAAAGTCGCCGTTGCGCCGTTCATTACGTCGCTTGCCTTAAACGGACTGTATTCATCGTACAAACCAGGTTCGCTTGGCAATGGAGGCATCAAATCATGGACAAATTCTCCTGAATCTTTGCTCCAATCGATTGGGCGCAAGAATCCAATCGAACGGGCGTTGTTGCCGCCGGTTGAAAGCCCGGTGAACATCCAACTTCGTTCGGCGATTGTAAGATTCTCATACGTGTATTCGGAGACCGGTCCACCACCGGTTCTGACTTCATCGACCAATGCAAGAACCTCCAAAAAGTCTTCATTGACCAACAAATCTTCCACCGAATCTTCCCCATAAAACAACAGCGCTGTATCGATAAGGCTATCGAAAAGGGCCTCTTCGCCAATCTCAACGGGGTCTTCGGGATCTTCAGGGTCCTCAGGGTCTTCGGGATCTTCAGGGTCTTCGGGATCTTCGGGGTCTTCGGGATCCTCAGGGTCCTCAGGGTCTTCGGGATCTTCAGGGTCTTCGGGATCTTCGGGGTCTTCGGGATCTTCAGGGTCTTCAGGATCTTCGGGGTCTTCAGGGTCCTCAGGATCTTCGGGGTCAGCGGCGCCATCGGCGACCAACGTAAAACCGTCAACAACCATGCGAGAAATGTTTGGATCGGTGTTTCTTCTTCCCGCTTGTCCGTTAAAGACTATCCGAACAAACAAATCTTCTTCCGTAAGTTCTTCAGGGATGGAATAGGCGTAAAAGGGATACTCTTCTTCTTCGCTTGAAGGCGAAATGAGCGTTTCGGTACCGAGCAAAGTCCAATCGGCGCCGTTTTCACTGACCGAAACGGTGAATGTCCGGTTTTCCGACAACGTTTCTCCGGGCATGCTTAACCCGCGCAAAGCGTAAAATTCTATCGATTCGAGCCCCGAAAGGGCATTTTCCGTAGTCAAAACGCTTCCGCCTTCAAGCCGGAAGGCGTAACGGTTGAAGGTCTCGGTGTTGACGGAGTCAAACGCTGTGAATGCGTTGTATTGGTCATAGGGAGGCGGGTCGGAAGGCGCGGGGGGGACGATGGCGTGTACCGGATTGTCATTTGTGTCCAAGATTCTGTCGATGAACCGGAAAAAGCCTATGGATCGAGCGTTGTTTCCACCTGTGGAAAGACCAGTGTAACTCCAAGAAACGCCCTCAATCTGAATCCCGTTTATAGTATATTCAGCTATGGCCCCTCCCGTCGGCTGAGGATGTGCAGCAAGTTGAAAAAGAGCCAAGAAATCGTTGTTTTGATATAAGTCTTCCAAAGTCATCTCGTTAAAATAATCCAAAAACGCCACTTCAAGAGTTTCCAACACTTCTTCCAACGTTTTAAAAACCCACTCGCCGGTCGGGATGGTAACATGTCTCTCTTGCGTGGTATTGTCAAAATAGGCGTAGCCCGCAGTTGTCACGCCCAAAAACGGTACTAGTAGTACCATAAGCAACATAAACGCTCGCTTGACAACCATAAGGCCACCTCCTAAGTAGTTTTTTCTTTTTTCGATTCTTCTTTATCTTTGTCTTTAATCCAAAGTCTATAAATAACATAAATCAATGCAATGTCCACCGCAATTACAATACGGCCTAATGTCGTTTGCGCAAACAGCAAGAATCTACCTATACGTGGTACACGCATCGAATAAACACCAACCAAATCGCTTTCGGACAACGTCCAAGGATCCGGCGTCGTCGTGTTTTCCGCCCGCGTTGTGAAAGTTCCGTTGCTTCGGTCTACGTCGTGAACATAGTGCACGACCACATCGTTTTCTCCATCGGCCGTCACATCGGCGTAAAAGGCCACTATATCGCCGCTTTCAATCGACGATAACGAAGTTCGATGATTGACAAACACCACATCGCCAACTTCAATGGTCGGGCGCATACTTCCGGTCAAAATGACATAATATTGATACCGCCCAAACAAGGAAGCACCGGGAATAAGCAGCGCGAACGCAACATACAAAAGAAGCAAAGTGAACACCGCAGAGACCGCTTTTACGAAAGGGGCGGATGTACGATGAACGGTTTTGTCGTCATTTTCCATTTTGGACACCCCTTTCACGGTATTTGATTCAATATGTGGAGAAAAAGGGCAAGGCCGTCCTGCGACCTTTCCCGATCCCACAAAAAATGGGTTAATCGCCAAACGGGACAATCTCAAACAATACGTTGAAGTTCAACGTCTTGCCGGCCAACTTGTCGAAGTCGTCGGCATAAAGAGGATCCGCATTCGGATGGTCGACCAGCTTGAACGTAACGGTGATAATCAGCTCATCGTCATCCATCTGCAAGGCTTCGTCGATACGAAGCTCCATGGCTTCCTCGCTGAAAGGATTGCCCTCAAGGTCTTCACCGGCAATCTCAATGATCAGCGCCGCCGGTTTTTCACCCGGATCTAGTCCGTCCACTTGGAAGTTTTCAATGGTGGTTTTGATATCCACCGGGACGTCCCAAGAGAACTCAAGCCCCAAAGTGTAGGTGAACACATACTCCGTCGTGTAGTTGTCCGTGTCGGCGGCATAGTAGGACCCGGCAGGAACCAAAGGTTTTTCGGTGGAGCCGATTGTGTCGCTCAACACCAAACGGATTCCTTCGCCCAAGTCGATATCTTCGCCCGGGGATGTCCGGTTTAGACGGTCCCACCAAGCGAATGCGCCGAAACTGCCACTAAAGAGCAAAAACAGCAACACAACCAAAACAAGTTTTTTTCTCATAATATTCTCCTAATGAGGATGGGATAGAAACAGTATTGCCTAAAACTACATGTTGACCGACGCAATTATTCTGATGCGGTAAAGGTCAATGTAAAGGTGATGTCTTGATTTTTAATGGCGTCGTATGTGGCTTCATCAGCAGGCTCAGTCAGCGTGACGGTCACAGTGACCAAAACGTCGGCGTTGTTTACTTCCGCTTCGGCGAGTGAAATGTCAATGTTCACAAGACCGGCATACGTGTCGTCGCCACCGATTTCAACGTTGCTTTCGGTGACTGCCAAATCAAGGGCGTCCGGCAACTCGGTATCGAGTTTGACGTTGTAAGTCAACACAATCTCGTTTACGTCGTCGGTTTTCAAAATCACACCGGCCGGCACAAGGAATTTTCCTTCGGGCACTCCGGCAACCGCGTCAACTTCAAGGGTGACACCGGCGCCGATGGAGATGATCTCTTCTTCTTCGACAGACAATCTGTCCCACCAGGCAAAAGCCATCGCGGAACCACCAATCAACAACAAAGCAATTGCAAACACACTCAATTTTTTCAACATTTTCTTCCTCCTATGGGTTTACTATACAAAAAAGCCAGTTGCTCAATGGCAACTGGCTATCTTTTGAAAGACCCTATAGTTTTCCGTCGCTGGATCGCTCCAGTTTTGGCTTTTTCATCGTTTTGTATAGTAAAGATATCTTGATTATACTCTATTCGTAGGAAATGTCAACATTCATGCTTCAAAATTACATTTTTTTTCATCGCACTGAATGCACAGGCAAGGGCACAATCAAAAACCACCCTTGCATCCGGTGTTTGCCGAATACAAGAGTGGTTCACGGGGGGCAAGTTTAGTCCGCGGGCAACATCTCAAAATCGAACGTTAAGTTTTTCGCGCCGCGAAGCACATAAGACGCATCCGAACAATCCGGTATTTGCAGCGAAACGGACACCTCTACTTCCAAAAGTTGATACGCTTCATTGTGTTCATCCATGGATGCGACAGTGCTTTCGTAGGAGACAATTCCAAGAGCGTTGTCGTAAGAGGTGTCTTCGTGATGGATGGCTATATTCACCAAATCCGGTTTCAAGTCCAAGTCTTTATCCGCCAACACATAATATGTATAATCAAGCGAATCCACATCGTTTGGTCCCAACAT
>PUOX01000057.1 GCA_003552925.1 Mollicutes bacterium | reverse complement strand
TCTTTCGCGATATAATGTTTGTACGACGCTTTGACCAGCTCGAAAATGCCTTCGTCGCATTTTCCGCCCGGCGAGACCGTCACATAGGTTTCCTTCTCACGCAAGGCGTCAAAATCGACCGCTTCAAGAATGACCTCTTCAAACGTATCCATGGTGTAAATGCCGCGGTCCATGTCGATTAGTTTTCGACGAACGTTCTCCACTTTGCGGTGATTCTTGTTTTTGGGCAGAGCGTTTGGAGGCAGGTTGTCCCAAACCTCTTTCGCTTTGTCGATTGATCGCGAGACCACAACCGCCATGTTCGCCGAACCAATCGACGTTCCGGAAAAAGCCTCAAACTCCTCAAAAATCCCAAGTTCGCGCATGGCCAAAAGCGCACCAATCTGATAGGGACCGCGAGCACCGCCGCCGCTCAAACATAGTCCGATCTTTTTCCCTTGAAAAAATTTCTTATCCTTCAACTGCAACAGCCCCATCCTTTTTGTAACTGTAATCTATTATAAAGCATGTAATTGGCAAACACTATGAAATCTATAAAAAACATATGTGTGAACGCTCATGTGCATTTTTCTGATGGCAAAACACATACTGAAATGGCTTTTCAACCGTTTACACACCAATATTTCTTGCATATATCCCCCCATTATGATACATTTTTATAACAACAGCCCTTTCGGAGGTGCAAAAGACATGGCATACGACATCCACGACGACCGCAGTCGCTTCACGTAGCGCTATATCGTTTTTTCCAGGTTCGCCTCAATTTAGAAAGGAAGGAAAATCATGTCCAATCAAGACGCACAAGACTACGAAATTCGTTTTGCAAGATATTCCGATTTAAAACTTGTCACCGACATTATGGAGCGGATGGACGAACAAATCGACGATACGAGCATTTTTGTCGCCGACGACGAATACTTCATCAAAAGCCATATCGAAAGAGAGGGCTTCATCGTCGTCGCCGGACACAAAAAGAAAATCGCCGCGTTTTTGATCGTCCGCTTCCCCCGAGACAGCGAAGACAATCTCGGAAGAGACATCGGCTTAAGCGAAGACGACCAATGGAAAGTCAACCACATGGAATCGGTCATTGTCGTTGAAGAACATCGAGGTAACGCCCTCATGCAAAAACTCATCGCGTATTCCGAACCCATTGCAAAGTTCATGGATTACCCCATCGCCATGGCCACCGTGTCTCCGGACAACCCTTACAGCCTCAACAATTTCTTAAAAATGGACTACAAAGAAGTCATGCGCAAAGAAAAATACGACGGCGTCGAACGCGTCATACTTCGCAAAGACCTTTAAAACCCACACCGCTTGCTTGGCAAGCGGTGTTTTGTTTCTGGTTCAAAATCCGTAATCAATTGCTTTGTTTCAACGATACGATTTTAGTATAATTGAATTGTAGCTTTTTCAGAAACGGGGCGATGCCTTTGGAGTTCCTTCAAGATCTTTTTCGCTTATACATGGACCGAAGCGACGATTTCATGCGATACATCAACCGACACATCTACTTGACGCGCATGGCGGTCATGTACATTACCATCGTCAGTTTGACGGTCGGTACTCTAATGACCTACAGCAAAAAACTGGCCAATGTCGTCCTGGGGGCGACCAACTTTCTATTTACGATTCCTTCCGTTGCCCTCTTCGGATTTTTGATTCCCTTTACCGGCCTTGGCGTCCGCAGCGCCATCATCGCCATGAGCGTCTATGGCGCATTGCCAATGATTCGCAACACTTACGTCGGCCTAAAGGAAGTCAGCCGCGACGTCATCGAATCGGCCATCGGCATGGGAAGCCGGGAATGGCAGCTTTTGCTGTTCATCAAGTTTCCGCTTGCGCTTCCGGTCATCATTGCCGGATTCCGCACCATGGTCATCATGGTCATCGCCTTTGGCGGAATCGCTTCTTTGATTGGTGCGGGCGGATTAGGGCAACCGATTTGGAGAGGCATCAACACCAACAACCACACTTTGATGGTTGCGGGCGCGTTAGCGGCGGCGATGCTGGCCGTCGTCATTGACCTCGTTTTGAACCTTGTGGAACGAGGCGTAAGAAAACTCGTGTACGGAAAAGCCGAAGGGAGTGTTTGAACATGAAAAAATTCACCGCTATGTTTTTGGTTCTTCTCACAGTGTTTACCTTGACCGCATGCCTAACCGATGAAGAGGATGCGGATGTGACCATTGCGTCCAAACCGATGACCGAACAATACATCCTCGCCGAGATGATGAAAACGCTGATTGAAACCGATACGACCTTGAGCGTCAAGCACGTAGAAGGCGTCAGCGGCGGCACCGCCAATATTCATCCATCCATGATCGAAGGCGAAATCGATATTTACGCGGAATACACCGGGACCGCCTGGCTCACCGTGCTGGACGAAGAGCCCATTGAAGATCCTGATGAGCTCTTTGCCGCAGTGAAAGCCGCCTACGCCGATGAATTCAACATCCATTGGATGGACCGTTACGGATTCAACAACGGCTTTGGCATCGCCATGCGTCGCGACGACGCGGAAGCGATGGGCATCGAAACCTACAGCGACCTGTTTGAACAGCAAGCAGGATTGACGTTTGCGGCCAATCCCGATTTCTTCGAGCGCTCCGACGGCTACGACGGATTGCTTGAGCGTTACGACGCCGACCCCTTTGACGACGTTGTGGAGATGAACATCGGCCTCGCCTACACCGCCCTCGCCAACCAAGAAGCCGACGTCATCATATCATGGACAACCGACGGACAGCTCCAGCATTACGACCTGAAAATCTTAGAAGACGACTTGCAGTTCTTCATCACCTATCATGCCGCCACATTGATTCGTCAAGAAATCCTGGACGAATTCCCCGAAATCGAACCGGCCTTGGCAAAACTGGTTGATGCCATCGACGATGCGGCGATGATTGAGATGAACTACCGCGTGGAAATCGGCCAAGAAGACCCTGGCGATGTCGCAAGGGATTTCATGCGTGAACAAGGCTGGATTGATTAACATGCCCATCATCGAAGCGAACAACCTTTACAAGCATTACACCGAAGGCACCGATGTGCTGCAGGACGTCTCTTTTTCCCTTGAAGAAGGCGAACTGGTCGTGCTGGTCGGCGCTTCGGGTTGCGGAAAAACCACGCTTCTGAAAATGATCAACAAACTCATTCCCGTCTCCGACGGCGTCATTAGGGTGCACGGAAAGAAACTGAGCGACTGGAACACCATCGAGCTGCGCCGCTCCATCGGCTACGTTATCCAGCAAACCGGGCTATACCCGCATATGAAAATCGATCGAAACATCGGCTTCGTCCCTTTTGTCAAAGGCATCAAGAAAAGCGTTTGGAAAGAAAAGGCGCGAGAGCTCATCCGCCTTGTCGGGTTGGACGAATCGTACTTGAAACGCTACCCCCGCGAATTGAGCGGCGGCGAAGCCCAGCGCGTTGGCGTAGCAAGAGCCTTGGCGGCGGACCCGGACATCATCTTGATGGACGAACCCTTCGGCGCCGTCGACGAAATCACCCGCAAAAAACTTCAAGACGAACTGAAATCCTTGCATAAAAAATTGAAGAAAACCATTCTCTTCGTCACGCACGACATCGACGAAGCGTTGAAGCTCGGCGACCGCATCCTCCTTTTCAACAAAGGAAAAATCGAACAAATCGGAACCCCCGAGGAACTTGTGTTCGCCCCGAAAACCGAATATGTCAGGCAATTCTTCGGCGTCAAAGGATTCAAGGCTTCGTTGGACGAAGAAAAATTGAAAACCATCTACGATAAGATTTTAGAAGGAAAAGTCGATCGAGACCAAATGTTCAAAACGTAAGAAAAACGCCGATTCTCCGCGAATCGGCGTTCTTTTTATCCGTTGAACCCTCCCCGGCGAAGCATGTGCCGGTACTTGTGCGTTTTGACAAAGAAAAACAGGGAAAAGAGGAAAACCGTGACTGAAACAATCGCCCAGCTCAGCTGATAATTTCCGGTCACATCGGCGAAATGCCCGAGTATGGGCGGGCCGAACACCATGCTGCTTCGCATGAACACAAGCAATAACCCGGTGCCCGTGCCGATGAATTTTGCGCCAACCACATCGCCAAGTGTTGTGAACACCATACCCAAAACGGCAATGGCGAAAACGCCAAACACAAAAGCGAACCCCATGACCACGCCAATTGGCGGTTGAAGGGGAAACACCACAAACGCCATGAGGAAAAACATGACGGCAATCATCAAACCGATGAGCGTAAGCCCATAGCGGCGATTGCTGTTGAAGAATTTATCGTTTAAAAACCCAATCGTCGGATTCCCAAGGATGCCGCCGAACATGAACAAGCTGAGCGCTACTCCTGCAACGGAAGGGCTAAACCCCAAATCACCGGTCAAAAAAAGCGTAAAATGAATCGTCATATTGCCTAGCGATAGACCAAGCACAAGCCCCATCACGCATACCAGCAACACCAGACGGTTGCTCAATACAGCTTTGATGTCGGCTTTAAAGGATCGATCTTCTTCCGCTTCAACTTCATTTTGCTCGCCGTTATTGTTGCGAGGATGGAATAGTTTTGTCAACACCACCGCCATGACAAAGGCGATGCTCGCCGAAGCCAACAGCGAAACCCTCCAGCTATAGTGTTCGCCAATCAACGGCAGCAACAACGAACCGAGGATACCGCCCAATCCGCCTCCGGCATGCACAATGCCGTTTGAAACGGCCCGTTTTGCAGGGTCGACCAACTCGATGATGCCCTTGTTGATGGCGGGCGTGACAATGCTGAAGCCGATGCCGGTCACAAGCGCCAAAAGCAACAACACGAAAAAATACGGCGAAAGCGTATGCAAAAGCATCAACACCGCAATCGCGAGCACACCACCAATCAAACCTTTCCGCGGACCGATGCGGTCCACGATGCGGCCGCTGAAGATTGCCAGCGCCACACCGCTTGCATAAAAGAACGTCGAATACAAACCTGCCTGCGCGCCGGTGATGTTGAAGTCGTCGCGAATCAAAGGAAGCATCGCCTTAAACCCTTGCACGCTACTGAAAACGGCGATATAAGCCGTCGACATAATCAAAAGCGTCGGCAATGTCGGAACTTTTTTCACTGTGTCTTTCATGGATGTACCTCCTTAACCCGAAACCATTATAGCGATTTGCGCTCCCTTATACAAGAGACAAGCACCAATCAAATACGTTTTCATAGATTAAAACAACGTGCGGTTTTCAAGACATTGTTGTACAATGAAAGAAACGTCAAACGAAAGGAAAATGCCATGACCATCACATTGCGGGACCTCACCGCCGACAACTTCGACGACTGTATCGACTTAGAAGTCCGTAAAGACCAACAGCGCTTCGTCGCGCCGAACGTCTATTCTCTGGCCGAAAGTCGTTTCCGCCCAGAATGCGTCATCAAAGCCATCTACGCCGATGAAGACATGGTGGGCTTTATAATGTATTGCCACGGAGACGATTATCCCGGTTCGCCTTACCTGATGCGCTTCATGATTGGCGAAAAACACCAGAAAAAAGGGTACGCCAAGGAAGCTATGAGTCAATTGCTCAAGCTGATGGAAAAAGAGTTTCCCCATCAACCCATCTATCTATCCACAGACGACGACAACCATTACGCCATCGGTTTTTACAACCAGTTCGGCTTTGAAAGCACCGGCGAATACGCCGACGACGAACTCATCTTTAAACGTCCCGCTTAAAACCGGAAGACCGATTTCAACGACGATTACGCTTTTTTAGTTTCTTGATGGCCATCACAAACGTTACCACAGCGCCATAAAACAGCCCCATGGAAGCATTCAGCCACAAGATGCCGTGCGGAACAGCCCCCTGCGCGATTAGCAACACAAAAAAAACGCCTATCGACAACATAAAGTAAAGCCCCATCAAAAGAAACATGACTCCATATAGCTTCTGAGGCAAATACTTATACATGCCATACGCAAGTAGTGAAAATATTCCAAGAAACAGCAAAAAGGGCCCATACTCCATGAAATGCCATCCTCCAACCATACGCTATTAATCATAAAAACGATTAAATCGTCGCATTTGTCCGCGTTTATTATACAGAACCAAACCTCTATTGACAACAGTATTGGCCATGGGTTTCCGCTGATAACGGTCTGTTTGAACATTTGACAAAAAGCCTCCACCCCTCAGCAGGGCTATTTTTGCGGTTAAAAATCTCCTTGACTTTCACCGGGTTTGGAGTAAAATTAAACTGTAGGGCAAAAGCAAGACGTGGAGGCGTGTTATGCAAGGGGATAGAGCTGCCGATGTTTTTTTTAGCGTGAACAAGACAAACACATCACAAAGTTGCATGATTTAGACGCACTTCTTTTAGTGCGTTTTTCTTTTCGGCGCTTCGCACAGATACTGTGCACAAATATATAGGGAGGATTTGCGTATGAGAACATTTAGAATGATTGTATTCACCTTACTGCTTGGTCTTCTGTCTTTTTCACTCATCGCTTGTAACGGCGACAATGGCGTAGAAGGGGCAGAGCCCGAATTTCGCACGACCGATACGCATTTACAATGGCGTTTGGTTGGTGACGACGAATGGATCGACCTCATGGAGCTCGACGACTTGAAAGGCCCGGCGGGTGCTGACGGACAAGACGGCACCGATGGCACGGATGGCACCGACGGAGTAGACGGTATCGACGGCGCCGATGGAAAAGATGGTGTCGACGGACAAGACGGTACTGACGGACAAGACGGCGTTGACGGAATCGACGGCTTGTCCGCCTATGAGATTTACTTGAAATACTTCCCGGAGTATCCTTACGATGAAGAACAATGGACCATCGATTTAGTATCGGGAAAATTGGCGGAAGCGCTGGAACACTCCATTTACGAGTTTGAGCACAACGCCGACGATTTGACGTTCGAAGACAAAGTCGGACAAGTAGCCACCATCACACTCAAGCCGGTTGAAATCCATCATCTAGGCTACGACAACGTCCGCTTCAACATCGACATCACCGGCCCCGGTGACGTTGAGATGTATGCCGAAGACAGCGAAGGAAAAATGCATGACGTCGCTTCAATTGGCTACTGGGGACCTGAAGATGGCTTCTATATGGCAAGAGATTACGAAGCCACCACTGACTTTGAACTCATTTTCGAAAAACCGGGCGAACACACCATCGAAATCGCCTTGGTGCAACTGACCACCGACATAACAATCCTCGAAGAAACCATCACCATAGAGGTTGAGGCCATTGCCAGCGAGTACGAGTTTGTGCATGATGTGGACGAGACGGACTTTTTCGTGAACATTGCCGAAGAAGTTGATATAACGCTGCAACCACTTGTTGAGCGTACCTTCGGCTATGACAGCGTTCGTTTCAACGTTGCCTACACCGGACCCGGCACGCTGACTTTGATGGCTGAAGACAGTGAACAAAACTGGTACGACGTCGCTGAAATCGGCCACTGGGGACCATCCGGCGGGTTTGAGCTGCCTAAAGACTATAGCGCCACAACCACGTTTGAAGCCACTTTTGACGAAGAAGGCGAATACACCATCACCTTTGAACTTTACGACTTAAACGCCGAGGAAGCCATACTGGTTGAAGAGATTGTCGTTGAAGTTCGTGAGGCCCATAGCGTGTACGCTTTTGATTACGACATTGACGACATCATGTTTATGGAAGACAACATGGAAGAATTCTCTGTACGTTTGTGGAGCGAAACCGTTTACCATTTAGGGTACGACAGTGTGCGTTTTAACGTTTCCTACAGCGGACCCGGTACACTTACTTTGATGGCCGAGGACAGCAAACAAAATTGGCACGACGTCGCTTCAATCGGATACTGGGGACCTCCCGGCGGTTTCGAGCTGCCCGCTGATTATGATGAAGTTACGTTATTTGAGACTACCTTCTCCGAAAAAGGCCAGTACACCATCACCTTCGAGCTTTACGACCTGATAGAAGACGAAGCCATTCTCACTGAAGAAATCACGATCGACGTTTACGAACAACTCCTCTCCACTTACCACACCGGATTTGAAAGTCACGAAGGCTTCACCGCACGGACAAACTATATGTCCACCATCGAAGAAGAAGGCATGGCGCCTTACACTTGGACGTTCTACTACGGAACCCCTTCGACCAACAACACCATCTCCGGCAACCAATCCGCACAAATGCGTTGGTACACAAGCGCACCCGAAAATTTAGGGACAATCACCAGCGAATTCACGGTCGACGATTTGCGCATGATTACGTTTAACGCGAAACGTGCCGGAGCCGAAGGTATCGCCTTGTCGGTCGCTTACTCTATGGATGGAGACACATGGCATGAGACCATCTACGAACTGACCACCTCTGCGCAATCGTTCCGCTTTGAAGCGGATTTGGCAGACGCCGCCTACATCCGCTTCGGCATCGCGATTCCGGGCGACAACCCAAGCGGTCGCGCCGATTTGATCCTTGACGACATCGTCATCTATTCTTTGGCCAACGAAAACAGTTTGGAAAAATACTTGGCATGGGCGTTAATGCCTCCTATGGAAACCGCTGTCGATTTAATCCTGCCAACAGAATACAACATCTTTGATTGGGCTTTGGATGTTGCTTGGGCTTCTGACAACACCGACGTCATCGAAAACGACGGTACGGTTCATCAACCTGCCGCCGGTGAAGACGATGAAACCGTCATGCTGACCGCAACCGTCACAAACGGCGGCATCAACTTCACCTACGATTTCTACGTCACCGTTTTGGCCGAACCCCTCGTATGGGCTTATGAAGAAACGTTCGCAGGCATCGAAAACTTCTCTTACGATGATTCAGGAACCATTGAGGGCGACAGCGGCATCGAATGGACCTATGTGGACATGAGTAAAGGATCCGACGGTTCGGGAGACTTTGTGCAAATACGCCCAACCGCACCTATGTCGTCCATCACCGCCACGCTTGAAGGCGGTCTCGACCGCATCGACATCGACGCCATGGCCTTTGGCGGCGGGCGTTCGTTCGACATTATCATCAACGAAGGCGAAGCGGACGAAGTAACCTTGACCGTAAGCGACCTCGGCACCACCATGGCGAGTGAAAGCTTTAGGGATTTGGGCATCGAAGGGGAATATACCATTACCATAACCAACCTAAGCCATGCATTGAAAATTTACGCCATTTACCTGCTGGGCAACGATTAAGCTGTTCTCGATACGCAAAAGGCAACACGGAAATCCGTGTTGCCTTTTTCATTCAATGTCCCAAGTATTTCTTGTCAATCGTTCTCATAATCTCGGATAGCTTCATAAAGGGCAAGGTTGCTGTCTAAGTCGTTTTCGCTCAACTCAATGTGCGGCGAGAGGCCCAGTTCGATGCTTTCGTGGTCCATGTTAGTGAGAATGTTGTCGCTGCTCATCACAAAGATGGACCCAGCGGGGGTGATGTTGGTGGTGACCGAAGCCGCTCCGCCTTGCGAAGACGTGCCGACGATGGTCGCAATGTCCATGTCCTTGGCGATGGAAACCATAAAATTGGCCGCGCTATAGGTGGCGGGAGAGGTTTTGATGTAAAACTCGAAGTCGTAGGCTTCGTTTTCTGAAGTGTAGGTGAGGACGGACTGTGAGCCGTCTCCGGCGTTGCGGCTATAATGCTCGATGTTTTCATCGGTCATGAAGCCGACGATTTGATAGACCGCGCCAAGCACGCCGCCCGTGTTGCAGGTGAAGTCAAACACAACCGAATCGATCTCCGCATCGTCTTCAAACGCATCCAGATACTCTTCGACGAGACCCGGAGTATCTTCGTCAAAGCCGTCGAGACGAATGACGCCGAGATTGTTGTGGGTGTCTTTTTCCGGCATCATTCCACAGTGTTCCATATGGGAAATCATGAACTCGTTGAAAGCGCGGGTGCGTTCGCCAAGTTGTTCTAATTGGTCGACGGTGGGCGAATGGTGCGGATCGAAAGGTCCGCTTCGCACGTAAGACGTATGCGGATCGTCGGCATCGAGCGCCAAATCAAAGAGCGCATCGTAATGTGTTGTGGCGTCTTCGCTCATGATGTCCTCGAAGTAAGGAAGAAATTCTTCATAATAGCTTTCCACTTCATAGTCTTCTTTCAAACCGTAAAAATGGTCAAAGGAAAGCGCGAGATGGTTGAATGTGTCGTAGCGCATGTCTTTGTGCATCGTCTCGTCGTTCCAGTACGAATCGTTCAAAACATGCAATCCGATGTTGTCCATGATTTGATAGGTGTCTACGCCGAAGACCTTTTCACCGTTATAATACGCATCGAACATATTGCCCGAGAAGAGCAGGTTCGCCAAATGAAAGGGCATGAGGTAAGCGTCATCATCATGAAGTTCAAAGCGGTAGTCGCTCAAATCGATGACCACGTCGTCTTGCAGTTCCACTTCATAATCGACAACCTCCAAGCCTTCGCCAAAATCGGTTTCGGTCTCCTCCGAAAGCGAAGCGAAGAAACCGTAGCGATTGACGCGCAACGTGTTTTCCTCAAAATCGAGCGTCATTTCGTAAAGCTCGTCGTCAAATTCCTCGTCTTCTTCAAAAGTTTCTTCGTAATAGATTGTCAACGTATCCTCGTTTTCCTCAAATTCAAGTTCTTCGTAACGGATGGCGCCGTCTAGCGTCTTTAAAAAATCCAAAACGTCGACATAAGGCGTTGCAAGGTCTTCCATCGTGTAGATGTCCATCGCATCGCCTTTCACGGTGTATTCATTCGCCAAATCCTCAAGTGGAACGCTTTCCATGCCCTCGACATTCAAAGGCGCACGCGGCAGGATGGAAAGCGAAAAGGACTCTTCGCGTGTGGTGTCGTTGTAGGTTAGCGTGGCTTCTACCGTAACTTCTTCTTCGCCGCCGCTAGCGACAGGACGGTTCAAAAAGCCTTCGGGGTGCAAGATATGCTTGTCGAAAAAGCGCCATTCAATGTCCACGCCGCCGATTCCATCAGGAAAATCAGGCGCTTCTTCATGGTCTTCTTCGAGATAGTCCAATTCGCTTAACGCGTCTTCGATTCTCGTCTCATCGTCCACGCCGCCGCAAGCGACAATCAGCGTCAAAATCAGTCCAAGCAAGAAAGTTGTTGATATACGCTTCATCGTATCACTCCTTTAACTCTCCCATATTATCAAATTCCCATCTTTCGTTCAACCGGGCAAAACGCAAAACCCCGCGCTACTGGCGGGGTTTAAACATAAGATTTAACGGTATTTATCGAACCAGCCGGTGATTTCTTGCAGGCGTTTGACACGCGCTTGCGGTTTCCCGGCTCTTGAAAGTTCATGGTTTTCGCCCTTGAACCAAACTAGGCGGCAATCCACACCGTTCGTCTTCAAGACGGCATAGAACTGCTGGGCCTGTTCCATCGGACAGCGATGGTCCTTGTCGGAATGGATGAGCAAAAGCGGCGTCTTCACATCCAACGCGTATTTGATGGGCGATTGGTTGTAGAGCTTGTCCATGTCGGTGATCGGATGGCCTCCGGTCTGGTCGGTGGCGAAATGGTTGCCGATGTCGGATGTTCCGTAGAAGGAAAGCCAATTGGAGATGGAACGTTGCGTGGCGGCGGCCTTGAAGCGGTCGGTCTGCGTCACCATCCAATTCGTCATGAACCCGCCATACGATCCGCCCGTCACAAAGAGTCTGTCTTGGTCGATGGCCGGATACTTCGCTAAGACTTCATCGGTGAAATCCATCAAGTCGTCGTAATCGATGGTGCCGTACTTGCCGCGGATGTCCGCAAAGGCGTTGCCTTTCCCATCCGACCCGCGGGGATTGGCGAACAACACCAGATACCCTTGATTCGCCCAATATTGCATCTCGTGGAAAAAGATTTGCCCGTAGACGGTTTTCGGCCCGCCGTGAATGTTCAAGATGGCCGGATACTTTTTCGCAGGGTTGTAGTGTTTGGGCAAGAGCACAAAACCTTTGATTTCGTGATTATCTTTTCGCACGACGATGGTCTGCGGTTTGGCGACGTAATGCCCCGATAAAACACGGGCGTTGATGCGACTCAACATCCGCAAGGTTTGCTTTTTTAGGTTCAAACGATAAATCTCTTGCAGGCGCTGTTCTTTCATGCCGACCATAACCGCTTCTTCTTTCAATTTTACGAGTCCGTCGACAGAACCCGGCATCGCAAAGACTTTATCGATGGTGCCCTCAAAGGTCATTTTATGCACTTCGACGTGATCGTCGGCGGTGGTGGTGAAGTAGAAAGCATCGTCTTTCACAAAAGAACTCTTCGACCCCGAAAGACGGCAATCCGTGCCAACGGTGTTACCGACCGATTGGCCGAATTCGGCATGAAGCTTCATTTCGCCGTTTTCCACTAGGAAAAAGTCCGGGTTTTGGTTGAGACCGTAGGCTTCCATGTCTTTGGCAATGGCAAACAGCTTGCCTTTTAGTTCGAAAAGATGGGCGATGTTGTAATCCAGTTTGTCGTAAAGCGTACGATGTTCGCCGCTTTCCAAATCGCAAGCGAAGATTTTGGACGTGGTCGTCGCCACTTTTTGCCATTTTGACCCGGTATAATACAACGTATTCTTATCTTCAGAAAGCGCGTACCCGCCAAGAGTGAAATTTTTGGGCAAAAGGCGCTTGATTTCGTCGTTTTCAATGTCGTATATGAACAGTTGGCGATGCTTGTTGGCGATGAAATCCACGCCGTTGAAGTAGTAGGGAAGTTCCTCGATTTCTTCGTAAGCGGCCGCTTCTTTTTTGCGTTTCAAATGGGTTTTGCGCTTTTTCTCGCCGCCTTCGTAGAGAACGTGGTCGTCTTCTTGCATGAACGCAGAGACTAGGATTTTGTGTTCACTCAAGCGCTCTTCTAACTTGCCCGCAAAAGGAAGCGTGAACGCTTTCTTCAGTTCGCCTTGTTGCAAGTCGTAGGTGTAGAAGCTTTGTTTGAAAGCTTCCTTGACCTCTTTTTCTTCACGTTTTGTGCGTTGGTAATTAAGCAACAAGCGGTCTTCGCTTAAAAAAATGTAATCTTGATTCTTTTTCAAGTTGAGCTCTTTGGAAACGCGTTCGCGGTTTCCGGTGTAAAGCGCATGATGGTATTCGTTTTTGTCATACACCGCCTTGGAAACTAAAAACGCATACTTGCTTTCTTCGGGAGACGCCTGCAAGCTGCCGACAAATCGATAGTCCAGAAATTTCTTCAGTCCGATTTTTTCCATCCAATACCCCTTTTTTGGTTTTGTTAGTCACTAAAAACATTGTAACAAATTTTTCAAACGAATGCTTTGAAAAAACATAAAAGAACATTATAAAAAACGACTTATCCTGTGCCAATCGACAATGAACGCCGCAACAGCAAAAATGGAGATGTGGCGAGAGGCTTGCCGTAAGCATCAAAATCGCACGGGTCGGTAGTTGCGCTTTTTCGCACTTCCGCAAAACCGTTGCGTCGATAAAGGCGCATATTCGCCTCTTCTGACGGCTCGACTCCGATGGTCGCAAAAGCGAACCCAGCTTCGGAGAAGGCCTGAAGAGCATAATTGAGCAGTTTCGTCCCATAGCCTTCCCCACGCAAAGAAGCATGGATGCGAAAAGCGCATAAATAAGCAGTTGTCTTCCCGTCCGCGAAATCCTTGTCGGAGAGTTCTTGGAATGCATAGAGTTCGCCCATCAACTGCCCGCCACAATCCAACGTCCAAAAGACGGCGTTGCCTTTTTCCAGCTGATTGGCAAAAAACTCGGTTGTGTGCTTCTTACGCCAAAGGGAGCGCATTTCCGAGGCGGTGCCATTGCGGATTGTACAGGAGTCATCCCCCTTTTCGTCCATAAGAATCTCCTCCTTATACGACCATTGTATCGCATCTCTTCGGACATGGAAACATGCTTATTGCCGGACACCTATCGGTTCAATTTGCCCGCGCTCTTTGAAACACTCTCACTAAACAAAACCGCACCCTTGCGGACAAACTCCATAAGGGCGCGGAAACTATTGTGAATGGAAAGACAAGGCGTTTTCAAAGGTGTTTGAATCTCGCTACGCAGAAGGCTCCATGCGTTTGTACATCAGGTAACCGCTTAGGAAAAAGACTGCGGGCACCATATAAACCGTTAGGAAAACCATTTGTTCACCGGTGGATTCGGGGACCCATTCAAGCGTCATGACAAGCGGAAAAACGATCGTCGCCACGGCAATCGCCAAAAGGAATGCCTTGGCCTTTTCTCCCCGCAAGTGTCGAACTAACATCAAAATGAAGACACCGGGAAGTAGACCGGCAAAGAAGCCAATCATCAAATCGGATGCACTGACATTTTCACCCATCACAAGAGCGATAATGGGCAAGAAAAACAAAACTACGTGCACTGTGCCGATAAGAAGCGCGAAGGCGGTCAAAGCCTTCAATCCGCTGGTGCGGCGGTCTTCTTCTTGGCTCAAAGGTTCGATTTCACGCTTTTTCATGCGTTCACGAAGCTTTTGAATATCTCCCTTTTCATAGTGCAAATGCATGTTGATGAGCATCGCGCCGGCAAAAAGAATCTGCGGGAATGCGAAAAAGGCATCATGCACCAACAAAGCGACACTGATAATAAGAATCAAGGCCGAAGTTGCGAGCATGAAGGCTTTTAAGCCCTTGGTATAATTCACAACCTTGGTCAATGTAAACACTCTTACAATCAAGTGCGCGATCAATCCGGCAAAAACCATCCAGACGGGCACCATGAAAAAAGCGGTGGCGTTGAAAATCAATTCGTATCCATTTGCGGTCACTTCGTACAACACGTTGCCCGGTCCTGCATCGATTTCCATATGGCTTCTTATATAGGGAAACAAATACACCAAGAATAGCAAAGCCGAAAGCATGATGCCGATGATGTTTTTGCGTTTCTCGACATCGAGATACACTTCTTCCCGTTCACCGTTGATCAATTCGTTGATGCTGACATCGTAAAGGATCGACAACCTCTCCAACGTTTCAATGTCCGGCATGTTGCCGCCTCTTTCCCATTTCGAGACCGCTTGCACCGAAACGTTGCATAGTTTCGCGACATCTTTTTGCATCAATTTCTTCTCTTTTCTGAGTTGCTGTAAAAAAATTCCTACGCGCTCTGTGTTCATATACTTCATTCCTCTCTATTAAGCGTCGTTCAAAGTATACTTGATTTCGTTTGAATTGACAAGATAGGGTTTCTTGAACCGTTTCAACCCGGGGTTGATTTGCATGTATCTGCATTTTTTCACATGTTTATTGTCATAACTGGACTCAGCACAGCTTCGTGAAGCCTATGTAATATCACCACTAAAAACACCGCAGGCAAGCCGGAAATTGACTTTTTTCCTAAAATATGGTATATATATGAATGAAGACGGACGTTGGAAACGTCTTTTTTTAATTTAATGGATGAAGGAGGAGGAGTATGCTTATTGGACGAATTGTCAGTCTAGTGATGATGCTAGGCGGTGTTATCATGGCTTCTGTGCAATGCTCCACCGCAAACTTTGGTGATGTGCAGTTGACGACCGGTATCGACGACTATCAGCCTATTGATGAGGTCGAAGCTTTCGATACCGACCAAGAGACAGTGTTTGTCGCGGGAGAACTCCGCAACGCTCCCTCGGGAACGGAAATCAGTGCCGAATGGTACTACATGGAAGATGAAGAAACTTACATCGACGGTGCGATGATGGAAACCGGATCCACCGATTTCTATTTCTCGCTTTCTCAACCGGACGACGGTTGGCCTGAAGGAAGTTACGAGGTCCGACTCTACATCAACAACGAATTAGAAGAAACACTGCCATTTACAATCGAATAACGGATGAACCTTATCACTAAAAACCCCCCAAAAGACAACCCATAACGGTTGCTTTGGGGGTTTTCTACGAATAACGGAATTGTTCAAGAAATGGTTCCTATGTCTCAAACACATCCTCAAGCATGAAAGAGAACTCTTCGTCTTCTAGCTTCGTCGGGTTTTTATCGTTTTCAAGGGCTTCTTCTCTTTTTACATTCCATTGATACGCCCAAATGTATATTTGCGCTACATACATGTTTTCCACCAAAGCCGAAAATACCCATGTCATGGCAAACAAAACCGCAACGAAGATTACTGCAAACAACATAATACCAAGTTGTTCGCCAATGTAAAGAATGAATATCGCGGGCAGCAGCATAATGAAAGAAGACACAAAGAGAACGAACACTCCGGTCATGAACTTGCCCAAATGATCAAAAAAGAAGGCGATGCCGGTACGGGTCGATGCGATGGGACCTGTTCGATCTCGAGAAATGGCCACCATTACCGACATAAACGTCAATCTAAGTGTTTGCAGCAAGAACTTTCCTCAAAACGCTCCTCTTCTTCACCTATAAGGCATGCCGTGATGAGAGGAGGGGCTTCTGCTTCGGTTTCAGCGGTTCCGATTGATGAGAAAGACCATGACGTAGATTACTAATTGCAAGGCATACCAAACCAAAACGACAGGGAACGACTTAAGAAAGTCGCTCTTAAGCGCCAACCAAAAAGCCCGCATCAAACGCATGGGTTCATCGTTTTCGGCTTGTTCCATCAAACGAAGCAGAACTAGCGAAGCCAAAGCGGACGTAAGGGAAACCCATACCAAGCCCACATAAGCAAATAGCAAAAATTCCAGATTTGTGATGGGCATGATGCTGTTCGCATACAATATGAGAGCGACGAGACCTCCCACTTCCAACAAAAAATTGACGACAAAAGGCACAATGGTTTTGGGATGGTCCGTAATATACACAATTGCGTTTTTTATAATTCTACCGTTTCTCCAAAGAATTTCACGGACATTCATGTTAACACCCCTTCAAACATATATTTTCTTATGATGTCTTCAATGTTAAAATACTATATTTGCTTGGAAATAGAAAGACGCTAACTGCCGTTTGGGTGTTTTGCAATACATAGTGTGATTCTGGGGGTATGTTAAGTTTTGCATTCACAGAATGTAAACAAATCTTGTCAAAAAAGTGTATTGATTATTGAGTGAACCTGTTTATCATATTATGAAAAAGGAGGGTATATACTATGTATGGAGAAACCTATGAAGGAACCGTCAAAGTCCAACGAGTCATCGCTGCTTTGATTGACGCGATACTCTACTCGGTGATCGTCGCAGTTCTAGTTGTCTTGTCGGCGTTTGCCTTCGCGGATTTGAGCGGTAATCTGGACTTTTTGTTTGCATTAGAACCAGAGAGCGCTTTTATAGGCGCGTATTTGATTGTCCTGAACCTCGTTGTCGGTATTTTGTATTACGGTCAGCTGCCGGCAATGGCAAACGGCCAAACTCCCGCCAAAAAATTGCTTCGTATCCGAGTCATCGATGAGAAAAACGAAAACCCGCCACTACACATTCACTTCTTGAGGGCTATCATCGTTTATAGATGGTACATAACGTTCTTGTTGATACCGGTGCTCATCGCTACGGACGCCTTCGGAACTTTGAGCAGGTCAATCGATACCATCTTTTCGCTCGTTCTTCTCGTATCGTTGATCATGGTTCTCGGTCAAAGAAACGCCCAAGGCTTACATGACGTTTTGGCAAGGACGTATGTCGTTCCCGAAGTCATTCCCTTGGAAGAAGAGAAAAAACAATAAGCCCTGACCACAAAACATCTTACCGTTCGCCAACGGTAAGATGTTTTGTTGTCTGTACGATATTGTTAGTGAAAAGGTACGCTTTGTGCAAAACTTTGGTATAATACAAGCAAGCAAGAGAGGCGGGGTTGTATGGACATACTTTTTGGAGTTCTATGGACAGTGCTCTATTTTGCGGTTGTTCTACTCGGACTGTCCGCCTTTTTGAAATTGGTCGTGCGCGCCCCCAAAGAAATCGTTCGGAAAACACAACACTTAGGGTATGCGTTTTCCATCTTTTTGTTCATGTACCTTTTTGAGCCTTGGTGGGTCTCAGTCCTTGTTTTGTTAGGCTTCATGGCCGTGATATTCTTGTCGGTTTGGGGATTTGAGCGTACTCCCTTTTACAAGCGTTTGCTTGTGGACCGAAAGAAAAAAGGCGGAGAAATAAAGGTTTCCGCCGTACTCGCCCTCAGCAGTTTTGTGATTCTGATTGCCGTGTTCGGCAATGTGCTGCCCCATGGCTCGAACGTCATCGTGGCGACATCGGTAATGTGCTGGGGCGTTGGAGACGCCATAGCGGCCGTCATCGGCAAGCGTTTTGGAAACCGCAACCTCTCCTGGCCGGGAACCGACAAAAAGAAAACGTGGACCGGAAGCGTTTCAATGAACATCGGCGTGTTCATCGTCGCGTTGATTATGTTGCTGTTTTACAATGGCCACCCGTGGTGGATCGCACTCTTGATGGCTGCGGTGGTTTCTGCCGTCGCCACGTTTGCCGAAGCGTACGCAAAAAACGGTTGGGACACCCTCATCCTTCCTCTTTCCGCCGCAACGACGCTTTACTTGATGACCTGGCTTTTTCACGCGTTAGGGGTGATGTAAGATGACAAAAGACAAACGCGCACGCACACTGGTTCTGTCCATAACCTTCAGCGCGTTCGGTCCGTTTGTGACCGGCTATGCCTTGTTTATGAACACCGCGGCGACGCAATTTGCGGATTTTTTACGACGAACCGTGGAACTCGGCGTGCTGGTGTTGGCGTTTTGGATCTATCAAGTACTCAAACAAAACAGCGACGATGCGATGAAAAATCGACTTGGGAAACGACTATACGTTGCTTCGGGCACTGTTCTGATGTTCAGCGGCGTTTTCCTTCTTCTTCTGTTCACAAGAGGCTTGTTGAACCCTTCTCTTCCATCGGGCGATGTCCGTTTGGGGCTTGCCGTGGCCGGGCTCGGCGTGTTTTTCAACGGTTACTTTTTCATTCGCTATTCGCTCTTTCAAAAAGCCTCCCCTCATTCAGTCATGGACTCGCAAGGTAAGCTTTACCAAGCCAAAACCATCGTTGATTTGAACGTTGTGGTTGCGTTAGTTTCGGTAATGCTTTTTGAAACGACGCAAGCCAGTTACTACATCGATCAGGCCGGAACATTGATTGTCGCTTTATACTTAATCATTCGAGGCGTGTTGCTGCTTCCTAAAAAACCGGAATCTTAATCCAAAAGAAAAACCTATGTCCGACTAGCTTTGTCGGACATAGGTTTTTTAAGGCCATGTTTATGAATAGAAAAAGTACCAAATGGCGCCCGCCGCGACAATAGACCCTATGCCTATGAAAATCAGTGAGAACACCATCAAAAAGTCGTCGCCTTTCATGATTTCTTTCAAACGCTTTTTAGGATGCAATCGTTTAAGGTATATCAACGGAATAAAAAACCCCAAAAGAGTCGCTCCGAGCAAGGCAAGGCCCGCAAGGGTATATCCCGTCAGCAACGCTTCCGCAACCGCAACAAACAAGAACACAAACATGTTGATACCAAAAATCATCACAAGCAAGAAGAAAAACGAGTGTGTCTCAAAGCGTTCTTTCAATGATTTCTTCATGGTTTTCACCCAGTTTCCATCGTTTTACGCTCCATTTCAGTGTAACACATGCCCTTTGTTGAGGCAAACATTTAGGTTCGCATCATGAACCGCAAAAAGGCGCCGGAAGTTTCGGCGCCTTTGCGTTGCATCCTATACTCGAAGCTATCGTTTACGTCTTTGGCATATCTTTTTTCGCATCTTTGTAGAATCCTGCTAAAGTAGTCCAAAGATATGGAGCCACATGCAAAATGGTCAAGATATGCAGTGTGAGCGCGCCTAAAATAAACCATCCGATGAAGGACAACAGCGTAAGCAACAGCTTTCGTTTCTTTCCTTTCATCATCGTACGACTCAGCGCAACCGGTGGGAGAGGATGTTGTTCAAACTCTCCATCGGCCAACACAAACGGAACCATTGCATAAGATAGCGCTTTGAAAATCACCATGATAAGCGCAACTGCGCCAATGACAATGTTGATGGCCAACAAAGATATCATCGCCTCAAAGAAGTTATCCCCATCAACAATTCCCGTGGTCATAAAGACAAAAGCCAAAATAGCCATAATCGCAAACGCCAAAAGGGCGATCAAGATATACCAAAGGTAAAAGTACAAGACCGCTTGCAAAGTCCGGCCAAGGTTTCGCCCAAAGTTGCCGCCGGTCCAGGCTTTTTTGACAATGCCCGCCGGTGGCCTTTCACCAGCAACAAACGGACGGAAAAAGTGCGCATAACCAACCGGCAAAGGAATATAGGCTAGCACGATGGCAAACACTCCGGCAAACCCGATGAACGAAAGCAACAATTGTTCCATGAATATACCGGCAAACGCCAGCCCGAAGACAACTCCATACAGCACAAAATAGACCAACATGGGCAACAAAATTGCCAAGACGGCACTGCCTCTGTTTTGCGACACTTCTTGTTTCGCGTTTTTTTTCAACTCTTGAATACTCATTCAAAATCCTCCTCGTAGTTTTGTTTATGGTTCCAATCTCAGTTTCAGGAAGGACAAAAAAAGCCATTCGAAAAAATGGCTTTATCGTTCCAATTCACTACCAATGCCCAACAACCCGCAAAGGTACATATAATTCCCCCCTATTTTCATTATAAATAAGGGAGTGATTTTGTAAAGACATCGCTCAAAATTATCATGTTTTCATTGGTTTTCAAAAAGGATGCACAAACATACATCATGAATCACCGTGAAGTTTCTTCATCCACTAAGACAGCATGAAGCTGTTGACGGATCTTCGGCAAACGTTCGGTGAAAAATTTCGGATGGTCTTTGAACCACTTGACGTTAAGCGGCGAAGGATGCGGCAACACAAAAGCGGTCTTCCCTCGGATGGTCTGATCTTCCATCACTAATTCGTAAAACGAACGTTTGGGAAAGAAATACTCGGCCGCCGCTTTGCCGACAATCAGATACAGGACGTTTTTGACATAACGCAACTCGCCTTCAAGCCAAAGCTTCGCGCAAATTTTGGGCGGCTTATTGTCGCCACCGCGGGCGTCCTTCCCGGGAAAGCACTTCCCGACGGAAGTGATGTAGAAGTTTTCCGGGTTGTAAAAGGTTTCATCGGATATTTCATACCATTCATGACGCAACTTTCGCCCCGATGCGTCGTTAAAAGGATAGCCCGTCTCATGCACGGTTTTCGAGGGGGCCTGTGAAATCTGCATGATGGGCGCGTCCAAGAACCCCAAAAAGACGGGGCGAGGCACATGGTCAAAAAGCGAAGCACACTCTTGGCAAGCGCGAAGGTTTTTATAGAATGTTTCTTTGTCCATACGACCACTCCCTTTGTAGTGCCATTGTACAACACCCCTGAGAAAACAAAAAGGCCCGGCATGAATCTCCGAGCCTTCCTGCATGTTCACTGTTTTGTCTTGTCAGTTTTGTTCTCCAACTTCGATATGATAACGTATTGCATCGTCGTACATGGTTCCGCTATCAATCGAAATAGATATGTATTGAGTGTCCGAAACATACCACAGTTCGGCATATGCCGAATCAAAATTAGAATGCTCAAGAGTCCAGTCAGGGTTGTCGTCAAAATATGTAAGATAGTGGCTGTACACGTCTTCAACAACTTTCTCCTCTACATAGTACCTTCGGTATTGGAGTGCGTTCTCATCGCCATCATGCCCTTCAAACAAAATACTCTCAGGATAACGGAGAACGACGTCGATGTCGGGCAAATCCACCAAGTCTTCTTCAGGGAAGCGGGTATCTTCTAACACAATTCTGTACTCTACCAAGTCTTCCACAAGGCTGTGCTTTCTTGTATGAATGTTCAATACATGTGTATCCGAATTGAGACGTAAATTCCAGGATAATCTATCTGAATCATATTCCTCGTTAGTAATGGTCCAATCGAAATCATCTTCGAAGAGAGCAACATAGTAATCATGAACTACTTTAGGGTCCGTCTCGTTAATCAAGTAAACACGTTCTTGCCGACGCCCATTCTCATCATCATGAAATCAGGCAAGCAAACTGTCAAGATAAGGAGATGCAACACTAATGTCTTCAGGAAGGTGACGCTCATCGTAATCAATGTGAATCCGAACGGCATTGGCAAATGTATCATCGTAGTTGAATCTAATATACAAACTATGAGTATGAGAGTAATAATAGAGCCAGCCCCAATCGTCTGCGATAGAAAAACCACAACGGATGTTAAACCAATATTCATCTGCGTTTAAGCCTTCAAAATAGAACAAATACACATTCAAAGTTGCAATGTTCTCCACAAGATAGAGGCGATGCCAATCGAGCTCCCCATCATCCTCCGAACCGTATCCATCCACCAAGAAACTTCCGGTATAACGGGGCACACCGTCAATATCGTCAAGATCGATTAGATCCTCGTCGGGAAAATCCGGTGCAACAATTTCATTTAAGTTCAGATGATACGTCGTAGCGCCTGGAAACTCATCACTATGGTATGCATGAATCCAAAGCTCGTGTGTGTCGCTGGTGAAAAACACCATGCCGTAACCGTCTTCATATTCGCTGTCCTCAAAATTCCATCCAGGCTCTAAAGAAAGTCTGTCAAAATAATCCCAAACGTCAAAAGGTTCTGTGTCGGGCGCGACATATTCTATGTACACGTTTTCACTGCTTTCCCATCCGAAAGTAATGACGCTTCCCGGGTAACGCGGAAACCCTGCAATATCCTCAAGTCCGTCATAATCGTCGTCAGGGATTCTGGAGACCGGATCAAAGGTCTTGGTCACTTGAATCAGTATCGCGTTTTGATAGCCGGAACGATCGCGGACTTCGACAAAGAATATCGTGCTTTCTTCGTCATCATGCCACGCTTGCATCGCAAAGCGGTCGGGGTCGTTTTGCACCACCATGACGTCCCAGCCCGGGCTTCCGTCAAAGAAATTCATGAAATGGTCGTACGCGCTGCTTACTGAGCTTTCCACGACATAATGAACTTCGTAACTGCCATAGTCGCCCTCGTCATAGGTTCTGACAATCACCGCCTCCGGGTAACGCGGAATATCGTGGATCAATTCGTCGTAAAGGTCAAAATCCGGCACTTCCGGGTCCTGCAACATTTCTTCTAAGAACACCAGCAACTCTTTCGCAATCAAGTACAAAGAAATGTTGTCTTCATCGATCAAATCGATGATGGCCAAGAACGCTTCGCGGTCCAATTCGCTAGGGTCGCCAAAGTCGAAGACGTCTTCCAGCATCGCCAGCGAAATCGGCGTATGGAAAAGCGGCTCTCCGTTGCTGGACAAATAGAAATCCAGTTCGAAATCTGTTTTGTCGTCCATCGCGGTGACGGTGCTCAACTCGCGGTCAATGAACGGCATTCCGAAAGAGTATCCCATATCGTCCAAATCGGCAAGGGTGTGTGTGTCTTCAGGCACGTCGGGCTGATTAAACACACTGTAGGAAAACTGCACAATCTCCATCATGAACGCGAATTGCAACATTTCCTTTGCCAAATCGGTGATGTCTTTGGCGTCATCGGGCAACGTAATTTCAGCGTACGTATAAGCGTCCACGGAGATGTAGAATGCCTCGATGAAGTCCATGCCGTCGCCGTAAGGTTCCAAAATTTCACGGAGGTCAAGATGCATGCGCATCCAGTCTTCGCTGTACGGCTCGTAAATCATCCGCATCGGGAAGGGTTCCATCATGCCGAGCATAAGCATCAATTCGGCGTAATCGGACGAAGCGATGAAATCCTCATACGGTGGAAGTTCGCCTTCTTCAGCGATGAGATAGGCGATGGCGTAAACATCTTCAAACATGTCTTCAAAAATCGTCTTGACCAATGCGGAATTCATAATCATAATGGTATGGATGTGGGTGTCGTCTTGTTCCATGTCCACATCAAGGTCTTCAAGGTCTTCAAAATAATCAAGTGTGAAGTATTTCTCGAAACGATGAAGCTCGGCCAATACGTCATCAAAGAGGTCGGGGTCGAAACCGATTTCGTCCATTTCTTCTTCAAACATGGCCAAAATTTCCTCGAAGAATTCGCCCGCGAGTTCATGCGGCAAATTCACATACACGTAATCGTTTTGGAACCCCAAAAGCACTCTCAGGTTCAATCCGGTTTCCATGGTGAGCTGATCCAACAAGATGCCGACATCGACATACATTTCGACATGCCCCGGATGTTCGATAACGATGAAGTGTAGGTCCAAGGCGTCACCCGGACCGTCAAAATCGGGCAGCTTCGCGTACACTTTCAACTCGTGCATCGTTACGTCGCCGTCTTTGACGTTGCGATAGGTCAAACGCATTTCATGGTCTTCACCGCCATTGCTGAGTATCATTCCACTGTCATCAACTTCCATGACCATCACGAATTCTAAAGCAAAAGCGTCAGTGGTCATGAAGTTTGCCATCAAAGTTTCAAGATGGCCCAACCCGCCGTCAAAGTCCGCGAGCACCAATGCGGCTTGATGCGCCGCTTCGGTGATGTAGACGGCTTTGAGGTTCATATCTTCGTTGAGTGTGAAAGTGTGTGTCAACGTTTCGGCAAATAGGGCATCCGCGTATACATCCCACCAATGCAGGAACACATGCCCTTCCATTTCGCTGGTTTCGATGGTCACTTCCGTACCCGGCGCGACCGGACCGGTGGGTGTCATGGTCATGACGGAATCAACGATGTTGCTGGTAAGAGTCGCGTTTACAGTATCCGGATCGGTTGGTTCTTCTTCATATACAGCCTTGAGCGTCATGTTGGTGTTCAGTGTAAAAGTATGCGACTTGGTTTCCGCCAAAACAGCGTCGGCACCTACATCCAGCCAGTGCAGAAACAAGTATCCCGTGACACTCGACGCTTCAATGGTTACTTCGGTGCCTTTTGCGACAGGTCCGATGGGCGTCATTGTCATCACGGCTTCAGTAGTGTCGCTTTCAAACGTAATGTCAACGACTTCAACGCCTTCTTCAACGTACACCGCCACAAGATTCTTGTCCTCGCTCAACACAAACGTATACACGGCGGTTTCGGCAAACACAGCGTTTGCGTCCTCATCCCACCAATGCACAAACTCATACCCGGAAACGCTCGAAGCTTCGATGGTCACTTCGGTGCCGGGAGCCACAGGGCCGGTCGGCGTTTTCGTCAACACCGCGGAGGCCAAAGCGCTTGTTAAGGTTGTGTCAACATCCGCAATCGCGACATCTTCTGTGTATACCGCCTCAAGGGTCAAACTGGCCACCGCCGGGAATGTATACACCCGGTTTGTGGACACTTCGATGCCGGTTTCCACATTTTTCCAATGTGCAAAGGTGTATCCCGCCACTTCGGAGGCCTCTACTGTCACTTGGGTATCCACATCAACCGTGGCCGAAGGCGAAACGGTTAGTGTCGCTTCCTCAAGTTCACTAGTCAGTGTGACCGTCACTTGGTCGGCTCTTCGAGCACATGCCGCTATCGACAAAGATGTCAACAACATCAATGCTACGATAAAAATCTTCTTCATAAACACTCCCCCATTATTTTTTTGAGAAAAAAACCGTTCCCTGACACTCATAAGATTAAGCGTGAAGACGCTAAAAAATACAAGCCAGACAACGGCGCACCATGGGTCAGTACCCATTGATGAAACCTTCTATGCGTATGTAAAGAACATGCTTTGATACCAAAATATTACTCTATTTTACAAAGAATAGCAATAAATTTTCTAAAGGTTTGTAAAGAAACGTTTTTTGTCTTGCCTACGCGACAAACCTTTTCACAAAACCGGACTCATTCACGGAGCGAACACTAGGTATAGTTGCTGAAAGAGAAGGGTCACATAATGAGCACCTATGAGTAAAACAAAATAAAGCAAAAAACTTGCGGTATTGGCCGTGAGCCCATAGACAATTGCACGCCAAACACTTTTTTCCTTCAATTTTTTCGCGTACACGATGATTTCAAAGGAATAGACAAAAATCTCCCCGACAAGCAAAATGCCCAAAGCGCCAAAAAGCGAGAATCTATAATAGCCGTACATCACAGCCAAAGTCAACAAGCTTTGCGAAATCAAGTTGACAATCCCCACCAATTTGAAACTGGAAGCTTTGCGATAGAAAAACAGCGCCAAGACGATCAACTCCACCGCAATCGTAAAAAGTATCCGCGCCAAAAACTCAAGGATTAGACCGCCAATGAACGGAAGCTCTTCACTCACCTCTCCCACGCCAAAAGCGTCTTCGGAAAGATCCACACCGCTTAAGTCGTAAGTGAACTCGGCGTTGAACAGCACACGCTTAATCTCTTCAGATACAATTAAGACATCGTCTTCGGTCACAATGGCGATTTTGAATACGCGAGGCGCGCGAAAATAGCCTAAGCGAAAAGCATCGTCTCCTTCTTCTGATAGAATGCATGGAGCGTTAGAATATAATGTGCACGAAGCAAACCCGTCATCGTCTTGATACCCAATCAAACGCTCCGGATAATCATCCTTGTAATAATCAAAACGAATACGATCCTCAATCCACTCTTCGTCTTCCCCTTCAATGCTTCTTGTCACAGGAATCAGAAAATCAATCGAATACTCTTGCTCCACCCCGACAATGCTCAAATCCGCCGTTGGCCGCGGAGCGGCATCGGCGGAAACACTTTGGGCGCTTCCAATCACAAAAGCAAGCACCAAAGCCACAAAGACAACCATCTTTTTCATGCGCATCCCTTCCTTTCAAGCCGAAACTCACATAGTTTCGCTCAATACAAACAATGTATTATACTATTGGTATCCTTTGACTTTATGCCGCAACGAAACGTAAAGGTCGGCATGCACCATCTGATACCATGGCGTAATGACCAGAAAAAGCACCGGTGTCGACAACAGCCAAATCAATGTAAGATTCGGCAAAACCGCGCCGCCGCCGAACAAGCTGGAGAAATACGACACAAACACCAAAGCCAACCCGGACCCCGTCCAAAGCAGCCAAGGTATGAAAAAGAGCCGTGTGAACAGCAAACGCAGATAATTGCCTTTCATGATAGAAGCGCTGACTTTCAGAGGATTGTGCTTGCTTTGGTCGAACTTAGGGTCGGCCAATAAAAAGGGAACCATAGCAAGCATTAGCGAAACCACTGCCGACGGCAACGCGAACAACAAAAAGTTCAAAGCCACAAACGTGTTCGCCGCTTGAATCTCTATCACATAACCCGAAAGGAGACCGGAAAGAAACACCCCGAGCAACAATGGGGCGAGATAGGCCACCTGACGTATGGCTAGATAGCCGATGTTTAAGACATAGTGTTTCTCAAACCCTAATGTGAAAGCTCTTTTTCTGGGTTTTTTCCTAGTTTCGATGACCGAATACATCGTATAAGCAACGCCCAATCCCACCGGCAAAACCAAAAGCGTGCCCACTAGCGGGGCGACGTTCGTCACTAAAATCATAGAAAGCGACGCAAACGCGTACACGGGAAAGATAAGTCCGTAGTGTTTAAACAAAACCTTTACAGCACGAAAAAAACGCATTGCATTCCTCCATACGTTCACCTTATGGTTTTACAAGTCAAATTATACCATGAAAACCGCTTAATCCATCCTTTCAAAAAAGCATCCCCCTATCTCTTGCATCTTCTTTCACCCATAATGCAAAAAAAAGCACCGGCCTCGCCGGTGCTTCAGTTTACATATCATCGTGGATACAAATCGCCGATGTCGTCGGTTTCAATCATCGCCCGGCGGTCTCGCTGTTTCGTGATTAAATCGTGATAGCGGACCGGCTGGTTCCGTATTTCTTCAAGCATGGACTCGATGTAGTCTTTAAAGTCGGTCTCGCAAAAATCGGCGTCGCAATGCTTGGTGTGCAAGGCAAAAAGATTGTCCCCCGTTGTGGTCAGGTGTTGCTGCTTGGCGTGCAAATAGAAATACAACCGTTCGTTCAATTCAGGCAAGAACCGTATTTCAAGCCGTTCCGGATACGTCTCTTTATAAAGCGTACCGCCACGGTTTTCAAAACGAAACTTCATGATGGGGAAAACGCGTCCGACAAGCATGTCCTTTAGTTCGGTGCTAAGATTCTCCCCTTCAACTAGAAGCAAAGAATGATAATCGTGCGTGACCGAATCGGCCGAATCATCCTGAAGCTTCTGCACGTGCTTCCTAGCCTCTTGCCATTCCTCTAACGGATATTCCTTCACCGTTTCCACCTTTTGGGAGAGTTCCTTGTCTTGAATCTTTCCCTCACGGCCGAAGTCCGCCTTTTCGACCACAATCTTTCCGTGAGCCGTAAAGTCTTCACGTTTTGTTTCTTTGTAAAAACGGGTATCGTCATCGCGTTTTTGAAAACGCCTCACCATAATCTTCCCGTCTTCAAACACTTCAAGAAGTTCAAACCCGTGTTCGTCGTAATGAAATCGTTGCCAATGCACCATTTTCGCTTCCACTTTGACCCCTCCTGGTTTCTTATAGTTTGATTGTAGCACCCAAAAAGGACAATGGCAATCCAAATACATGCGAAGCGCTCTTTCGCACATTCGAAACACGTTGAAAGATTTGCGTATTTCATGCATCGGTTGGCTTTGCTTGATACAATAAAGATAGAAACGATTAAAGGAGGGATAATTCATGAGATTCAAAGGCAAAGTTGTGATTGTGACCGGCGGGAGCGGTGGCATTGGCAAGCAAACCGCCAAACAGTTTTTAGAAGAGGGCGCGAAAGTCGTCATCGTCGACATCGACCAAGACGGTTTGAATAGCGCCGTCGAAGAACTGAAAGCCTTGGGCGAAATCATAGCGGTCCAAGCGGACGTTTCCAAAGAATCAGACGTTAAACACTACGTGCAAAAAACCACAGACACTTTCGGCACCATCGACATCTTCGTCAACAACGCCGGCATTGAAGGCAAACGAGCCATGCTGATCGATGCGGAAGAAAAAGACTTCGCCAAAGTCCTCGACATCAACGTGAAAGGCGTTTGGCTCGGCATGAAACACGTCGTTCCCATCATGGCCAAACAAAAGAAAGGCTCCATCATCAACACCTCATCCGTCGCCGGCTTGCAAGGATTCCCCGGTCTTGGCCCCTACGTGGCCTCCAAACACGCCGTCAACGGACTGACCAAAACCGCGGCGGCCGAGTATGCACAAGACGGCATCCGCATCAACTCCATTCATCCTTCACCTGTCGACAACCGCATGATGCGCTCCATCGAGCAGCAAAGCAACCCCGACGATGCCGAAGGGGTCAAAAAAGCTTTCGAGAGCACCATCCCCTTAGGGCGCTACGGTAAAAACGAGGAAATGGCCGATTTGATTCTGTTCTTGGCCAGTGACCAAGCAAGCTACATCACTGGCGCACAATACCGCATTGATGGCGGAATGGGCGCTACCTAATTCAAAACACGCTTCAAAGCCCCGGTTCTTCCGGGGCTTTTTATCTGCCTTTTTATACACAATTTCCAAAAATACGAAAAAACAAGAAAAAGAAGTATCTATTTTTTGTAGATTGTAGTAAAATGAATTAACTTCAAAAAAGCTTGCAAAACTGCCAATTCACGCCTTAATCAAGGGCTGTATAGAAATAGGAGATTGTATGAAAATAGCCATCGTCTACAACCGGGAGTCGCAAGCGGTCATCAACCTCTTCGGCATCCCCAACAAAGAAAAGTACGGCATGAGCACCATCCGAAAAGTCAAAGACGCCCTCGTGGAGCACGGCCATCAGGTCAGGCTTTTTGAAGGCGACAAAAATATTGTGGCGAACTTGGAAAAGTTCATGCCCCGCGTGCTATCCGGTGAACGGCCCGGACTCGTTTTCAACTTGAGCTACGGCATCCAGGGAAAAGGGCGTTACATGCACATTCCCGCGATACTTGAAATGCTCGGCATTCCGTATGTGGGCTCCGGACCCGAAACCCACGCCATTGCGCTCGACAAGGTCATCACCAAGATGATTCTTATGCAACGGGGGATTCCTACGCCGAAGTTTGCCGTGCTTGAGACCCCTGAGAGTCGGCTGGACGAAGCCTTGCAGTTTCCTCTCATTGTGAAGCCGAAAAATGAAGCCGTGTCGTTCGGCTTGCGCATCGTAAGGACGCAAGAGGAACTCAAAGCCGGCGTCGAAAACATTTTTAACGAGTTCAAATCGCCCACGCTCGTCGAAGAGTATGTGGACGGACGCGAGTTCAACGTAGCCCTTTTGGGCAACAATCCCGTCGAAGCCCTGCCTCCTTTGGAAATGCTTTTCGATTCCGGTGAAAAAATTTACACTTACGAAGACAAAACCGGAAAAGTCCTCAAGCGCATCCAATCCATCTGCCCCGCGGACATCGACGAACCCCTCGCCAAAAAACTCCAAGATTTGGCGATTCGCACGTTCAAAGCTTTGGGGTGCTACGACAGCGCCAGAGTGGATTTCAGAGTAGACGACTCCGGCAATCCTTACGTGCTTGAAGTGAATTCGATGGCCTCTTTGGGCCTTAATTCTTCTTTCGTCAAAGCGGCCAGTGCGATAGGGCTTTCCTATGAACGTTTGATTCAACGGATCATCGATGTTGCCTCGCAAAGGTATTTCGGCCCCGTGATCGACACAGGTAAAAACGGTTCCGGCGAAGCCTCGCAGGCCTTTTCGTTCATCACCCAAAACCGCGACCGCATGGAAGGCGAACTTCGCAGCCTCACCAACCTCTACACCGCAACGAACGATTTGGTCGCCAAACAAACGTTCATCCGGAAACTTGAATACCGTCTGAAAAAGATGGAGATTCTCAAAGAACGCTCGCGCAGCGACGATACGTCCCATTGGCTGTTTACCACAAATGATGGCTTGAAAGACGGTGTGTTGCTTGTAGTCCCTATCGACATACCCGGCCATCGTGGCGCTTATCCGATTCCCTTCCGCAAAGAACCGGAAAGCATATTCGGCGAAGGCATCGCCTCTAGTCGTGGCGGTCTTATGGTTGCACTGAAAACGTTGGACGCTTTGCGGCTCCTTGGCAAACTCGCAAACAAAAAAATCGGCGTGTTCGTCTACGGCGATGAAGGCCACGGCATGCGCTACAGCGGTCCTGCGCTCAAAGAAGCGAGCAAGCAAGCGAAAGAAGTCGTCGTGATGGCCCCAGGATACAACCCCAACAGCGTCATCTACCAACGAAGAGGCGCAAGCAAAATCAAGGTGGTCGTCGAAGGGACGCCCAAACGTATCGGCGCCAAAAACTACACCGTAAACGCCTTGGACTACTTGCTTTCCAAAACCCAAGAACTCAAAGTGTTGGATCAAAAATCGCCTCTCCTTTCCGTGTCGGTGCAAAACATCGAGACTTCCAGGTATGCCCTGTTAGTGCCCCACCGCGTCAGCGCCACCGTTATCGTCACCTATACGGACCCCCAAAAAGCGAAAGACGCGGAAAAAAGCATCCACAAGCTTTTCCAATCGCGACAAAGAGGCATTAAAACGTACTTTGAAAAACTTGAAGAACGACCGCCGATGTTGAAAAAGGAAGGCACGAAGGAACTTCTGAAAAAATTTGAAGCCATCGCCGAAGAATGGAAACTTCCTTTCACAAGCGAATCCACCCTGCTTCCTTCAGCGGCCGGCATGGTCGATGATAAGACACCGGTCATTTGCGGCATGGCGCCAAGCACAAAGAATCTCTACACCCCAACAGAATCCATCAATCGCACCGAACTTGTCCAAAAAACGATGTTGCTCACACAATATTTGCTCGCAATCAATGAAGACTAAGGAGATGTCCATGGAACGAAAATCGCCGATGCATTCAAGCAAAAACGGCATGGTGTCGAGCGCTTCTTCTTACGCATCCGAAATCGGTGCGCAAATCCTTTCAGCCGGCGGAAACGCTTTTGATGTGGCCGTTGCCGTTTCTTATGCGCTTGGCGTCAGCGAACCGCAAGCATCGGGCATCGGCGGTCAATCAATGGCGCTTATTTACCACGCCGAAAGAAAACGGTATTTCGCCTTGGACGGTTCTTCGTTCGCCCCTTACCACTATCAACCCTCAAAAGCGCCCAAAAGTCCGAAACTAGTCGGACTCAGCGCATCCACTCTTCCATCGACCGTGGCCTTTTACGGCTACCTACACGATGTCTACGGAAGCATGCCCATCGAAGCTCTTTTGCAACCGGCGATTGAGTTGGCCGAAAACGGGGTCAAAATCACCCCCCTTATCCATAACGCCCTTGAAAAGAACAAAAGCCAACTTATCAAGGACGATCAAATTCGAAACATTTTTTTCAAAAACGACCTTCCCTTGCAAGTCGGAAAGGTCTTCCGCCAAAAAGAACTCGCGCATTGTATGCGCCTGATTGTGAAAAACGGATGGAAAGATTTTTATCGGGGAACCCTCGCCGAGACAATCGTCGAAGACATGAAAATTCGCAACGGATGGCTCCGCAGCGAAGATTTCGCCCAAATACCAACGCCCATCGAACGCGAAACTTTAGAAGGCAGCTACCGCAACTACCGCATCGTCACGTTCCCGCCTCCGGGCGCCGGACGCGTTTTGGTGCAGCTGTTAAACATACTCGAACTCTTCGACACCGACGAGATCGATCCAAACACGCCACTAGGCAACCTGATTCTCGCGCTTTCGTTTCAGCTCACCCTCCGCGACCGCAAAAGAATGCCGCAAAACCCCGACATCTACTTCCAAAAAAGCGTACGCAAAATGACCGACAAAAGCCACGCAGAAACCATCAAAAAAACCATCGACAAAATCCTTTATCGGCACGTCCCGCAAACACACCTCCAAACCACCCCATCCGGTGAAACCACCCACTTCTCCGTCACGGACTCCCACGGTAACATCGTCGCCGTCACCCAATCGATTGAGAGGGTTTTTGGCGCGAAGCGTACCGCCAAAGGATTGGGCTTTTTCTACAACAACTACATGAGCGCCTACGAATACAACGACAAGACACATCCCTATTATCTGCTCCCCCGCAACCGCCCTTGGAGCAGCGTCGCCCCGACAATCGTCACCTACCGAAAACGTCCGCTTTTGGTGCTGGGAAGCCCGGGCAGCGACCGCATCGCCACCGCCTTGGCGCAAGTGTTGGTCAGATACCTCGATATGAATGAACCTCTCGATGAAGCCATCACCGCCCCCAGGTTCCATACCACCGAGAAAAAACAGCTCCAACTGGAACTCTCACGCTTCCACCCCGAAACCATCACCCTCTTCAAAGAAACGGGATTTTCTCTAAAAAAACGCGGCGCATACAGCTTCTACTTAGGCTGCGTGCAAGCAATCGAGCTTCCCAGGATGTCGAATTTCAAAAAACATATTGGCGTCGCCGATCCGCGCAGAGACGGATCGGCATCCGGTCCGAGGTGATTGCGTGCAAAAACCACTTCCGCTTCTTCTTTCCGTTCCACACGGCGGCATGCATGTGCCGAAAGCTCTAATCGAATCTTTCCTGCCTTCCCCGCAAGAGACGCTTTTGGACGGAGACTTATGGACACGTTACATCTACGATTTCGGCCACAAAGTCGCCCGGACCATCACAACCGACATCCCCAGGTTGATCGTCGACCTCAACAGAAGCAAGACAGACTTTCGCCCCGACGGAGTCATCAAACAAATTACCCTCTTTCAAAACCCGGTTTGGAAATCGTTTCCCCAAGGGAAAACCTTGGCCGATATCCTGAGAACCTACTACGACCCATACTACAAGAAGCTTCATAAAGCCGCACATGATCCTTCCGTCAAAATCGGCATCGACTGCCACAGCATGTTGCCGAAAGACCCCTTCGACAAAAACGCCGTCGAGCGGCCCTTATTTTGCCTTTCCAACCGCGGCAACGACGCAGGCGAATTTGCAGGTGAAGCCTTAACCTGTCCTGCCAAACTTTTGACGGATGTGAAAACGCTGCTAGAAGAAACGTTCGGCAAGGGCAGCGTGCAACTCAACACACCCTTTCAAGGCGGACAAATCATCCAAACCATGGCCAAAGTCAACAACCTTCCATGGTTTCAACTAGAAATCAACCGAAACCTTTACGAGAACCAAAAAAAGCCTCCGTCTTTACAGCCTGGCGATTCGGAGCGAAGGAAACTAAACACGCTAAAAGACAAACTGTTCGCTTGTTTCAGCAAAATCGCTTTCGACAATCCGCTTTACTCTCCCACCTTGCATCCGGAGCAGCCCCCGAAAAAACCCATCGCACATTAAAAAGGCCGCATAAATAGCGGCCTTTTCATTGTCAATCCAACACCCGGCTGTCGTTCAATATGCTTGTTGAATACATAAACAAGACATCTTGCGTTGAAATATCGATGTATTGGTCCAATAAATCGGGAGAAACGTGTCGAAGATCCACAAGGGTCACCCGCGAGTACCCTTCAAGCAAAAGCGGAACGAGGCTGTTCGCATAAGAATCGCCGAACACTATCAACTCTTCGTCGTTTGAAGCCTCGGGATCGACAAGTTCTAAAAACGGTTGGGCGCCTCCCAGAAAGACATTGTAGGGATCGACGCCTTCCAAGGCGTCTTTGTGATAAATATCCCGCGCCTCTTCGTTCACAGGGTCGAATGCATAGGAACGTTCGATCGTGTCGTTGGTCAAATAGGTCAAAGTGTCCGGCCTCAACGGCATCGAGGCGTGGCCATAATACGAGCCTCTAAACGGCGCGTGCGTATGCATTTCGTAGGCATCACGGTTAGGGGCGCTGCCTCGCATGGATTCCAACATAAAATCCGCCACGCCCACAACTCGCTCTTGTCGCCAATGGTGATCGGTCCGGTAGTAATCGCCAATCTCCAACTTTTCAAAAATGTCTACGTATTCAAACGCACCGAGCGATTCCCGCAAAATTCCGACAAGCGAAGCGTAATCCATATGCGGATAATTGTTTTGCGGAGCGACAAAGTAGTTCTTGTCCGGCACAACGCTAAAGAAAACATCATGGCCGGCGAAATGCTCTTCATAGATGGTATGGAACAGTTCGCCGGCGTGATGGACGGAACTCTCGTCCAAAGGATACCGCAGGCGATACACTCCGTCGTCGACTATGTACAACCCGTTCACATCGGCCTGACGAAAGAGATTCAACCTTGTCATGGCGTTTATCGTCCTAAACGTCTCACGGAACGGAAACTGATCCAGCGAATACATCTCCAAGGACTCAAAATATCCACCGTCAAGCAAATCTTCAACCGATGGAGCGGGGAAACGCTTCAATCTTCGCCTTTCTTCTTCGGAATACTCGACATCCGAAGAAACGACATTCATAAGCATTCCCGAAAACAACGCGACAACGAAGACCAAAACAACGGTGATTTGATGCAATTGTTTACGCATAATGAACTCCTTTCATCAAAACCGGAAGTAAATAAACGGATTGAACGTTCCATCCACCAAATTGCCTGTGACCATGACAAGCAACACTAAAACCATGGCCGGCTCAAGCGCCCAAATGCTCTTGCGCAAAAACGGTTTTGTTTGGAACAACGTCAAAGCATTTCGAAGCAACGGTGTTGAACCGAAGATGGCCAGAACAATCACAACCGCATAACTTCTTAAAAAGTAAAGCGATTCAACGTTCGAAAGCGGAACGTCGCGCAAGGCGAACAACCCCATAATGTTGCCTACGCCTTCTTGCAAACTGTCGGCGTTAAAAAGCACGAAACCGATGACCACCACGAACATCACATATGCATGGCGCAAAACGGCCGGGACGGATTCCATCCTATCTTTGATGAACAGTTTTTCTACGATCAGAAGCACACCATACATCAAGCCCCAGACCACAAAGTTCCAGGCGGGGCCGTGCCAGAAGCCTGTCAAAAACCACACAACCAAGAGATTTCTAATGAAACGAAGGATGTTCACGCGGTTTCCACCCATAGGGATGTACACATAGCGTCGGAACCATTCTCCTAGTGAAATGTGCCAGCGCCGCCAAAACTCGGTAACGCTTTTGGCGATGTAGGGATAGTTGAAGTTCTCCAAAAAGCGAAAGCCCAATATTCTTCCCAGTCCAATCGCCATATCGCTGTATCCTGAAAAATCGTAATAGATCTGCAAAGTGAAAGCGATGGCCATAAGCCAGTAAAACAAGACGGACAGTTCATGAGCGGAGTCAAAATGCGCCACGACTTCCGCCAAGGTATCCGCGATCAACACTTTTTTCGCCAAACCGACCATGAACCGTTTGACGCCGACATAAACATCTTCAACCGAATGTTTGCGGGCTTTCAACTGGTTTTCGATGGTCTCATATCGGACAATGGGCCCGGCAACCAACTGCGGAAACAAAGCGACGTAGGTCATGAAATCCAAAAGGTTCCGTTGCACGCCGACCTTCCCTCGATACACATCGATGGTGTAAGAAAGCACTTGAAACGTGTAAAAACTGATGCCAATGGGAAGAACCACGCCAATGAGTCCGTAATCGGCACCAAACAACCGATTGACATTTTCCAAAAAGAAATCGGAATATTTAAAAAACCCGAGCGCCCCTAAGCCAAACACAATCGAGGATACCAAGGGAACCTTGGCGAACCGAGTGTTCCGCGAGCGTTCGATCAACAATCCGTGCACATAGCCGGAAACGGAGGAAAATAGAAGCAATAGCGTATACACCGGTTCGCCGTAGTAATAAAACCCTAGGCTGAAAAGAAACAACACCAGGTTCTTCCCTTTGCTGGGAACGCTGAAATACACGAGCAGCAATATCGGCAAAAAGTAGTACAGAAAATTCACACTGGAAAACACCATGTTGCTCGCCTACTTTGTTTTAGTCTTGGGATTCTTCAGGTTCAAGATTGAGAAACGCATCGTGCAGTTCATGAGCATAATCATCGCTCATGATAATGACCACCACATCGCCGATGTTGTCCACTACGACGTTTTCATCTTCCACTCCGAAACTGACCCATTTCCAAGGGTCGATGTTGTCGCGAATATCGTCCTTGAGCCCTTCAACATCCTGTCCTCTTTCTGTGCGGACAAGCGTCAACTCAAAAGGCGCGGTGCCTAAAGAAGGAACGGAAGCGATGGCACGGTCGAAAGCCAATCCGTCCTTGCCGAGATGAAAATCGGCGTCATCGGCGCTGACTTCTTCAACCGTAAGACCGGATACGAAAGACTCCGCATCCTCGCTTAAGCCGTCGTACGCGTAAATGTCTTCCAAAATGGTTTCAAGATCCTCTTCCAACACCCTGTTTTCTGGTGCCCCGCACGCAGTAAGCGTCAGGGCAAACAAACCGGTTAGAATAAACGCAAACAATTTTTTCATACTTGTTCTCTCCTCTTTGATAGATTTGTGCAAAAGAAAAACCTCCCGTTTGCACCTTTGATGGTAACAAAAAGGAGGTTAAGAATCGGTTAAGATTTCAAATGAACCGTGAATGTCGTGCCTTTTCCTTCTTCGCTATCGACCAAAACCTCCATGTCGTGAAGATGGAGAATCTGCTTCACGATGGAAAGGCCCAAGCCGCTTCCGCCGAGTTCTCGAGAGCGCGAGGGGTCCGCGCAATAAAACGGCTCAAAGATTTTGCCGAGTTTCTGTTTGGGAATGCCGGGGCCCGTATCGGAGATGGTGACGCTTTCACTGTTGGCATAGATTCGAACTGCGCCGTCATGCTTGTTGTAGCGCACCGCATTGTGGATAAGGTTTTGAAACGCACGCTCCATGAGGGGCTTGCTGCCTTTTATGCTGGCATCTCCCCGAATATCAACATCGATGTTCTTCTCATCAATCAAAGCTTGAAGCTCATGTGGAATCAACGTCATCTCCGAGAAATGAAACGCTTCATCCTGCTTTTGGGCGAGTTGCGTCATGGTCAAAAGATCCTTGACGAGTGCGTTCATTCTCTCCGCGCTTTCTTTGACCATATTGAACACTTCTTCATAATCTTCATGGTCCGGGGATTCTTCCATCTCCAACACTTCAAGATTCGTCATGATTGAAGCGATGGGCGTCTTAAGCTCATGCGCGGCGTTTTCCACAAAGCGCTTTTGGCTTTCCATGGTAATGTCGATTTGGGAAAGCATTTTGTTGAAGGCGTTCTCCAAGCGGTCGATTTCGGGGTGATTGTACGGAACACGCAGTTCTTTCGGCAAATTGTCCGCATCGATATGTTCGACGCTGGCGGCGAACTCGCTCACCGCCAACACCATTTTTCGACTCAAAAACCATAAGGCACAAGCGCCTGCGACGACGAAAAACACCACAATAATTGCGCTTTGAACGACATAGGCCGTCGACGCTTCGGCGAAAAAGATGCGAATATTTTCGGTTTGCGCAGTTGTCGCTTCAAAATCCGTCGCATCTTCAAACCGTTCATAAGAGAACAGCCTTTCTGCACGAACAATAAGTAAAGCGGCCAACATTACGCTCAAAACGACGAACGAAACCCCGTTTAGCAGAGCGACTTTGTTTTTAAGCGTCACGTTTTTCCACATAATATCCCTCACCTCTCACCGTCCGGATAAAACCCTTCGGAAGCTTCTTTCTCAAAGACGTCAAATGCACTTTGAAAGCATTGGAAAAAGCGTCGGCATCGCTGTCCCAAACATGTTCGATCAAATCTTCGCCGCGTACGATTTTTCCACGGTTGACCATCAGGTATTCCAAAATGCCGTATTCTTTTTTCGTCAACGGCACGGTTTGGTTTTCGTAAAGCACCCGTTTCAGAGACATGTCCAAAACGACAGGGCCGCTTTCGATGACGCTTCCTTTGTCGGAGTAGTCTCGTCTGGCAAGTGCACGGACCCTTGCATGCAGTTCCTTGAAACTAAAGGGCTTCGCAAGATAATCGTTTGCGCCGGAATCCAGCCCTACAATCTTGTCTTCTACTTCGCTGCGAGCCGAAAGAATCAAGACATTGATGAACTCGTCCTCTTGGCGTATTTCTCGCAACACGTCGATTCCATCTTTTCCCGGAAGATTCAAATCGAGCACAACCACATCATAATGCGCGCTGAAAAAACAATCGACAGCTTCGTCACCGTCTTTAGCCTCATCCACCGCATAGCCGGACTTCTCAAACCCTTTGACAAGCGCTTTTCGAAGAGAGTCCTCGTCTTCGACAATCAACAATTTCACACACACCACTCCAAACGAATGTATGTCCATTATACAACAATGAACGTTAAGGAAAAGTTAAGCGCCTTATCGTTTCCACAGTCCGAAATAAACAACCCTTTACAACGATTTTTGCATAAAAAACTCTTTCTCAACAAGAATAAAGAAAGAGCTTTTTTTGATTATTGAGGTTTCGCTAGGGACCAACTAAAGTCTCTTCAACAGCCAAATGAGCAAGATTGCACCGCCAAGCGCGGTGAAGAAGCCTTCCCAAGTGAAAGTTTCCACAGAACCGATGCCAAAAAACGCCCCTATGAAACCGCCAAGAAGTGCGCCAATCAAACCGATGACGATGTTGCGCACCAAGCCGCGGCGTCTTGTTTTCATAAGAATGCTCGCCACCCAGCCGACAAGACCGCCAAAGATAATCCAAAGAATAATGTTCATGCTTTTCCTCCTTCATGAAGATTGTCGTATTGTTGGTTACTTATTAAACACCAAGAGCGCCAAATTCGTGAGCAACGCCAAACCGTTTAACGCCAACGCCGCCAGCAACCCGACGTTCATCTCCCAGTCTATGTCGGTGGTGTACTCGTTGCCGGCGATGGTGTAGACCACTTGTGTGGTATCCGGCAAACGGTACAAAAGAACCATCCCGATGATGAAAAACACCGCCGAAAGCATCAAAAGGCGTTTGGACAACAGAGCCAACAATCCACCGGCTAGAGGCAGACCAAACGCCAGCAAAGCGTCAAAAGAAAACGGCAGTTCTGCACTCGCGACGCTGCCGAGCCCGAAAGGGTCGACGTCGACAAGCTCTTTTCCTATAAGTATTTCATATCCGGCGAACTCCAATTCGTCAAAGGCCAATACCGGCATGAGCAACATCAACGCCGCCGCAAAACCAAAGGCAAAAAGGAGTTTGTTGCCGTTTTTTCGTAAAGCTTTCATCTTATGACCCCCTATTATTGAAAACAATGCACATCGTTTAATTATTGGAAATTTTTGATTTTAATTGAGGATTCCTTAGGCTCCTTAATAATAAAGAAACAAAAAGCCCCATGGTCATGAACAATGGGGCAATTGGTTGATGATGATTTTCAACGGTTTCAAGGACGCTGTTCGCTTTCATAGCGGAACTCGCCTTCAACCATCGTCTTGAGAACGTTCAAATCTTCATCCAAGATGGTGAGGTCGGCGGTTTTGCCCGCTTCGATGGTTCCAAACGCATCGTCTATGCCCAAAGTTCTTGCAGGGTTCGTACTCGCTGCCCTAGCCAGTTCGACGATGCCTAACCGTGTCGATTCCAGCATGTTTTTGAAGCCATCGTTCAACCGAAGGGTGCTGCCGGCAATGGAGCCGGACTTTAACTTGGAAACCCCATTTTTGACAAAGATTTCTTGTCCGCCAAGGTTGTATTCGCCATCGGGCAAATTCTTCGCACGAATGGAATCCGTAACCAAGGTGATTTGGTCAACGGGCTTGTTTTTGGCGAAAAAATCCAACGCTTCTTGGGATGTATGAATCTTGTCGGCGATGATTTCGGCCATGATGTCGTCGCGGTAAAGTGCCATGCCGGTGAGCCCCAAATCGCGATGGTGAAGTTTTGACATGCCGTTGTAACAGTGCGTGACCCGTTTTACGCCGTGATCGATGGCTTTACGAACATCGTCGGCGGTGGCGTCCGAATGCCCCATGGAAACGACAATGCCCTTTTCCACCAAATAATCGAGAAACGCAGAGTCTTGTTCTTCGGGGGCCAAAGATACAAGACGAATCTCGCCGTTGGCGGCTTCGTTGAAAGCTTCAAATAGTTCCGGCGAACCTTTGACGATGAATTTGGCGTTTTGCGCGCCTTTGAAAGTTTCGCTGATGAAGGGGCCTTCTAAATGAACGCCTAAGCGTCTAGCGCCCGGAGATTTTGCGGAAGAGATGGCGCGAAGGGCTTTTTCAATGTCTTCTTGAGCCATGGTCATGGTCGTGGCCAAAAAAGCGGTGGTGCCTTCTTGCAAAACGTTTTTTGAGATTCTCTCCAGCGCCGCCGGGTCTTGGTCCATGGCGTCGTCGTCGTCAGTGCCATGAATGTGCGTGTCGATGAATCCCGGAAGCACATACGCACCGTTTAAATCCGCACCTTCTTCACCGTTCCAAGGCCGGACGCCCACGATTTTTCCGTTTTCAATTTCTATGGCGGCGTTTTCCATGATACTATCGGGAAGCACCGCTTTCAAGTTTGTCAAAAGCATGTTCAACCACCTCTTATTCTACCTACATTATACCCTACAAAACCCCATTTGAAAAAGGGTTCGCTTACAGCTTCGTAACCTTGATGCGGGATTGGAGTTCAAATACGTCCTCAAGCTTGATTGAACCTATCTCGTTATTCATGGCGTTCGAGACGCCGCAAGCGTTGGCGAAAGCCAAAGTCTCTTCCGTCAACCTCTGATGTATGCGCGTATACGCAAACCCGGCCACTACACTGTCGCCGGAACCGACGGGACTGACAACATCAACGGCGGGGACCTCAACACGGTAAGCCGCCTCGCCATCGACATACACCATGCCGGAAGCGCCTAAAGACACCGCGACACTCCCGGCCCCCATGGCCATGAGTTCGCGTGAGGCGTCGACAATAGCCCGAGTCGAATCCAGCCGTTTCCCCAACAAGGATTCGAGTTCTTCAAGGTTGGGCTTGATTAAATCGGGCCCGGCTTTCAAGCTCTCGCGCAGCGTCTCGCCGCTAGCGTCTACAATGGTGAAAAGACCGGCCCGCTTTGCCATATCGACATGTTTGCGATAAAAGCCTTCAGGCAATCCGCGCGCCAAACTTCCGGAAAAGACGGCGACTTCCCCTTTCGCTAGGTTGTCTAAAAACCCTTGTTCAAAAAGCGCTTGTTCATGCTTATGGATCGTCGGACCATTTTCAACCAGTTCCAACGTTTTTCCGTTTTGATCGGCAATGCTGATGGTTGTCCTACTAGGCTGCTCAATGTCAACGAACGCCAGTTCAGCGTTGGTCGAAGAAAGCTTGCTTTTTATGGCCTTCCCCTCCATGCCTCCAAGAAAACCTGTCGCAAGTACATCGCACGAAAGTACGTCAAGGACTTTCGTGACGTTGAGTCCCTTTCCGCCGGCGGTCACGTTGAAGTTGTCAACGCGATGGCCCTGTTTAAAATCGAACGCATCCACAAAATACATCCGATCAAGCGCAGGGTTCGGGGTAACTGTGATAATCATAGGGCTTTCCCCTCGCTTTTGCACATACGAATTTTTTGCAAAACGACTTCTTTCAATGCTTCTTTTGCGGGCGTGAAGTATTTCCGCGGATCTTGTTCGTTCGGATGCGCTTTGAAATAATCTCTCAAAGCCTCGGCAAAGGGAATTTTTAGCTCAGTGGCGATGTTCACTTTCGAAACGCCGTACGCTATACACTTGCGCACATCTTCTTCGGAAACACCGGAAGCTCCATGCAGCACGAGCGGAACATCGACCGCTTCACGAATCTTTTTCAGCCGGTCAAAATCCAGGTTCGGTTTGCTTTTGTAAAGGCCGTGTGCCGTGCCGATCGCAACCGCCAACGTATCCACTCCCGTTCGTTCGACAAATTCTTTCGCCATTTCAGGGTCAGTCAAGGCGTCTTCGCCTTCTTCTACTGTGATGTCCTCTTCAGTGCCAATCAACTTCCCGAGTTCGCCTTCCACGGAAGCCCCATAGCCATGCGCGGTTTCCACCGCTTCTTTGACAATACGTACATTGTTTTCAAACGTTTCCATCGAAGCGTCGATCATGATGGATTTCGCACCGAGCTTTAAAGATGGCACCACATCTACTATGGAGGTATGATGGTCGAGATGGTAGGCAATGGGCACAGACGACACTTTTGCGGCGGTATGCGCAAGGGCGTGCATGTACGCATCTCCTGAAAAGCGCCTCGTACCAGGTGTCACCGCGAGAATGACTGGACTGTTCATTTCTTCTGCGGCTTCAACCACGCTACGAAGGGTTTCAAGATTGTATACGTTAAACTGCGGAACGGCATATCCCTTGTTTTGCGCTTCGCTCAACAGTTCCTTTGTCGTTTTCAGCATGTTTTCACTCCTTAAGTCATAGTCCAAAAAAAGTAGCCCGCCTTGCTGGCGGGCTACAAACAGGCGGGTTATTCTTCTTGTTGTTTCGCTTCTTTAAGCAAGTCGCCTTTTTTCGCTCCGCGGAAGCGGATACTAAGCGCGATAATACCAGCGATGAAGAGAAGGAGGCCAAGAAGCGGCACGCGGATGGCGTAGAAGAGTCTAATCAAGGAGAGTGCGGCAATGCCATCGGTGACGAGATAAGCGAGTCCTTCAACGCCGTAATCAACCAGTTCATAGAGCGGATAGAAGAGCGCAACGGGGACGGCCAGCAAAATGCCGTAGACAAAACCTGCAACTGCAGCGCCTCGGCGTCCGCCAACTGCGTTTCCGAAGATTCCTGCGGCGCCGCCGGTGAAGAATGCGCCGATAATGGAAGGTACGGGAATGACAGTGCCGATTGGGATTGAAATTGCCAGACCCACAAGGGTTCCGAAGAACGCGAAGATGAAACCGATCATAAGAGCCTTGGGCGCATAATTGAAGAGTACCGGTACGTCAAGCGCCGGACGGGCACCAGGAACGATTTTGTGCGCGATGCCGCGGAAAGCCGGAATGATTTCGCCAAGGAACATGCGAACACCATAGAGCAAGACGAGTACACCGGCTGCGAAACCAAGACCTCTAAGAATCGCAAAGAGTAGGAAGTTCGTTTCGCCTGCGAAATCCGCAACAAAATCCGGACCGGCGGCGATAACGGTGATCAAATATACCAAGACCATAACAATCGATACGGAAATGGCGGTGTCTTTCAAGAAGCTGAGTTTTTCGGGTACATTGACTTCTTCGCTGTCTTGTTCAGGGTTGCCAAAGACCTTACCAACGTACGCCGCGGCTACGACGCCAATGGTGGTCAAGTGACCGTAAGCGATTTTGTCTTCGCCGGTAATCTTGCGCATGAACGGTTGAGCCATCGCCGGCAAGAGCGTCAAAATCGCACCTTGAAGCAACGAACCAAAGATTACAGTGTTGGTTTCGCTGACGCCAAGGTCATAAAATGCCCATGAAAGACCACCCGCAAGAATCCACATCATGTGACCGGTGAGGAAGATGTACTTAAACGGCGTAATGCGCGCGATTAAGACATTCACCAAGAAACCGAAACCAAGGATGAGCGCGGTCGTGCGGGCAATTTGCGCGATGCTGTCGGAAAGTGCACCGACAACGGCTTCGTCAAAGGGAACAACACCCTCGATGCCAAAGCCTTCTAAGAAGATTTCTGCAAAGGGCTCAAGATTTTGCACGATGAGGTCGACACCGGCGGAGAGAATCAAGAAGCCAAGCACGGTCTTGAACGTACCGGAGACAATCTTGTCCGCCGTTTTGCGTTGAATGATGAGTCCGACAAGCGCGACCACACCTAAAAGAATCGCGGGCGTGGTGAAAAATTCAACTAGAAAATCATACATACGTGAAACGCCTCCTATTTATTTTTTGTTTCTATGATTCCATCTCTTCTAGTGCCTTGAGCAACTTTTCTTTGACTTCTTCCGAATCGGAGAGGTTGTTGATAACAATGACTTGACCACTAAAATCCTCCGTATTTTTCGAAAGGTCGGCCGACAGTACATAAATGTCGGCGTTCATGCTCTTAGCCGAACCGAGATCGGTGCTTTCAAGGTCCGCTTTGATGTTCGCCTCGTCCAAGGCGTCTTCAATCGACATTTTGAGCATCATGCTCGATCCCATGCCAAGACCGCACACTGCGACAATTTTCATTCACGTTCCCCCTTTCTTCACGACATGTAGTCCTCTTAAAGACAACTGATGCGCTTGCGATATTTTTGTATGTGTTTTTTGTTGATGTCGTCGCCTTCGTCAAGATTCGAGCTGACCCAAATCGGTGGTTCATACCCGGCTTTCGCCAGCCGATCGATGGTTTCTACTACAACGGATTGGATAATGGTGAATCCAATGATGGAGGAAGTAGGGCCGAATTTTGTTTTGAGTTCTTCGATTTCCATCACGGCATCGCCGGATACGCCGCGGTTGTCCAACACGACATCGGCAAAATCGTAGGTCTTCTTTCCAGAAGGATGACGGCTCTCAACGGAGCGGGCAAAATCCTCCGACAGAAGTGTGATGACTTTCATGCCTCTTTTCTTCGCCTCCATCGCCATTTCAATCGGAGCTGGGTTTCGTGCGGAAGTCGACGCGACGAGCATCACGTCTTGTTCTTGCACGGTCTCATTGTCCAATATGGCTTTCGCCATGCCTTCTTGGCGTTCTCCGTGTGTGCTAAGTGGCGCTTTGGGCGCAAGCGACATCGCCGGTGTCAGGATCGCGTTCACCGGCACCAACCCTCCGGCGCGGTAGAACACTTCCATGGCGTACATTTGCGAGTGCCCGCAGCCAAATACGTGCAGCACACCATCGTTTTGAATCGATTCCGCAACAATTTCGGCGGCTTTTTCAATATTCTTCGCTTGAGTCTTTTCCACGTCTTCAAAAATCTCTTTCACTTTTCCCATGTACTTTTTGTACAGCACGTTCTCACTCCTGACCTTTGGATTTGAGGATTTCAACGACCGTTTCAGAGGTCGTTGCTTGCGCGAGCTTGTCGATGGTTTTTGCGTCTTGAAGGACTTTGCTCAAGCCCGAGAGCAACTCCAGATGCGAATTCTTGTCCGTAGCCGACATCGCGAACATGAGCTTCACGGGGTCTTTGTCCTCAACGCCGAACTCAACACCCTCTTTTGAGGTGACAAGACTCAATCCCGTCTTCTTCGCACCATGTTCGGGTCGGGCATGGAAAAACGCTACGCCGGGGGCCACCAAAATGTACATCCCATATTCTTCAACCGTTTCAATCATTTTGTCAATGTATTGTTTTTCAATGTAGTCGTTTTCCAGTAAAAGTTCCCCGGAAAGTTTGGCGGCTTCTTTCCAATCTTTCGGTTGCAGATGGGTGCGGATCATGTGCTTATCGACGATTGTCGTCATGTTAGGAACCTTCTTTCGTGTAAGGGTATAGCGTAACACCTTTTACTACGCGGTTGATTACGCCGTCCGGACTGGGGTTGTCCGGGTCGATGCCTTGTTTGTACGATTTAAGGAAAGCAAGCCTTTGTGCTGCCATTAAATACGGAAGCATCATGAAAGCGTCCGGTATGTTTTCGGCATTTCCGTCCAACCCTACAAACTCATCGGCGGCCACGCTTTTTCGATTGGTTTCACGACCGATTACAACATCCGTCGTCATCCCGTCTTGTTCAAGTTCTGCAAGCAAATCCTTTTCGTAATTGCGGGTGTAGGCATTGCCCGAGAGGAACAACACCACCGCAGTGTTGTCGTCGATGAACGATTTCGGCCCGTGCCGGAAACCGAGCGGAGTGTCCGAACGGGTCGCTATCCGTCCCGCAGTAAGTTCCAACATTTTGAGTTCGGCCTCTTTCGCCAATCCCTTGAAATGCGAGGACCCAAGATAGACGGCTTTTTGAAAATCCATTTCCGCCACTTGTTCGAGCGTTTCAGAAACCATCAGCTCTTCGCCATATTCGGCAATGCGGCCGACATTCTCCCGTTGCTTGTTCAAAGCATCCAAATCAAACAACAAAAGCGAAGCGAGCACCATGGTGGAAAAGCTTCCGGTCATCGCCAACCCTTTGTCGTTGGAATCTTCCGGCATATAAAGCACCAAAGCGTTGGGGTTCTCTTCGCCTTTTTTGGCAAGGCGCCCCTCGCGGTTGCAAGTCAATACGATATGGTATGCATCGTCAACAATCTCATTGACAAGTTCAAACGTCCCTTCGCTTTCGGGACTGTTGCCCGAACGGGCATAAGAGACCAACAATGTCGGTCTTTCTTTGCGCAAATACGCTTCGGGCGCGGCCACGATATCCGTCGTCGCAATCGCTTCGACGTCAAAATTCGTGGCGCTGTTGATGTAGGGGGCGACCGATTCACCGATGTATGCCGAGCTGCCTGCGCCCGATAAAATTACACGAAGCGTGTTTTCTTTCAATGTTTTTTCGAAAAACGCATCGATTGCGTCTTTGTTTCGAACCAGTATCTCGTAAGTTTCGCGCCAAAGTTTGGGTTGCTGTTGGATTTCACGATACGTGGTATGTTCGTCGTAGGATACCATGTTTCATCCCCTCTCTGTTTGGTTTGAATGTGTATTTGGTAATGACATTATAACCAATTTTTCCAAAAAAACATGTGGGCGTTGGTTATTCCAAGATGACACGATAGTTGAACTGATCGCCGCGAGCGATGCTGATGGTGTACTCAATGATGGTGTCGCCTTCAAACGTCGTTCTTTCAATCATCATACTCGGAACCGCCTGATTAATCTCGAGCAATTCTGCTTCATAGTCCCGAGTGGTCACCGGTTTCAAAACCTCTTCCGCTTTGGAAAACGTCACGTCGAACTTGTTGCGGAAGACATCGTACATGGGGTTTTCTTCAATGTCTTGTTTGGATAGCGCCGAAAACCTATTTCTCGGTAGATACGTCCTTTCATACAGCATTGGTGTGTCATCGGCCATGCGCAATCGGATGATTTGGATGACGGGGTCATGCAAGTCGCATCCGAGTTTTCGGGCAATCTTCTCATCGGCTTTGATGTATTCAAACCCCAACACTTTCGACCAAGGCGTGCGTCCGATTTTTTTCATCTCTTCAGTAAAACTGTAAAACGACTGCAAATCCTGATTCATCTTCGATGAAACATACGTCCCGTCTCCGTGACGTTTTTCCAAAAGGCCCATGTCGACGAGTTCTTCCACCGCATGACGAACCGTTACGCGGCTCACGCCATACATGTCGCACAGTGCGCGTTCTGATGGAATCTTCTCGTTTTCTAGATATGTGCCTTCCTGGATTTCTTTGATCAGTATTTCTACCAACTGATAATAAAGCGGGAGACGGCTGGATTTGTCAATCGTCGTCATATCGTCATGCCTCATTTTGTGTCAAATGTTTAATACCACTTTAATACCATTTACAGTTTTACCCTATCATATTCCTTTTTCGATGTCAATCATTAGTTTTTTGGGTTCGACCGTTCTTCATATCATGCATTCAGGGCACTCTGATTTAAACAATTTCCCCATAAAGACGTATCATAATGCTTTGAAGCCCCCCGCTTCCATGTTACAATAAAAGTTGACAAACAAAATCACCATATTATGAGTTGGAGGGATTTTATGGCAACCGATCAATACCATGAACCGATTGAACTTCTTGATGAAAAAACCCGTGACATCACTCGTGTGATCAAAAGCGTCATGGAAGAATTTGAAGCCGTGGATTGGTACAATCAACGCATGAGCGCCACAAAAGACAAAGAAGTGTACGAAATCTTAAAGCACAACCGTGACGAAGAACTCGAACATGCGGCCATGGGCATCGAATGGCTGCGCCGTCAGTTGCCCGAGTTGGACGCGGAGTTAAGAGAAAACCTCTTCACAAAAGGCCCCATCGGTCATCATGACGAGGAAGGCGAAGCCGACGAAGAAGGCAACAAAAGTCTGAACATCGGAAAACCCAAACGTTAGGAGGCGTTTTATGGACTTGTTAAAACAAAACCTGGCACCCATTCCCGGCGAAGCCTGGGAAGAAATCAACGACCGTGCCAAAGAAGTCATCGAATCGCAATTGAGCGCCCGTCACGTCTTACATGTCGACGGTCCTCACGGATTAGAGAAAAACAGCGTTGGCCAAGGACGGCTGACCTCCATCAAAGAAGGCAAAAAGGGCGAAGTCAACACCGGGCTTTACGATGTGAAGCCGTTGATCGAAACACGCATCACTTTTGATCTTTCTCGCTGGGAACTCGACAACATCTTGCGCGGCGAAAAAGACGCGGAACTCGACGCCTTGGAAGAAGCTGCGGAAAAACTTGCTCTCTATGAAGAGGACACGCTCTACAACGGCAACAAAAACGCAAACATCAAAGGTTTGAACGACGTTGCCGGCCACCGCCTCAAACTAAGCCAAAACCCAAACGAGATTCTCGGCGCGCTTTCAGAAGCCGTATACAAATTGAAAGACGCCTACGCCGAACCGCCTTACGATTTGGTCGTTTCCGATGAAATCTTGAAACGTCTGAACCAAAAGTTCGAAGGAGGACTCGTACGTCACAGCGCGGAAGCCATCATCGGCGGCGAAGTTATCCGCTCGAGAGTCGTCAAAGGGGCTTTCTTAGTTCCACGCGACCATGAAGACTTAGAAATGACCATCGGCCAAGACTACAGCATCGGCTATGAACAGCACAACGATGAAACCGTCCGCCTCTTCATCATGAACAGCTTCACCTTCAGATGCTTGGACGAAGATATCGTCGTTGCGTTCGACACCGAGTAAGCATCACTTAATTCTTTATGATGAACCCTGAAACATATCGCAGCCTTTTCAATCAACGTTTCGTGGTTTTTCATGTCATCAAAACTATAGCCGCATCCATACAAAAAAGGGCGTTTCATCATCAATGAATCGCCCTTTTTTTGATGTTCAGAAAATGTCTATCCAGCCATGCAATGAGTCAAATGAGTTTTTCAATCTTCGGCTGGTCGTTCATTGTCCGCAGTCGCTTGCACGCCGTTCATAAAGGTCACATCGAACACGACTTCTGTCGGGTAAGCATCTTTATAGGCTTCATCTTCGTAGACAACATCCCAGAACCCGTCCGCTTCATAATCATCCACGGTTCCGCCATAAGGCATGGAGATGCTGTTGTTGGTGGAAGTTTCTACCATATCCGTATTCAGCTCGCCCGTCATCAGCAACTCGCCGTCTTCATCGTACCAAGTGACCGTCATTTCTTCAATGTGTTGATTCTCCGGTTCGTAGGGGAAAGTGCCGGTCAGTTCAACGCCCGCAGAATAGCTAAACGGATCGCTAGCTCCACCAAAATGCTTGCCTTCGGTCGTCAAGCCCCAATCGATGAGGTCAACATCGTAAATGACCCAAGCAGCATAATCAATCGTATCGTCGATGGTTACATCTTCGGCAAACATATTTTCGTCAATGACGAATTCAGGTGGCAATGTTTCAGGATCGTCCATCCAAGAAAGCACATGGCCTTCAGGATGATCCTCGAAAAAGTTGTCCAAAATCCATAAGTCTGAACCTTCGGCGTTGGAATGGATGCCAATGGCATGGCCGTTGCCGACAAATTCATTGTCCACGATGTACGCTTCGTCGGATTCCAAACCACCTATGGCCGCTTCATTGTTCATAAAGTAATTCTCAAAGATGCCGATATCGTTGTGGGCATCCACATAGACTCCCGTCGTATAGTTGTCAAACGCATTGCCATAAATGGTCAAAGATTCAGAGTCGCTTGTCGGGTTCACCGCGCGTCCAGTACCTTCTCCCATAAAGACAAAGCCTGCAATTAGAACCTCGTCCGCGTCCACATCCACCGTGCCTTGCAATGTGGCGAAATCACCGATCAGTTCAAGGCCGTCCACAGCGATGTCGAGGTTTTCCTCATAAACCTCTTGATCGCTCACCAGAATCTCATCATAAGGTTCTGCGGCATCGATAGCCTCTTGAATGGTCGGATAGAACGTTTCAGAGGTCATGTTCATGACGTTGTCTTCTAGTTCAGAAACTTCTACGACAATCGTTTCTTCCGCAATGATTTCTTCACTGTCCAAGTCTTCTAGTTCAATCTCGATGGTGTATTCGCCGTATTCTTCAAATGTGGCGTCAAACTCAGTAGCTTCCATGTAAGCGGCACGGAGGAAGAAACCGTCTTCAGGTCCCCAGTGGCCCACTTCGGCGACATCGTACACATCGCCTTCACTGTCTTCGGCCAACAGGCTGACGCCTTCATCGGCATCCACATTGACGCGTACGCTTTCATAGCCATAGCCACCAAGTTCGTCATACATCAATGCGATGGACGCGCTTTGTTCAATGCCTTCGTAGAAGGTTACGTCGTCAAGTTCATGGTCAAATGTGTAGGTGCTTTGTTCGTACGTGAGATACTCATCGATGAAATCGTGCACTTCATCAATTTGCACGGCATAATGCATGCCTTCGGCCGGATTCGGCCAATCATCAGCGTCTTTCGGTGGAAGCGCATTGCCTTCATCGTCGGTCGGGATTCCGAACCAGGTCGTTCCGGCAAAGTTCACGCCGACAAGTTCTCCGGATTGGTTGATCAACGCGCCGCCACTGTTGCCCGGGTTGACAGCCGCATCGTGTTGGATGGCGTGTGCGTCAAACTCGCCCACAGCGATGCCGACACGGTCAATGATGCTGATGACGCCGCTAGTGATGGTGTTATGATAACCGCCAGGATGGCCGATGGCAAAGACCGATTGGCCAATGCGCAAGTCGTCGTAATCACCAAGCGGAATTGTTGGGAGTTCTTCATCGGTTTCAACCGCAAAGAGCGCCAAATCGGTAGTGGGATCGATGCCAATCAAAGAAACGTACGTGGTTTCAAACGTCAAATCTTGCTCAGGAAAATACAGACGGTGGAAAAGAGCCTCATCCATGGCGACGTGCTCATTGGAGAGTACATAATAAGCGTCTTCTTCTTCATGCGCTTCAAAAACAACCGCACTGCCGATGCCTTGATATGATCCATCTACCAAACGAACTTGGACTTGCGGTGTCGAATAGACAGCGTTTTCTAACAAGTCCGCTCTCGCTTCGTCGATTTTGCGGAGCACTTCGTCCAACTCTGCATCGTCACCGGTGATGTCGCCAAGGTTCATTTCGGTACCGTCGGTCAGTTCAATCATCAGTTCTCCGTCGTCAACTTCGATGTCTTCAATGCCGACACCGTCGATGCCGTCTTCACCGGCAGGACCTTCAAGTTCCTCAAGCGCAATCAAGTTGTTCCATTCTTCTTCGCCTTCATAACGCCATTGGATGTATTCGTCGTTAGTCTGCAATTCCACTTCGCGACCGTCTTGTCCAACGACATTGCCAAGATTCTCCTCGGTGCCGTCGGTCAAGACAATCTCCAACTCGCCGTCTTCGTTGATGTCGACTTCGTCGATGCCGATGCCGTCCTCGCCGTCTTCACCAACAATGACGCCTAATGTCTCTTCGGAATCGTCGGTGTAAGTGACTACGAGTTCATCGTCTTCGTTGATGTCGAGCGATTCAATGCCGACGCCATCCTCGCCGTCTTCACCGGCAGGACCTTCAAGTTCTTGCAATGAAATCAAATCGATCCAATCCTCTTCTTCCGCATAGCTCCATTGGATGTAATTGTCGTCACTGCGGAACTCCACTTCACGATGTTCTTCTTCAACCTCACACGCGGCTAGCGTGAACATAAACAAAAAAGCTACCGCAAACAGTAAATACCTTGTTTTGGACATATAGGCGATGCTTTCGCATCTTCCCCTCCCTGTTTTAGGTTTGCCCGTGCTCCGCACGGGAATCTATCCAATAAAAAAAGAAAGCACACCGAAACATGCCTTCTTTGTTTTTGGTCTTGTGGAAACTGGATGCGAACAACATGATACATCCCTCCCTATTTCCCTTAACCGATGATGCTTTTGTTACAATATTTCAATTTTTAGCATATCATATGTGCCGGCCTTTGTAAACCCCGATGTTTTTGCAATACAAACCATGTTAAGAGGTCCACTTTAAGCGCTTCAACTCATTTCTTGTTTCAAAGTGTGCTTACAAACGCCGCAGCATCGTATGGCAATCGTATCCTTTCGGGTTGTCCTTCCTCGTGTGGACGACTTGAAAGCCTTGTTTTTCATAAAATTCTCGACCTTGAAAACCGGTGGTCCCAAGTTCAACCACGTCGACTTTCCGTTTTTGCGCTTCGCGAACGGCCCATTCCACTAACGTTTTCCCGATGTCGCGCTTGCGGTAGGCCGGATCGACCACCAAACGTGTAATAAACATGGTGTTCGTGTAAACATCGCATTGAACACCGCCGACAAACGTTTCGCCTTCAACTGCGACGATTTGCACCGAATCGGTCATACCCTTTATGCCGTGGTGTTCGTTGAAAGAACGAGTGTGCTGCTTAAGCTGCGTGTGGTATTCTTGTTCTTGTTGAAAATCGGAAACGCTTTGAACCTGTATGCTTCCATCGTCATCGCTTGTGGCGTTCAAATCGGCGAAGTAGTAATCGAAGCCCCCTACGTTGCGCACCGTGGCCACCGCTGAAAAGCCGGATTCTAAAAAATCTTGAAAGCGAGATTCCACCGGAGTGAAAAATTTGATGCCCACGGCTTTGTGCTTGAAATGTTCCCAAGCCGCACGAATCAACGCCCTCAACATCGGTAAACTTTCATAATACACATCCCCTACCGTCACCCAATCCCAAAAGAAGTGCACACTTAAAGCTCCCAAAAGTTTCTTGTTTTCCGTTATGTAGAAATGGCGTTCTTCCAACTCGACCGGACCGGTATGGCTCAAATTGTGGGCCCTCAACATCTTTTTGATCGTTTCGCTGTATAGAGGATTCTTATCGACACGGTATTCAATCATACTACACCTCGTTATCTGCTTGGCGCATAAAACCTACGCCGTAATCGTAACCATAATACCATGAACACCACATGATAACCAATTGTCATTACACTGTACAAAAAAGCGATTGCAAGCTGCCAGCTGCAATCGCCTCATTATATCAATTTGTCAATCATGGCAACGGGTGACATCCGCGGCTTCGTAAAGGCTTTGGAACTTGCGTTTCTCCTTCAGCGTTTTTTGGCGCCGGTACGTTCTTTGAAGACTTCTAAGCAAGAGGAAGCTCATCGCGAGAAGCACAATCGCAAACGGAAGGCCCGTCAAGATGACCGCATCCTGCAAAGTCTCAAGCGCACGCTGACCGCCAATCACAATCAACACCGAAGCGATGGCCCCTTCGATGGCGGCCCAAAAAACACGTTGTCGAGCCTTCGTCGAAGTTTTTCCTCCGGAAGTGATGGCGTTGATTACAATCGAGCCCGAATCGCTTGAAGTGATGAAGAAAAAGATGATGATGCCAGTGGCCAGCAAAATCAACAGCAAAGACACTACCGACTGCAAAACGGCAACGTCAAGCATGTTCAAAAGCTCGAAAAGCGCGCCGGGGAGGTTGTCACCGACCAACGCATAAAGCCCCCCGTTGCCGGCGTCGATATGAAACGCGGTGCCCGCAAAAACGCTCAGCCAGAGAAACGAAAGCAAAGAAGGGATAAAAAGCGAAGCGATGATGAATTCCCGGATGGTGCGACCTTTGGAGACCCTAGCGATGAACATGCCCACAAACGGGCTCCAAGAAATCCACCAGGCGAGATAGAAGATGGTCCATGCGCCCTGCCAATCCCGCTCTGAGCCTTCGGCAAGCGACAAGAAGAAAGAGGCCGCCGGCAAGTCCGCCAAATATGTGCCGAACGAACTGGCGAAAAGGCGGAAAATGAAAAGCGTCGGGCCAAGAATCAAGATGGCCAGCATGAACCCAAACGCGAGTTTCATATTGGTCTTCGAAAGCTTTTTGACGCCTTTATCGATGCCCGATATGATGGAGATTGCCGCAACGGCGGTGATGACGATGATCAGCACAACTTGCATAAGAGGCGATACCGTGATGCCGGTCAAATGACCAAGGCCGCTGTTTATTTGCTGCACGCCGAGCCCCAACGAGGTCGCAAGGCCGAAAAGCGTCGCAAGCACGGCCACTAAATCTATGATGTCTCCGAGCCTGCCGAAAACCCGTTCTTTGAATATCGGGTAAAATATTGACCGCAAAGAAAGCGGGAGTTTCTTGTTGTAAGCGAAATGGGCTAAAGAAAGCGCCATGATGGCATAAATCGCCCAAGCGTGAAACCCCCAATGCAAAAAGGTTGACGCAAGCGCGGAAACATAGGAATCCGCACCCCCGAAAATAGGCGTCCCTTCTTGAGCGTGCGTAAGCGGTTCGCCGACCGCCCAAAACATAAGCCCGATGCCCATGCCGGCGCTGATCAGCATGGAATACCAAGCGAAGTTCGAGAACTCCGGCTTCGCCTTCATGCCGCCCAGTCGCACGCGGCCGAGTTTGGAAAACGCTAAGAACACAGACAGCGCGATGAAGAAATTCACCGCGAAAACAAACACCCAATCCGTGTTCGAAACAACCCACTGTCTCATGTTTTGCAAGGTTTCATCGGCAGGTGCAAGACCGAATAAGCCGGCGTTTGCGACCACCGCGTATACAATGAAAACCAACACCAAAATACCGGTTGTAAACGACACAAACGGATTCAAGTCAAATCCCCACTTTGTGAAGTTCCTGCTATAAAGTTTCTTTTCCATGGCGATTTGGCGTTCGGTGTTTTCTTGGTCTTTTTGCATAGTGCTCACCCTTTCTGTCTCGTTAATCCTTATTGTAAAACAATCTTTGAAAGAGTGCAAAACCCTAAAACATTCATTAAAAAATGCGCCAATAGGCGCATGTATGGCTAAACGGACACAACCGGTCAACGCTTGTAGCGTTTTAAGCGTTCAATGGACTTTTTCACATCCACCACCCATATCATATGAGAGAAATTGTGCCCTGGAGCCTTTTTGTGATACTTGGGCTCTCCAAACATTCGGCGCCAAATGTATTTGGACGCCTCATAAATGGAGTCGAAGCATATGGTTTGGACGCCCTGCGCCAATAGAGTTTCAAGAGCATAGAGCAACAATGCCCTTCCGTATCCTTTTTTCTGTTTCGCGGGATCGATGTAGAGCGAACCGAGTTCAATCGTATCGACCAACTCATCTCCGGTCTGTTTCAAAATGCCTTGGTTCGGAGGGGCACCGTAGGCAATGGTGCCTACAAGACTGTCCCCTTCAAATGCCAGAAACATCGTCGAAGTCCCTTGGGCAAACATTTCGTCAACTTGTCGCATCTTAAATGCCAGTTCACGGTCCGGGGTCAAGTTTTCTCCCAAGTCTTCAACTTCAAAAGCGTCTGCAATGACTTTCCGCCACAATTCTTCAATCAACGCCCGATCGGACGCGACAGCCTTGCGAATTCTTAGTGAGTTCTCAACCATGCAAACACCTCAAAATTATACTTTTCCCTTCATTAAAATGAATCACGAAGGGTATTCTCTTTCATTATAGCGTAACTCGCTTTCTATGCACAACCGCGGATTGCCGTAAAGAACTTTAAACCATCTTTCACATCTTTGCGTTTGTTTTTACAACGAACGGCAGAAGACTTATAATGAACATAGATTAGAGCGTTTTATATAAGGAGGATTTGAACCATGAAAAGAATCGCGGTATTGCTCGAAAACATCTACGATGAGCGTGAGTTGTTCTATCCTTACTATCGGCTTTTAGAAGAAGGGTTTGAAGTGGATTTGGTCGGCTCGGATAAAGACACAATCTACAAAAGCAAAAGCGGCGTAGCCGCCAAAAGCGACCGAGCGTCTTCGGAAGTCAAGGCCGAAGAGTACGACGCCGTTGTCATTCCCGGCGGCTTCTCTCCCGACAACATGCGACGCACACAAGCGACGATTGACTTCGTCAAGGCCATGAACGACTTGAAAAAACCCGTTGCGGCCATTTGCCACGCACCATGGGTCGTGATTTCCGCCACCGACTTGCACAACCGCAAAATGACCGGCTTCCCCACCGTACGCAAAGACATCGAAAACGCAGGCGCCACCTATTTGGACCAAGAAGTCGTCGTGGACGACAATCTCATCACCTCAAGGACTCCCAACGATTTGCCGGCGTTTTTAAAAGCGATTATTGCAGCGTTGCAATAACGTCTTACTCTACTATCGCCACGACGAAAAAGTCGTTTCGACCTCATACCATATGGTTGAAACGACTTTTATTATGATAATCGCTGAACAGTCGAGAAGCTTATCCGTCAATCTCTTCGAAAAGAGCGGAGTCTTTGATTTGTATCGAGTGGCGGTCAAACGTCAACAAGCCTTCTTCTCTCATTTTTATAAGCTCCCGGCTCAAAGACGAACGTCTTGTACCAAGTGTTTCCGCAAGCTCAGCCTTGCTAGAAGAGAGGGCCACGTTCCAAGAACCTTGTGCGCTTGAAGCTTCTTTTAAATACAAAACGATGCGTTCGCGCAAACTTAGTAGTGTCAGTTTCGAAAGTTTTGTGGCCAATATATGTGTTCTTTTGGAAAGTTCTCGCATTGTTGAAATCATGAATGCTTCATGTTCTTTCAACAATTCCAACAACGTATTTTTCGATACTTTAAGAATTTTCGTCGATGATTGCGCTTGAACCAGCATGGTACGCATTGACTGCTCAGAGAAAAGGCAATTCAAACCAACCAAAGCAGGCGCCGTGAAACTTTCGATGATTAGCACGTGACCGTGCTTGGACACATGTTTGACGGCAACTTCCCCATCAACAATCACGTCCAACGTTTCACAGTCGGTATCGGGGAAATACACAACTTCCTGCGAATCATAACGACGCAAATCGGAGGCTTTGCAAATCTTTTTAAGCACGTCCGACGTAAGCCGTTTAAAAGGTTCAAGCCTAATGAGCATTGAAAGACAATCTTCATGAATCATACAATCATTCCTTCCGTTACCATGGTAACGGATTTATGAGAGAATAGCAACTATACTGTCATCAGGAGGGATTTCTTATGCATAAAATCATACAAGTACTCGTGCAAATTGTTTTTTTGGCTTTGTTCATAGCTTTAATTGCCCTTGACCTGATGCAAATGTGGTTAGGCGTGTTTGCGTTAGCGCTTTTGTCGGCCTTGTTGTTCAGCAGATTCTACTGTGGCTGGTTATGCCCGATCAACACGATTATGAAAGCCGTGGAATATCTTCGGAAGACTTTCCGAATTCCTAGGTTCTCAACACCGAATTTCTTAAAGCGCAACTCCATTAGATACAGCTTTTTAGGGGTATTTGTTGTCGCCTTCTTGTTTGTTATCGTCACCGGGCGTCAAATACCCGTGTTGCCGGGATTGCTGATTTTGGGCGCACTCGTCACACTGCTTTTTGAAGAATCGCTGTTTCACCGTTACCTTTGTCCTTACGGAACTCTTCTAAAAGCTTTGTCCAAAAAATCCAAGCGCGCCATGATTATCGATGAAGAAACCTGCACAAATTGCGGACTATGCAAAAAAGCGTGTCCTACCGAAGCGATTGAAAAGCTGAAGCACGCCCATCACATTCACATCGATGAGTGCTTGGTTTGTCATAATTGTTCCCGTGTTTGTCCAGTTGACGCTATACGTTATCAATCCTCATAATCAAGCATTTCCATCAACACTCAGCGATGACAATGGAGATATGCAACCACTAGTGCTATTAACAATAAATGCGTCTTACTCTCTTACACAAAACAAAGTTTGGTACAATAATATAGTCGGTACGATACAATAAAAACGCTTATCTATTGAGAAAATGGAGGTGTATCATGGTCTATAAACATATGCTTGAAATCCCCGTAGAAAAAAACATCCGCGGCATCGACTCTAGAGTTCTCGTTGATCACGAAAATGCATTGATGAAGCAACTTATCTTGCATGCAGGGCAAACCATCCCTCCACATCAAGTCCCCGTGGATGTCACATTCTTTGTCCTTGAAGGCCAAGGATCAATCACTATCGGCGACTCTTCTTACGACGTGAAACCATATTCAATAGTCACTTGCCCCAAAAACACTAGCATGTCCGTATCGGCCAAAAGCGAACGTTTAACGTTTTTGAACATCAAAACGCCCTCCTACAAACCAAGGGGATAAGATGTTGAAAACTCAACAGCTTTCATAACACACTATACTAATCATTACAAAATAGACACTGGCGCTTTATAATTCGCAGTGTCTATTTTTTGTAGTTTCAATTAAGAAAACACAAAACTATCCGAGTTTGTTGGCAATAATTTTTGCGGCCCTTTTGGGACTAAGGCGTGAAAGGATGTCCATAAATCTAGCGTCTCCGCCGACAGTCGCACGATATTTTTTCTTTCTCATTGCCTTTAATATCAGGGACGCAGCTTTGTCGGCCGACAACACTTTGTATTCTTTCTCGCCTTCTTTCGGCGTGCGTGACCCCTCAGCGCCCGAATGCTTCATGATGTCGGTACCTACGGCGCCAGGAAACACGATGGTCACACCGACGTTGGTGTTTTTCAGTTCTGAGTGGAGGCCTTCAGTCATAAGTTTGACCGCTGCTTTCGAGGCTCCATAAATGGATTGTCCCGGCACAGGAACGTATGCCCCCATGCTAGAGACGTTGGTAATGTGCGCTTCTGGGCGCTTTAGCAAATAAGGCAAAAACGCTTTGACCATGTAAAGCGTGCCGTAGAAATTGACATCCATCACCAAATTGATGCGGTCGTAGTCCAAATCGTTCACATGCACGAACGGTTGGATGATGCCGGCGTTGTTGATGATGGCATCGACATGTTTATGAATCTCTTGCACCTTGTTTGAAAGCGCATGAACGGCTTCTTGGTCAGATAGATCCACTTTATGGATCGAAAGGTTCCCGCTGAATTCCCCTGAATGTTTTTCAGTTTCTTTAAGACCTTTCTCGTCGATATCAACCGCCGCGACCGAAGCGCCCTCGCGAAGCAACTGTAAAACCAACTCGCGTCCGATGCCGTTTCCACCACCTGTAACCACGACAACTTTTCCACTTACATTCACAATCAAAATCTCCCTTCTAAAATTGCTTTTCTTTATTATATTATACCCCTCACGTCTCTAAATCCCTACACAATTCGTCCTATTCAAAAGAAAAAGTTTGATTTATTTGAAGAAGCTTGTCGGAAAAGGGGCTTTTTCTAGTATAATGGAAAACAGATTAACCCATAGGACGATGTTTATGACAAAATTCTTCTCCACCACATGGATGGTACGGTTGTTGCTGGTGTATCTGCTTGTGACGGGCACCATCATTCTGACTGTGGACATTTTGAACTTGTTTGGCTCACAGGCCATCATGAAATCCATTGAGGGCATGTTCGACATCAAGCGTTTTGAAGTGCCACTTTTTTGGTATTTCATCTCTACACAAGGAAGCTTTACCGAAAACGTCCAATGGCTGTACCTCTTTTTCGTTGTCGCAACGCTGTTCACCATCACAAAATCGCTCAAAGCCTCCGGCGAAATCCATCTCTTTCGTGCATTCCGCCTTTGGACAATCGCGGCGTTTTTACTGTTTCTTGAGGATACGCTCAACACGAGGCATTGGCTGCGAAGGTTTTTCGCCCTGGTTCTTGATTTTAACGATCCTCTAGAATCACCCGCGGCGATCGCCGTTGAAGTCTCCACTTATGCCATCATGGCAACGTTGATGGTTATAAGCTTTGTGCGGTTGTTGCCTTTGTTTTTCCGCTGCAAGAAGGCGTTGCTCCTCTTGGTTGCCGGGTATGGATTTTATGGCGTCGCCGCCTTTTTCTCGGCGACAAGGCACTTGAACAACTGGTACATGCGTTTCGGAGACGCCCTGATTGGTCGATTGGGCTTCGACACCATCGAGACATGGCGCATTGCGAACGAAACCATCGAAGCTCGAGGGAAAAACTTAGGGTATTACTTCATGGACTATTTGGTGGAAGAGACGCTAGAACTCCTTGGCGCGGCATGTTTGGCCATTGGCGCCGTCCTTTTGTATCAACTTTTGAAAACGCATGCTTTTAAAAACCCTTTACCTAATCATGAACAATCCTAAACATCCTCACTGCATAAAATAAGACCGTGTCCACTTATCATAGACGCGGTCTTTTTGCTTGAGTCATATCAAGCATATGCACGCATACAGCTTTTTCATTCGGTTAAAAACGAGTTTTTTGCTTTCTCTATGGCTTGCACACGGTTGCGTACGGAAAGTTTGGCGTAGATGTTGTTGATATGGGTTTTCACCGTTGCAAGCGATACGTGAAGCGTCTCGGCGATTTCTTTGTTGCTGGCGCCGGTGGCAAGAACTTTGAGCACGTCGAGTTCCCTCGGAGAAAGATTGTGGGAGGTTAACCCAATCTTATCGGAGACCTTTTTCACAAAACGCTTTTCTTCTGGAGAAAGCGCACCGCCCTTACGTCTTTCAAAGGCGGGAAGGTGCTTGCGCAAGTCTGCTTTCCGAAAAATAAACGGTTTTTGAATGTCCTGCGAATGTGCGTAATAAAGCGCCTCCAGCATCGTATTGTCGAAAGTTTTCATATCGCTCTTTCGCGATGCAATGGCCGCTTTCAGCAAAAGCCCATCCGTCAAATACAATAGCTTTTTCTCACGTCGCATTGTTTCAAGGGTCTTTTTCAATGTTTCTTCAACCCTTTCGCTTTCGCCTTTAACAATGTGCACTTCCACATTCGCCAAGTCGTCTTCGACTCTTTGTATCCCGAGTTCGCACCGCGTTTTGTATACGTTCAAAAAGTCTTCGATGTGCTTCTCCTTGTCGAAATCCAACAAAAGGATATAGCGCATGCTCTGGCCTAAAAAGGGAGAATCGGAAAGCGCGACGGCTTTGAGAATGTTGTCAAGGTGGGCGCGGGCGTCCTCGGTGTTCCCCCGCAAGGCGCTCAATTCCATCCGGTGCAGCAATAGCGCCATGTCAAAAAGCTCGAAAGGCTCGTCCGGGCGAAGTTCGGCCGCTTTTTCAATACGTTCTTCCGCGCTTTTCAAATCCAAGCGCTTGAAATCCACGCCCGCTTCGCCAAGCATGAGGTTCGCCCTTGCCGGAGCAAGGTAGGGATGCTTGTCCAAAAGGTCGTGCAACTCTGTGTATCGCTGTGAGGAAAGCTTTAAATGCCCTAGGTGTTCGTGAATCTGCGCTTCGAACAGTTTGGTGAAATAGATCATGTGAGGGTTGTTTCTCGCTTCGGCCAAGGTTTTTGATTGTTCCAGAAGTTCGATAGCGTCCAAGAACCTATCGGCGTAAAAAAGCGGAACCGCGGTGTTGATTTGCAAAACAATCTTCGCAACGTCGCTGAAATTCATCTTTTCAACGAGCGCCATCAAACGTTGGGCGGTTTTTCCGTCTTTTTCGTAAACCCTTAGTTGGGAAAGGTTTTCCTGGCTTTTGACGACGTTAAACAATCCGGCAAGTTCGACCACATCGGGATCGCTATGTTTTTCAAGCACTTTCATGATGCGCTCGGCTTTTTGAATGTCATGGTTGAGCATGCTGTAAAAGGCGAGTTCAAAAGCGATGGGTATATCTTCCAACACTTCTTCGACGGGCACTTGTTGCAGCATCTCATAAACATAGAGGCTTTCTTCTTCTCGTAGAAGGGAAAGCGCGCGCTTATAGTCTTCAAGAATCAGGAGTTGTTCAAAGGCGCGCTTGGTTTCGCCGCGTTTCAGATAATACTCCGCTATGCGTCGTCTTAAGACACTTTGACGTTCACTTGGCAATTGTTCGAATAGCGTACGCATATACGAACGAAACAACGAGTGTACGCGATAAGCCTTTTCCGTCGCCACATCCGTGGAAATGAACATATAGCGTTTTGCCAAGGTCTCAAGGAGCGTTTCCGCCTCGTCGATTTCAAGTAGTACATTGGCGATTTCACTTTGGATATAATCGAGCGGTGCCGCCGAAACCAACAAATCTTGTTCAGCTTCGGTCATGGTGTCAAAGACCTCGCGGCGCAAATAATCGATGGTTTCTTGATTCAACGAAACGTTTGTTTTTTCAAGACGGCCTCCGAGCGCCAAAAGCTGCAAACCGCCGGGCCAGCCTTCGCATAAGGCGTTCCACCTTTTGGCGGTTTTAAACCCGGGGTCCTTTTGAAGGACGTGCGTCAAAAAGCGATGGGCCTCATGGTCGTCGAAAGAAAGGCGATTTTTTCCTAAAACAAGCGCGTCGCCCTTCATCAGCATATCGTGAAGCGAAAGAGGCGACTTCTCCCTTGAGAGGGTTACAAAATGCAGCGTAGCGGGAGCATGGCGCAAAAACGTCTCAAAACTTTCCAACAGACGCTTGTCATTAAGATGGTGAAAGTCGTCGAGGACGACCCAGCTCAAGGGTACATTCATCAGTTGGTTGATAAAGGCCGGCACGATTTTTTGAAAGTCTTCATACGTTGCGACCGTGTTCAAGGCGTTGCGCAAATCTTCCAAAGAATGCGTGTCCAAATCATCCTCGAACAAGTACATCATGTAATGCCAAAAAGTGGTCAAGGCGTTGTCGTGAGCATCCAGCGTCAACCATTTGACGCGCTTATTTTGAACATGCAAAGAGGAGGCCGCTAGTGTGGTTTTACCGGTACCAGGACCTCCTGTGACATGCAACATTTTTTTGGACAGTTCTTCTTCTTTCAAGCGTCTTTCAGGGGAAGGTAGGGGTTCTTTCAACGTAGGTGTTACGCATTTTGTGCGAATGATTCGATCCACCATAATCTCACCGCCTTGCTTCCATTGTACTGCGCTTGAAAAGAAAACTCAATACATTCCGGTGCGCGCTTTGCGGGATACGACGGTGTAAGACAGCGCCAGCAGTGCGCCAATGAAAGCAATCACATAAAGAAGATGCGTGATGGAGAAACTTCCGTCGACGAAGCCGTGCGCCAACTCGATGATGTGATATTGCGGCATCGCGCGGGACACTCGTTCTGCAAATCCTCCATCGAGGTTCAACGCCCCGAAGCTTCCCGATAAAATGGAAGTGAGAAGCACCAACACGACATACAGTCCTCCCGCGTTGTCACGGACTTCAATCACCGCCGTAATCGCAAACGCCATCGCCGAACCGAGCAACGTAGACAACCCTACCAAGAGCGCATAATAGCCGAAGTTCAAGCCGATTGTTTCGCCAAGGCCGAAGCGTAGCAGGGCAAGGACGAGCATCGTAACGACGAAGATGATGACGGCTCCATATAGATAGACGACATTCAAGTACCCGCCTAACCTCTTCGGCGAAGAAAGCATCCGTGATAGTGCGCCGTTCTTCTTGTCTTCGATGAACAAGTCTAAGTAGAAAAACGACTGCAACAAAATCACAACAAGCGCGAAGCCGATGATGCGCGGTGCGGGATTTCCATCATCCTCGAAATGCTCATCGACACTCTCTCCCGCCAGCAAAGCGGCGACAATGCTCTCGTACTCGACGTTTTTCAAGCTCTCGATACGCCTTTCCGCGCCGTCTTCGACCAAAACGTCGTATTCGCCAAGCACCATTTCTGCCATGGAAGGCGCTTCTTTTAAGTGTTCAAACCGGACAAACTCCGATTCGGTTTCGGGCATTTCTTCTCCGACATACGCAACAAGAATCGAAGCTTCCGCTCCTGTGGTGATCAGCATCGCCAAAAAGATGAAAAAGGCGGTCAGGAAAATCGAAAAACCGATATAATACGTCTTGGCCGCAATGCGGGCCAAGAATCCTTTGAAAAATGCAATCATAGATAGTCCTCCAATTTGAAGGTTTTTTGACAAACGAGAATGGCCGCCAAGGTCAAAACGCTCAAAATGGCAATGGCCGGAGCGATGTACGCCGCATCGCTGTCATAGATCAAGCGGAGCGCACCCTCCATGGTCCAACGCACAGGGGATAGCGCACTAAACTGTGCGAATCCGTCGCCAAGTGCGCGAGGATGGAAGAACACACCGCCAAGGAGCGACAAAAACAAAATGAGAAGCCCGAGAATCTTGTTGGCGGTCTCTTCGCTTTTGAGCAGGCAGCAAAACATGACACCCAGCGAACATGAGAACAGTGCCAGGGAGGCAATCAGCAACATGAAGAGGAGGAAGGAGTCGCCGAAGTTAACCCCCCAAAGCAGGTGGAAGATTCCACTCAGTGCAAAGAGGCTGAGCATGCAAAACACAAACGTTGCGAGAATCTTCGAAAGATAAATCTTGTACGTAGCAACCGGCGCATAACCGATGCGGAGGTTGGCGTTTTTAATGCTCACTTCCATGAAGCTGTTCGTGGCGATAATGGCGATGTTGACGGCCATGTAGATGATGATGCCGATGCCATAATAGTCGTGGACGCTTAGCAGGTCGCTGTCGTAGAGATTGCGGTTCATAAGCCCCAAAACCAACACCATGAGCAAGGGAAAGAGCGTCTGGTAAAGCAAGAGTGCGGGGTTTAGGCAAACGTTGATCAAATCGCGTTTGATTATACTGAGCATGGTTTCACGCCCTAAGCGAATGGCCGGTCAGGTTCAAGAAGACCCGCTCGAGCGTATCGCTTTCTTTGTTCAAGCTGTTGAGCTTGATGTCTTGGTCGATGAGTTCGGCGACGACTTTGTCCAAGCTGTCAACCCCGCGGATGACATCCATGGACAGCTTGCCGTCTTTGTACGCGACATCTTTGATGCCGTCGATGGCGTAGAACTTCTCCGTGTCGATACGGCCGTTGTCGACGTCGATGGTGTAGCGGTCGGTGTCGCCCAAAGTCTCTTTGAGTTCCTCTTTCGTTCCGATTGCGATGATTTCGCCGTAGTCGATAATGATGATGCGTGTGGAAATCTCTTCGACTTCTTCCATGTAATGCGAAGTGTAGACAACGGTTACGCCTTCTTCTTTCAAACTCTTGATGTAGGAAAGAATGTGGTTGCGCGATTGTGGGTCGATGCCTACGGTCGGTTCGTCGAAGATGACGAGGCTAGGCTTGTGCGCGACGCCGCAAGCGATGTTCAAACGGCGTTTCATGCCGCCTGAAAATGTTTTGGGCTTGTCTTTCCTGACGTTATAGAGACCGACGCGTTTTAGCGCATCCAATGCGGCGGTTTCGAGCGCTTCACCTTTCAAACCGTATAACGAAGCGAAGAATTTCACGTTGTTCAAAGCGCTGATCTCTTCGTAAATCGCCATGTCCTGGGGGACGATGCCCAGTTCGCTCTTATACTTGCGCAAGACGTTTTTAAAAGGCTCGCCTCGATAAGAGATTTCTCCGTGGTCCTCGTTCAAGATGCCCGCGAGGATGTTGATGGTCGTTGTTTTCCCGGCGCCGTTGGGGCCTAGAAAACATAGCACCTCTTCCTCGAATACGTCAAAGCTGATGCCTTTGACCGCTTTTTTCTCTTTGTAGCTTTTTTGCAGGTTTCGTATGGACAATACTTTTTTCATACTAATCCTCTCCTTTCAAACGCCATTATAGAATAAGGTTTCGGTTTTACCATCAACCGAAAGGTTGAAAAGCATAAAAAATGTGTATCCACCCATATCCAACCATGAAAAAACCGCCCAAAAAGGCGGTTTTGCAAACGCAAGTAATTCATACCATAAGACATAGAACCTTTAACGCTGTTTTTTGATATCCTTGAGCGCACGAAGAATGACGCGAACGGCTTTGTTGTGGCCGACATACTGATTGACCGTTCCGCTCATGTACACATCATGGCCCGGATGATAAAAGGCGAACGCACCCGATTGCCCCCAATGTCCAATCAGGCCCTTCTTCAAATGAAGGAGGCTGATCGGTTGCATCGAAACCCCCACTCCGTAGAAAAAAAGACCCGGCGCGAACACGAGTTTCCAATCGTAGAGCAT
>PUOX01000033.1 GCA_003552925.1 Mollicutes bacterium | reverse complement strand
CAAAGTTCCGATTGTATTCTTAGAGTGGAAAGAAAAGTGGATAAACATTGCCCTGCAAGAAATTGACAACGAACAAAAACGATACATCGAAAGTATATTGTATGACCTGAACGAAAATGGATTACAATATGCAAAAAATAAAATGGAAATGGCTGGTAATCATGTTATTGGCGGAAGTAATAAAAAAGATTCGAGATGACGCACGTTAAAGGCTTACTACCCTCGCAAGATTATTATGTTAAATGCGTGTCGGTTGAGTGGATAGAAACTGATAAGTCTGCGTTTCGGTTAACGTTTAAAGTGGACGTTGGCGAACATTCGTGGCGCACCATTAAAGACACATTTTACACCGATGATGCTGGATGGTTAAAAATATGGGATATGTGTAACGGAATAAACTATAAACCGTTTGACGATGAAGATGACCCCATGTTTCTCTTACAGTTTTTAGGTATGAGAGCAAAGGTAAAGGTTGACCGTACCATCGAAGGAAACTTTAAAGTGAATAAAATTATTGAATATGGGTTGGCAGACGTTCCCGAAGAAACGAACGTAATGAAAGAACCTGACGACTCGCACTACTACAATGTTAAACAAAAACGAGGATTGCCGATATGAATAAAGTAGATGAACTTCGAGAAATTGCACGACGCAATGGAGTATTGTGGGATGTAGAATTACAAGCGACGCACCTGATGGAAGAAGGATTGGGAGACATTGATAGTTACGTTATTGCCTGTAGACAACAAGACCTGTTTTAATTATGTTATATATTATCGCTCTTTTGGTTATTGTCCACCTATGGATTTATTACGAACCAAATTTTATACAAACAAGAAATGGAAATGCGTACTTATGGTACGGAACAACCAACAACAGAAAATATATTAGATTGTGGTAGATTATAAATTACGACCTTATCAACAAGAATTTACTCAAAGTGTACTTAAATCATACGAACGTGGAATTAACAGGCAGTTAGGAGTTGCCTTCACAGGAGCAGGTAAGAGCTTTATGCTTGTGTGGCTTGCCAAACATTTTGCAAAACAAGGAAAACGAATCCTCGTGCTTTGTGATCAAAATGATTTAGTGTGGCAATGGCAAAAAAACTTTCAAAAGTTTGCACCCAATTTAACTGTTGGAATAGAAAAGGCAGAGTTTAAAAGTAAAAAGAGTGATCAAATTGTAGTGGGGTCGGTACAAACGCTCGGACGCAAAGGAAAGAAACGAATAAAGAAATTCTCCCAAGAACATTTCGATTGTGTATTTACGGACGAATGTGATAAATCTATCACTCCCACTTGGATACGCATACTCGAATATTTTGGAGTGGGTCAGGATAATTTCATTGATGGTAATCTACTTCTCGGAGTTACAGCTACTCCTTATCGAACAAGTGGTGAGTCAATGGGAATTTTGTATGATGACATCGTAGCGAACTACGATATACGTTACGGCATTTCACAAGGGTGGCTCACAGATATTGAATTGTATAACGTACAAACGAATACAGACATATCAAACGTTAAAACAAACGCTGGCGACTTTACATTATCTGATTTGTCCAACACCATTAACACAAGCGATCGAAATGCACAAATTTTAAAATCGTACAAAGAATTATCTGACGGACAACAAGCAATTGTTTATTGTGCGGATGTAGCACACGCTTATGCGGTAAGTGATCTATTTAATGCTCACGATATAAGTAGTGAAGTGATCGAAGCCAATACAGACAAACAAGAACGCAAAGAATACATGAATGAGTTTGACACGGGGAATATAGACGTGTTATGTAACTATTCAACAATGTCGCGTGGTATAGATTTTCCTGAACTTCGGTCGATTATTTTTGCGAGACCTGTAAAAAGTAAAAATCTTTTTACGCAAATATTAGGCAGAGTATTACGAACAAGTGAAACTGCGGAAGTCGATAAATACCCAGACGCTCAGTCACGAAAGTTTGCAATTGAAACGTCCGATAAACCCGTTGCAAAGGTTATTGATTTGTGTGACGAAGCAGGGAAACATAACGTGGTACATTTACCATCACTGTTTGGACTGCATGACAAACTACAACCGAAAAAGAAACAGAAATTTTTCAAAGAAGTTGTTGAACCTCTTGACCGCCTGAAAAAAGAGAAGAAGGTGGACGTATCTAAAATTGAAAACCTTGACGAGATAGAGTTAATTGTTAACAAGAGAAACTATGAGTTAAAATCTCTTGAATTGGACGATACTGTTAAAGAATTTACAAACCGAAGTTGGGTCGAAACGACAAACGGATATGAGATTAGTTACACAGAAGAAAATAAAGTTCTCATTATTGAATCGGATGACAGTAGTAAAGAATTACTTGACAAGTCCTCATGGAACCTGTTGGAGTATGATACTGATAGTGGCGTAACGAAGAACCTACAAACGTTTCAGTCGTTATCTGGCGCATTTAAAGTAGCTGATGAGTATGCTGACCGACAGGGATGGGATAAGCAGTTCATGGAGAAAGCTGATTGGTGGGATGAAGGAGTTACGAGCGCGCAAATTAAATGGCTCAACAAATTCTACCGATATAAAAGTGGATATTCTGAATTTGAAACCATAAATGAACGGTACGAAGATACAGGACTTAAAAAACTTAGATGGAAAAAGAATAGTCATGGAATAAGCGAAGGAACTATCTTAACCAAGAAACTTGCGTCTCAACTTTTACAAAACAAATTTGGGAAATAACCTAACATTTAATAAATTAAATTATTATGAAACTACCAGACATTATATTAACTGTTCCAGTACCATACGAGCGAGAATATGCCTCGTCTCCAACGGCAACAACTCCATCATATAAGAATGGTTTGAAAGAAATGGAAGCGGACGTATCGCCAGAGTATGCCGCCTTTTTAATAAACGAAGATGAACTTGACGTGGATGAATATGTTGACCTTGTCTTTGAACAACTGTTAGATAATGATAAGGCGTTTCAAGAAGAGTTTGATGAAGTCGCTGAATCATTTAATGAGGACATATCAGAAAAAATGTCAAAGATTGGTATTATAACAGAAATAATGACCCAAGTAGATCAAGACGATACAACGTGGTCTGACTGGGTATAACCTAAAAACACTCACACATTATGAAATTTAAAGCAACGACTCAAGGATTTGAACAGGCTCGGAAATACGCAAAACAAATAGGTAAGCTCAATGAATTCAACTCAATCAAAGATAGTTACTTGCAACTCAACAAAGCGAACCAATGGTACAATGATAGACAATAGAGAAGTTTGGCGTATAAAACGTTGGTGGTACATTATAGAAAAAACAGAAGAATTGATATATGAACTTGAGTAATTATCTGCGCAATACGAAAAGCGTTTATTTTCCTAAACTTTGCGACAAATTTGGTTACTCCCCACAAAAAGCGATTACTGAACTGTCTAAATATTGGAATCGGTTACATTTGTTTGACAATATGATCATGTGGGGTAAAGATACAAACAGATGGTACTATGAAGTATGTGATACCAAATACGACAGAGCCAATTACATACCCGCCCAAACGATACAACCATTTTGGAACGGCAACAGAAAGGAAGATCAACACTATTCAACGTTTGCTCACAATGATAAATGGGTGGACAACATAAAACAAAACGGAAGTGTTTCGTGCGAACATACCTTAGTAAAGGCTCCACTGTTGTGGATTGAAATTGATCGTAAAGACCCTTACGGCAACGCAAACTTTCAAAAGAGTTTAAATGACGGAAACAAATTAAAGAAGAATTTTTTGCGTGAATACAAAAGGCGTGGTGGACAAAATCCAGAAAATGTTTGTTGGGTATTTACAAGTGGAAACAATTCTACACACGTAGCCATTAACTGTTCGTTGTTTGGTAGTCCAATTACAAGACAGAAATGGTGCGGACGTGGTAAACCGTGGTATAACTTGGCGCATAAAATAGCTGACGATTTACGATTTGACAATGGATTGATTGACCCATATTTTGAAGACCCTGAATATGTGAAATCGTTCTTTGTCTTAGAGTACGGGAAAGAACCTGAGGACAAACAAATGATGTTGCAAGCAATGGAAAATATTGACCCGAACATTTATTCAGTCAATTCATTGATTCGATTGCCGTGGAGCATTCACGAAAAAAGTGGACTTCCAAAAAGTCTATATAAAAATGACTTTATATACCGACCGCAAGCATTAAACATAACCGACGAACCACCACTATTTTTAGATTGGTGGATAGACTCCTTTAAAACGAAAGAAAAACCACGCAAGAAAAAAGTTTCACTTGACAATAATATAGATAGTTCATATATTGAAGAAGTATATAGTAAGTACTATCCTGAAATAAGGAATATGATACCAGATAGTGACGGATGGGTAGGACGATTTCATTCAAAATTTTATTCTGATGGGAATCCTGACGTTACCATAAATTTAGAAAATGGTTATCATCACGATTTTGGGAGTCACGTTTACTCATTAACATTCAATGAATTTTTAGCTGAAGTAAAACAAAAACAGGAAACATAACGGACAGAGTTTGTGCTGTCCAGAGAATTTTAACTAATGAAGAACTGACAAATGGATTACAGAGATTTTAGAAGTCAATTTGAAAAAGAAACAGGAAATAATCACATAACAGAAGTAATGGGTAGATATAACCCTGTCTATGTAGAATGGCTTGAACAACTCCTGCAAGCTGGTCAGCACGAAACGATTGTTACCCTGCTCCACGATGAGGCTGAAAAACTTGAAAACCAAGGATTAACGCAAGGAAAGATTGGGAATACCCACGCTATGCATGGAAAAATGGATACTGCAAGATGTTTCAGAATAACTGCAAATACTTTAAGTGGAGACCAAGCAGGGTAACGGATGGGGTTTGTGCGTCGGGTAAATCGAAACTAACAAAAGGAATAAATTATGAAAAGAGTAACAACAACTGAATCAGGCGATACATATAAAATAGAAATATCTGATGGTTTAAATCAAGTAAGTTTTGAAGGTACTATTACATTATGGGGGTTTGATATTGGCGCAACAGGCGAAACCGAACATGAAGCAATTGAAAAACTCAAAGAAAATCTCTTAACTTTAAAACAAAAAATTAACCAAATAGAAATATGAAAACAGGAACATACATTTTACACGCGGATGAGGCAAGTTCTGTAACTGCTACGGTCACGCCCGATTTTATTACGATTGAAGACAGTATTTGGGGTGATGACGAGCCTAAATCTACAAAGGAATACCAAGTACCAACCTATTACATAGAGAAACTTATGGAGGAAATGTGAAAATACTACTTAGAATTTTAGTCGCTCCATTTATTGCTTGTATCATATTAATTTCTCATCTTGTGTTTGCATTACATCGGATATACTTATTCATTCGATACGGTGGAGAATTTATTGGGTACGAACCAAACGATAAAGTAACCATTAAAGACCTATATATTCAATTACAAATATTACAAAATGAATAGTCTTCTTTACGGTACTGGAACGAAAAAGATTGTTGCGACCGAGACCGTTCCCAATCAAACCAATATGAATCAGGTGTGGTATGCGGACGGGTCGTCAGAATATATACCCTATAACAATTTCATATACATTAACAGTGAAGACCCTGTTATAGATACATTATACGACAACACGGACATTCAAGAATTATTTGGGTCGAATCATTTTGATCGTATTGTTCACACGGACAATTGGGGACTCATTAACTACATTAAAAAGAATGCAAAAGATCATTACTTGCCGTTCTTACAGAGTCAATGGATGATTCAATCGGGCGAGACACAATTTAAAGGAATGGACTTTGACGAACCGTTGCGGTGGTACATAGACATTGAAGTGTATAGTACATATGAGTTTGTAAACGCTCAACGAGAAGAAGATCGTGTGATAATGATTAGTGTCTGCGATAACAAAGGATGGGAACGTCTGTGGAGACTGGACAAATTTGAATCGGAAGCTGACCTGTTAAAAGATTTTATTAAAACGCTTCGAGAACATAATCCAACTATTATGATATTCCATAATGGATTTGGATTTGACCTTCCGTACCTGAGAGATCGTTGCTTGTTACACGGAGTAAAATTTCAAATTGGACGAGACGGGAGCGAACCGAATACGTTTACAACCTCTATTAAATTCGCAGAAAAATCAGATGAATATGAAAACTTTCAAGTGTACGGTCGGCACGTTTTAGATACGATGTTTATGGCGAAAGCCTATGATCAAGTGGCAAGAAAGTTAGAAGGGTATGGTCTTAAATATTGCGCAAAATTTTTAGGCAGGGAAGAACGAGTTGAAATTGATGGTAATGATATTGCATCTGCATGGGACAACACTCACCCAAAATGGACACGGGAAGACCTTGCGAAGTACGCAATGGATGATGTGTACGATACCAAATTATTAGACGAAAATTGGGGACGAACTATATTTGAAACGACAAAAATGTTTGCCTTACCTATGCAAGATGTAAGTAGGTACGGAACAGGAAACAAAATTGAATCATTATTTAGCAGATATTATTACCAGAATTTATGGAGTTATCCAAAACCAGACCCAAGAGAATCGTATGGTGGCGGTTATACAGGCGTGTTTACCTATGGATACATTAACGAACCAAGTATATACATTGATGTGTCTTCTCTATACCCTACTGTAATGGCACTATTAAATATTCAACCTCCCAAAGATCAACTTGGATTATTTCAAAAAATATT
>PUOX01000031.1 GCA_003552925.1 Mollicutes bacterium | reverse complement strand
GACCAGCTATTGAAGCTTGAAGACGAAATGGACCGCACAATCCTATTCATTACCCACGACATGAACGAAGCGTTCCGCCTAGGCGATCGCATCGCTTTGATGAAGGATGCAGAAATCGTGCAAATCGGCACCCCTGACGAGTTCTTTGATAAACCGGCCAACGATTACGTGAAAAACTTCATCGCCGATGTCGACAAGACGCGCATCCTCAAAGTGCGCAGCATCATGGAAAAACCGACGTTCGTCGCGAAAAAAGGCGACAGCGTCAAAGACACCCTGAAAGCCGTCAAGGACAACGACATGGATTTCTGCTATGTGACCGACACGGACCACACCTTCCTCGGTTACATCAAACGCGAGCAGCTTGAACGTTCCACAGGCAAAACCATCAACCGCCTGATCAACGAAGACGATACCGTCATCTACCGCAACGCGTACTTGCGCGAAGCCTGGCCGAAACTGAGCGAGGCCGAGTACGACCTTCCCGTCGTAGACGGCAAAGGTCGCTTGCGGGGCATCTTGAACTACGACGTCGTCGTCGAAGCACTCGCCGAATGAACCAAAAAGAAGCCGGAATCGGCTTCTTTTTTTGATGCATTGCGCGTGTGCGTTATGGTATAATGAAAGCGGTGTTTTTCAAAGGAGGCGTACGCATGAAAAAGCTTGGCGTGAACCGCGACATTTTCGTTTCGTTGATTTTTTCCGTCCTCGTGGCGATTGTAGTACTCGTCATCATCCTAAACGGCGTTACTTCCGAGGCCGGTGCGCTGCTCATACCTTTGCGCAATTACGGCATTCCTTTAGGAGGCGTCGCCTTGTTTTTGACATGGACGTGCGACAAAGAAAATCTTGACGAACGTAACCGCATGGCCCACAAGACCAGTTTTCACGTCGCCTTGATCACGACTTTTGTGGCGGTGGCGTTCTTTATTGCCGCCTTTGTGCTGGCGCTATAAAAAACACGTCCCGCAGGACGTGTTTTTAGCCTCCACACCGGACGAGAGAACGGAGGCGAAGGAAGAAGGTATGCTCTATACTTTGACATCGTCGTATTGACCGTTACGCTCGAAAGCGTCAACAACGTACGAACAAAGTGGACGAATTTTCAGGTTGTTTTCACGGGCGTATTCAACGAGACGGTCCAAGAGCTTTTTTGCGATGCCTTGACCCCTTAACGAAGGGTCTACATAGGTCGAATTGGCGATGATGATGTCATCGTTTTCGAACTGGTAAGAGATTTTGGCGATTGTCTCTCCATTTTTTTCAATGAAGAAGAAATTGTCGCCGTGTTTGATATCCATCGCTTGTCATCCTCTCTTAATGATATGTTCATTATAGCAAGATGCCCCTCCTCGATACAATTGACATGCACCAAGAAAAAGAACTTCTCCCGTGAAAGCCCTGCAAAAGCGTCCGCTCTGTTTGAGCATTACGGCGAAAAGCGCTTTGAAAGGCGAAAAGGAGAGGTAGTTTTTTTTCTGTGCGTATGGTACAATGTTTATGATTTCTACCACGAGGTGATACCATGAAAACCGCACTCTTGCAAGGACTCAAAAGCTATCGGTATCTATCCGACATGCACGAATATACACGGTTTGAAATTGCGCTCAAGATTGTGCTCTTGCCGCTTCTTTACGCCCTGAACACAATCTTGTTCGCCATTATCCTTGCCCTTTACCTAGTGGAGCGGACTTTCGCCCACTTTTTCCGCGCATTTATCCGCATACAAGTGTTCTTCTACAAAAAGAAGACGCTCGCGCCGCAGGGCATTCGTCGCATTTACACGCTAGTGAGCGTTGTCGTGTTCGTGGTGTTTGCGCCGTTTGTAATCGTCTACTACGTCAGCATGTTGTTTAAGGCCATGGGGAAACATCTGATGCGCGCGTTAATCAACGTTGTCGATTTCTCCGACCATTACTTGCACGAAGACCCCTACATCCTGCTTTTTGACGACGCTCCGAAAAGCGAGTTCCAAATGAGTGGGGCGTTTAAGGACATCGGAAGCACCGAGGCCATCGGCAACACGTTCGAATCCATGTTGAAAGAGATGCACAGCGAAACCATCGAGGACATCGAGAACACCGACAAAAAAACATGAGGCCGCCTTGCAAAGCCTCTTTGGTCCTGTTGAGCGTCTATGGTACAATAAGCTTAAGCACTTTTCCGAGGTGTAAGTATGTGGCTATTTTTCTTCATCGTCTTCATGGCGGTGTTGGTTTACGTTATCTATTACACGTTTAAAAACAAGAGAGATCGTGGTTTATGATGAATGATTGGGACGGAAGCATGTATTCAACGTACAAAAACTTCTTGTATTCAAGCGATATCTTTGAAATCGTCGAATGGGCGAACGCCATCCGCAACAAGGACCTTGAAGCGTTTGTCCGTCTTTACGAGCCCTACAGCCAGGAAGACAACATGTTCGACCCCGTCGAACTGGCCATTGCCTACGACGCGGAAGATATCTACGAATACTTGATCACGAGCTTTGATTACACGGATTTTAAAAACGCCGTGGATTTCTCTTTGCTCGTGATTCTTTTGGTGTTCGAACGCGAACACTTTCTAATCACCGCCCTTGACACGTTTTCTTTCTCCAACGAGCATTTGTTGGATATGTACGCCTACATCATCGACCATAATGACGAAGAGTATTTCAAGCAATTCTACACGAAATATCCCATCGGCCACGCTTACCGGATGGATTTGCTCCGTTTTTCTTTGAACAACTACGAAATCTTTTTGTATTTGATCGAGCTTCAGGAAATGCAGCCGCTTTTAAAAGAAGAGGGCGTCGTCTACGACATTCTTTCCTACCACCCCAGGCTTATTCATCTGATTCGCGACGTCAAAAGCCTTGAATATCTGATCGATACCGATTTGTTCCAAAACATTCTTTCTTTTGAAAGTGTCGTGGATTTTGAAACCGTTCTCGATTTTCTCCTAGACCGAGGCTGGCATATCAACATGGAAAACGGCTTTGGCCTGACCTTATACCACATGGCCCTCCGTTACGCCACTGACCCCGAGTATGTCGAAATCCTGATTGAAAAGGGCGCGAAAAAGAAGCGGAAAACAGCGGCTGGCTATCCGCCATCGCATCAACTGCTTTTCCGCGACGCCCGCTTCACCTTGGACCTTTCGCAACACATCGACTTCAACGCCCGCGACCGCTACGGGCTCACGCTTCAGGATTACGATTTGATGCAACGCTCGAAACACCCCGACTACGAAGAAATCCTGAGCGTCGTTCGCTTGGCGCTCAATATGGAGGAGACTTCCTTTTACGAGTTGACCGAAGAAGAGTTTTACAACATCACGCTGCTATACGACATCGAAGTTTTCACACCCTATTTGACGCTTCTTTCCTTTACCGACCGCAACGCGAGGGATTTGTTCCAGCGTGAGTTGCAGGCGAAAAATGTCGAAGTGTTCGACGTCATGACGTTAAAGGAAATGTTTCCCGAGACGTTCAAGCACGACACCTACAAGACACTACAAGTCGGCATCGATTTTTACGCGCTCGGCGAGGAGAAAATCGAGATGCTTCGGAAGATGGCCGAGGCCCACAACACGACGCTGGTCTTGCAAACGGAAGATTATGCCTTGAACAAGGCCGCCCATATCGAGTTCGTCTTCCACCCCGACGGTACGCTCCACAAAGAGGCGACGGTGCACACCCACCTTGTGGACTTGTACTATCTCCATTATTATTACGACATTCCTCTGGAGAACATCGATTATGCCCCCGTAATCAAGCGTTCCCACAGATTCTTAAACTGAAGGTGTTTCACGTGACTTATCAAAGCCCTTACGGAAAAATACATTACAATGACTACGGTCCGAAATCCGCCAAAACGCTGGTGTTCGTCCATGGCCTCGGCGCGGATTCGAGCTGCTTCATCAAACAAATCGCCCGCTTCAAAAAAGAGTACCGCGTCATCGTCTTCGACCTCCCCAACCACGGCCGCTCCTTTCATTTCGAGGGCCGTTTCGACTACCACGCCGTTGGCGCATGCCTGATCGGTCTTTTGGACCATCTCGAGATTCGCTCTGTCGTGCTGATCGGCCTTTCGCTCGGCGGCCACATCACCCAGCATATCGCCTATCACCACCCCAAACGCATCGAAGCGCTTGTCGACATTGGCAGCACGCCGCTGCACAAGCCGTTGCGCCGTCTCACCTATTATCGTTTGTACGCCATTTTGCTCATCAGTTACTTTCTTCCCGTGAACATCTTGAACAAAATGATCGCGGGCAAAGACCGGGGAAAAACCGAAAAAAGCAAAAACTACATCATGAAACGCCTGGCCGAACAAACCGGAAAGCGCGAAGTCCTAGACACCGCGAGGGTAATGGTCAAACTCGCGCGCAAGGGCATCCCCGCCCAGGCGGACAAGCCGCTTTTGATTATTCACGGCGAAAACGACAACAAGACCGTCAAAAAAGTCGGCCGGCGCTGGTATGAAAGCACCGAAGGCAGCGTCTACGCCGTCGTCAAAAACGCGGGCCATGTCGCCTGTTTAGACAACGCCCGCACTTTCAACCATGAGCTAGCCAAATTTTTAGAAAATATGCATCACGCCGGATGAAATCCGGCGCATCCCAAACAGAAAAGAGGTGTGCAATGGCCATTGAAAACCGTAACATCGCTTTGCTCATCGATGCTGAGAACATTTCTCCGAAATATATCGAAATCATCATCGATGAAGCCAACAAACACGGGAAAATCAACTACCGCAGAGTGTATGGGGATTGGACCACCAATCAACTGAGCGCCTGGAAGAACAAAATCAACGAATACGGCCTCACCCCTGTCCAGCAAAACGTCTACACGGCGGGCAAAAACGTGAGCGACTTCACCATGATCATCGACGCGATGGACATTCTATACTCCCGCAAAGTCGACAGTTTCTGCCTCGTCACAAGCGACAGCGATTTCACCAAGCTTGTCACGCGCCTGCGCGAAGACAATATGTTCGTCTTCGGCATGGGAGAAAGCAAAACCCCGATTTCCCTTGTGAATTCTTGCGAAACGTTCTCCTACCTCGACAAAATGCTTGCCGAAGAGGAGAACAAAAAAGAAGGAAAAGCCAAAAACGGCCGCAAGAAAAAAGTCGAAAGCAGCATCACGCCGCTTGAGACCATTGAAAAAGAGTTGAAAAACATCATCGTCTCGAACCAAGAAGACGACGGTTGGGCGTATTGGAGCGTTGTGGCGAACCTTCTGCAAAAGAAGTTCCCGGGCTTCCATCCGCGCAACTACGGCACGAACGTCAAACCTTTGACCTTTTTCAAACAACACAAGGCTTTCTCGGTGAAAATCGAAAACAAAGTCGCCTACATCAAAATCAAAAACAGCAAATAAGCAGGTGAAAGCATGAAAGACAGGTTCGCTAGCGGCACGCTCACCCCCAAACAACTCTCCATCCTAATCGCCTTCGGCGCCGTCATCGGTTTCATCGCCTTAGACCTCGTCCTGCGAGCGCTCTACCGCGGACAGGATTGGCGGCTATTCGATGCGGCATGGATGAACTACGCCCTTCAAGTCCTTGGCGGAATCGTCTTAAGCATTGCCTGGTTTTACCGGGAGTACACCATGTACAACAAGATGACCTTCGTCTTGGAAGGCGAAACCTACCGCATGGCATACGAAGACAAAGAGGACAAGACGTATTTTCTCAAAGACTTGCGCGACGTGAGGCTTTCTCCGCTTTTTTACGGATGGTTCGGCTATTTGAAAGTCGTTTTTCGGTTCCGTGATTCGCAGGACAAACGGCGGAAAACGATCGTTTTCCTCCTCCGCAAAGACGAAGAGAAAGCGTTCACGAAAGCGCTCTACGAAGCGAGAGAAGCAGCGTTGAAAAAAGCGAAAATCAAAAAATGAAGCCCGGCTTGCGCCGAGCTTCATTTTTTCTTTTAATACATGCCTTGCGGCATCGGTGCGCTTTGGTCGTTGTCGTCGTCCGTTTCGAGTTCGCAGACGGCAACTTCCGAGGTGATGAACATCGCGGCGATGCTTGCGGCGTTGCGGACGGCGTTCCGGGTGACTTTGGTGGGGTCGACGATGCCCTTTTCAAGCATGTTCACCCATTTTCCGCGACGCGCGTCAAAGCCGTGGTCGCTTTTGGCCTTCATTTGGGCCTCGGTGATCTCATCGCCGTCGTAGCCAGCGTTTTCGGCGATTTGATGCACCGGTTTGAGCAAGGCGTTCAAGACGATGTTGATGCCTTTTTGCACATCGACTTCGTCGTCTTTCAAACGTTCACGCAAATCTTTGTACACATCGACCAAGACCGCCCCTCCGCCGATGACGATGCCTTCTTCGACGGCGGCCTTGGTGGCGTTCAAGGCGTCTTCGATGCGGTGTTTTTTCTCTTTGAGCTCGGTTTCGGTCGTCGCGCCGACTTTGACGATGGCGACGCCGTCGGTGAGCTTGCCGAGGCGCTCACGGAGTTTTTCTTCTTGGTGGTCGTTGTCGGTGTTTTCAATTTGGCGCTTGATTTCGTCGATGCGTTCTTGAAGCATCTCTTTGTTGCCGGAGCCTTCTAGGATGGTGGTGCTGTCCTTGGTGACGATGACTTTTTTGGCGATGCCGAGATGCTCGATGGACGCCTCTTTCAAATCCATGTCCAAGTCTTTCGAATAGAACGTCGCGCCGGTCAGATAGGCGATGTCGGTGAGCTGTTCTTTTTGGTTGTCGCCGAAACCGGGCGCTTTGGTGGCGACGACGTTGAACGTGCCGCGCAGCTTGTTGACAACGAGGGTGCTGACGACTTCGTTTTCAATGTCGTCGGCGATGATAAATAGCGGCTTGTTGTTCTCAACGACCTGTTCGAGGACGGGAAGCACGTCTTTGATGGTTGAAATCTTTTGGTCGGTGATCAGCACGTGCGCATCCTCTAAAACAACTTCCATCTTTTCGCGGTCGGAAACCATGTAGGGAGAAATGTAGCCTTTGTCGTATTGAAGGCCTTCGACGACCTCGAGTTCGGTGTCGAATCCTTTCGATTCGTCGACTTGAATGACACCGCTCTTGCCGACTTTTTCCATGGCTTTGGCAATGATGTCGCCGACTTCTTCGCTGCCGCTTGAAACGGTGGCCACGCTCGCGACGTCTTGGTTGGTTTCGATTTTGCGGGATTTCTCCAAAATCTTGTCGCTGACGGCTTTTGCGGCTTTTTCGATGCCTTCGCGCAAGAAAACGGGGTTGGCGCTTTTATCCAGCGCATGGATGCCTTGGTGAATCATCGTTTGTGCAAGCAAGGTGGCCGTAGTAGTACCATCGCCGGCGGTGTCGTTGGTTTTCGAGGCGACTTCTTGGACGAGTTGCGCGCCCATGTTTTCGAACTTGTTGGGCAGGGAGATTTCCTTGGCGATGGTCACGCCGTCGTTGGTGATCAAAGGAGACCCGTAGTCTTTTTCCAAAATCACGTTGCGACCTTTTGGGCCTAAAGTCACATTCACGGTGGATGCGAGTTTGTCCACGCCTTTTAACATTTTGTCGCGTGCTTCTTTGGCATAAAGAATTTCTTTGCTCATGATTCATCACCCTCCACGATGGCAAGAATATCGGATTCTTTGACGACTAGGTACTCTTTTCCGTCAAACTCGACATCGGTCGTCGCGTACGATTTGTACACGACCGTGTCGCCGACGTTGACGGTCATGGAATACTCTTTCGTTCCCGGTCCGACCGCAACCACTTTGGCGGTCTTTGGGGATTCTTGGTCTTTGCTGGAAAGAATGATGCCACTTTGTGTCTTTTTCTCCGGGGCGGCCTTTTCCAGCACAACGTTGTCGTTGAGCGGTTTCAGCATGAACATATACCTCCTTAGTGTTTGTCGTTGTATGGTTTTAGCACTCGTTCATATCGTTTGCTAATAAAACTATACAAAATTTCTTTTTTTCTGTCAACCCTCGCATAAAAAAAGTTCTATCCCCCTTAATGAAACGCGATAAGAGAAGAATGTTGGGGAATATCTTGTGGCTGTGCTATAATGGGTGCGGAGACCATTTGTAGGAGGCTGACCATGAAACGATACGTTATGGCCATCGACCAAGGTACGACAAGCACGCGTTCCATCATATTCGACGAAAAGAGCCAGGCGGTCTCTTCCGCCAGCAAAGAAATCAAGCAGCATTACCCAAGGCCCGGTTGGGTCGAACACAGCCCCAATGAAATCTGGCTGTCCACTTTGGCGGTCATCGCCCAAGCGCTCGTCGATGCGGACATCAAGGCGTCGCAAATTCAAGCGATTGGCATCACGAACCAGCGCGAAACGACCGTAGTTTGGGATAAGGAGACCGGCAAACCGATCCATAACGCTTTGGTTTGGCAGTCCCGGCAAAGCCAGCCTATTTGCGACTATTTGAAGAAAAAAGGCCATGAGCCCTTGTTCAAACAAAAAACGGGCCTGCTTTTGGACCCGTATTTTTCCGGCACGAAAATACAGTGGATTCTCGACAACGTCAAAGACGCCAGGGAAAAAGCCGAGGCCGGAAAGCTCGCCTTCGGCACCATCGACAGCTGGCTGATTTACAAGTTGACCGGCGGCGAAAAGCACTTGACCGATTACACCAACGCCTCACGGACGCTTCTTTACAACATCCATGAAAAAAAGTGGGACGAAGAGCTCCTGTCTCTGCTCAAAGTGCCCGCGTCGATGCTTCCCGAAGTGAAAGACTCCTCCGAAGTCTACGGCCATACGGTGTCGCACCATTTCTTCGGCGAAAACGTCCCCATCGCCGGCATTGCCGGCGACCAGCAAGCCGCGCTGTTCGGACAGGCTTGCTTCGACGAAGGCATGGTCAAAAATACCTACGGAACCGGCAACTTCATGTTGATGAACACCGGCGCGACGCCCGTGGTTTCCGAACACGGACTTTTGACGACCATCGCGTGGGGGCTAAGCGGCGAGATTACCTATGCGCTTGAAGGAAGCGTCTTTGTCAGCGGTTCAAGCGTGCAGTGGCTTCGCGACGAACTCCGCATCATCGAAGAAGCGGGGCAGACGGAACCCTTGGCCAAGAACTTGGCCAGCAACGAAGGCGTCTATTTTGTGCCCGCTTTCGTGGGTCTTGGCACGCCTTATTGGGACAGCGAGGCACGCGGCGCCATTTTCGGACTCACAAGGGGCACCAAAAAGGACCATTTCGCCCGCGCTGCGCTCGAATCGATATGCTATCAGTCTTTAGACGTTCTTACGGCGATGGAAGAAGACGCCGGCACACCGATCAAGTCCTTCCGTGTCGACGGCGGCGCCACCGTCAACAACTTCCTCATGCAGTTTCAATCCGACATACTGAACCTGTCCGTCGAACGTGCAAAAATCCAAGAAACCACCGCTATAGGCGCCGCCTATCTTGCCGGACTCGCCACAAACTATTGGCCTTCGCAAGAAGCCATCCGAAGCATCTGGCAAAAAGACCGCGTGTTCGAGCCGAAAATGGCCAAGCGCACCCGTGAGCGTTACATCAAAGGTTGGCGGAAAGCCGTCGAAGCCACGCGCCGCTTCAAATAAATTCGTGAATGGATTGACTTTGACGTCAAGCTTTTCTATAATACATTTAGACATCTTCAGGGCAGGGTGAAACTCCCGACCGGCGGTAAAGTCCGCGAGCGAAAGCTGAATGGGTGCGATTCCCATACCGACAGTCACAGTCTGGATGGAAGAAGATGCGCGTTTTTTAGACTTTCCCATGCCCTGATTTGTCAGGGCATTTTTTCTTGGCAGGTGATCGAATGGACACAAAACATATGCAAAGAGCGCTGAAACTGGCGAAAAAAGGCGAAGGGTTCACCAATCCGAATCCTTTGGTCGGCGCTGTCATCGTGAACAATGGCGAAGTGGTCGGCGAAGGATTCCACGCGCTTTACGGAAAGCACCACGCCGAAGTGAACGCTCTATTTAATGCCGGCGACCGGGCAAAAGGCGCCACGATGTATGTGACGCTCGAGCCTTGTTCGCACCACGGCAAGACCCCGCCTTGCACGGACGCCATCATCCATAGCGGCATCAAACGTGTCGTGCTCGCGTCAAAAGACCCCAACCCCCTTGTCTCGGGAAGAGGCGTTAAAGCTCTCAAAGAAGCGGGGATTGAGGTGGAAACGGGCGTCTTGGACGAGGAAAACCGGCGCTTGAACGAGATCTTTTTCCACTACATCGTCCACAAGAAACCGTTTGTGGTGCTCAAAACGGCGATGAGCGCCGATGGGAAAACCGCCACAAAAACCGGCGACGCCAAATGGATCACCAACGAACAATCCAGACGTTTCGTACACGAACTCAGGCACCGCGTGCATGCGATCATGGTTGGCGCAGGCACCGTCATCGCCGACAACCCGTTGCTTACGGCACGTCTTCCGAACAAGAAAGTACGTCATCCCGTACGCATCGTCTTGGACACTTTTGCGGAAACGCCCCTTGACAGCAACGTTCTAAAACATGCGGACACCACACGAACCATCGTCGCCATCACCAATAGCGCGCCCAATAAGAGGGTGGACGCTTTGAAAGAACAAGGCGCCGACGTTTGGACCACGCCGGAAAAAGACGGGCATGTCGATTTGCGGGCGTTGGTCAAAAAACTCGGAGAAGAAGGCATTGACAGCGTCTTGTTGGAAGGCGGAAGCTTCGTCAACGATTCGGCGTTCAAAGCGGGCATCATCCAACGGCTCCACCTCTTCATCGCCCCGAAAATCCTAGGCGGTGAAAACGCGTATACGCCTGTCGGCGGCACCGGTGTGGACACCGTAGCCGAAAGTGTCGCATTAAAACGCAAAAGCATTGAAACGTTTGAAGAAGACGTATTGATCACATACGATGTGGAAAGTGAGGGAAGCTGATGTTCACGGGCATTATCGAAGAAATCGGCACCGTGCGTTCGGTGCAAAAAGGCGCGCATTCGGCAAAAATCGCCATTCGCGCGCAAAAAGTCCTTGAAGAAGCCAAAATCGGCGACAGCATCGCCTGCGACGGCATCTGTTTGACCGTGACGAAACTCCACGAGGATGCCTTTGAAGTCGACGTCATGCATGAAACGATGGACCGCACCACCTTCGCCGCCTTGCGCGCGAACACAAAATTGAACCTAGAGCGCGCCTTGCGAGCGAGCGACCGGTTGGGCGGCCACATCGTCAGCGGCCACATCGACGATACGGGCGTCATCGTCGAAAAGAAAGAAGACGACATCGCCCACTGGGTCAAAGTGCGTACCGAAAAATCGCTGATGCGCTACATTGTCGACAAAGGCTCCATCGCCATCGACGGCATTTCGCTCACCGTGGCCAAAACCGAAGACCAAGCGTTTTGGGTCTCCATCATTCCCCACACGGAACAAGCGACCACCCTGCTCGACAAGCGCATTCACGACCGTGTCAACCTAGAATGCGACATCATCGGCAAATACGTCGAAAAGCTCACCAAACCCCATACCGGCTCTTCCTCGCTCGATGAAGCGTTTTTGAAGCGCCACGGATATTAAGGAGGAATTTTCATGCCATTCAACACCATCGACGAAGCGATTGAAGCCATCAAAAACGGTGAAATGGTCATCGTCGTCGACGACGAAGACCGCGAGAACGAAGGCGATTTGGTCATGGCCGCCGAAAAAGCGACGCCGGAAAGCGTCAACTTCATGGCGACATACGGACGCGGGCTCATTTGCCTGCCGATGACGCAGACGCGCCTGAACCAGCTCGGCATCGACCAGATGGTCGACAACAACACCGACACCCTTCATACCGCTTTCACCGAGTCAATCGACGCCATCGACACCAAAACCGGCATCAGCGCGCACGAGCGCGCCAAAACCATCCAAAAGGCCCTTGACCCCAAAGCGAGGCCGAACGATTTCAAAAAACCCGGCCACGTCTTTCCGCTCATCGCCAAAGAGGGCGGGGTCCTAAAGCGCGCCGGCCACACCGAGGCCGCCGTCGATTTGGCAAGGCTTGCGGGGTTGAAGCCCGCGGGCGTCATCTGCGAAATCATGAACGACGACGGCACCATGGCGAGAGTCGACGATTTGGAAGTGTACGCGGAAAAACACGGCCTTTTGATGATCACCATCGCCGATTTGATCGCCTACCGCCATCGCAAGGACGTCTACGTCCGGCGCGCCGCGGAAACCACCCTGCCGACCGAACACGGAACTTTCGATTTGGTCGGCTATGAAAACACCTTGAGCGGCGAACACCACGTGGCCTTGATCAAAGGCGACATCGGCGCCGACGACGAAGTGCTTGTCCGGGTCCACTCCGAATGTTTGACGGGCGATGCGTTTTTCTCGCAACGCTGCGATTGCGGCGAACAGTTGAACGCCGCGATGGTCACCATCCAGCAATCCGGCAAAGGCGTGCTGCTTTATATGCGCCAGGAGGGAAGAGGCATCGGCCTCATCAATAAAATCAAAGCCTATCACCTGCAAGACGAAGGGATGGACACCGTTGAAGCGAACGAGGCTTTGGGCTTTCCCGCGGACGCCCGCGACTACGGCATTGGCGCGCAAATCTTAAGGGACCTCGGCGTCCGGAAAATCCGCTTGATGACCAACAACCCCAAAAAGCTCTCCGGGCTCTCCGGATACGGACTTGAAATCGTCGACCGCGTTCCCATCCAAATGAACCATACCGAAAGAAACCGTCATTATTTGAAAACCAAAAAGGAAAAACTGGGCCATCTGCTCAAGTTCAAGGAGGAAGAAAAATGAAAAAGTATGAAGGCAATTTTGATGCGAAAGGTTTGAAAATGAACATCGTCGTCGGACGATTCAACGAGTTCGTCGGCAGCAAGCTCCTAGACGGCGCGTTGGACGCGCTCAAACGCCACGGCATGGAAGAGGCCGACATTGAAGTCACCTGGGTTCCGGGCGCCTTCGAGATTCCATTGGTCGCCAAAAGGATCGCCAAAAGCGGCAAGTACGACGCCGTCATCACCTTAGGCGCCGTGATTCGAGGCTCCACCCCCCATTTCGACTACGTCGCCAACGAAGTCACCAAAGGCGTCGCCAACGTCGCTTTGGACACCGAAGTGCCCGTCGTCTTCGGCGTGCTCACCACAGACACCATCGAACAAGCCATCGAGCGCAGCGGCACCAAATCCGGCAACAAAGGCTACGACGCCGCGATGAGCGCCATCGAGATGGCCAACCTGTTCAAAGCGATCTGACATGGACAAAACAGCCATTCAAACCATCTTTTTGGACTACGACGGCACACTTCACGACAGCATGCACATTTATGGTCCCGCCTTTTTGAAGGCCTACGAGTATTTGAAAGAGCATCACGGCGCGCCCGAAAAAGATTGGACCTACGAGGAGATTTCGCAATTCTTGGGGCAAACCCCGAAAGAAATGTGGAACGCCTTTGGCAAGGATTTAACCGAAGAAGCCAAAAACAAGGCGTCCTCCATCATCAGCGAGGAAATGCGGCGCTTGATCGAGAAGGGCGAAGCGAAGCTGTTCGATGGAGCCCTCAAGACGCTTCGGCGACTGAAAGAGAAAGGCTACGCCTTAATCTTCATCAGCAACTGCAAAAACTACTACCTCAACGCGCATGCCAAACAGTTCGGCCTGGACGAACTTTTTGACTCCATGGTCTGTTCGGAGACCTATCCCGGCGTTGAAGAAAAACACCGCGTGCTCAGCATCATCAAACAAGACTATCCGGAAGAGATGATCATTGTCGGCGACCGAATCCATGACATCGAGGCGGGCAAGAAAAACAACATCCACACCGTCGGCGCCACCTATGGTTTCGCAAGAGAAGGAGAACTGCGCGAAGCGGACCTTCTAATCGACGACATCCGCGAACTCACCGACATTTTATAAGAAAACCGACAGAGAATTTCTGTCGGTTTTTTTTAGAATTGACGTTCACGATGCGCAATCAGTCGTCTTCCACAAACGATTCCATTAGCGCAAACGTTTCTTCCGGCGTCTCCATGAACGGCATGTGCCCCACGTTCTCCAAAATTTCAAGAGAACTGTTCGCAAGCGAATCGTCCAAGGTTTCTCCGATTTCCAAAGGCGTCCAAGTGTCCTTGTCGCCATAAAGCAGCAAAGTAGGCGTCTCGATTTCGCCCAGCAATTCCGTTAACGGTGTTTCGTCGCGGTCTTCGGAAAATTTCCGTAACACAGCCGTAGGGATTTGGCGCGTGAAATAATACATCGGCTCGAAATACGCAGCGCTTTGAAAGTTTTCATCGACAAAGAGCGTGTCAAACCCCCGGCGCTGCACGTAATAGTTTTGAAAAAGCAATGCGTAAACGATGCGCGGCAGCGCTCTAGGGGCGCTTTCTTCACCGCCGACGCTCGCAAACAGCACGAGTTTCTCGACCCGCTCCGGATACATATCGGCATGACGCAAAACGACGTCGCCGCCCATCGAATGGCCGCCGAGGACGTAGCGCTCGATGCCGAGCGCTTCCATCAAAGAAGCGAGCGTCTCCGCCTGATTCTCTCTCGTGTAGTCATAATCCAAAGGCTTATCGCTGTGGCCGAAGCCCGGCAAATCCACGGCGATCACCCGGTGCGTCTCGCTCAAGCGTTCGCTCAAATAACGATAATCGTAAGAGCTTCCCAAGAATCCGTGCACCAAAACGATTGTGTCGCCATGGTCTTCGCCGTACGCGCGGTAAGCGACGCTCACTCCGTCAAGGTCGGCGGTGTTGACGTTGTCAATCTCGCCGTCTTCAAATTCCGCTTGCACGCGTTCGCCTCTTTGCATGCTCAGCAAAGTGGCCGCCGCCACCGCGGCGAAAAGCAGAAGGGCGACCATGACCGCGATAAGGAACGCTTTTTTCATCGACAACCTCCATAACCGCTATGGTTCCATTATACACCCAATCGCTTTCTCTGCTTTCTTTCTTGCGTGAAAATCTAAAGAAATGCGACCGAAATCGGTGCCGTTTTATGTTACAATGAAAAATGTTAAAAAAATTAAAGCGAGGTAGCTTGCATGAGCGAAGAAACCATACCAAAACGTGTGCTGCAGTATTTCATCAAAACATTGAACGGCATGGCCATCGGTTTGTTCTCCACTTTGATCATCGGAGTCATTGTCGAACAGCTCGGTACGTTATTGAACCTGAATTCCCTTTTAGAACTGTCGGAAATCCTCAAAGAGCTCATGGGCGTCGGCATCGGCGCCGGCATCGCCTGGTCGCTGAAACTCAAAGGCATCCCGCTGATTAGCGGCGCGGTGGCCGGCGGCATCGGCACAACTTTGATGTTCGACCCGGTCGTCGCCTACATCACAAGCGTCGCCGCCATTGAAGGCATGCGCAACATCTTGCGCAAAGAAACGCCGCTCGACATCATTTTGATTCCGCTTTTCTCAGGCGTTATCGCCTACGCGGTCGCCTCGCTGATCGGTCATCCGGTCTCGGTCTTCATGGGCGGCATCGGCGACTACATCGAACGCGCGACGACCTACCAGCCCTTTTTGATGGGCGTCGTCATCGCCACCATCATGGGGATGTTGCTGACATCACCGATTTCAAGCGCCGCCATCGCCATCTCCATCGGGTTGACCGGCATCGCCGGAGGCGCAGCCGTGGTGGGCGGCGCGGCGCAGATGCTCGGTTTTGCGGTGATGAGCCGCAAGGACAACAATTTGGGCACCATTGTCTCAATCGGCATCGGGACTTCGATGCTGCAGTTCAAAAACATACTGAAAAAGCCTCTCATCTGGCTTCCGCCCATCATCGCTTCCGCGGTTTTGGGCCCGTTTTCCACCTTGGTGTTCCGCTTAGAAAGCACGCAGGTCGGCAGCGGAATGGGCACAAGCGCCCTTGTTGGGCAAGTAGGCGTTTTGGACGCCATGGGGTATGAAGCGTCGGTCTTTTTCGGCATCGCGATATTGCACATTGTCGCCCCATTGGTGTTGGTCTACCTCATAGACCGTCTATTCCGGATGCGCGGCTGGATTGTCGCAGGCGATTGTAAGCTTTAGGCACATGCAAATCTTCAAGATTGTTGGTTGCGAACTCCTCGTTTCATGGTATAATTTATGTAGACGCAGGCAAAAGTAACGTTTCGATTTCTTGAACACTTAAGGAGAGATACGCCATGGTGATAATCGCCTTCAAGGACCAAACAAAAGCTCCCGGACATGCTTTGGCTTGCCTGCCAAAACACTTTCTTCGTGCGATAAAACCGTAGATTTCTGCGGTTTTTTTTACTGCTCCCGAGCCAAGCTCGGGCATCACAATACAAAGGAGATTTGCCATGACCCACGGAAAGCACGTCTACGGTGTCGTCGCGTCTCGGCGCTTGGGAAGATCTCTCGGCATCGGTCCGATCACCGACAACAGATGCAACTTCGGATGCGTGTACTGCCAGCTCGGACGAAGCGACTACGTCCCGCATGTGCGCAAGGATTACACACCCATCGAAGACATCCTTGCAGAATTCGACGATGCGCTTAAAAAAGCGCCGGAATTCGATGTCGTATCCATCGTCGGCGACGGCGAACCCACCCTCAACACCAATCTGGGAAAACTGATCAAAGGCATCAAAAAAAGGACCGAAAAGCCTGTGGTCTTGATTACGAACGGCTCGCTCTTTTTCGATCCCGAAACGCGAGAAGAAGCGGCGCAGGCAGACATCGTCATTCCTTCTTTGGACGCTTACGACGAACCTTCCTTCAAACGCATCAACCGCCCCTACAACGGTTTGAGTTTTGATGAACACTACTGGGGCATTGTCGATTTCGCCAAACGCTTCGAAGGGCAATTGTGGCTTGAAATCATCTTCATGAAGGGCTTGAACGACGATGAAGAAGCCCTTAGAAGCTTCAAAAAGCTTCTGAAAGCCATACGCTACGACAAATTGTATTTGAACACCCCCGTGCGTCCGCCGACGGAATCTTACGCCCAAGCGGTGGATGCGACGACCATGAAACGCATTCAAAAAGCCCTCGGAGGCATTCCCCTAGACTACTTGAGCAAAGACGACTACATGAGCGACATCGAAGACAGCGTCGAAGCGCTCAAAGCCCTCATAAAACGGCATCCGATGCATCAATTTGAAATCGAAGGGTTCCTAAGGCACCGACGCGAGGACCCCGGCAAAGCCTTAAAAGCTTTGCGCGAAGACGATTCCATCGAAATCGTCTCCCACCACAATTACGACGTTTTCCGCCTCAAACATTAAAAAAAGACGCCTCCCGGCGGCCGGGAGGCGTCTTTTCAATTACTCAGCGGGCAAATCTTCGTGGGTGTGAAGCTTGTCGATGTAGAAGTCCCATCGGTCGTCTTCCGAGTATTCGGTGAAGCTGTTTTCGGGGACATAGATGGCAAAATCGGCATGATTTTGGCGGAAAGGACGGCCCAAGGAAGAGCTCCAGTGGTCAAGAGTCGTGATGCCTTCGGAAGCTTCGCGTTGGACAACGACAACTTTCAAGTTGACGCAATCGCGGAAGGCGGCTTCGGCAATGCTTTCAATGTGGGGACCGATAACGACCTTCTCAAGCGCTCTCGATTCCATGAATACGCCATGTTCGATGCGTGTCAGGCCTTCGGGAAAGACAAACTCCACGATGCCGGAATTGCGAAACGCCTGCCGTCCGATGGTCTCAAGCGTGCTTGGAAACTCGATGCTTTCGAGGCTCAGCGTGCTTCTGAACGCGAATTCGCCGATGTGTTTCAACGCGCTTTCGGCGCCGAATGTGACGGTTTCTAGGGTGCTTCCGTTCAAAAAGGCGTTCGATCCTATGCTTTCAACGCTGTCGGGAATGGCGATATTGGTAATCTTGTTGGAAAACTGCGGGAGTGGTGACGAACTGCGGAACGCGCCGGGAGGCAAGGCTTCCAGATTGCTGTCTGCATGGAAGTTCACTTCTTCAAGATTGCGGTTGCCGGAGAAAACCCTCTCCCCCATCGAAACCAAGCTTTCTGGCAAGGTGATGGTTTTGAGCGCGGAAAGGCCCGAGAACGCTTCGCGGCCGATTCTCACAATACCTTCGCCGACAATCAACGTCTCGATGTGCGTATTGCCGATGGCGGCCATGTCGGAAATTTCCACCACGGGTTTTCCCTCGATGGTTTGCGGCACATTGAAGGTTGCGTCTTCAAAAGTCTCCAACAACTTCAAAAGCACGACGGTGTCGCTGTTAGTGACTACATAGCGATAATGGCCTTCTACGTCCATGCTCGCATAGTCGTAGACAACAGGCGCAACCGTATTGTTCCATCCGCTTTGAAATCCAGCGGGCTCTTCTTGGGCGCGCAAGACGATAGCGTTTGGACCGGGGGTTCCGGTGAACGCGTTTTCTTTAACGGTTGTGACGCTTTCCGGAATCACGACGACGCCCGCCACCAAGGTTCCTCTCGAAACGGAACTGGTGAACGCACCCCTCGCGATGGTCTCAACGGGCAAATCGTTGATGGTTTCCGGAATGAAGATTTCCTCATAGGCTTGGCCACTTGAGCGGTAATCGGTGATGGTCACACTGCGGTTGGCGACCTCATACACGAATCTTCCCGAATCCGTACGATACACATTGGACCCCCCGCAAGCAACAAGCAACAAAAGCAGCACGGCAAACAACGGCCAGGCAAATTTTTTCATAAAACACCCCTTCGTCTTGTGACATCCGTCACACATTTTATAACGTTATTATACCACCGCACGGCCAAAAAGGAATCTTGTTTTTTCTTTTAACTGCGGTTTTCTCGGGGTATCATGCAAATGCCGCGTTTTTGCACAAAAAAAGCGAGGGATTCTCGCCTCGCTCTCAGGGAATGTAGTTCAACACAACTTCCCTATCCCCGTATGGGACGTACGCAAACCGTTCATAGAGACCGATCGCGCGGACGTTCTTTCGCTCCACCCAAAGCATTGAAGAAGTGGCGCCTTTTTGCAGGCCCCACTCGAACAGCGACGCCAAAAGGTGCTTGGAGATGCCAAACCCCTGGTAAGTCCGCTCCACGCCCATGCCGCGCACAAACAAAGACGCGCCGTTGTAAATCTTGCCCAGGGCGAACCCTTTGATCACCCCGTCGCTTTCATAGACTAAGCAGACGCAGCCGTCACGCCTAGTAAAGCGTTCGAACGCTTCGTAGCTCATCGCGAACTTCGCCTCATCCAAAAGCACGATGGCCATGGAATAGACGAGGTATCCCTCCCTATCGCGCATCGGGCGGACCTTTTCGGAAGCGAAAGCGAACTCTTTCAAAGGCCTTTTGGTGCGGTAGGCGATGTTTTCTTCGCGAATCGTGCACCCGGCATCTAAAAGAACGGGCAGGACCGTGTCGATTTGCCCTTCCGTTTTGGACTCCTCGGTAACGTGCACCGTAAAACGCGCGTTTTCGAACCGTTTCGACTTGAGCAGCCCGAACGCTTCGGGAAGCTCTTCTAGGTTGTTGGTGGCGAAATAGAGGTCGCAAGTGTCCTCGCAATCGACAAGCAAAACGGTTTCGCCATACGTCAGCGCATAGGCGTTCTCGTTTTGCAGGAACGCTTCCTCTAGTTCTTTGTCGGGAAGCAAAAACCGGTGTTGCATCGCTTGGGCGCATTTGAGCGCTTTATAGCGGTCCATGAATCCACCTTCTTCCAAAATGGGGTGTTTTGTCAATGTTCGCATGGTACACTTGACTTAAGAGAGGATGTGAGACGATGTTCAAGAACCTCCCTAAGGAGACTCACGAGCTGAAAGAGCTGAAATTCGTCTATGAAACCGATTCGTACTACGACATCAGCATCCGCGAAAGCGGCGATGTCGAAATCAAGCTTGAACGCAAGGCGTTCGAAGAGAAAAAGAAGGTCTCCTTCACTGACAGGCTTTATGAACCCTATTTCGAAAACGCCGAAGCGGCGGGGTATTATGAGGGTGATGAATGTTTGGGCATCGTGGAAGTCAACCACGAAACCTGGTCAAACCGTTTGCGCATCACCGAGATTCTCGTCTATATGAAACATCGCGGCAAGGGCGTGGGCACGAAACTGATCGATTACGCCAAGCGCCTGGCGAAAGAGAAAAAATGCCGTTATGTCGTTTTGGAAACCCAAAGCCGCAACGTTCCGGCGATCGAGTTTTACCGCAAGAACGGCTTTCATCTCATCGGCTTTGATACGACATGTTACAGCAACGAGGATGTCGAAAAGAAGAACGTCCGCCTTGAGTTCGGTTGGGAAGTGAAGGGAAAATGAATCATCCCTTTTTGCCCAAAATCTTTTTGATGGCTTCATGACGCTCTTTTAATCCACGTTCGTACTTGCCGGTCGTAACGGGTTGATAATACGTCCGTCCTTCCATCCCTTCAGGAAGGTATTGTTGTTTGACGATGTGGTTGTCGTAATCGTGCGGATAAAGATAAGGGGCTTTTTCTTCAAAGTTTTCAACGTTGACGATATGGTTCGGGATTTTGCGCATACCGCCTTCTTCAAGGTCCTTCAGGGCTTTGTCGATAGCCTTATAAGCGCTGTTGGACTTGGGCGAAAGTGCCATCTCGATCACCAGCGCCGCAAGAGGGATGCGCGCTTCGGGAAAGCCCAACCTCTCGCACGCGCGCGCGCACGCGTCCATTTTAGAATATATGCCGGGATTCGCCAGTCCGACGTCCTCATAGGCAATCACGCTCATACGCCGCAGGATGCTGTCGAGATCCTCCATCTCGATCAAGCGGGCCAAGTAGTGGAGGCTTGCATCGACATCGCTGCCGCGTATGGACTTTTGGAAGGCCGAAAGGATGTTGTAATAGTTGTCTTCATCCTTGTCCAGTTCGTAGGCCGGTTTTAAAATGACGGTTTTCGCCATTTCCAAAGTCACGTTTTGGTCGGGATAGGCGATGTCGATCAGTTCCAACATGTTAGTTGCTGTACGAATTTCTCGGTTGCTGGCGTCGGCGATATATTCAAAAACTTTATCGTCTACGTTCGCACTCAAACTATCAGGAAATTTTGTTTTGATTTTTTTCAAAAATTTTACCAAGTCATTTTTTGTGATCGGATTCAACTTCAAAATATGAGTTCGTGAACGAACTGCCGGGTTCACGCTATGGTATGGATTGTTGGTGGTCAAACCGATGAGAATCACGTTTCCGTTTTCGACATGAGGCAACAAATAATCCTGAATGTCCTTTTTCATCCGGTGAATTTCATCAACAATCATAAGCGCGCCGTAGCGTTCAGCGTGGGCGACGATCTCTTTGAGCTGCGCTTTCGTGTCCGTGCTGGCGTTGAAGGTATACGTGTTCAAGCCGTACGCTTCGGCGACAATGTTCGCGATTGTGGTCTTGCCGATGCCCGGTCCTCCGTATAGCACCAGGCTGAAAAACTGCTCGTTTTCGATCATTTTGCGAATCACGCCGTTTTCGCCCACTAGATGCTCTTGTCCGACGACATCGTCCAGCGTTTTGGGGCGGATCCTATAAGCCAAGGGCCGTTTTTGCATACCCATCATCCTTTCGTTTCAAGCGTATTATATCACTTTTTTTCCGTTATGTCGGCGGTAATCGTGGAAAGAACAACCAATCGTTGTTATAATGATTCTTGCATGGCGTTGGTGCTTTTTCATTTTAAACGCTCTTGGCTTTTCGCATCCATCGCGAAGTCTTTACCGTTTAAAACGCAAAACGCCATGAGAAACCGAATTTGCTAGGGTAACTCGACACTCACCAAAGGATGATCCCCGTGGAAATCAAAACGAACTACCACACGCACCACAAATTGTGCAAACACGCCGAAGGTACCGCCGAGGATTACGTCAAAAAGGCCATAGAACTGGGTTTTGAGGAACTTGGCTTCTCCGACCACGCGCCAAGCACGACGCTGAAAGACAACGCAAGAATGGATATTGAAGACTTGCCCCTGTATTTAGAGGACCTAGAGCGCACCTTCAAGAAATACAAAGACGACATCGCCTTGTACAAGGGCTTTGAAATCGAATATTACCCCGAGAATCGCCAATTCTACGAACAACTCCTCAAAGAAGTCGATTATCTAGCCCTGGGCCAGCATTTCCTCAAAAACAGCACCGAGAAATTCGACGAGAATTACGTTTTTCGACTTCGCAAGGGGGAAAACCTTATCGCCTACGCAAAAATCGTCAGAGAGGCGATTTACTCCGGATTTTTTGCATTCGTGGCGCATCCGGACATTTTTTTGAGCCAGATCCCCGCCATCGAGGACTGCCCCGCGGCGTTAGAAGCCGTACGCATCATCACCAAAGCCTCGGCCGACGCCGGAGTGCCCCTAGAGTTCAACGCCAACGGAATCCGCAGGGGAAAAGTCGAAAAGGCCGGCAAAACCTATTACCATTACCCCAGAAAAGCCTTTTTCCAAGCTGCCGAAAAGGAAGGCTGCCGCATCATTCTCAACTCCGATGCGCACTCTCCGGGAGATTTATACGATTACGCACTGGATGAAGCGAAACGTCTGATTGACGAATGGGGAATCACCATTCAGAACAAACTTGTCATCAAACCATAACCCATCAAAATTTTCGTTCTAAGAGCTTTTTGCCTCATGAGGGACATTTATATCGAACCGTTCCCAAAAACCTGTTAGAAATTGTGCGTCAATCACCCTTTCCGAAAGAAAAAGAAGTCTGCAATAAATATGGTCACCAAAAATATTTGACCATATTCGAAAGAAGAGAGTGTTCCGAAAGTTTGTTGCAAATATGGTTAACTTGGTCATATGCTCGCCAACCGCACAAAAAGAAGCATTCTTTTAATAAGTCACATTACTTCCTATAATATATATTATGTTAACTTGTCTATTTCCTTTTGTTTAGACATGCTCGCTTTGTTTGGTTTCCTATTATATTTGGATAGTTTGTCTTTTCGCGCATTCTGAGGCATGGAAATCTCAAAACCAAAAATTGAAATTATCGTCGAACTCTCCGTTCGATTCCAGAAAATTTTCTTTACCAAAGTTTTCCAAAAATTCTACGAGGTGATTGCATGAAAAAAATTGCGTTGGTATTTACCGGCGGGACGATTGCTATGAAAGTTTCGTCAAAACTGCAGGGCGCGATTCCCGGTGTCACGCCCGAGGAAATCGTCGCCACTCTTAAAGAGGCCACCGACTACGACAATCTTGAAGCGATTGAGTTCTCCAAACTCCCCAGTCCTTCGATTGCGCCCGAAAACATGTACGAACTGAAAAACACCATCGATCCCTTTTTGAACGACGATGCCTACGCCGGCGTTGTGGTGGTGCACGGCACGGACACTTTGGAGGAAACGGCCTTTTATCTGGATGTTGTTTCCAAAAGCGACAAGCCCATCGTGGTGACCGGATCGATGAAAAACGCGAGCGAACTCGGCTACGACGGGTTGACGAACCTCGATTCCAGCATCAAAGTCGCCTTGAGCGAGGAATCCCGACAAAAAGGCGTCCTTGTGGTGATGAACTACCAAATCCACGCGGCCGCCGAAGTCACCAAGACGCACACGTTGAACCTAGACACCTTCAAAAGCGTCGAATTCGGTCCTTTGGGCATAATCGACGATGAGGACGTTCTTTACTACAGAATGCATAAACGGAAAGACTACCCCTTGAAAAACGCATACAGCGACAACGTCGCGCTGCTCAAAACGTATGCGGGAATGAGAAACGACATGCTCGAACACTTCGTCGATGCGGGATACCGCGGAATCGTCATTGAGGCCTTAGGCCGCGGCAACGTCCCGCCGGGGCTCATGGAGGGTATCAAAAAAGCCCGCGCAAACGGGCTCGAGATCGTAATCGCCTCAAGGACGATGGCCGGACGCGTGCTAGACACGTACGGCTACATCGGCGGCGGCAAGGACTTGATCAAAAACGGCTGCATCCTTGCGGGCACCTTATCCGGAGTAAAAGCGCGGATTTTGTTGATGATAGCCCTAGAAAACGGCTTAGAACATGAACAACTTCAAAAAATCTTCGCAATGTAGAGGCGATTTAGAGCGAAAAAACGGACGATGGCATGGGCCATTGTCCGTTTTTCTTCTGAAAATCGTCTCTGAGTTTTATAAGAATGCGGCCATCTCGACATGGGCGGCGCGATTGATTAGGTGTTCGCGCAACCAGGCGCCGAGTTCTTTGCCTTCCAAGCCCTCTTGGTCGATGATGACGAGCATGTTCTCGCCGGCCAATAACCCCAATGGGTAATACTGCATAAAGAGCGGGTCGATGCTTCGGAAACTGTCAAGCGCCCAGTATTCCGGATGTTCGACCGGCATGAGACGCTCGTAGTGATATGTGAAACGCTCTTCGGGGGTTTTGACTTTGTTCCAAAGGTCCAATTCGAAAAGGGCGCTCAAAGACATGCGGATTTTTTCCAGCAAATTCACTTTTTGAATCAACCGTCTTTGAGTTTGTGTGCAAACATATTTGACCAGTATATTTTCTAGCAAGTTTGCCAAAAATTCATCCTTCGCCGGTAGCAAAAAATCTTCCAAGTTTTCCGGGGTGTTGTAGGCATAGAGAATCGCGTGTGACAGTTCGTGTAGAAACGTTTTAAGGTCGGATGCGTTGTCGATGATTCGTCCGGCGATTCGAATGTCCGAGTCGGAAAATTTTCGGGCAAAGCCGGCGATGCCTTGTTCGTTTTGATGAATGTTGACGACATTCGGCAACTTGTCGAAGCCGAATGTCTCGGCGACGTTCTCGACAATGTCTTGGGGCTGCAAGGTTTCTTCCAAGGCTGTCATCTTGCGCAGGTCTTGAAACCAACTCTCCCAGCTCATCGAGTGTTTTTCAATCAGCGCTTCCGCTTCACCGCTATCCTTTTCGACGATTTCTTGCAATCGGTCTTTGATGGTTTCTTCGTGGATGCGCGAGAGTTCGCACTCTAAATCCTTGTAATCGATATACCCTAGGTTTTGTGCAACCATGTTTCTAAGTTCCATGAGCTTCACAACATCCGGCCGCATGGCGCGCGAGAGCGTGAGGATGTCGTCTTTCGGATAGCCTTCGTACGTTTCGATTTTACGGCGGTAACGCGCAACTTCGGGGTGGTGTTCAACTAAAGCGCGCTTGATGACGGGCGGCTTTGCTTCGCTTTCGCGGGCCAGGGAATAAAGGGTTTCGTCGATGAGCGTCATGTCGTTTTCTACGCCCTCGACGATGGCTTCCCACTCCGCTTTTCCAAATGCGCGGGCCGCGTTTAAGAATTCTTGTAGGTTCATGCAATCACCTCTTATTTGTTCGCGATCAGACGCAGGGCGTCTTTGATCATCTCGGCGGTGTCTTTGGTGGTGTCGAGCTTTTTGGTGACGCGTTCGATTTCTCGAGTTTTGTAGCCTAGCGCCCTGAGGGCGTCTTCAACTTCGTCGATGTGGCGCTTTCCTTTATAGTTGACCGTGTCGACTTGCACCTTGCCGCGCAAATCAAGAACCATTTGTTCGCTGGCTTTTGGGCCGATGCCCGGAAAGCGGTTCAAATATTTCGTGTCGCCGAGTTCGATCGCTTTGACAATCTCTTCGACCTCGGCGGCGGCGATGATGGCCAACGCGCTTTTGGGACCGATGCCCCGTACGCTCAGAAGTTGGTCGAACAGACGTTTTTCCTTCAAATCGGCGAATCCGAACAATGTATGGGCGTCTTCGCGGATGTGTTGGTAGATGTAGATTTTCACCGAAGCGTCCTGCTGGAATTCAAACGGATTCGGCACGACGATGTGGTAGCCGATGTCGTTGACTTCAAGGGTGATTTTTTCTGGCTCAATCTCGCGGATGCGGCCTTTCATATAGCTGTACATAAGCAGTCCTCCATATTGTTTGTGTAGAAACTATAACAAGGCGAAAACCATGGCGGTCGCCAGCCCGAAATACACAACCAACGCCGTAATGTCGTTCAGCGTGGTGATGAACGGGCCGCTGGCCACGGCGGGGTCGACCTTCAAAGCGGTCAATACAACGGGAATCGCGCTGGCCAAAAAGGCGGAGACAAGCAAACTTATAAATACGCTCAATCCTACCACCATGCCGATGTCAAGCGCCGTGACGACACCCTCGCCGACGATGCCCATCGGCGAGACGGTCAAAAACGCCCAAGCGGTCGCAAAGGACAGCCCGCCCAGAAGTAATCCGTTGACAGCGCCGATTGCGGTTTCTTTTCCGAGATGTTTCAAGACGTTTTTGCGCGTGTCCAAGGTTTCGCGACTGATTCTTAGAATGGTGACCGCAAGCGATTGCGTGCCGATGTTTCCGGCCATGGCGAAAATCAGCGGCTGAAACAGCACAAGCGCGGTAATGGCGGCGATGGTTTCCTCAAACGTGGCCAGCACCGAAGAAATGATCAGGTTCAAAACCAACAGCAACGCCAGCCAAGGGAAACGGTGTTTGGCGCTTTTTCCGGCGCTTTCATACACATCGTCTTCTGTGGGGAGTCCGGCGAGTTTCGCCAAATCGTCGTGCGAAGCCTCTTCGATAATGTCCATCGCGTCGTACATGGTGATGATGCCCTCGAGCGTGCCTTCCTGGTTCAGGACGGGCATGGCGAGCGTGTCGTACTTTTGGATGCTGCGGACGACTTCGCCGATGCTGTCTTCAACGTGCACGGCGTAGAAGTTTTTGTCCATGATTTCATCGATGCGTTTGGGATGCCTGGCGACGATGAGTTCGCGCAAATCCACAACACCAAGCAAGCGATGCTGTTCGTCGACCACAAAAAGCGTGTCGATCATCTCGGCCGCTTCGGCCTTTTGCACCAGTTTCTTCATCGCGTCCTTGACGTCCATCTCCGGAGAAAAGGCGATGTATGAGGGGTTCATCTCGCTACCGGCCGTCAGGTTTTTGTATTTCGAAAGCTTGCGCAAATGTTCGCGGCGCTTTTCTTCAATGAGCGCCAAATACGAAACGGCGACGTCGTGTTTGAGTTCTTGCAGGATGTCGACGGCGTCGTCGGGTTCCATGTTCTCAAGCACATGCGCGGCGTCTCTGTTGTCGATCTCCCGTAGGTAATCGACCGCCTTTTCGTCTTTGAGATGCCCGAAGACACTAGAGAGTTTGGGCGTATCGACAAACTGGTATAGCCGTTTTCTCTCGTCTTCATTCATGGAAAGCATCGCTTCTTTGATGTCGTAGGCGTGGTATTTTTGCAGTTTGCTTTTCAACATGCGCTCACGTTTTTCGTGGCGGATGAGACTCAATATTTCACGCGGTTTGTTGCGTCGGAGCAAGGATGGTCTTCTCATGGTTGGCCTCCTACAAGCTTAATAGCAGTATCGTCGCAAGCATGAAATAGATCACAAGACCTATGATGTCGACGAGCGTTGTGATAAACGGCCCGCTCGCCACGGCGGGGTCCGCTTTAAGTTTGTACAGCGTCAACGGAATGAGCGCGCCGATAAAGCTGGACAACGAAAGGGAGAGCATCAGCGACATGCCCACAATCAACGCCACAATAGCGGGGCTATGCTCGCGGGCGCCGATGACGCTCAAAAAGAGAAACGATGTCAAAAACGACAAAACGCCAATGCCTATACCGTTGTAAAAGCCCACCTTCAACTCTTTTAACAAGTGCTTCAAGGAGGCGGCCTTGTCTCCGTAATAGTCTTTGCTGATGCCGCGCACGGTCACCGCAAGCGACTGCGTGCCCGTGTTGCCGGCCATGTCCATGATTAAAGGCTGGAAAAACACCAGCACCACGATGGCTTCTAGCGTGGCTTCAAACTGCGCGATAATGCCGGAGATCAAAAGGCCGAGCGCGAGCATCAACACAAGCCACGGGAGCCTGTGAAGCGATGACTGCCACACGGATGCGCGCACGGATTCTTCGTGCGAAATGTTCGCAAAACGGGCGTAGTCCTCATCGGTTTCCTCATCGAGTATGTCGGCGGCGTCGTCCATGGTGATGACGCCTTTGAGCTGGTTTTGTTCGTTGACTACGGGCAACAGGTAAATGCCGTAATTTTGCATGGTGCGGGCCGCGCTTTCGGCGGAATCCTCTTCTTTGACGGTGATGACTTCCGTATGCATCAGTTCGTCGATCACCTTCGGAGAGCGCGCCTGTATCAAGGTTTTCAGTTCAATGACACCGACTAGAAAATCGTTGTCGTCAAGAACAAACAACCTTTGGATGCTTTCTGTGGATTTTGCGTTGCCCACCAAAGTGCGCATCGCATCCTTGACGTCTATCCCTTTTTTTACCCCGATGTATTCGTTGGTCATAATCGACCCTGCGGTTTCTTCGCGATAATCGATCAGCGACGCGAGAGCATCGCGGTCTTGTTCATCCATCAAGTTCAAGTATTGTTCACGCCTTGGCTCGGCGGTGATTTTCAAAACGTCGACCGCGTCGTCGGCGTCCATGACGCTAAGGATTCTCGCGATTTTTTCATCGTCAAGATAACGCAGCACACGTTCGGCGGCGGCAGGCTCCAGATGGGACAAAACCTCCCCCAGGACATGGTGGTTCAGGATTTTCACCACATGTTCGAGCCGTTCGCCGTCAAGCGTATGCAAGACGTCGGCGACATCGGATGGATGATGCTTCAAAATGTTGGTCTGCAAGGCTTTCGGAGTGCCCTTTTTCAGCAGCTCGTAGATTCTTTGTTTTCTTGGCATGAGCTTCCTCCTCACGAAGGTATTATGTTTGTGTGCGAATCAATTTCGTTATTCCATAAGTTCGAATTCGTGACCGAGTATCCTGACGGTTTCTCCGGGTTCGACGCCGAGCTTTCTCAACTCTTGTTCGACACCGAGATCGCGGAGTTGCTTGGCAAAGCGTCTTACGGCCTGGTCTTTGGAAAAGTCGGTCATGGAGAAAAGTCTCTCGATGCGTGCGCCGCCGATTTCAAAAATGCCGTCGTCGCCTTTTTTGATTTCAAAAGGTTCATCCTTGTCGTCGTAGCGGTATGTGATAAACTCTTCAAACGCGCTCGAATCGTAAAGCGAGAATGGTTCAACGCTGTCGAGCAAATCGGCGGTTTTCAGCAGCAACAATTCCAAATTGTCGCGTGTGGCCGCGGAAATGGGCACAATCAACGCGTCTCCCTCGTAGCGTTCTTTGAAACGTTCTAGGTTTTTGGCCGCTTCGGGCATGTCCATCTTGTTTGCGACGATGATCTGCGGACGGTTCTCAAGCCCGAACTGATAGGCTTTGAGTTCCTCGTTGATGGCGTGAAAGTCCTCATAAGGGTCGCGTCCTTCAAATGCGCTCATGTCGAGAACGTGCAAAAGGGCGCGTGTACGTTCGATGTGCCTTAAAAACTGCTGTCCGAGGCCCTGTCCTTCGGAAGCGCCTTGAATCAGGCCCGGCATGTCGGCGGCGACGAAACTCCTGCCGTCCTTGACGCCGACAACGCCGAGTTGCGGCGTGAGCGTCGTGAAAGGATAGGCGGCGATTTTGGGTTTCGCCTTCGTTATGGCGCTTAATAACGTGCTTTTGCCCGCATTCGGCATGCCGACAAACCCGACATCCGCAAGCAACTTGAGTTCGATGCGGAGATTCAGTTCCTGACCGGGTTCTCCGTTTTCGGCGAAATCCGGCGCGGTGTTGCGGCTTGTGGTGAACTTTACATTGCCGCGGCCGCCGCGGCCGCCTTTTAAGATGGTCGCACGCTGTTTGTGTTCGGTGATGTCGGCGAGCACTTTGCCGGTTTCGTCGTTGAAAATGGTCGTGCCCACAGGAACTTTGAGCACCAAGTCTTTTCCGTTTTTTCCGTCCATTTTCTTGCTTTTGCCGTGTTCGCCGTTTTCGGCTTTGCGAAGGCGGTTGTAGCGGAATTCAAGCAAGGTTGAAAGGCCCTCGTCGCCTTCGAAGACGACGTGGCCGCCGCGGCCGCCGTCGCCGCCGCTCGGCCCGCCTTTGGGGACATATTTCTCGCGGCGGAACGAGCTCATGCCGTTTCCGCCTTTTCCGCTTTGCACGGTGATTTTTACCAAATCTACAAACATGGTTTCACTTCCTATAACGTGTTAAGCCAATCGTCGAGCGCTTCGCGGGTTTTGAAGCGCAGGACGAGCTTTTTGTGGGCCATTGCGTTCATGAGGCTTTCGATGCGCTTTCTTTTGCCGTCGAAAAACGTCACATACTCCAAAAATTTCTGGTCGATCTCTTCGATGCAGCCGGTGGCCATGTCGCTGCGGTAGCGGTGCTTGTATTCCTCTTCGCGTCGTTTCAAGCCTTTAAGCGCTTCTTGGAGCTTGTAATCGAGCAATATGACGGTGTCCGCGGTGCGCATCCTGTCGGCGAAGGTCGGCGTGTTGGTGTAGTTTCCGTCCATGACGAAGCGAGGATGCTCCCGCATGAAACGTCGCACTTTTTGCTGGAATTCGTCTTTGGGAATCGCGGTCCAATTGCGAAGCCAATACACCGTATCGAGATGCAGTACGGAAGCGGAAAGCTTCTCGCCGAGCGTTCGCGCAAGCGTCGTCTTGCCCGATCCGCTGCGCCCCAAAATGATGACACGCTTGAGGAAAGAGCGATCGATCAGTCGTTCGTAGGCGATACGGTGGATGGATGCGATGTAGCCGCGGTCGGTAAACTGATGATGCTTGAGCAGCTTTCGCATCGGCGCGTTGGCGGGGTAGGTGTCGATTTTGATCGAGCCCAGCCCGCGGTCTTGCCCGACCTTTATGGCGTGCGCAAGCAATTTGCGTCCGATGCCTTCTTGTTGGCGCATGGGATCGACAAGAAAACGGTGGACGATTAAGCTTTTTTCTCGCAGCCAATCGATGGCCTCATACGCTTGTTCGGGCCCTTCGCATAGGGCCATGGCGCCGGCGATTTTGCCTTCGTCCGTTTCAAAGACAAAAAGACGCCCGTGGTCAACGTCTTCGGCAAAATGCCGCTTACGGGGATAATCGGTGTCCCATTGATGGATGTTTTGTTTGTGCATGGCCTTGACGGCCCGGACGCTGATGGCGTCTAGCGCTTCTAAGTCTTCGTGTGTGCCTAGTCGTATCATAGTTTCACCCAATTGTCATTATACACCAACGGCTTCATATAAAAAAGGCAAACAGTTGGATTACTGTTTGCCGGGTTTGGTTATTCGGGGTATACCGAAGCGCGTTTTTTGGATCTTCCCATGCGTTCGAATCGAACGACGCCGTCAATTTTGCTGAAAAGCGTGTCGTCCCCGCCTCTGCCGACGTTGGCGCCGGGGTGGACTTTGGTTCCACGTTGACGGTAGATGATGGAACCGGCTTTACAATACTGGCCGTCTGCGCGTTTCGCGCCAAGGCGTTTCGCTTCCGAATCGCGTCCGTTCTTAGTCGAACCGACACCTTTCTTCGAGGCCATGTGTGGTAGGAGTTGAATATCTATCAACATTGCTTGTCACCTCCGATAGGTTTGCTCGCGTTATGCGACGGTAATGTCTGTGATTTCAAGTTTTGTGTAGGGTTGTCTGTGACCCTGTTTGCGTCTGTAGTTTTTCTTGGGTTTGATTTTGAAAACGGTAATCTTTTTCCGCTTTCCTTGTTTGACGACTTTCGCTTGGACTTTTGCGCCTTTGATGTAGGGGTTCCCGACACTGGTCGAGTCGCCGCCGATCATCAGCACTTTGTCGAAGGTTACGTTTTCGCCTTCTTTGGCTTCCATCTTCTCGACGAAGATTTCTCCGCCTTTTTCCACGCGAAGTTGTTTGCCGCCGGTTTCAATCACTGCGTACATGCTCTGAGCACCTCCTCATTGATAAGACTCGCCATTGGGGTGATAGCCGGAGGCTATGCTTGCAAACCCGTTCTGAGCGGTATGCTGCGGGCATGGAAAGAATACCAAAACCCTGCGTGTTTGTCAACTTTCGATACGGTTTCCGAATAACTTCTTACATTATACAGGAATTGTGTTGCCTTGTAAAGACATATCGCCGGCAAATGATGGGGAATTTTTCAGTCGATGATGTTGTGCTGGCGCATGGAATAATACTTCCCTTTACCGATGACGACGTGGTCTAAAATCTCGATGTCCATCAGTTTTCCGTTTTGCACCATCGTCTTGGTGATGCGCACATCGGCGGCCGAAGGCGTCGGGTCTCCCGAGGGGTGGTTGTGGACGATGATGATGGACGCAGCCGAGAGCGTGACGGCGTGTTTGAAGATTTCCCGCGGATGCACGAGCGCGGAACTGAGCGAGCCGATGAAGAGAAGCTGTTTTTTGATGAGCGCGCCCTTCGTGTCCAAATATAGCGCGTAAAACATCTCCTGCGTCCCCATCTCAAGATCCGCTTTCAGATATTCGTACACTTTTTCAGGATGCAGGAGTTTGACGTTTTTCGGAAACGATTCCGCAAAGAGACGCTTGCCGAGTTCGAGCGCCGCCAAGAGTTGAATCGCTTTCGCCTCTCCCATCCCCGGCAGCTTGGTCAGTTCTTTGACGTTTGCTTGGTTGAGGGCTTTGATGGAAGGGAATTGGTAAAAGATGTTTTTCGAGAGTTCAAGCACGCTGGTTCTTTTGGTGCCGGTCCTTAGAATGATGGCGATGAGCTCGTGCGTGGCAAGCGCTTCGCGGCCGTATTCCAAGAAACGTTCGCGCGGTCTTTCTTTGTGGGGCATTTCCTTGATTAGAAACATGGACATCCTCCTATCTACTTAATGATAGGAAGAGGACAGGAAAATTACTTTTTCACACTCGAGACGATTTTTTTGTGGGCGGTTGGAAGCGCGGGGGCGTTTTCAAGAGAATAATAGTCGCCGTCGCCTTCCCTGGTTTTCACCAAATACGCTTGCATGCGCCATATTTTGTGCGAAAAGATGTGCTTGTGGCGACCGAGCGTTTCAACGCTATCGATGTTTAGGTCGTATTCCTTGCAAAGCCTCGAAAACGCTTCCTCAAACGTGTCGGTTCGATACTGGGGAAAAAGATGCATTCCCGAAAGCAAGTCGTTTGCGCTTTGCGCGCGCAGGAGATAGCGGCCGTCTTTGAGGACGAGAAACGTGTAGTAGCTTTCTTCGAGTTTGGGCTTTTTCGCGGGCAATACGGGGAGGCGGTCGTAGGCATTATGTTTGTGTGCGAAGCATTCGCCTTGCAAAGGACACTCCCCGCAAAGCGGATTCTTTTTGCACACCAAGGCGCCAAGTTCCATCATCGCCTGGGTGAAATCGCTTGGGGTTTCTTTTTCGATGGCCGGCGCAAGAATCCGCTCGATTTCTTTCATGTGTTTGGTTTTGCGCGCATCTTTTTCAAAGGGAAGATAGCGGCTCATCACCCGCATGACGTTGCCGTCGACGGCCGCCGCGGGGTGATTGAAGGCAATCGAGGCGATGGCGCGGGCGGTGTAGCGGCCGACGCCTTTAAGCGTTTCAAGTTCGCGCGCATCTTCGGGAAACACGCCGTTATGCGTCTCGCAAACCGTTTTGGCGGCTTGCAAGATGTGTTTGGCCCTGCGATAGTAGCCGAGCCCTTCCCAGTGCTTGAGCACCTCGGCCTCGGAGGACTCCGCCAACGTCTTCACATCCGGGTAACGCCGCAAAAACCGCTCGTAATAGGGCACGGCGGTCTCCATCCGGGTTTGTTGAAGCATCAATTCGCTCAAAAAGATTTTGTAGGGGTCTTTCGTTTTGCGAAAGGGCAAATCGCGCTTGTGGTCGCGGTACCAATCGCACAGCGCTTTCGCAAAGCTTTTCGGGTCTTCGATCATCGGAATCTCTCCTCCCCACGATTATAGCACATTCGGCGGCGTGTTATCTGCCGATTTGCGCAAATCGTTTCAAGCCTGGCCTAAGAACGGTTTTTTTGCGCGGATGGCGCGAGTGTGCTAAAATTATGCTGAAGACAAACGCAAACAATGGAGGATTCCTATGCTCAAAGGAAAAATCGCCAGCGAAGGCTACGCCGTCGGCAAGGCCCTTTGCCTCTACAAAGAGACGCTTCATGCCGAGAAAGAAGCTTGCGATGACGTCAGAACATGCATTCAAGCCTTTCACGACGCGCTCGACAAAAGCGAAGACGATTTGCGCAATCTAAGGGACAAAACCGCCGAAACCCTGGATGAGGACCACGCCGAGATTTTCGACGCCCACCTTGAGATGTTGCGGGATGTGGAAATCAAGGGACAAGTCGAAAGCATGATCGAAAACGACAACGTGTCGGCCGCCTACGCCTACGAGCGGGTCACACAGCAGTTCATCGAAATGTTTCAGGAGATGGAAGACGAATACTTCCGCGCCCGCGCCACCGACATCTCCGACATCCAACAACGCGTGCTCGGCTACTTGCTCGACAAACCGATCAAGGACCTTTCCCTATTAAAAGAGGACACCGTCGTCGTCGCCCGCGATTTGACGCCGAGCGACACCGCGGGGCTCGATTTGGACAAGGTCAAAGGGTTCGTCACCGAAATCGGCGGACGCACCTCGCATACGGCCATCATCGCCAGGGCCTTGGGCATCCCCGCCATCGTCGGCGCGACCGACGCCCTGAAAAACATTGAGGACGGTCAAACCCTCTATCTTGACGCCGCGCAAGGCGAAGTGCACATCGACCCCGACGAGGCCTTGTTAAAAAAGGCCCAACAAAAACAAGCCCAAGAGGAAAAACACAAAAAGGAACTCAAGAAGTTTTCCGACAAAACCACGAAGACCAAAGACGGAAAGGCTCTGCCTCTTTTTGCGAACCTCGGCTCCCTGAAAGAACTTGTGGCCGTCAATGAACACGGCGCCGAAGGCGTCGGTCTGTTCCGCACGGAGTTTTTGTTCATGGACACCGACAAAATGCCCACGCGCGACGAGCAAGTCAAGGCCTACCAAAAAGTGTTCGAAACGATTCAGCCCGTCATAGTGCGCACGCTCGATATCGGCGGCGACAAAGACCTCCCCTACCTCAAGCAAGACAAGGAAGAGAACCCGTTTTTGGGCCACCGCGCCATTCGCTTGACCCTTGAACAAGAAGACCTTTTCCAAACCCAGCTTCAAGCGCTGCTTATTGCCGCCAAAGACCAAAAGGACGTGCGCATCATGTTCCCGATGATTGCGACCCTCGAAGAGCTAAGCAAGGCAAAGCAGGCGCTCGCCGAAGCGGCCGACGCCTTGGAAAGCGAAGGCGTCGACTACCAGAAAAACGTTCAAGTCGGCATCATGATCGAGATTCCTTCGGCCGCATTGAACGCTAGGGCACTTGCGAAACGTTGCGACTTTTTCTCCATCGGCACCAACGATTTGATCCAATACACTTTCGCCGCCGATAGGATGAACGAAAAGGTCGCCTACCTCTACCGCCCCTACGACCCCGTCCTGCTTAGGCTGATCAAGACCGTCATCGACGGCGGCCACGCAGAAAACATCGAAGTCGGCGTTTGCGGTGAAATCGCCGGCGACTTGAACGCCGCGTTGATGCTTGCGGGCATGGGCATCGACGAACTGAGCATGTCCCCGGCGAACGTCTTGGAAATTCGCCGCGCGCTTTCAAAAGTTTCCGAAAAAGAACTCAAAGCGCTTGCGGATGAAGCGCTCTCAAGCGAGGACGTAGGCGACGTCAAGCGTCTCCTAAGCGACTTCCGCGAGAACTCGCTCTAAAGCAAAAGCTCGAAGCCTGGCTTCGAGCTTTTTTCATGGTTAATGTTCGTTTTGCGTTTCGATGACATAGGCGCGGATGGCGCTGATGAAGTATAGGCTGCCGGTGATGAACAATATGGTGTCCGCGTCTTTGGGGCGCGCTTTGCGGTAAGCCTCTTTGTAGTCTTTGAACGCTTGCTTGTTGGGGTGGCCGGATTGGTCGTAGAGCCGTTCGGCCTTTTCGCTGCGATGGTAGGGGATTTCGGTGAAAATCAGTTCGTCGGCGAAACGTTCGAGTTTTTTCAAGATGGGCACGTAGGCCTTGTCCGCCATGACGGTGAAAAGAATGCGGATTTTTTTGTCCGGGTAATAGGCGTTTAGGGTTTTCAAGCTGGCTTCGATGCTGCTGATGTTGTGCGCGCCGTCGAGGATGACATTGTCGAAGCGTTCGAACCGACCGGGCATGTGCGCTTTTTCAAGCCCGCGCTTGCAGGCGTCGACGGGAAGGTCGAAATCGTCGCGCTTGTTTAAAACGTTTTTTGCCAAAAGGGCGGTGTGGGCGTTGGCGATTTGATAGAGCCCTACCATGTTGATGGTGTAGGTTTCGCCTTCAAAATCGAAGCGGGTCGGAAGGCCGATTTCAATGTTTTCAACCGGGCAGTCGGAGGTGAGATAGAGCGGGCTCGTCTTTTTGTTCGTGTGCGAACGGAAGAGTTTTTGGAGCGACGAATCGCGTACGGCGCTGACTAGGGGCACGCCGTCTTTGACAATGCCGAGTTTGTTTTTGGCGATGCTTTTGAGCGTATTGCCCAGCACATGCATGTGGTCGTATCCGACACTTGTGATGATGCTTAAAACCGGGCTGATGACGTTGGTGGCGTCGAGTTTTCCGCCGAGGCCGACTTCGTAGAGCACAAGGTCGACGTCCTTGTCTCGAAAATACAAAAAACTGATGAGCGTGACGAGCTCAAAGAACGTGATTTGGTCGTTGTGGCGCTCTCGATACTCTTTTTGCACGGTGTAGATTTCGTTGATGTAGTGCAAGAGGTCCTCATCGGAAATGGGGATGTCGTTCAAGGTGATTCGTTCGTTGAAATGCACGATGTAGGGGCTTGTGAAGGTGCCGACGTTGTACCCGGATTCCAACAATATGTGCTTCAAAAAGGACAGCGTCGAGCCTTTGCCGTTGGTGCCGCCGATGTGGACGCTTTTGAAGGTCGTCTCGGGGTGCCCGAGCATTTCACAGGCGCCATGCATTCTTGAAAGGTCGTACTTTTCGCCGAATTTTTCTACGGATTCAATCCACTTTTGCGCTTCGGATAGGGTTTCAAACATCGCGTTTCAATTCCTCGATTCTTTTGGCGACGATGTCGCGCTGTTTTTGGTAGCGTTTTAGCTTCTTCTTCTCTTCTTCTACTTTCTTTTGCGGCGCTTTTTGGACGAAGTTTTCGTTGTTGAGCATACCTTCGGCGCGCTTGATTTCCTTGCCGAGACGCTCGAATTCGTCTTCTTGCTTTTGGATTTCCTCTTCGAGGTCAACAAGGTCGCCTAGGGGAATGTAGAGCGTGTATTCGCTGTCGACGAAGGAAAGGTTCTCTTTGTCCATGGTAATCGATTCGCCGGTTTCGAACGTTTGCGGCGTGATGAACGCTTCAAGAAACTCTTTTTGCGAGGCAAGGAGCGCTTCGGTCTTCTTGCCGCAGGCGATGTGGATGTCGATGGATTGCTTGTTGGGGACGTTGTACTCGTTGCGGACGTTGCGGATGCGCTGAATGATTGAACGCAACACGCCGAAGGATTCGACGGCGTTTTCATCGAGAAGCGTCTCGTCGGCTTTCGGCCATGCGCTGATCATGACGCTTTCTTCGTCTTTATGGGGCATTTTTTGATAGATTTCTTCGGTGACGAAGGGCATGAACGGATGCAGGAGTTTCATGACCTTGAGCCAAACGTCGTGCATGACGGCTTTTGTGGTCTTTTTGGCCGCTTCATCGTCGCCAAAGAGCGTCAGTTTGGACACTTCGACATACCAGGCGGCGACTTCTTCCCAGCTGAACTTGTAAAGGGCTTTGGCGGCTTCGCCGAATTCGAAGCGATTGTAGTTTTTGTTGACGTCGGCGATGGTTTCCTGCAGACGGCTTAGGATCCAGCGGTCTTTAAGGGCCAAGTCGCTTTTGTCGTAGGCGAGGTCTTCTTCGTTCATGTCCTCAAGATGCATCAACATGAACCTTGAGATGTTCCAAAGCTTGTTGATGTAGTTCCACGAGGATTCGACTTTCTCCATTTCAAAACGGAGGTCTTGCCCAGGCGCGGAGTTGGTGCTCAAAAAGTAGCGCAGCGTGTCCATGCCGTACTCGTCGCGCACATCCATCGGGTCGACGCCGTTACCCAGGGATTTGCTCATTTTGCGGCCGTCTTCGGCGCGAATCAGACCGTGGATCAAAACGTGTTCAAACGGCGTTTCCTGGGTGAATTCAAGCCCTTGGAAAATCATGCGGGCGACCCAGAAAAAGATGATGTCGTAGCCGGTGACCATGGTCTGCGTCGGATAGTAGCGCTTCAAATCCTCGGTGTCTTCCGGCCATCCGAGCGTGGAAAAGGGCCAAAGCGCCGAAGAGAACCATGTGTCCAGAACGTCTTCGTCCTGTTTGTAGCCTTCCGGCGGGTTGTTGCCGACGTAGAGTTCGCCTTCGGGCGAATAATAGGCGGGTATCCGGTGCCCCCACCACAGTTGGCGGCTGATGCACCAGTCTTCGATTTCCTCCATCCAGTGGCGGAAGATTTTTTCAAACCGGGGCGGGACGAATTTCGCAGTGGATTCTTTTAGCGCTCGTTGGGCGAGCGGTTCCATCTTGACGAACCATTGCATCGAAAGGCGCGGTTCGACGACGACGCTGGTGCGCTCGCTATGGCCAACGTTGTGTTTCAGGGTTTCAACCTTGTCGAGCAGGCCGGCTTCTTTCGTGTCGGCGACGACCGCCTTACGGCATTCGAATCGGTCCATTCCTTCGTATTTGTGGGCGCGGTGGTTCATGGTGCCGTCTTCGTTCATGCAAAGCGGCTTGTCCAGGTTGTGGCGCTCCCCGACTTCGAAGTCGTTCGGATCGTGCGCAGGGGTGACTTTGACGGCGCCGGTGCCGAATTCGCGGTCGACATAGGAATCGGCGATGACGGGAATCTTGACGTCGGTGCCGGGAATGAGCACGTTTTTCCCGAGGAAGTGTTGGCGTTTTTCATCGTCGGGGTGAATCATCAACGCGGTGTCGCCGAACATGGTCTCCGGACGGGTCGTCGCGATTTGGATGTAGTCGCTTTTATCCTCGAGATAATAGCGGAAATAGTAAAAAGAGCCTTCGACCTCTTCGTGTTCGACTTCAATGTTGGAAAGGGCGGTCTTTGCTTCGACGTCCCAGTTGATGATGCGCTCTTTGCGGTAGATCAGCCCCTTTTCATAGAGGCGGATGAACACTTCGTTGACGGCGTTGCTCAACCCTTCATCCAAGGTGAAGCGCTCTTTGTCGTAATCGACGCTGATGCCGAGGGCGGCCCATTGTTCGCGGATGAAATCGGCGTATTCCTCTTTCCAGGCCCAGGCCTCTTTCAAAAACGCTTCGCGACCCAGCTGGAAGCGGTCGGTGCCGCGCTCTCGAAGGGCTTCGTCGATTTTCGCCTGCGTCGCGATGCCGGCGTGGTCCATCCCCGGCAAATAAAGCGCGTCGTACCCTTCCATGCGCTTTTTGCGGATGATGATGTCTTGCAACGTGTTGTCCCAGGCGTGGCCCAGGTGCAGTTTGCCGGTGACGTTCGGGGGCGGGATTACAATGGTGTAGGGCTCTTTCGTCACATCCCCGCTTTTGAAATACCCGGATTGTTTCCAGGTTTCGTATTTGTCTTTTTCGACTTGTTTGTGGTTGTACTTTTTCGCCATGTCCATAACTATTCCTCCTTAAAAATAAAAAAACGCCCTCAAGCATAAGGGCGAGCGGTCGCGGTACCACCTTACTTCCGGCGTTTGCCGGCACTTGAAGCGTTAACGCCGCCTACGGATTGCGCTACTGCTTTCACGCAACCTACTCCCGGGCTACCTTCAATGCGTTGATCTACCGGCTCGCAGCGCCGCCGGCTCTCTTTGAGACTCGCGCATCTACTCTTCCCATTCGTCGTATTTGCGTATAGTGTACCATAGGAATTTTGCCTTTGCAAGCTTTATAGCAAGCCTTCGATGATTTCAAGAAGTTTGCCTCTCGCCGCGGCGTCGCTTTTGTGAAACAATACGACTTCGTCGCCTTCGCGCAAGTCCAAGTCTTCTTTCAAAACGGATAAATGCTTGGGTCTTTTGTTTTTGGACACTTTGTCGGTCTTTGTGGCGACGATGGTGAAAGGAATGTTGTAGTGCATGTAAAATTCGGCCATCAGAAGATCGTCGTCCGTGGGCGGGTGGCGGAAATCCACCAGCAAAAACACATGTTTCAGCGTCGGACGTTTCAAAAGGTAGTGTTCGAGCATCTTGCCGAAAAGGGCCTGCTTTTTTTTGCTGACTTTGGCGTAACCGTACCCCGGTGCGTCGACGATGTAGAAGCGCTTGTCTGCTTCGAAAAAATTGAGCGTTTGCGTTTTGCCGGGGTTTGAGGAGGTGTAGGCGAGATTCTTGCGGCGGCACAAGGTGTTGATGAGCGTGCTTTTGCCGACGTTGCTGCGCCCCATGAAAAGAAATTCGGGCAAGGACGCTTCGGGAAAATCCTCAAAATCCACCGCGATGATTGGTTGCTTTACGTGTTTGATGTCCATACGTTCACCTCAATGGCCGTCCAAGCGGTCGCTCCACGCAAACCGATACGGCCTTCTAACTCTTTTGTGATTATACCATAAAACACGATTGTTTTGCATCATGATTCGACTTCTATAAAAAAGCCCGCCCCGAACGGGCAGGCTCCTTGTCATTCAAGAATGTCGAAATGTTCTTCGTCGCCTAAGAGGAACTGCGGCCCTTGATGCCAACCCAGAGTAGGACCGTTTAGAGCAATCGTGTCGCCTTCTTCAAGTTCCACAAGTGCGTCAAACAAGGCGGTGGAATCGTCCAATCGACCATCGTAGCGCATATCGATTCTTTTGCCGTCGTCGCGTTCTAAGCCGATGTTGTACTGCCCGCCTTCTTCATCAAGGTCGGGAAGGTCGACCACCGTCATCTCGGAAACGGTGCCTCTTTGGCCTTGATAAGAATCCATGACCTCTTCGTCTTCAAAGTCGACATCGTCCATATCGACGGTGTCCGGTAGGTCGACACCACTATCAAGCACGTTCACCGTCTCAATGAATCCTATTTGACGCAAGCCTTCAAAGTTGCTGCGGGAGCCGGCAATTTCAATTCTGTCGCCGATTGAAAGATCGCCGATGTAATCTTGAGGTGGGTCGTAGACGCCGATGCCGCCGCTTTCGTCCTCAATGAAGAACGAGTTGTGGTTGTTGATGTTGGTGACAATCCCTTCAACCGCCACTTCTTCACCCGCATCGAGTTCATGCAGCTCGGCGATGGTCTCGTAGAGGTCTTCAATGCCGGCGTACTCGACGATGCGCACCTCAAAACTTCGTTCAGCCTCTGCGTCTCCTTTGCTGACGGTGGCGTTCAAAGTGACCCATACGTCGCCTTCGCCTTCATCGGGTTGTGTGACCGCAAGACGCACTTCTCCGCCTTCGACTTCGTCTGTCACGGAAACGACGTCTTCATTATCGGACTCCCAAGTGATGGACGTGTCGTTACGGCCTTGGGCCGGAACCCACATGTCCGATTGGATGTCGTCCGTTTGTGTAAGCATCAAATTGTCCCGTGCGTCGCGGACGGCTTCAAGGTCCTCATCTTCTCCGTTGCATGCCGCAAGCGCGGCAATGCCCACTAGAACCAAGGAAAGTGTGAGCAGTTTCTTCATACATAATCCTCCTAAAATTGTAAGTATTTATGAAGTAGCTCCTTGTTTCTGGGATGCATCAGTCCTCTTGTGAGAACCCAAACGGCTGGGTGAGCGTCATCGCATGGTCGCGCCGGCCTTCTTCATAGACGATGGCCGCGCGTACGTAGTTGCCTTCGAAATGTCCGTATTCAAACGTCGCACCCGTAGCGACAACTTTGCTCAGGTTGTCTTCGTCGATGCCGCTGATCCAGCGGATTTGGTCGTAATCGCCTTCGACTTCCAGCGTGATGGTCTTCCTCGTATCGTTGATGGAAATTGAAACGACGGTAGGCGGCGTCGCGCCCGCTTCCCGTGTGGAGCTCACATAGAAAGCGCCGGTGACGATGCTGTCGCGGAACTCGGCTTTTGAAAGCGGGTCTTCAAGCAGATGATACGCCCTTGACCAGCCGATTTCGCTTGCGTCTTCGCCGTGGAAGTCGTCGTTGGAAAACGCCCATATGGTGCGTTCCGGCATGGATTCCATCAGCAAGCGGTCCCAAAGGTGCGTATCGAAGGGATAGCGGTTGTTGGTGTTGTAGACTTCGATACCGACCAGTTCGTTGTCGGTGAACTCGTCAAAAAGGTTGAGATACCAACCGGGCGAATACAGTTCTCCGGGAGTGTAGGATTTGTTGATGTCCCAATAGCGGCCGGGGTGGGCCAAAAACATGACCGCTTCGTCGCTGTTGTTCAACACGGAACGCATCGTCGCCTCTACGGACGTAGTGAAAGGCGCTTCGTGTTCGGTGAAGAGGCCGACGAAATGATGGTGGCGGCTGTATTCGTTTCCGGGAATGTCCAACATGCCCAAAGCGGCCGGGTCGCGGTCCTCATAGGCCGGATCGATGCCGGAAAACGTCCATGGATAGGTGACCATGTCATGGTCGGTGAGGGCCAAAATCCTATACCCCGCATCGTAGTACAAATCGACGGCCTCATGAGGCAAGGACTTTCCGTGTCCATCGTCGGCGTCGGTATGGGTGTGCAAGTTCGTCATGACGTGCGAATAAACCGCCCAATCGACGTTTTCATAAGGATTGAGCGTAAGTTCGGTGTCGCCATAGTTGCCGCAAGCGACTGACAAGGTGGTCAAGACGGTCGCCAAGACCACCAAGAGAAATTTTTTCATTTCCCCCTCCGCGTGTTTTTCAACGCTTGTATCTAATACAATTTTATCATAGAAAAATCGCGGATGGGTAGGAATTCGTTCCCATTTTTAGAAATTGTTTTCCTATTGGCCTTTCACCAAAGAAAAAACCCCCGCCTAGCGAGGGTTTATGAAATCAAAGTATGTTGAGGTCGATCTCGACGTTGCCCGAGACGGCTTTGGAAAACGGGCAGAACTGCGAAGCTTGCTCGGCAAAGCGGACTTTTTCTTCGTTGCTTAGTCCGTCGATGCGCACATTGAGTGCAAGCGCGAACTTGAACCCCCGCTCGCCGTCGGTTTTGAGCGTTGCCTCCGCTTCAACCTCAATCGCTTCATACGAGGTGCCGGCTTGCTGCATGAGGAATTCTAACGAGGAGGCGAAACAGCTTGCATAGCCCGCCGCGAACAACTCTTCGGGATTTGTGCCTTCCCCCTTGCCACTCATCTCTTCGGGCTTGTCCATGTTCAAAGACAGGGAGCCCTCCGGATTGACGATTGCGCCTTCGCGGCCGCCTTTGGCGGTGACGCGCCGTTTTAGAATCACGGCCATTTGCATCTCTCCTTTAGGATTTCGTTTCGGTGATGAAGACTTCTTTGGTCACGTCGGAGACGTTTTGCACGGCCTTGATGTCGATTTTGTCGCGTACTTCTTTGGGGATGTCGTCGATGTCGCGTTCGTTCTCTTTGGGGATGAGAATCTTCTTCAATCCGCTACGGTGCGCGGCGATGGCTTTTTCTTTCAAGCCGCCAACCGGCAAAATGCGGCCTCGAAGCGTAATCTCGCCCGTCATGCCGATGGACGGGTCGACTTTTTGCTTGGTGAGCGAGCTGATTAAGGCGACGGCGATGGTGATGCCGGCGCTTGGGCCATCTTTGGGAATGGACCCTTCGGGGACATGGATGTGGACGTTCGAATCGTTGAAGAGTTCCTTGGGGATGTCGAATTGTTCATAATTCGCTTTGATGTAAGAAAGCGCGGCTTCGGCGGATTCTTTCATGACGTCGCCGAGCTGACCGGTGAGGGAGAGTTTCCCGCCGCCTTTGTAGTAGGCGACTTCTACGGCAAGCGTGTCGCCGCCGAACTGCGTATAGGCTAGGCCGGTCGCCACGCCGATTTGCGGATCTTTGTCAGCGACATGGGTGGTGTATTTCGGCTTGCCGAGGAAGTCTTTCAAGTTGTCTTCGGTCACTTCGACTTTGTCTTTTTTATCGCCTAAAATGCGTTTGATGGCTTTGCGCACGATGGTGCCGAACAGGCGGTCCAACTGCCGCACGCCGGCTTCGCGCGTGTATTCGCGAATCATTTTCATGATGGCTTCATCGGTGATGTCGAGCTTGTTTTGCTCTAAGCCGTGCGAATCGAGCTGTTTGCGGATCAAATGGCGTTTGGCGATGTTGTATTTTTCGATTTCCGTGTAGCTGGAGAGTTCGATGATTTCCATGCGGTCGCGCAGGGGCGCGGGAATGTGGCCCAAATAGTTCCCCGTGGCGATGAAGAGCACGTGGGAGAGGTCGTATTGGTCTTCAAGGTAATGGTCGGAGAAGCGCTTGTTTTGTTCGGGGTCGAGCACTTCAAGCATGGCCGCCGAAGGGTCGCCCTTGTAGTCGCTGCCGAGTTTGTCGATTTCATCGAGCAAGAACAGCGGATTGATGACTTTCGCCTTGCGCATGCCTTGAAGGATGCGTCCGGGCAGCGCTCCGAGATAGGTGCGGCGATGGCCGCGGATTTCCGATTCGTCCTTGATGCCGCCCAGGGACTGCTTGACGAACTTGCGGTTGAGCGCGCTCGCAATCGATTGGGCAAGTGAGGTCTTGCCGACGCCCGGAGGGCCGACAAGGCAAAGGATGGTTTGCGGGTTTTTGCCGGTCAACAGTTTGACGGCTAGGTATTCGACGATGCGTTCCTTGACCTTTTCAAGACCGAAATGGGTTTCTTCCAAAGCCTCTTCAGCTTTTTTGATGTCGGTTTCATCGTCGCTTTGCTCTTTCCAGGGGAGTTCGATTAAGAAGTCCAAATACGTGCGGATGACGCCGCTTTCGCCGCTGGAAGCCGGAAGGGATTCATAGCGGGAGAGTTCGTAGAGCGCCTTTTCCTCAATGTGTTTGGGCATCCCCTTTTCCAAGATTTTGTTGCGGAGGTTTTCAATCTCCGATTCTTTCTTGGCTTTGTCGCCAAGTTCTTCTTGGATGGCGCGCAGCTTTTCGCGAAGATAGTATTCGCGCTGGTTTTCGTCGATGTTCTTCTTCACGGTGCGGTTGATTTTCTCTTCGATTTCGCTCATGTGGCGCTCTTTTTCAATGTCTTGAAGAAGATAGTTCAACCGTTCTTCGACGGAGGAGGTCTTCAAATATTTGAACTTGTGGTTTTCGGAAATTTTGAGATTGCTGGCGAGTTTGTCGGCCAGCTTGTCGCTGGACAGCCCGGACTGTACGGCCTCAAGCGATTGCTTGGGGTTGTTGAGGAGCGATTGGGCGTTGTCCATGACTTGTTTGATGATCATGCGAACTAGGGCCACTTCTTCGTCCTGGTCGCCGTGCGTGGCCGGGCGTGTTTCAAAGTTCACCATGAAATAGGGGTCGCTGCTTTCAAAGTGGTCGATCTCAGCGCGCATGATGGGGTCGAACTTCACTTTGAAGTTTCCGTTGGGGAGTTTGATTTTGATGCCGATTTTGGCGACGACACCCCATTCAAGAAGGTCTTCTTCTTGAGGGTCTTCGACGTTTGGATTTTTTTGCACAAGCAGCAACACGTGGCTGTCGTAGTTTCTTTCCGCTTCCAAAAGGGCGCTCTTTGAAAGAGAGCGTCCAACTTCAGTGCGAACGTCTGTATTTGGGAACGGTGCCAGCCCTCTTATCGCGATGGCGGGCAAGGTGGCGTTGGTTTTTTCGGTGGTCTCAAACATTGGGTTCACCTCGTAGTTAAGACATTTATTATTAGTTATAATATACCGCATTTTGCGGTTTTTCGCAATCTAAACACTCTAACACATTATAATCATTTTCGGCCGTTCATGCAACGTAAACAATAAAAATAGTGTGCCGCGGCACACTATTTTTCATCCGTCAATTCAAGTTCGACCAAGGTCTTTTCCAAGACGTCCAACACTTCTTCGGCGTCGTCCCCTTCAACTTTCAAGGTCACTTTCCCGTTTTGCGGGATGCCAAGCGACATAAGGCCCATGACGCTTTTCAAATTGACTTCTTTGCCGTTATAGGCGATGGTGATGTCGTTGTCGAATTCTGCGGCCTTTTTGGAGAACTTCGAAGCGGGACGGGCGTGCATGCCGGCTTCATCGGTGATGGTGATGGTTCGTTCCATGGGAATCTCCCTCTTTCATCAAAATATGGAGTTCGGACAAGGTTCTTGCGACGCCGTTATCCTCCGCGGTGTCCTTGGTTTCGCGGTTGGCGGCTTCTTTTGCTTTTAGTGTACCATTTTTCATGGCGAATGAAAAGCGGACCGCCTGCAACATTTCGGCATCGTTGTCGTTGTCGCCGAAGGCCATAGTCTCCTCGGCGCTGACGCCGTAGTGCTCCATGAGACGTTTGATGGCGTTGCCCTTATGGGCGCCGTCGGACGTGATGTCGAGAAAGGTTCGCTGGCTCTTGGTCACATGGAGGCCTTCAATGCCCGTTACCGTCTTCAGGATGGCTTCTTCGTCGTCGGTTTCCCGGAGGCGAATCAGCACTTTGTATGCATCGGGCGCCTTCAATAGGTCTTCGTCGCGGGTTTCGGTGATGGTGACGCTCGCCTCTGGATGGGCTTCGTTCCAGTGCTTGAAAAAATCGAGCCGATCGTTCGCGGGGCCGTAGATGGCGTCCTTTCCATAAAGCACAAACACGAGGTTGTGTCGCAGGGCGTACTTGACCACTTGCGCTTGCGCAGGCTTGGGGATGGCTTTTTTGTAGACGGTATCGCCCTTGTCGGTTTCAATCAGGGCGCCGTTGTTGTAGGCGTTTGGACCCTCGATGTTGAGCGCACGCACGTAAGGGCGGGCGAGTGCGAAGGTCCTGCCGGTGGCGACCGCCAGGTTGACGCCTTGTTGAGTGAGTTTCTCAAGCGCGTCGATGGTGGCGTCGGTCAGTCTTTTGTCCTCGGTCAACAAGGTGTTGTCAAGGTCGAATACGGCTAGTTTGACCATGGTTACACTCCCGTAAAAAACACTTCCGCAGAAGTGTTTTTGGTTTATTTGGTTTCTAGGTTGTCCACGAGGAAGTCGATGGTTTTGCGGAAAATCACTTCTTGTTTTACCGCAGAATCCTGAACTTGCTGACGGACTTGTTCAACGTCCATGTTGTGTTGTTCGGCAAGTTCTTTGATCTTGTTTTCGACTTCTTCGTCCGTCGCGTCGATGTTTTCTTCCTTGGCGACGGCGTCGATGGTGAGGTTGTAGCGGATGGAACGCTCGGCGTCTTTGCGGAGGTTTTCCTCAAATTGCTCTTTGTCCATGCCGGTCAGCTGAAGGTAGGTGTCGAGGTCGATGCCGTATTGTTGCGCTTGGCGCTTGGTGTTGTCTTTCATGCGGTTCTTTTCTTCCTCGATCATCTCTTCGGCAATTTCCATTTCCGCGTTTTTGCTGGCTTCGTCGACGGCAAAATCGACGGCCTTGTTTTCGTTGGCTTTTTCTTTTTGCTCTTTTAAGCTCTCGCGGGTTTGCGCTTTGAGTTCTTCGACGCTTTCAACGCCTTCGCGGTCAAGGTCTTTGACGAAATCGTCGTTGAGTTCCGGGACTTCTTTGACTTTGACTTCGTGGAGCTTGACTTTGAACGTGGCGTCTTTGCCCGCTAGGTGTTCGGCTTGGTAGTCCTCGGGGAAGGTGACTTCGATGTCGGCTTCTTCTCCGGCTTTCATGCCTTTCATTTTCTCTTCGAATCCGGGGATGAAACGTCCGCTGCCGATTTCGAGTTCGTGGTTTTCGGCTTTTCCGCCTTCAAAGGCTTCGCCGTCGATGAATCCTTCGAAGTCGAACACGGCGGTGTCGCCGTCCTCAACGACGCCGTCTTCTTTGACGACGAGTTCGGCGTTTTGTTCGCGGAGTTGGTCGATTTCTTTCTCGACTTCTTCGTCGCTGACTTCGCTGTCGGTTTTCTCAAACTCGAACCCTTTGTACTGCCCGAGGGTGACTTCCGGTTTTGTGGCGACGGTGGCCGTGTATGTGAAAGGTTCGCCTTTTTTGACCTTGGTGACGTCTAAGTCGATTTTCGGTTGCGAAACCACCATGATGTTCTCGTTTTGCACAACCTCGGAATACGTTTCTTGGATGACGTGATTGAGCGCTTCTTCGTAAAGGCTCTCAACGCCTTTGTGCTTTTCGTACACTTCTCGTGTGACTTTTCCTTTGCGGAAACCCTTGATCTCGACGTCGTCCTTGATTTTGTCGAACGCGTAATCGAGTCCGTGCTCAAATTGTTCCGGGGAGACTTCAACCTCTATTTTTACGCGTGAGTTTCCTAAATTTTCTACTTTTGCCATACTTTACCTCCTATTTTTGACTCTTGTTAATTATAACATAATGGGGTTTTTTGTAAACATATACACAAAGATTTTCCCGCAAAAAGGGCGGAACCGCTTGGGGTTTCCGCCGTTGTTCACAGACTGTGCAGCAAGCCCATGAGTTCGCGTTTGTGGATTTGGTTGGTGTAGGCGTTCTTGCTTTCAAGCATGAAGCGTTCCATGGCATCCTCGACGGTGGTGAAAAACGTTTCAAAACCCAAGGATTTTTCTTCGGGGGTGAGCTTGTGGGGTTTGGCGGTTTTGCCCTTCGTCTTCACCCGGTAAAACTGGTGGTGCCACACCGAGTCGCGAAAATGCTCTTTGAGCGTGACGGTCGGTTCCGCGTCTTCGATTTCAAGCCCCGTTTCTTCATGCAGTTCTCGTTTCAAAGCGTCCAAAGGCGTCTCGCCTTCGCAGATGCCCCCGCCCGGAAGCGTATAACGGTCGACGTTGCGCAAATACACGAGGCAAATCCCGTCCTCGTTTTGCACAACGGCGCGCACCGCACGGCGGGGCGTCAAGTGTTCGAAACGTTCTTTGGGCAAGTCGTCTTCAAAAAATTCGATGATCATAGTCCACCTCTCACTCTTTGGGCACGTCGATGAGGACGGGGATGACGATGGGGCGGCGTTGCGTCTCTTTGTACAAGAAACGGCTGACGTCCTCGCGGATTTTTTCTTTGAACTTGCGCCAATCGAGCTGCTTTCTCGCAAGCATCTTCTCGGCGATGGCTTGATAGATTTCGTTGACTTTTTGCACGAGTTCCTCGTTTTCTTTCATGTAGACGAACCCGCGGCTCATCACTTCGACGTCGCCGATGGTGATCTTTTTGCGGGCGTTGATGTGGGCGATGACGAGCATCATGCCGTCTTGGGAGAGAATCTCGCGGTCTTTGAGGACGACATCGTGCACATCGCCTTCCAAAATGCCGTCGACCAAGGTCTCGCCGCTTTTGATGTTGTCGGAGATGCCTTTGGCTTCGCCGTCGACGATGCGGAGCACCTGACCGTTTTGCAGGGTGAAGATTTCGTCGTCTTTGTAGCCGATTTCCTTGGCGTTTTTGCGCATGGCGAAGAAATGGCGGTACTCGCCGATGATCGGGATGAAATATTTGGGCCGGAGGATGTTGGCGAGGAGTTTGACGTCCTCACTGCTCGCGTGCGCCGGCGGGAAGGATTCGGGGTCGATTTTGGTGATGGTGATGTCGTTGCGGTAGAGGATGTCCAACGTGCGGGCCGCGATTTTTTCAGTGCCGGCGACAGGCGGCGTCATCATGACGATGTGGTCGTCGCTGTCCAAATGGATGAGTCGGTCGAGCTTGCGCATCATGCGCTGCAGCATGTAAAAAGGTTCGTGCCGGGCGCCTGTCACCAAGACGACGCTGTCTTTCAAGGAGTTCTTGTTTTTGTCGTCGATGAACTTGAGTTTGAGCAGTTTCTCTTCGGGGATTTTGAGCACGCCCAAGTTGATGGCGATGTCGACCATCCGCTGCGCTTTGCGGCCGATGATGGCGATTTTGCGGCCGTATTTCAAGGCGATGTCGACCGCTTTTTGGATGCGGAAGATGTCCGTCGAATAGGACGTGACGATGATGCGGTGCCCCTTCGCTTTCAAAAAGGCTTGGTTGAGTTCGTAGTCCATGTGCTGGCTGGAGCGGGAGACGCCTCTAAGTTCGGCGCCGGTGCTTTCGGTAAGTAGCGCGAGCACGTTTTGGCGGGCGATGTGGGCGAGGCGCTCGAACGACGTCTTGTACGCCGCCGCCACGTTTTGGTCGAACGTGTAGTCGGGGCTGTAGACGATGACGCCGTCGTCGGTCGCAAACGCCATGCCGACGGATTCGGGGATTGTGTGCGTGGTTTGATAAAAAGAAACTTCGGTGTTTTTAAACGTCAACACATCGTCTTTGGTGATGGTGTGCAGTTCGTAATCGTCGGGGTTCAAGGATTGGTCCTGCATGGCGTCTTTGAGGAGCGCCAGCGTGAAATACGTGCCGTATACCGGTATGGACACTTCTTTTAAAAGTTTCGGGACCGCGCCGATGTGGTCTTCGTGACCGTGGCTCAAAAACAATCCGCGGATGCGGTCGCGGTTCTTTTTCAAATGCGTGAAATCGGGCAGAATCGCATCGACGCCGTAGAGTTCGTCGGTAGGATATTTCAAGCCCGCGTCCAAGACAAAAATGCCTTGATTGACTTCAAGGACGTACATGTTTTTGCCTTGTTCGCCGAGGCCTCCGAGTGCGTAAAAATCAATTTGTGCCATGAATATGCCTCCTAATGCATGGTGCTTCTTTCGAAATCATTATAACATAGCTTCCCATAAAACCTTTCATCTTGCAAGAGATTTGTCGGTTTTTTTCACGTGTTCCGGCCTTGTTTTTGTGGTACACTGAACATGAGGTGAAGCCGATGATCAAATACCCGACCAAAAAAAAGACGTACCGCAAGCCCCGCATCAACCAAAGCAACCGCGGCATGGGGCTTGAAAAGCTGATCGACGAAGCCAATGCGCATTACCTCGAGCAAAACAAGGCCGTCATCCACAAAAAGCCCACCCCCGTGCAAATCGTCAACGTCGCCTATCCGCGCCGGGAGATGGCGAAAATCACCGAGGCGTACTTCCGCAAACCTTCGACGACGGACTATAACGGCGTCTACAAGGGCTTCTACATCGACTTCGACGTCAAAGAGACCAAGCACGAAACCTCCTACGCCCTCAAAAACATCCACGACCACCAAATCCAACATCTAAGAAGAGTGCAGGCGCACGGAGGCGTCGCCTTCATCTTGATCAAGGTCGATCGTCTCGATACGGTGTTTTTGCTTCCCTTTGAACGACTCGAACGCTATTTGAAGCGCGCCGAGACGGGACGCAAGTCGATGACGCTTGCCGAAATCGAACGGGAAGGCTATCCGATCAAGGAATCGCTTGCGCCGAGAATCGACTACTTGAAGGCGGTCGATTCGTATTTGAAAACCCGACAAAAGCGCTAAAAAAGCAGGAAATTTCCTGCTTTTTTTTATGATTCGTCACGGTAAAGCGTCGTGCCGCTTTCAATGGTGCCTTCATCGATTTGCACGCCCGGAAAGATTCGGCAGTTTCGTTCGATGACGGCACCTTCGCCCACCTTGACGCCTTTTCCTAAGACGTTCACGCCGCTTGATAAAAGGTCGGGGCGTTCTTTGTTGGGGGTGTCGCTGTTTCCACAGCCGACAACAGCGTTTTTGCCGATGTGGACGTTTTTGTCAAGAATCGCGTTTTCGACGACGGCGCCCTCTTCGATGACGCAATCGTTCAAGAGGACGCTGTTGACGACTTTCGCATGCGGATGCACGATTACGCCCGGCGAAAGGACGCTTCGTGTGACGCTGCCGGCCACGATGGAACCGTTGGAGACAAGCACTTGTTTGAGCGAGGCTTTGCTGCCGATTTTGACCGAGGGCATCTCTTCGCTTCGCGTGTAGATGCGCCAACCGCGGTCGTACATGTCCAAAGGAATCTTGTCCACGGTGCTGGTGAGTTCGAGGTTGGCCTCAAGATAGGCGTCGTAGGTGCCGACGTCCTTCCAGTATCCTTCGAACACATAAGCGTACACATTGCCGCCGATCAAATGCGGGATGATGTGCTTGCCGAAATCGAGGTTGTCTTCTTGGACGTTTTGCAACGCTTCAATCAGGGCGTCGGTGTTGAAGACGTAGATGCCCATCGATGCGAGGTTGCTTTTGGCGTGTTCGGGCTTTTCTTGAAACTCGCGGATTTTCATGTCGCTGTCCGTGTTCAAAATGCCGAAACGGTGCGTGTCTTCCCAGGCGACTTTTTGCACGGCGATGGTCAAATCGGCGTTTTTTTCTTTGTGCTGCTTGATCATCTTGCGATAATCCATCTTGTAGATGTGGTCGCCTGAAAGGATGATGACGTACTTCGCGCCGGAGCGTTTGATGTAGTCGATGTTTTGCTTGACGGAATCGGCGGTGCCTTTGTACCATTTCTCATCGGGTTGCAGCAAGGAAAGTTTCGTGTCGCGACGGTCCAAATCCCACGGTTTGCCCACACCGATGTGCTCGTTGAGCGAAAGGGGATGGTACTGCGTGAGTATGCCGATGTGGTAGATGCCGGAGTTGCTGCAGTTGCTGAGGGTGAAATCGATGATGCGGTATTTGCCCGCGAAGGGCACAGCGGGCTTGACCCGCTTTTCGCTTAGGATGTCCAGGCGGGACCCTCTTCCTCCCGCCAGTATTAAGGCTAAAGTTTCCATGTTGTCCTCCTTTTACTCTTGTAGGGATGCGTAGAGTTCTTCGTATTGTTTGGCGCTTTCTTTCCAGCTGAAATCTTCTTGCATGGCGCGGCGGATCATTTTTTTGAAGTTCTGCTTGTTTTGATAGGCTTCAAGCGCTTCGCGCATCGTCTTCAGCAAATCGGCGCCGTCGAAATTCACAAAGCCGAAGCCGTTGCCTTCGCCGGTGAACTTGTTGTAGGGTTCGACGGAGTCCTTGAGCCCGCCGGTCATCCTAGCGATGGGCAGCGTGCCGTAGCGGAAGCTGATGAGTTGCGCGAGGCCGCAGGGTTCGTATTTCGAGGGCATAAGGAAGAAATCGGCGCCGGCGTAGATTTGCCGGGCGATTTTGTCGCTGTAGCCGAAATAAAGCCCTAAGTGCTTCGGATGTTTTTTGCGCAACGCGTCGAAGAAATCGTGGATTTCTTCTTCGCCCGTGCCGAGCACGACGCATTGGACCAAGCCTTCCTCAAGCAGCGGCTCAAGCGCATCGCGCAACAGGGTGAATCCTTTTTGGTCGCTAAGTCGCGAAACGATGCCGATGAGCGGCTTGTTCAAATCGTCGAGGTGGAACATCTTCAAAAGCGCTTGTTTGTTTTCCTTTTTGCCTTTCAAATAATTGTGCAAATCGTAGTTTTTTTCGATATACGCATCGTCTTTCGGGTTGAACGCTTGGTAGTCGATGCCGTTCATGATGCCGACAAACTCGTTTTCGCGTTCGTGCAGGAGGTCTTCCATGCCGTAGCCGAAATAGGCGTACTGCAGTTCTTTGGCGTAGGTTTTGCTGACGGTGCTCAAATAATCGGCCGTAACGATGGCGCATTTGAGGAAGTTGATGGCGCCGCCGTATTCTAGCGCATGACCGTAGGGAATGTTCAAATACGGAAGCAACCCTCTGTCGAAATGGCCCTGATAAGCGATGTTATGGATGGTGAAAAGCGTCTTGGCGCGCTTTTTGAGACGCGGATACAAATCGGTGTTCTTAAGGATGTAGGGAATCAGCCCTACCGGCCAGTCGTGAAGATGGACAATGTCGGTATCGGGATGCAAACGTTCCAAAAGCGCAAGTGCGGCATGGTTGAAAAAGCCGTAGCGCTCTCCGTCGTCGAAATCGCCGTATAAGTTTTCGCGATAGCCGAAATAGTATTCGTTGTCGATGAAGTAAAACGTCACGCCTTCGTGTTGGATCGTTTCAAATCCTGCGTATTCTTTCTTCTTATGGACCGTAATCTGCGTTTTGTCGACGAACGTCAGCTGTTCGTCGTACGCTTCTTTGATCGCCTGATGCTTCGGCAAAACCACGCCGACATCATGGCCGAGTTCGCTCAAAGCCTTCGGCAAACTGCCCAGCACATCGGCGAGACCGCCGGTTTTAGCAAAGGGTGTCGCTTCGGTGCCTACCATCATTATTTTCATAGTATCCCTCCTCCTTCATTATACATGAAAGCGGCAAGGTTAAAAATACAAAGCCAAGAAAAAAAGGAACCCTTGCGGGTTCCCGAGTCGGATAAAATCGGGGACGAGGCGTTACGCGAAATCCTGTTGCAAAACGTCTTTCAAACGGGCGAAGACCAAAGCGCCGACGATGGCCGTAAGCGCGATGGATGGGCCCATGTAGGTGATGTTGTAGGTGAAGGAATACAACGCGGCAGGAGTTCCTTCCGGCGCGTATTCGCCAAAGAAGATGATGCCGCTCAAATAATGGAAAACAAACCGCAAGACGCCGGCAACGACGATGCCGATGACAAAGTAATTGACGCTGTCCTTATTGATGCGGAAAATGACGGCGCTTAAGCCCAACACACCAAAGGCGAACAGATAGTCGAAGAACAAGACGCCCCAGTGGTAAAGCGCCAAACCGCTAATAAGCAAGTTCAGCAATCCAAACACTATCCCGGCCAAAATGCCCTTTTGCAGGCCTTGGCGGTAGGCGATGATGAAAAGCGGCAACATCGTCAAATCGATGCTTCCGCCCTGTGGCTGGCGGGGAATGACGCGGAAAGCGAGTTCGATGACGACGGCTAGGGCCAAAAGAATGCTGATTTCGGTGAGTTGTTTGCTGTTGATGCGGGATTCAGACAAGAAGATCACTCCTCAATAAAATAAAAAACTTTGTCCACGCCTAGGACAAAGCTCAATCATAAAGATTCATCCTACGCTGGCATTACCCAGATCAGGTAAGGTTCATTCTAGTCTCAAGAATGTCTCAGCCTAGTACTCTAAGCTCCCCTGATTTTATCGACACATTCAGTATAACACATCGCCAGAAAAACGCAACGCAAACACAAAACTCTTACGCCAAAGAAAAACGCTTCTATGGAAGCGATTTTCAATACAAGAAGGTTTGAAATTCGAGCGTGTGGCCTTCAAAGTCTTTCGCGAAAAAATGGTAGATTTTGAGCTTGTCGTTGAGCGCCGGACGGCCGACGTCTTTCGCGCGCGTTTTCAAGTGCTGATGCATCCTTTCGACGTCTTCTTTGCGCTCGTAGACGAACGTGATGCACGTCGAATCCGCCCGGAACTTGGGATGATGCGTGCAAAAGCCGATCTTGCCGTGGCCGTTCATGTCGTAAATCAAGCAGGACCCTTGGTCCTTGTACAGTTTCAAGCTCAAAGCGTCTCCATAAAACCTCCGGACGTTGTCGAGGTCGTAAGCCTTGTAAAAATGGATTGCGTCAATCATGTGCATCCCTCCTAAGGACATTATACCAAAGTTTGCCGCTTGCACACACCGAATTTCAAGAAAAAACCCTTCCCACCCGGGAAGGGTCGAATTTATTCGACGATTTCGACAATGAGCGAGGGCTTTTCGACGTATTCTTCGGTGATGTCGAACGCGTTCAAGATGGTTTTCACTTCGTCGGTGATGTCGTCTTTGTTGTTGTAGACGTAGGCGAGGACCTCGTCTTTTTCCACCTTGTCGCCGACTTTTTTGTTGAGGACGATGCCGACGTCGGTGTCGATGGTGTCGTCTTTCGTTTCGCGTCCTGCACCGAGGCGCATCGCGCTCAAGCCTATATCAAGGGCGTTCAAGCTTTTGACATACCCTTCTTTTTCGCTTTTTACGGCGATCAGCGTTTCGTTGTGGATGAAGTCGTTCAAGTCGGGGTATTCGCCCTTTTGGGCCTTGACCATTTCTTTGAACAAGTCGCTCGCCTCGAGGGTGCCATACTTCTTCTCGACCATTTCCCGCGCTTGTTTGAGCGTTTCGCTCAAACCGGCGTTATGGACCAGATAGCTGCCGATTTCGGTGCACAGCTTCTGCAAGTCCTCGGGGCCGTTTCCTTGAAGGGTCTGGATGGCTTCTACGACCTCGAGCTTGTTGCCGACCGCATAGCCTAGAGGCTGGCTCATGTCGGTGATGAACGCGGTGACCTTCTTGCCGAAGTTCTTGCCGATTTTCACCATGATGCGGCTGAGTTCGCGCGCGTCTTCAAGCGTCTTCATGAAAGCGCCTTCGCCGATTTTGACGTCTAAAACGATGACGTCGGCGCCGCTGGCGAGTTTCTTGCTCATGATCGAGGCGGCGATAAGCGGGATGCTCGGGACGGTGCCCGTCACATCGCGCAAGGCATAAAGAAGCTTGTCGGCGGGCGCGAGCTTCGCCGTTTGACCGGCGACGGCGATGTTCAAGTCGTTGACCTGCTTGACGAAATCTTCGTTCGAAAGCGAGACGTTGAACCCGGGGATGCTTTCAAGCTTGTCCAGCGTACCGCCGGTGTGACCGAGGCCGCGTCCGCTAAGCTTGGCGAACTTTGCGCCGCAAGAGGCCACGAGGGGGCCTAAGACGAGGGTGGTCTTGTCGCCGACGCCGCCGGTCGAATGCTTGTCGACCTTGATGCCTTCAATGGCGCTCAAATCGATGATGTCGCCGCTGTTCAAGACGGCTTCGGTCAAATGGGTCGCTTCGTCGTCGTCCATCGAGTTGAAATAAATCGCCATCATCAAACTGCTTATTTGGTAATCAGGAATCTTGCCGTCGACGTAACCTTCCACAAAAAAGTCAATTTCTTCCTTGGTGACCGCTTTTCCGTCGCGCTTTTTCTCAATAATGTCTACCATTCTCATGGTCATCACTCCTTTGCTTTCTCTATGGTATCACAAAATGGCGCTTCATGCATCAATTCTCAACCGCCAAACTCGTCGATTTTGGATTGGATGACGCGTTTGGTTTTGTTGCTGAGGGCTTGCGAGGTGAGGTTGGTGTAGTCTTTGGGCCAAATGGGCGGATGAAAATGGATGTAGACGTTTTGGCGAAGAAACGGCCATCCGCGCCATGCTTTGTGCATGTTGTAGATGGTCATCGGCAAAATCGGCGTTTTCGATTTCATGGCCAGTTTGAAGGATCCGGCCTTGAACTCGCCCATCTCGTTTGATTTCGAACGGGTGCCCTCGGGGAAGATGACGACCGGCTGCCCCTTCTTGAGCGCGCGGATGCCTTGCACGATGGCTTCTGCCGAAGACCTCGGCGATGTGCGGTCGATGGGGATGTTGCCGAGCAAGCGGGTGAAATTGCCGACAATCGGCCATGTGAAAATTTCCTGTTTTGCGATGAAAATGAGCGGATGTTTCCCCAATTGCGCTTTGGAGGCGAGAATGTCGTAGTTCGACTGATGGTTGCCCACAACGACGAACGCTTCGCCGGGTGCGGGAATGTGCTCGCGGCCCGTAACGCGGATTTTCAAGCGGACCAACCGCAAGACCAACCGCATGATGCCGACAGCGATACGATGGTGGCGCATGTTGAAGGAATCGGCTTCCTTATGGAGACGCCCGTAGACAATCATGAAAGAAAGCAATATCGAAAACGACGCCACAAACCCCAAGAAGAGGCCGATTACCCATATGAGCACACTCAAAGGCGCGAGGGCAAAGCCGCCAAGCAAGTAGGAAAAAAGCGTCGAGAAGCCCGCAAAAACCAACAAGAATATGAGCGAAACCATTTAGCGATCCTTCCTTTCGTATACGACAAACGTCAAGGGCGGACGCTTTTCTTTTTGAACGATTTCGAACTTGGAAAAATCAACGGTGGGAAAGTAGGTGTCTCCTTCGTAGGCCCCGTCGATATGGGTGATGTACAGGCGGTCGGCGAAGGGAAGCGACGCCTCATAGACCATGCGCCCGCCGATGACAAAGAGCGTGTCTTCTTCGGGGACTTTCCGCAAATACGCGGGCAGATCGTTGATGACGTAGGCGTCCTCAAGCTTGAGCCGTTGCCGGGTCAAGACGATGTTTTCGCGAAGCGGCAAAGCCTTGCCAAGCTTATCGACGATCGATTCGTACGTTTTTCGCCCCATGAGCACCTTCTTGTGTTTCGTAACCCGTTTGAAATAGTCAAGGTCTTCGGGGAAATGCCAGGGCAGTTCGTTGTCTTTGCCGATCAGGCCGTTACGGTCCATGGCCACTATCAATGCGATCATACGCTAACCTCTCCTTTGATGGGCGGATGCGGATCATAGCCTTTCAAGCGCACATCCTTGTAGCGGAAGGCGAAAAGGTCTTTGACCTCGGGGTTCAATTCAAGCGTCGGCAGGGCTTTCGGCTCACGCTCGAGCTGCGTCTTCACCTGCTCGACGTGGTTGGAATAGATATGGCCGTCGCCAATGGTATGGACAAACTCGCCGGGTTTCAAATCGCACGCTTGCGCGACCATCATCGTCAATAGCGCATAGCTTGCGATGTTGAAGGGCACCCCCAAAAACGCATCGGCGCTTCTTTGATAGAGTTGGCAGGAAAGCCGCCCTTCCTGCACGTAAAACTGAAACATCATATGGCAAGGGGGAAGGGCCATCCGTCCGAGCTGCGGCGGATGCCAGCTGTTGACGATCAAGCGGCGCGAATGGGGGTTTTGCTTAATCTCATGAACCACCCATTCAAGTTGGTCGACGGAGGTCTCTTCGCCGGAAAAGCCGCGCCATTGAGCGCCGTATACCGGACCCAAATCGCCGAATCTTTCGGCGAAGTCTTCGTCGTTTTTGATTTTTTCAATGAATTCTTTCAGCGACTCGCCTTGATAAGCTTCGCTTTGCTTGAAATTTTCATACGGCCATTCGTTCCAAATCCGCACGCCGTTTCGGACGAGATAGCGGATGTTGGTGTCGCCGGAGATGAACCAGAGGAGTTCGTGAAGGATGCTTTTGAAGTGCACCTTTTTCGTCGTCACAAGCGGAAAGCCTTCACGCAAATCAAACCGCATCTGATAGCCGAACACGCTCAAGGTGCCGGTCCCGGTGCGATCGTCTTTGTAACGGCCGTGTTTGAGGATGTGGCGCAAAAAGTCCTGATACTGTTTCATTCTACCACCTCCTTATAATTATAGCACAAAGCGTTTCGCTTTTGCGCGTTCAGACACAAACTCTCCGAGAAAAAGGGACGACGATTGTCGTCCCGAAGGGGGGGGGAGGAGAGCTTCTTAGGCTTGCGCTTCTTTAGAGGCGCTTTTGGGGGAGATGAAACTGATTTTTTCCGCGACGATTTCCGGATAGGAAAACGACTTTTCCTCGTCGATGTCGTAAAACCTCTGGGCTAGCCTCGCCTTGACGCCGATGGTAGAACCTTTCTTGCAATGGGCGACGGTGTTTTCGGCAATCCCGCTCCAAAGCGTGCATTTGAGAAAGTCCGTCTCATAAGTGCCCGTTTCGGCGCTTTTGAAGTTGCGCTGTAGCGCCATGGTGATGGTGGTGACCTTCTTGCCGTCTTTGAGTTCCCGCAGTTCCGGGTCGTAAACCAGACGTCCGACCAAAATGACTTGATTGACCATGCGTATCCTCCTTTTTGTTTTAGGATACCTTCTTTCCCATGGGCAATCACCTTGCAAAACCGGCGCGATTTTCTTTGAGGGAGCCATTTCTGCACGAAACTTCGCAAAAGAAAGAAGGAACCGCGGGTTCCTTCGAAAAGTCAAGGACTGATGCGCGAGAAGGCGGTCGTTCGCAATGTTTACGATTTTGTCTTGAAGATGTTGCGGTTCAGCTTGAGCTCGTCGACGATGGTGTAGAGGATGTCGATGTCCTGTTGGAAGGTTTGGATCATTTCTTGGTTCATCTTTTGAAAGAACTTGAGCGAAAACGTGTCCTTGAAATTGTTGATGCCGATATGAAGCTTGCTGTCGATGAACGAAAAGCTCAGTTTTCCGGGGTGGTTCGCTTCAAAGCGCAAAAGCGCATCCATGAAATGCGGCGTCAAAACGTAAAACGCAAGATGCGAATCGGTGGCGAACGTTTTGAATTTCTTGTTGAAGTCGACCGATTCGAGCTTGACTCTTTCAAAAGGGCGCCGCGTCACGGGCGAGGTGTCTTCTAACACTTGCAGGACGCCTTCGAAGTGCTTGTTGAATTCGAAGGTGAACATTCTTCCTTTGAAATAAGTGTGGTAGTAGGTTTGCGTGCCGTGTTTCGTCGTCTGCACGCGACGTTCTTTCAAAACGACATCACTTGAGACAAAGGCGACGTTGTCGATGGTGCCGCTCAAAAAGTCTTCGCTGTGGAAACGGTCTGCCGTTTTCAAGAACTCGCACTGATACACCTGGTGGGGCGTCAAGCCCCGTTTGTGGTCGTAATCTGCGTCTTGGACGGAACGTTCGATCAACTCGCTCAGCACGCCGCTTTTGAACTCTTCTTCGATTTGGGTGAAGTTCGCGTAGGAAAAAAACACCAAAATGGCTCCCCCTACGGCAAGCGCGGCGGATAGCGGGACGGTTTCGGCAAACGCATACACTAGCCCGCCGGCGACGACAAGCAAGACGCCGGCGACGCCGATGCGCTCGGCGTTTGCCTTGCGGCGCTGAAACGCGGTAAGTATTTTGTCCATGATAGACCTCGTTTCTGCCCTCTACGCTTTTTTGGGTTTGGCGATGAAACGGCTCGCATTCGAAGTGTCGAGACGTCTGGCGAGGGACAGGATTTCTTCTTTGGTAATCGACTGGGCGATTTCGACGACGTCGTAGAAAACGATGTCGTATTGGATGTACTCCGTGAACTGATGCGCCAAAGCTTCTAGCGAATCGAGCCCGTGGATGAAGCTGCCGACAAGCTGGTTTTTGATGCGGCGGAAGTCGGCGTCGGTGATGGTCGCTTCGGGGAAATTCTTCAAGGCTTCAAGCAACGACGCTTCAAACGCCTCGGGCTTTTCGGTTTCGGTGCCGATGAGCACGTGGGCGTAGGAATCTTCAACCGCCACGTCGAGACCGTAGGTGTCGTTGATTTCCCCCGCATCGAGCATCGCTTCGCTGACGTCGCTGCTTTTGCCGAGGAGCAGGCTCATCAAAATAGAAAGCGAAAGCCTCTCGCGGATGCGCGTTTTGACGTCCATATGCATCTCGGGAAGGAACTTCACGCCGACTAGCACGCTCGGCAGTAGCACGTCGAGTTCCTTTGATTCGCGTGGCTTTTTGACATGAGCCGGTTCTTCCAAAGGCTGCGACAACGGTTCAAACATGGTTTTCTCGGGAAGCTTGACGCGTTGTTCAAGCCTTTCTTGCAAACCATAGGGGTCGATGTCGCCCACGACGACGCACGTGGCCTTTTCCGGTTGGTAGTAGGCCTTGTGCATGGCGCGCAAATCGGCGGTGCTCATCGCGGCGATGCTTTCTTTCGTGCCCAAAATGTCTTCGCGAAGAGGATGAAAATGGTAAAGGTTGCGCATCAGGGTGTGGTATTGTTCGTAGTAGGGGTCGTCGAGGTGCATGTTGAGTTCCTCGGCGATGATGTTCTTCTCCTTTTCGACGCCTTGGTCGGTGAACTCGGGGAAGAAAAACGCCTCAAAAAGCCGTTCGACGTTTTGCAATACGTGGTTGGTCGCGCTGAAAAGATACGTCGTGCGGTGGTGCTCGGTGAAGGCGTTGATTTGCGCCTCGTCTAGCGAAAAGTCTTCGCTGATGTCGCGGCCGTCGCGTTCGAAGATTTTGTGCTCGAGAAAATGCGCCGCGCCGGAGGGCGCTTCTTTCACTTCGCCCTTCTCATCGCGGTAACGGCGGTGAATCGAGCCGATCGGCGCCGAAAGCGTCACGTACGTTTTCGAATAGTCGGGCTTTTGAATCAAATAGACGTCGAGACGCCCGTGCAACTGAAAATGGTAGACGGTTTCGCGAAACGTCTTATACTGCGTCTTTTTCATCGTCTTCACTCCCGAGAACGTAGGTGAAAATCCAGCGCAGCCGCTTGGCGGCTTCTACGACGTCGGTTTTTTTCACGTCGCGGATTTGTTGGAGCATGTAGTCTTCGTCAAAAGGCATGGAAAGCAGTTGGTGCCTGAGCGCGATGAACGAAAGGTTTCTCGGCGAATCGAAGCTTTGTTTGATCGAAGTGATCAAGTACTGCCGGGCCAGCTCGAGGGAGCGGTCGCTGAAATCGCCTTTTTTGACGGCTTCGAACGTTTCTTCGATTAAGGCTTTCGCCTTGTCGATGTTTTCTCTTTTCATCGCCGAATGGATGGAGACGATGCTCGCAAACGGCCGGTAATGGGCGTTGATGTAATAGGCGAGCGACGCTTCTTCGCGGACTTTGCGAAACAGCAGCGAATCGCCGCCTTCGCCCAAAAGGGCGGCCAGCAGGACCATCGGGAAATACGCGTCGTCGCCGTAGTAGATGTCGCCGGCAAGGGTCATGAACAGCCTGTCTTGCGAAAGGGCCATCGTTTCGCGGACGGGCGGTTTCTCAGAGAACGGGCTGCGCGCAAAGAAGCGTTTCGGCAGGGCTTCGTTGGTCTCAAAGGGCAACGCCCGGCGCAAACGCTCTTGCATCGACGCTTGGTCGTAGTCGCCGACGACGCTGATCATAAGCGGGTTTTTGCGGACCATCCGCTCGTAGGCGGCTTCGATCTCTTCCATTGTCACTTCGTCGATTTTTTCCATCGCGCCCAAAGGGTTGATGCGGTTGGGGTGGTTTTCAAATAGTTGGTCGCGGTAGCGTTTGGCGGCGTATCGGGACTTGTTGGCGTATTCCGCCTTGAAATAGTCTTTGAGGAACTGCTTTTCCTCACGCAAGGTTTTCTCGTCGAAGGCTGGGTCGAAAAGCGTCGCTTGGAGCACTTCCAAGACGTCTTCGAAAAAACGCCCGTTTTTGACGAAGTCGGGGTTGATGAGGTTGAGGCCGAATTGGTTGATGTGCTTGTCGCCGAGTTTCAGCGAGACGCCCGAAAGCGACGTGTCGTAGAGTTCTTCCAACCTTCGGCTTAAGGCCTTGCGGTTTTTGTGGCGATTGTTTTTCGCTTTGAGCATCGAAAGCATCAAGTGGCGGACGGTCGCCGATTTCTCGTCGAGGTCGTCGAAAAAGCGCAACGTGATTTGCACGCTTTTGAACTGTTTGGTGGTGATGAAGTGGTAGGTGACGTTTTGGTGCTTGTCAATGGTTAGTTTCATGGCTTCCCTCCAAAAAAAAGTGCCGAAGCACTTTTTTTAGGCTAGTCTGAGTGCGATTTCCATCATGCGGGTGAAGGATTTTTGGCGTTCTTCGCTGGAAGTGGCCTCTTTGGTCACGAGCGAATCGGAAACCGTGAGGATGCAAGCCGCGTTTTTGCCCGTGACGCGGGCGTTGTGGAACAAGGCGAACGCTTCCATTTCAACGGCGATGGCGCCGTAGTCCTTGTGGATGCGCTTGTAGTCGTCGAAGTTTTCGCGGTAAAAGACGTCGCTTGAATGGATGACGCCTTTGGTGATCGGGATGTCCAAATCCTTCGCGATGGCTTCGATGCGTTCGTTGAGTGCGGGCGTCGGATAGGTGTAGGCGTCCTTGTAATCGCCGCTTTGCACGTCCGCATACGTCGATTCGCTGTAGGCCTTGTCGGCGAGCAGCACGTCGTAAAGGTCAATCTCGTCGGTGTAGGCGCCGCAGGAGCCGATGCGGACGATGTTTTCGACGTCGTAGAACTTGTAGAGTTCATAGGAATAGATGCCGATCGAGGGCATGCCCATGCCGCTGCCCATCACGCTGATTTCTTTGCCTTGATAGGTTCCGGTGTAGCCGAACATGTTTCGAACGGTGTTGAAGCGTTTGACGTTTTCTAGGAAGTTGTCCGCGATGTACTTGGCGCGGAGCGGGTCTCCCGGCATCAACACGGTTTTTGCGATGTCGCCTTTCTTTGCTTCAATGTGCGGGGTACTCATAAGTTTCGCCTCCTAATAGTCTTCTTTTCCGGCTTCGCCTTTGACAAGCGAAACGCCGCTGCTTGCGCCGATGCGGGTCGCGCCCGCTTCGACCATGGCGTGCAGGTCTTCAAGCGTTTTGACGCCGCCGCTGGCTTTGACGCCTTTTTCGCCGGCGACTTTCTTCATCAGGCGGACGTCTTTGACGGTGGCGCCGCCCGTGCCGAAGCCGGTGCTGGTTTTGATGAAATCGGCGCCGCCGTCGATGGATGCGCGGGCCGCTTGTTCGATTTCTTCTTCGCTCAAATAGCATGTTTCCAAAATCACTTTGAGGACGCGGTTTTGACAAACGTCTTTGATGGCGCGCACTTCTTTTTCCACTTTGTCGTATTCGCCGTCTTTGACCCAGCCGATGTTCAACACCATGTCAATCTCGTGCGCGCCTTTTTTGAGGGCGTCACGGGTTTCGTACACTTTCGTGTCGGTGGTCGATGCGCCTAGTGGAAAGCCGATGACGGTGCAAACGAGCACGTCGGATTTTTTCAAGCTTTCGGCGGCGTATTCCACCCAGGTGGGGTTGACGCATACGCTTTTGAAACGATAGGTGATGGCTTCTTCCAAAAGCCTGTCGATCTCTTCTTTCGTGCCGAAAGGCTTCAGGTAGGTGTGGTCGATCAGTAGATTGATTTCCATGTTTCAATCCCCCTAATTAGTTTTATATACATTCTCAGAAGCGGGCCCGCGACGATGACGAAAATGACGGTTCCGAAATAAAGCGAGCCCAGGCTGCCTTTGAAATAGCCCGTGAGCATGACGCCGATTACGACGGGGGTCGCTTCCATAAGAATACGGACAAGAATCATGTTGCGAGTCTTGAAGATTTTCATCAAGACCAGCATGAGTTCGTCGAACACGCCTGCCGGAAACCGGCTGACGATATGCATGGCCGCGCCGAAAGGCACGGTGAAAAGCCCCAAGAAGAATGTTCCGAGTTGCGCATAGCCTTCCGGAAAGAAATCGCGGAAAACGACCAAATCGAACAAATCAATCAAGACGCCCACCAAGACGATGGGGATCGCCATGAACAAATACCGCGAACTCCTTCGGACAACAATAATGAAGAGCGTCAAGGAAAACGTAACGAGAATGATCGCGGTTCCCACGCTCAAAGGGGTCACTTCGGCGAGGGCCACGTGCAAGGTGTCCCAAGGACTGGTGCCCAAATCGCTGCGGATGATCATGACGATGCCGAAGGCGATCATCACCGCGCCAATGAAGTAAAACACCCCGTCGAGGATGCTATTTTTTGTTTCTTTTGACATAAAACATCCCCTTTATCTTATTCTCCGCTGTGAAACGGCGAGGGTGCGGACATAATCGGCGCTTGAAGCGCACCATCTTTGCCTCACGTCCTACCCCTCATAATTTTACTGCATTTGGCGATAAAAATCAATTTTCGTCCAAGCGTTGCAGGATGTTCTCGCAACGTGCGCACAAGCCGTCTTCCGTTTCGCCGACTTGCCAGCAGCGTTCGCATTTTTCGCCTTCGGCCCTCGTGATGTCCAAGGAAAGCTCTTCATGTTTGTAGGCGCCTTCTCCGCTTTCGCGAAGTTCGACCTGACTGACGATGAAAAGCTGGTCGAGGTTGTCGACGCTCTTGAGGAGTTCTTTGGTCGATTCGTCGTTTGGATAAAGCGTCACTTTGGCTTCTAGGGATTTGCCGATGGTTTTGGCGTTGCGTTCTTCTTCTAAGGCTTTGAGCACATAATCGCGAAGATGCATGAGCTCGTCGTATTTCTTGCGCAAGGTTTCGTCCTTTTTGTATTTGGGTTGAGGCATGTCCTCAAGATAGACGCTTCCCTCTTTCTTTTCGGGCATGTATTGATAGGCTTCTTCGGCCGTATGCGGCAAGATTGGCGTGAGCATCCTTAGAAGCGCATGCAAGATGTCGTAGACAACCGTTTGCGCGGCTAGGCGTTTGCGGTCTTTGGGCGCCTCGATGTAGACGATGTCTTTTAGGACGTCTAAGTAAAACGCGCTCAAATCGCGGATGACGAAGCGGTTGATCAGCCGCATGACGTCGTCAAAGGAAAAGTCGATGTAATAGCCGTTCACTTCGTGGATGAGCTTGTCGAGCTTCAAAAGCATCGAGCGGTCGAGTTCGGGCATATCGTCAAAGGCGATGCGGTCTTCTTCGCGGAAGTCGCTCACCATGCCGAGCATGAAGCGGATCGTGTTGCGGATTTTGCGGTAACTTTCCGCGATTTGGCGCATCATCTTGTCGCTGATGCGCACATCGGCCTGGTAATCGACACTCGCCACCCATAGCCTCAAAATGTCGGCGCCGAGCTTGTCCATCACTTCTAAAGGATCGACGACGTTGCCGAGCGATTTGCTCATCTTGCGGCCTTCGCCGTCCAACACGAAGCCGTGGGTCAATACCGCCTTGTAGGGCGCTTCGCCTTTCGAGGCGACGCCGGTCGAAAGCGAGCTGTTGAACCAGCCACGGTATTGGTCGGAGCCTTCCAAATACAAATCGGCGGGGTAGGGCATGCCGAAATCGGTCATGCCGCCTTTGTGCGAGGTGCCCGAATCGAACCAGACATCGAGGATGTCGGTTTCTTTTTTGAAGTTGCCGCCCGGCGATTTTTCGCTTTCGTACCCTTCGGGCAGAAGGTCTTTCGCCTTCCACTCAAACCAGATGTTCGAACCGTGCTGTTCAAACAAACCGGCGACGTGGCGGATGATGTCCGCATCAAGGATGGCTTCGCCGTTTTCATGATAGAAAACGGGGATGGGCACGCCCCAGACTCTCTGGCGGCTGATGCACCACGATTCGCGGTCCTTGATCATGTTTTCCATGCGCGTTTGGCCCCAGGCGGGGGTCCATTCGACCTTGCGGACTTCTTTGAGCAAGTCGTCTTTGAGCGTTTCGACCGAGGCGAACCATTGGTCGGTCGCGCGGAAGATGACGGGCTTTTTCGTGCGCCAATCGTGCGGATAGCTATGCTTCAAGGTTTCGAGCTTCAAAAGATTGCCGCGTTCTTCTAGGTCCTTGACGACCTCTTTTGAGCATTTTTCGACGAACATGCCTTCATAGCGGCCCGACGCTTCCGTCATATGCCCGGCTTCGTCGACGGGGCAAAAGATTTCAAGGTTGTTGGCCTTGCCAATCAAAAAGTCGTCCTCGCCGTGGCCGGGGGCGATATGGACAAGCCCCGTCCCGCTTTCGATGGTGACGTGATGGCCGGAAACGATGGGGCAAACGCGGTCGTAGAGCGGATGCTTGTAGGTGAGGCCCAACAGTTCGCCGCCTTTGACGTGGCGGATGACTTCGGCTTCTTTGAAGCCGAGGGTTTCTTTGAGCGTCTCAAGCAGGGCGGTGGCGAGCACGTAAATTTCGCCGTTTTCACGAATGAAGACGTAGTCGATCTGTTCGCTGACGGCGGTGGCAAGGTTGGCCGGAATCGTCCAAGGCGTGGTCGTCCACACCAAAAACTTGAAACCGTCCTCGAAGGGGCCGGTCTCGACGGCGTCGAAGGTGAAATAAATCGAGGGCGACGTCTTGTCGGCGTATTCGATTTCCGCTTCGGCGAGGGCGGTTTCACTCGATGGGGACCAAAAGACGGGCTTGAGCCCTTTGAAGATCAGACCCTTCTCGACCATGTCCGCAAACACTTCAAGCTGCGAGGCCTCGTATTTTTTATCCAGCGTCAAATAGGGCTTTTCCCATTCGCCGAGAATGCCGAGCCGCTTGAACTGCTCGCGCTGGCGGTCGACTTGCCGGAGGGCGTAATCGGCGCAGCGGTTGCGGAATTCGGACGTGCCGAGCGCCTTGCGGTCGACGCCTTCGTTTTTGGTGAGCGCGCTTTCGATGGGGAGCCCGTGGGTGTCCCAACCCGGCACGTAGCGCGTGTAAAAACCGCGCATGTTGCGTTCGCGGACGATCATGTCCTTGAGGATCTTGTTGAGCGCGTGGCCGATATGGATGTCGCCGTTGGCGTAAGGGGGGCCGTCGGGAAGGACGTAAGCCGGGTTGTCCTTGTTTTTGTTCAGACGCTTTTGATAGATGTTTTCCTCTTCCCAAAACGCATGGCGCTTGGGTTCGTTCTTGCCGAGGTTTCCGCGCATCGGAAACTTCGTTTTCGGCATGTTCAATGTCTCTTTGTAGTCTTTCACGGGTATCACTCCTACCTCAATAAATAAAAAAAGCAAGCGGATGAAGGACGAACGCTAATCCGCGGTACCACCTTCATTCCGGTTGCCCGGCTCTCATCCCGTTAACGCGAGGGCGCGTCGCGGCTTTTCGACCGCGAATCTCCACGGCGATACTTCCGGAGGCCTATCCAAGTTCTCAGCGCCACTTGGTCTCTTCAATAAGCGTGTCCAAAAGCGTGTCCGTTTCAACGATGTTGTCATTATTATACTGATTGCAACGCGAAATTGCAAGACGTTCGTCAGAATTCTTACAGCGAAGCGACGAATTCGCCGAAAGCGTTCATGCCGAAACTGTAAAGCAACAGTCCGATCATCGGGGTGAAGTCGAAATTGCCGACCACCAAGAACCCGCGGAAAATTCGCATGTAAGGATTGGTGATGACATGCAGGTAATAATAGAACTTGCTTTCGCGGATGGAAGGGACCCAGCTTAACAGGATGTAGGCGATCAGCATGTAGAAATACGCTTGAATCGCATAGTTGAGTATTGTCAGTAAGTAAACCATGAATATTACTCCTTGTATTTGTTGATGAAGGAGCGCAAACTTTTGTCTTTGAGATCCTTCTTGAGCGCAAACGCCATAATTTTGTCGCGGATGACCTCCACATCGCCGTCAAGTGCGTATATGACACCGCTCAAAAACACGATGATGCGGTTGCTTTCGACAATGTCGAAGTCTTCGAAATTCAAAATCAGCGGCTTTCGATAGAGCAGTTTGTCCGCAAGGTCAAACACGTCGGTCTCTTCGTCGACTTTGATGAACTCGGTGCGTTCATACGCGTTTTTCTTGTCGTCTTTTTTCATAGAAAGCCTCCGTTATGAGTATTCGACCGAGCCGGAGCACACTCGCGCCTTCTTCAAGCGCGATTTCGTAATCCTCGCTCATGCCCATCGAAAGTCCGCGCACGCTTGGATGTTTCTTGACCGCCTCGTCGCGGAGCAAACGAAGCTGGGAAAACTGAGCGCGGATTCTTTCGTTGTCGTCGGTCAGTTCGGCCATGCCCATCAAACCGACGACGTCGATGTTGTCCATGATACAGACCTTGTCCAAAAAATCGGGGACGTCTTTAGGGTCGACGCCGTGTTTTTGCGGCTCGCCGGAGATGTTGACTTGAACGTAACACGTAAGCGGCGTGGTGCGCCGCTTGTCAATCTCTTTGGCCAGTTTCAGCCGGTCGAGACTGTGCAGCACGTCGATGTCGTGCACGATTTTTTTGACCTTTTTCGTCTGCAAAGTGCCGAGGAAATGCCAGCGGATGTCCAAATCGATGTTCGGGCGTTTTTCCAAAAACGCCTCGACGCGGCTTTCACCGAAGTCTTTGATGCCGGCGTCGTAGTAGGCGGGGAAATCCTCACAGTCGATGTATTTGCTCGCCATGACGAGTTCGACGCCCGGGTGCTCTTTTTGCAGCTTCTCGATGAGGGTGCGGTTCATCGCTATTTGAAACGGGAGCGAAGCCAGGAAGGAATGCTTTCCTTCGAGGATTT
>PUOX01000003.1 GCA_003552925.1 Mollicutes bacterium | reverse complement strand
GACGACCCGGATTTCTATTACGGCGATGCGGTCGACACGACTATCGAAAGCATCGTAACGAACTATGAAGACTACAAACAAAAATCGGTGAACCTTGAAGGCATCGTCACCGCCAAGGTCGGACAGCACGCGTTCATCCAATCCTTGGATGGTGAGTACGGCATCTTCTTCTACATCGGGTATGCGATCACCGAACGTTTGGAAGTAGGCTATGAAGTTAAGATTGAAAACGCCCAAGTCTACCACGACGGCAAGCCGTTCGACGGACTGTTTTTGACCAATTTCGGCGGGGCGACCGTCACCCCGAACGACGACAACTTAGAAGCGGAATTCAAAGTGCACACCACGCCCTTTGCCGAGTTGACCTTTGAAAAAACCGGGTTGCCCTTCCACTATGAAGGCCTAACCATCACCGAAATTGAAGAGTACGGCGGCGACGTCCTCTATATGACCTTAGAAGACGAACACGGCGATTCCATGCGCGTCTATCAGCTTTACGAAGCTCCCCTTCGCAACAATACCCAGCATCCGCTCATGCCAGGGGCCCGACGCATCGACCCCGACGCTGTGGAAACCGGCATGCAAATCGACATTGAAATGAGCTTGAGCGAAGTCGACGGCGAACTCGCCTTCGTCCTCTCCCACCGTGAAGACATCACCGTCTTAGAGTAAACCCGCTCCGAAAACAACCGTTTGGGATTTGTTTTCGGAGCTTTTCTTTGGTTCAAAAAACCCGCTTTTCGCCACGTTTTTCAAGGTTATGACGATTTACAAACCCCCTGAAATTGGGTATAATGAAATAAGATTGCAAAGCGAGGGATGAATATGGACAAATACGAGTATTGTCAAGAAATCATTGAACAATCCAGCGCCACATTCTACAAAGCGTTCGGCATGTTAGAGGAAAAAAGACGAAACGCGGTCTTCTCCATTTACGCCTTTTGCCGGAAAGCCGACGATGCCATCGATGTCCACAACGACATCAAGATTGTTGAAGACCTCGAAGACAAAATTCAAAAGACCTTTGACGGCGACGTCCCCGATGAGCCGCTTTTTCAAGCGCTTTATGAGACCATCATGCGCTTCCCAAGCGACGTTCGGCCATATTTGGACCTTCTAAACGGCATGAAAGACGATTACAACGACAAACCGATCAAAACCGAAAAGGATTTTGACGAGTACTGCTACAAAGCCGCGGGCAGCGTAGGCTTGATGCTTCTGCCCGTGCTGGCCAGTGAATCCTACAAAAAGAACTCGAAAAAGCTTAAAGAAGTGGCAATCGAACTGGGCAAGGCCATGCAAATCACCAACATCCTTCGCGACGTGCGCGACGACCTTCAAGACCGCCGCGTCTATTTCCCGGATGAAATCATCGAACAGTTCCAAGTCAACATCAAGACCCTTCGCACCGGCACCGTCACCCCCGAATACAAAAGCCTTGTCGAAAACTACATCGACATCGCCAAAGAAAAATACAACGTCTTCTACGACAACTTGAAACTCTTCGACAAAGACGCCATCCTTCCGACCTACACCGCCGCGAGATTTTACGAAGGCATCCTCGATGAGATCCGCAAAGACGGATACACCAACATCACCAAAAGGCACTATGTCGGCAAGCTCCGCAAGTACTTCATGTTGAAAAAGATTCGCCGCGAGCTGAAAAAACGAGGCCTTTCTAAGTGATTGGCCTCGTTCTTTCTTACGCCTTTGTCGTAGCGATCATGGGCGTTGCGCAACTGCTCCGCAAGACGAACGCCTTGCGCGGCGAGGGCACCCGGAAATTCATTCACATCGCGGTGGCGCATTGGTATTTGCTTGCACTTGTTTTGTTTGATGGAGCCATCATGGCCTCTATCGTCCCCGCTTCGTTCATTGTCCTGAACTACCTCTCCTACCGGTTCAACTTGGTCCCCGCAATGGAGAGAGAAGAAAAAGGCCTTGAAAATCTCGGCACCGTCTATTACGCCATCAGCTTGACCATCATAACCTACCTTGCCTTCACCTATGAGTTTTACACCGCCGGCGCCTTTGCCGTTTTGGGCATTGGCTGGGGCGACGGATTGGCCGGCGCCCTCGGCAAACGTTACGGCAGGCAAAAACTTTACAAAGCCAAAAGTGTGCTCGGCACCCTTTCGATGTTCTTGATTCTGCTTTTCCTCGCGTTCGCGCTTTTCAGGGATTCGTATGGCTATCTGTTTGCGATTGTTGCGGCGGGGACATTGATTGAGCTTTACACCCCGCGCGGGTTTGACAACATAACGGTTCCTTTGTTCTTGTTTTTTAGTGTGGTGATGCTACCATGACGATGTTCTTCCTAGGCTATATTGTTTCGACCGCCATCAGCGTTTACGCCTACTACAAAGAGGCCTTCTCGACTAGCGGCGCGTTTGCCGCGGTCGCACTGGGCACATTGGTGTTCGGCTTTGGAGGCCCAATTGCCTTTTTGGTCTTCATCAGTTTCTTCTTCATCAGTTTTTTGATCGGTCTTTACTATAAGCACGAACAAAAAACGCGGCGCAACTACCGTCAGGTCCTCGCCAACGGTCTTGTGGCGACGCTTATGATGTTCCTTTACGCCCGGCGGGACCTGGATGCGTATTACGCGCTCTTCATCGCCAGCGTCGCCGTGAGCGCAATCGACACCTTTAGCAGCGAAATTGGAAAAACCAGCCAAAACGACCCGTTCCATGTGTTCAAACGCACACCGATGATTCGCGGCTTAAGCGGCGCCATCAGTTTGAAAGGCTTAGGGGCCGGCTTGCTTGGCGCGCTACTTTACGGGCTTATCGCTCTCGCCGTTTTGCAAAGCCTCTTCTACGGCGTGGTGGTGTTCGCCATCGGATTTTTGGGCACCTTAATCGACAGCGCCCTTGGCACCGTGCAAGTCAAATACATCGACGAAAAAACCGACCGCATCACCGAAACAAAAAGCGAAACGACGGAGATTCACTCCGGTTTCGCTTGGCTGGACAACGATTTGGTCAACCTTTTGACCAACGTCCTTGCAGTGTTGCTGATGAGCCTCATTGTGTTTGTGTTTTGACCGGCTTTGCCGGTTTTTTTTATGGCTTATAAGGCTTCAAAGCTTCCAAGAAGCGTTCCAAGTTTTCGTCTTTGATGGTGTAATCGCCCAAATCACCGTGCGAAGTGTCGCCCGAATGGCCGTGGAAGTCGCTGCCCGCCGTCACCAGCATGCCCCGCGCCTTGGCGAGGGTGGTATAAAGGGCGGTGTCGCGCGGTGTGTTCAAAGGATAAACCGCCTCGATGCCGTCGAACGGATATTCCAACACCGCATCGTGAATGGAAGCATTCAGAAGCACCGGATGGGCCAAAATGGCGAGAGCGTTGTTGTCTTTGAGGAGTTTGAGCCCCTCCTGGACCGAAAGTTCCGTGCTTGGCACATACGCCGGCGAATGGTTCCCCAAAAATTTCTCAAACACATCGTCGTGATTGTATTCAGGATATTTGGCGATGATTGCCCTTGCGATATGGGGGCGGGCGATGAGTCCGTCGGATTGTTCGTAGACTTCTTCATAAGTGATGATGATGCCGAAATGCTTTTCTAAGTTCTCGATGAACTTCCGTGCGCGGTTTTCCCGGCCTTCTTTGATCATGACATAGTAATCTTCCATTGCTTGTGAGCGGTAGCTGTCGTCGCGGAAGTAGCCGAGAATATGCACGCTTTTGTCTTGATACAGCGTTGAGAGTTCGATGCCGGGGATGTATTTGACGCCGTAACGCTCGCTCAAGCGTTGGTTGTCGTCCACATGCCGGCACACGTCGTGGTCGGTGATGGCTATATAATCGAGTCCTTTTTCTTTCGCTTTTTGAAACAGCTCCTCGCGGGTGAGGATGCCGTCCGATTCAATGGTGTGCGTGTGCAGGTCCGCTTTCATATTCATCCCTCCTCGTTACAGTGTAGAAAAATTAACGCCTTTTTTCAAGCAGAACGCTTATTTAAGCTCTTGATGGTGGAACTTGATGTTTAGCTCTTCAAGCCGCTCCGCTTCGCGCGTATGGCATGTGAACAGCAGGATTTGGTGGTTGTCTTTGAGTGTGTCGAAAAGTGCAAGGGCGTCACGTAGACGTTCGTCGTCGAAATTCACAAACGCGTCGTCCAAAAATAGCGGGTAGTCCTCTTTCTTGAGTGTCTTCAACACGCCGAGGCGGATGGCAAGATACATTTGATCGAGCGTGCCTTTGGAAAAGAATGTCGTTTCTTCAAACTGTTTGGTCAGAGGGTGCTCGGCGCGGAAGGTGAGGTCTTTTCGGACGCGGATGTCGGCGTAGGTTTGCCCGGTCAAATCGGGCAGGTAGCGTTCGATGTTTTTGCGCAAGATTGGCGAAAAGGTTTCTTCGATCGCTTCGCTTGCCTCATCAAGCAACTTTTTCGCAGCGGCGATGTCGTGCTTTTCTTTTTCGTAAGCCGATATCTTTTCTTCGGTTTTTTGCAGTTCGTATTCAATGGTGGAAAGCGGGCGGCTTTGCGCTTTTTCATGGTTCAACGCAGTTTCTTGTTTGACGACTTCTTGATGCTTTTTCGAAATGGAATCCTCTAATTCTTTCAAAGCTTCAACGTTGTCTTCATAATCCTCAAGCGACACTTTCGCGTCTTGGTCGAGGTCGGCGGTGAACGTTTTATAGGGGATGCCGTCCAAATGCCGTTCGATGTCGCGGATGCTTTCGCGGATGGCTTTTAACGTTTTCAGGCCGGTTTCGTCTTCTTGGAGCTTGAACCTCCGCAACAAAGCCCGGTATTTCTCAAGAATCTTCTCCATCGACGATTCGTGGTTTTGAATCTTTTCGTCATATTCCACCGCTCTTTGGTGGTTCTCCAGCTTTTGCCGGGCCGAATAGAACGTTGAAAGGAGTTCTTCTTGATTGGAAACCTTGTATGTTTCGATGAGTTCGCCAATCGTCTTTTCGGCGGCTTCGATCTTGGTTTCTTGTTGTGCAAGGTTCTTGTTTTTTTCTGTTTGTTCTTGGGCGAACGCTTCAAGTTGCTTAGAAAGTTTGTTGCTGGTGCGCCATGCCCACAGGGCGCCTACTGTGCATAGAAGCGCAAGCACCGAAAACACAAATATGAGCAGGGTCGTTTGGATAATGGAAACGAAAATAAGCGCCGCAAGCGCCAACGCTAACGCTCCGCCTAAGAAAGGCAGGCGTTTTTGCCGGGAACGTTTCTTCTCTTCAAGGGATATTACGTCGGCTTGAAGGCGGTCGATTTCGTTTTTGAGCACCTCGGTTTGCGTTTGGCGGGCTTCTTCCGCTTCTTTAAAGCGTTCGTGGTCTTTTTGAATCTGTTCATAAGTCGCTTCATCAAGCCGTTCGGATTCTTTGGGGTAGTTTGCGCGAAGGTTTTTTCGGCTCAAATGGAGTTCGCGGTAGTCGTCCGCATCGCTTGCAACGTCATCCCATAAGGCGGGGTAGTCTTCTCTCGCCTTTTCCAAAAACGGCGCATCGACATCGATCGATTCGGTCGAATGTTCTTCAAGCAAACGCCGCACGCGGTGTTCTTCGGCTTCGACCTTTTCGAGTTTTTGCAGTTTTTTGGTGTTTTCCTGCTTGGCCAAGGTCTTTTCCAAGGTTTTCTTTTGGCTTTGTAAAGTATCGAGTTCTTTCTTTTTTTCCTCTAGCGCGTTTTGCGTTGTGAGAATCTCCTCATGATGTTTCATGGTATTCTTCTTTTCTTCTTCGAGACTCTCTTTTTGTTTCAGGGCTTTCGGGTAGGGTTGTTTCTGGCCGCGCGTTGAACCGATGTCTTTGTCCAAAGCGTCCAGATAATCTTTCGCTTTCGAAACCGACATGGTTTCGGTCTTCGTCGCGTTCAAGCTTTGCAGGCGGCGAAACAGGTCGTCGGCGGATGCGTCGCCGGTTTCGGCGGATAATTCGGCGATGGAAAGCGAGTCTTTGTAGAGGTTGTAAGGCATGTCGATAAAGGCCGCAAGGTCGATTTGCTTGCGGTGGCTGTCGTAGGGGAGAGTGTCGCCGATGTCTTTGCCCGTCGTTTCGTTCAAAAGCCGCACATCGGGATGGTCTTTGTCGAAATTCCGTTCGATGCGGTAGCGCTTGCCGTCCTTTTCAAACACCAAGGCGCCTTTATACGGGGCGCTGTCCCTCGGGCGGTAACGTTCGTGCGCCGGAAGATAGATGCGCCTTTTTTTCATCGGGTCCAAAAACCCATAAAACATGCCTTCGATGAAAGCATGCACGGTGGATTTCCCGCTCTCGTTCAGGCCGTAGAGCACGTTGAAGCCCTCTTCAAAATCGAGTCGCACATCCCGGAATTTTCCGAACCCGTCCATTCTCAGTGAAAGAAGCTTCATGATTCACGCTCCTCCGTACGCAAAAGCGCCCGGATAGCGAGCATCAGGCTGTCGTAGCCTTTCTCGCTCGGGCTCTTTTCGTATTGTTCGATCAAATGGGCGACGATGGAGTCGCTGTAGGTTTCCTTCAAGGCGCTCAAATCGATGGCGGGCGTCGTTTCGTCTTTGAGTTCGATGTAATAGAACTCCTCGCTTAAAAGGTCTTTGAGCTTGTTTAAATCAAGGTTTTCGGCGCTGTCGATTTCACCGGTCAATTCCACCCGCACGAAATCGTTGCGTTTTTGGTCCTCGTCCACTTCGCCTTTGATGCGCTCGACGATGTCGACGAAGGTGTCGGAACCGCTTAGGGCGACCTTTTTCACCCGGAAACGCCTTTTTTGCATCGGGACAAACGTCGCATCGAGCCGCTTGTTTTCCAGCGTGCCTTCGATGTAGCCTTTCTTGTCCGTTTCGGAAAAATCGAGGGGCTCGGGGTTGCCGCTATAGGCGATGTGTGAACGCAAAAACGCATGCTTGTGTATATGGCCGAGGGCGATGTAATCGAAGGGCAGGCTTTCTAACGTCTTCACATCGCAGAGGTAATGGTCGTCTTGTTTGTTTTGGACGTCGCCATGTAAAAGCAGAATGGTGTTTTTCTCCGTGTTCGCTTCCCTGGCGAGCTTTTGCAGGAACGCTTCGCTGAAATCGCGGGTGTTGATGCCGAACACAAGCGTGTCGTCAAGTTCGACTTTGTAGTCTTCTTTGGTGAAGATGTGGATGTTTTTACCCTTAAGAAGCGATTGATACGAGGGGTTTTGCAAAAACACGTCATGGTTTCCAATCAACAAAAACACCTCGCACTTCAAAGCGGCGAGTTTGTCGAACAGTTTCTCCATCTCTTGGAGGGGCATGTAGGGGTCGTCAAAAAGGTCCCCTGCCAAAAGCAAAGCGTCCACTTCTTCTTCGTTCGCCGCGTCGATGATGCGGTAAAAGGACTGCTGGAGTTCGTAGATGCGGTTTTCATGCGCTTTGGCGTCCCGGAAGGACGCGCTTTTGAGCGTAATGTTCAAATGCAGATCGGCCGTGTGCAAAAATTTCATACCATCACCACTTTTTTATGTCGCATTTCTTTTTCATTATAACACACAACATTTGCAAGTGTCAGAGTGATGGGGAATATGCTATAATAATCGACGGAGAGTGATAGCGTGCATTACAGAATTACCGATGAAGCCGTCAAGTTTTTGAAACAAAAAGACCCGCGCATGAAACGGTTGGTCGAACTCGCCCCCACCCCAAGAGAATACATGATCGACGACGCCTTTACGGCGCTTGTCGACATCATTGTCGGCCAACAGATATCCGAAACCGCCAAGGCCTCCATCAAAGCCCGATTGGATGAAGCCTTCGCCCCCATTGAGAAAAATCGCTTAAAAAAAGCGAGCGTCGAAGACTTGCGCCAAGTCGGCCTCTCGCGCATGAAAGCCCGTACGATTCTGAATTTGGCCAAAAGCGATGTCGATTTCAACGAACTCAAAACAAATGACAAACAAACCATTCAAAAAACGCTGCTTTCGTTCAAAGGCATCGGCAAGTGGAGCGTGGAGATGTTCTTCTTCGTCTGCCTTCGCGACGCGAACGTGCTGAGCCTTTCCGATATCGGCATCCGCAACGCCCTGAAAACCTTGTATGACTGCGGCGACGACGAGTTGGACAAGTTCCCCGCCTATTTTCACCCGCACGAGTCCGCCGCCGCAAGCTATCTATGGACCATGCTCGATTTGGACAAAGAGACCATCAAATCTATAAAAAAGGATGTGTAAGAATGCCTGCAATTTCCTACCAAAACAAGAAACCGACCTTGGAAAGCGGCGCCCACATTTTCGAAGGCGCGCAAGTCATCGGCGATGTACGCCTCGGCAAAGATGTCGGCGTATGGTTCAACGCCACATTGCGAGGCGACATGGACCGTATTGAAATTGGCGCACGCACCAACATCCAAGACAACGCCGTCCTCCACACCGACAAAGGCCAACCGACGGTGTTAGGAAGCGACGTCACCGTAGGGCACAGCGCCATCATCCATGCGGCGACCGTCCAAAAAGGGGCGCTCATCGGCATGGGCAGCATCATTCTTAACGGCGCCGAAGTCGGCGAAGACGCGCTCGTTGCGGCCGGAACCCTGGTCGCCCCCGGCAAAAAAGTGCCGCCTAGAACGCTCGTCATGGGCAACCCCATGAAAATCGTCCGCGAACTCAAGGACGAAGAAATCGAACAAACCAGAAAAAACAAGGACCACTACGTCGAACTGCTAAAAAAACATACAACTTAAGATAGGCATATAGGCTTCCTTCTTGTATAATATAGCTAACCTACCCTAAAAGAGGTGTTGGAATGGAAACGCTCATTGAGTTGCTGCCAATCTTGATTCCGTTTATGATCATCGAAATCGTCGCACGCGTGTATGCGATTGTCGACATCTACAAACCCGAACGCGCCACAAACCTGCTGGGCAAAACCGCTTGGACTGTGCTGATTATTCTTGTGAATTTCGCCTGGGTCGTCTATCTCCTTGGAGGACGCGGATATGCCTCTAGTGAAGATTGACGGGCTTAAAAAACGTTTCGGCGACATCCAAGCGCTTAAGGGCGTGTCTTTAAGTATCAACCGGAACGAAATTTACGGGTTCATCGGCAAAAATGGCGCCGGCAAGACCACGACGCTCAACATTTTTCTCTCTTTTCTTCGCAAGGATGAAGGGGAGATTCTCTTTGACGGTAAGCCTATCGACTTCACCAACACGAACTACAAGCAAAAAATCGGCTACGTCCCCGACGTCCCTGCCTTCCCTCCGTACTTGACCGCGAGGGAAGTTTTACGCGTCGCCGCCGAATTTTTGGGCATCGAAAACATCGACGAAAAGGTCGACGAAGTGCTGGCGTTTGTCGAACTGCAAAACATCAAGCGCAAAGTCGGCGGCTTCTCCCGTGGGATGAAGCAACGTCTCTCAATCGCGCAAGCCCTTTTGGGCGATCCCGTGCTTTTGGTGATGGACGAGCCCACAAGCGCCTTAGACCCCGTCGGACGCCGGGAAGTCTTGAACTTGGTCCGGCGCCTCAAACAATCGACCACGGTCTTTTATTCCACCCACATCTTGGACGACGCCGAAAAGATTTGCGACCGCATCGGGCTTATCGACCAAGGCGAAATCCTTTTGGAAACCGACATGAAAACCCTACGGAAGAAACGGCACATCGCCGCGTATCGTCTCAGCGCATCGCTGAGTGACAACGAACTCAAGCCACTCCTTGAAGAGATTGATGGCGTTTTGGACGTTTCCATCGACGAACAAGGCCTCCTTTTCGTCCTCGATGAAGAACGCACGCAAAACCGCGTGCTGCAAACGCTCATCGACAAGGGCGTCCTCATCCATTCCTTCCGCGAAGCCACCCCATCGCTAGAAGACGTATTCGTGGAGGTGCTCCATGAAAACGCTGCTTAAATACGATTTCCAATATTTCAAGAAAACCTCGAAATGGATCATTTTAGGACTTTTGTCGCTGTTTTTGAGCGCATTGAGCGTCCTCAGCGCCCGCTACATGCAAGAACTGCTCCGCTGGGCGCTAGAACAAGAGGGCATCGACAACGTCGATTTCCCACCTCCGACGGTGTTCACCGCGTACGAACAATACTTCGCCAACATCCTGCAGATTTTCTTGCTGGTGGTGGTCTTCATCGCGTTGGCCATGTTTACCCAGGACCGCAACAAAGGCTACGCAACGTTCTTTTTCGCCAAACCCATCAAACGTTCGAACTATCTCCTTTCAAAAGTGTTGAGCATGGCGATTCTCGTCTTCGTGACGCTCTTCGCCGGAGGCGCGCTCTTCGGGTATTACACCTTTTTCCTCTTCGACACGTTCCATGTCGGGCGTTTTCTCGGGGCGTTATTTAGCGTCTTCGTCTTCACCGCTTTCATCGTGCAAATCGGTCTTCTCAGCGCGGTCCTTTCCAAACAGTTTTTAAAACCGCTTCTAATCACCATCGGCGCCTTTTTCCTGATGTCTTTGTTTTCCATCGTGAAAGGGGGCGTGTTCACCGTACTGCCGAGCCATCTCTTGAACACCCCCTACGACATCATGGCCGGGGACATCGGCGCATGGTCGGCGCTGACCCCCGTCTTCGTGACGCTGGCGCTCATCGTCGGTCTTCATCTTTTGAGCGTGCATTTGTTCAAACATCAAGACCTCGTATAAAGGAGACCCTTATGGAAGAACTCAAAAGCACCGTCAAGTTTTACCTCTCGCGTTACGGAAGGTCGCTTGAGCGCGCGCGGTTCGCCCACCACCTAGAAGGCGCGGCGAACACCCACGTCTTAAGCGAACTCAGACGCTACCAAAACCGTGACGGCGGCTTCGCCAAAGGCTTGGAGCCCGACTTCTACACGCCTGAAAGCTCGCCGATCGCCACGTGGAGCGCGCTGAACATCATGGACAAAGCGGGCATCGATGTCAACCATCCGATGCTCAACGCGGCGCTTGCCTATTTGGAAAACACCCCCTATTTCAAAGACGGCCTATACCAAACCACCATCCCGTCGATGAACGACCATCCCGGCGCCCCGTGGTGGCGCTACAAAGAAGGCGAAGAAACGTGGGGATTCAACCCGAGTGCTTCTTTGGCGGGGTTCATCCTCAAATACGCCGAAAAGGATTCGCCGCTTTGGTTGCGCGGAAAAGCCCTGCGCGAACGCTCCCTAAAAGCCCTTAAAGACCATCCAAGCGAGGACATGCACGAACTCCGCTGCTACGCCGAGCTCTACGAACACACCCGCGAAACCTTCCCCGACGATGAATTTGCAAACCTTTTGAAAACGCAAATTCTCAAAGCCGTCGAACAGGACCCTGACAACTACCAAAGCGACTACACCGCGAAACCCACCGCGCTTCTCGTCTCCAAACACACCCCGGGATATGCGGAATTGAGGGACCTCGTACAAGAGGAGTTAAGGCGCACCACGCTCGAAATCCAAGAAAAAGGGTTCGCCGACATCACTTGGACGTGGGGAACCCATGAAGACGCCTTTGAAAAAGCCCGCGACTTTTGGCGGGGCATTCTCAGTGTCGACTACTTCCTCGCCATGCAAACCTTCTCATGAAAACAGCGCCCTTTTAGGACGCTGTTTTTTGATTGAACCATTTGACAAACGCCTCTTCTTCAATCAAGGCGGGATCCTCTTTCATCGCCGTGACAAACCGGCTCACGTAAGAGAGAAGCTGCTGGTGCGTGTGGTCGTCTTTGGCGCCAAAGACGAAGTAGTGCCGAATCTGACGGCCGAAATACGCCACCGGCTCTTCGGTGTGCAAAAAGGCGACGAAAGGCTGTTTGACGCCTTCGTGCGGACGGGCATGCATAAAGACCGTATCGCGGGTGATGGCCATGTAAGGGCCCGAGGCGTGGACTTGTTCTATGATTTCTTTCAGGTACGAACTCTTTAGGACATCGAGCTGCAACAGTTCCGCGGTTGCTTTGTACAGCCCTTCTTCCCAGGAGTTCAACCGTTTCGTACGGACAAAACGCAATCGGACGCGTTCGTTCACGTCGCACCACTTCTTTCCATCGTTTGATTAGGACAAATGTATTTTACCATATTCTGAAATTTTTGAGAAATTTCAGGCACCCATTCCCAAAGTCTCTTCGTTTCATGTATAATAGGATTAAAGGGGGAAAGAACTATGGCAGAGAAAAAACGCATACTGGACAAGGAGCTACGCCATAAACTGACCAAAGAACAATGCCATGAAATCATGGATTATTTGATGGTGCAGTTCGCCGACTCCAAAGACATCCACTTCAACTACTATTTCGATACGCCCAACAACGATTTGGCCGAGCGCGACATCACCCTCAGGGTGCGTACCATACGAAAAGAAAACCATTCCTCGTACCATTTGACGTTGAAGATTCCCACCATCAACGAAGACACCTATCTCGAGTACAACCAAAAACTCAGCGAAAAAGAGATGCGCCGCATGGTCTACAACAACGAACTGCCCGATGGCGAAATCCAAGAACTCACCTCCATCCACGGCGGCGATGTCCGCAACGTCAACATGATTCGCGTCAATCGAATCACCGCCCCCTATTTGGATTTTGAAGTTTATTTCGACAAAATATCACACCGGGGCCGCACCCACTATGAAATGGGCACCCGCATCGATTCGTCCAAAGAAACCATAAACGAAGATCAAGCCCAGCAGTTCAAAGACCTGCTCAAAAGTTTCGGCATCGAATTCAAACAAGTCGGAAGACGCTCCAAGCGTTATCGGTAACGACAAAAATTTCTTGGCGCATCGCAAAAGCGATGCGCTTTTTTAACGTTGACACAAGTTTTGTAGAATGTTAGTATATTGATGATTTTCTATATTGATATTTATCAATGAAGGAGAACTTGTATGGATGAATGGAAAGCCCAGGAGAAACTGTTTAGAATTCTCGCCGACAAAACCCGCATCAAAATTTTGCATCGCATAAAAGCCGGAGAACGCTGCGGTTGTGATTTGATTTATTGTCTGGACATCTCGCAGCCTACGCTGTCACACCATCTGAAAGTTTTGCACGAACAAGGCATCATCACCGGCGAAAAAGACAAAAACAAAGTGGTTTATAGTCTCAACCAAGATAAGCTTGACGAAGTTTGGGAAAATTTCGTTTCGCTATTGGATAAAGACATCGACTGTTAGGAGTTGTTTCTTCATGAGTTTTTTTGAAAAATATCTTTCGGTTTTCGTCCTAATCGCCATGATTATAGGCGTGTTGATCGGACAATACTTTGAGGCCGTCCCGGCCTTTTTGGAACGTATGACCTTGACGGAAGCGAACATTTCACTGCCTATTGCAGTGCTAATATGGTTCATGATTTTTCCTAGTATGTTGAAAGTGGATTTCACGTCCATCAAAAACGTGGGAAAAAGCCCAAAAGGCCTTTACCTCACTTGGATAGTGAACTTGCTCATCAAACCCTTTACCATGTTTTTGATATCCGGCTTTTTCTTTTTGGTCATCTATCAAAACATCATGGATGAAGCCATCGCGGCAAAATACATGGCCGGGGCGGTCATCCTTGGCGCCGCGCCCTGCACGGCGATGGTGTTTGTCTGGTCGCAACTGACAAAAGGAAACGCGGCCTATACGCTCGTGCAGGTCGCAACGAACAACTTGATTCTGTTGGCCTTGTTCGTACCGATTGTTGGCTTTCTGCTTTATTTGATTCCCGACGTTGCGGGCACCATGCCGTCCATTCCTTGGGCCACGCTGTTTTTCTCCGTCGTCGTTTTTGTGGCGGTTCCGCTTGTGGCGGCTTCGTTGACACGTTCTTGGTTCATTCGCCGTAAAGGGCTTGAATATCTAAACAACAAGGTCATCCCAAAATTCGCTAAAATCACGGTAATAGGCCTTATTTTAACGCTTGTGCTTATTTTCAGCCTACAAAGCGACCTCATCCTCAACAACCCCTTACACATTGTCCTCATTTCCATTCCGCTCGTCATTCAAACGTTTTTCATCTTTACCATTGCCTATTTGGCCGCAAAACGCCTAAAACTCACGCACGATATCGCATCGCCTGCGGCGATGATCGGCGCTTCAAACTTCTTTGAACTCGCCGTAGCGGTCGCCATTGCAATCTCTCCCGTTGTCGCGCTGGCGACGACGGTCGGCCTATTGGTCGAAGTCCCCGTTATGCTCATGCTTGTCAAAATCGCCAACAAGACCCGCCACGCATTCCAAAAAGCATCCGCTTAAAAAACGCCTTATCCCACAAAGCCGGGATAAGGCGATTTTTTTACGTTTCTTTGTTCAACCATTCTCTCGATTCGCCCGCTTGCTCCAAAGAGCGTTTAAGCAATATCGGACCGATGATTTCAAAGACCAGTATGCTTGCAAGGATGATGGCTTGAACGATTTGCGCTTCTTCCGTTGGCAGTTTCGCGCTCATCGCAACCAACATACCAATCGTCACACCGCCTTGCGAAAGCAGACAAAGTCCGCTGTATCGGCGCACCCTCATTGGACAACGCGTCAAGGTTGAGCCAATAAAGGATCCGAACACTTTGCCAACGATGCGCAACAATATGAACAAAAGCGCAATCCAACCGGCCTGAACTAGCGTCGCCGGAGCGAGTTTCAACCCGGCGATTGTAAAAAACAATATAATCAACGGCACTTCGAAATTGTCCAAAGCCCGTGTTTGCAAATCGAAAGTCTCTTTGCCGATGAAATTGGTGAAAGTCAGCCCCATCGTAAGCGGCAAGAGAATCATCGACAAATGAAACTCGTGCGCAATCCATACGCTAGCCATGATAAACGCGATGCCTACCGACAAGTACGCAATGTATTGTTCGTTTTTTGTAAACTTGCAAATCAAATGCCTTGAAGCCATGCCCAAAACAGCACCCAAGATGACACCGATTGCAATCGAAAGCCCCACTTCGTATAAAGGGGTTAACAACGTCGTTTGAACCGTTAGAGATTGCGACCCTGCCAAAGAGATTGCCACGCTTGACAACAAGCCGAACATGATGACCGCCATGATGTCCAACACCCCGACAACTGGCACAATCGTGCTTTTTACAATGCCTTTTGCTCGAATTTTTTTGATTACGGCCATCACCGGCGCCGGAGCAGAAGCGACAGCCATTCCCGCAAGCGCAAAAGCCAACCACATCTCACCGCTAAAAAGCAATATTCCGCTCAAAACGACCAAAATGGTGAATACTGCGTGGACCGTGGCGATGACAACGATTCTTCCGGCGTTTTTACGCAATTTTGGGAAAAAAAGTTCAGTACCGATTTGGTATGCGATAATCGCCAAAACAACATTCGTTATCACTTCAAAACTTTCCACCGCTTGCATGTCAATCAGAGACAAGGCATATGGCCCGATGAGGACTCCGGCGAGAATATATCCAGTGATTTCGGGTAGTTTGACCGCTTCGGCCAATTTTCCAAACAAAAACCCTATCAATAATAGTATTGAAAGGGAAAGCAAGAGTTCATACGGATTCAATGCAAGGACCTCCTTGAGGACTTTCCATATTTATTATACACCTGTAATGAAAAAAGCAACAACCAAATACTAAGATTCGGTCGTTGCCAATATTCCTGTATGAATAACAACTAAACACCATTACCAAACGACGAAGACCACGCCCAAGGCAACGATGTAGAGCACAAACATGTAATTCGCCGTTTCAAACGAGATGTGCACTTTCCGTAACTCGCGGACAATTCGCCCGTCTTTGCGCACCCAGAACCACACAATCGCAAACGCGGCGGCCAGGGTCACGAAGTAATCGAAAAATGCGGAAAGGCTAAAGGCGCGAATGTCCGATAAATCGACGCCGAAGAACCGGTCGAAAATGGGCACGTAGAAGTTTCCAAGCGCAAAACATCCTGCGGCGATGAAAAACAGCGGGATCATCTTCGCGGTATGGCGCATCGGATAGGAGAGCATTTTCGGACCGAAAAAGATTTGCGCAAGCTTGATGAACGCCGCGGTGCTGCCGATGTTGATCAAGAGGAATGTGTAATAGCGAACCGTAGAATCCGCAAGCGATGTCGAGATGAACGCCTTGGAGACGTAGCCGTTAAAGAAAGGCGCGCCGCTGATGGCAAGCATGCCGGCAATCATCAAAAGGCTCACCACCGGCATCGAACGCCAAAGGCCGCGAATTTTCGTGATGTCCTTGGTCCGGTACACAGAGATGATGATTCCGGCGCCAAGGAAGAGCAGGCTCTTGAAGAGCGCATGGTTGAACACGTGCAACAACCCGCCATGATATGTTTCCATGCTCACAAGGCCGATGATGATGATGCCCACCTGCGAGAGCGTACTATAGGCGAGCAACAGCTTGATGTTCGTCTGCATCATCGCAAACACGGCGCCGGTGACGGCGGTCATCACTCCAATGGCGAAGAAGAAATCTTGATAGCCAAACTCGGCGAGGGCGAACATTTGATTGAGCCTAATGAACAGATAAATGCCCGCTTTGACAATCATGCCGCTAAGGAGCGCGCTGATTGCCGATTGCGCCACTCCGTGGGCTTTCGGGAGCCAGGTGAACACGGGAAAGAGCGCCGCCTTGACGGTCACAGCGGCCATCATCAACACAAAGGCCAATTGGATGATGTTGTATTCGCCCATGCCGGCCATGTTGTTTCTGATGACTTCGATGTTGATGGTGCCAAAGACGTTATAAAGCAAGATGACGCCAACCAAGAACGCCAACACGCCTGCAGTGTTCAACAGCAGATAATACACCCCGGCGCGGATGGAACTGCCCACCTTCTGATACGCCACGAGAATCGTGACGATGATGGTGGTGAGTTCTAGGAACACAAACAAATTGAACAAGTCGTTCGTTTGCAGAAGCCCTAGGAAAACCCCTTGCAAAAACATGAGGAAAAACAAGAACGTATTGTCGGTCTTGCCCGGTTCAAACTTGTAGATGAGAACCATCCACCAACTGAAGATGCTCAAAAACAAAAAGGAGATGCTGAGCGGGTCGTTCCGGAGCGAAATGCCGATGTCGCCTTCGCTCCAACCGCCGATGAAGAGCATGGCAGATTCGAAATCGCCCCAGTAATGGATGGTGTAAGCAACGGCAAGGACCGTAACCAAGATTTGCGCGGCAAACGCCAGAAAATACATCCAGCGGTTTTTGAAAATATAGATGATGATGGCGGCCACAACAGGGATGAAAACCAGCAAGAGAGGAATGTTAATCATGACAAATCCTCCCTTCCGAGAATCTTCGCCCAATCAATGGAGCCATAATGATGGAAGAGTTTGATGCAAAGCATCAACGAAAGCGCCGTCACGGTCGAACCGATGACGATGGTGGTGATCATGAGCGCTTGCGGTAACGGGTCGACGATGGTGTCGATTTGGCCGTTTGACAAGATGGGAATCGCACCGCCTTCGTAGTTGCCGAGATTCAAAAACAACAAAATGATGCCGGATTCGATAATCGTCAGGCAGAAGACGCTTTTGATGATGTTTTTGCTGGTGGCGATGCCGTAAAAACCGATAAGGATTACGACAAAAGTCAAAATCGGATTCATCTAGCGTCCCTCCTTCAAGAAAGCCGTGAAAATCGTCCAAAGGCCAAGCGCGACCTTAAGACCGATCAACACATTCAATCCGACAAGATAGATGGACTTCATGCCTTCTGTTGCATCAAGCGGCATGAAATTGGTGAACACCGCCGTACGGGTGAACAGGCTGATGGTGGAAATCAGGATAATGGCAAGGTAGATTAGCTTCTCCGAAGTGACGATGAAATTGATGTTGGTTTCCTTCTCCGTGTCGATATAATAAAGAATCAAAATGGCGGTTGCGGCGATGGCGCCTCCTTGGAAGCCACCACCGGGGGATAAGTGTCCGTTGACGATGATGTAAAACCCGAATGTAAGCATCAAAGGGAAGACAAGCCTGGAAAGCGACACGAACAGATCCGGCGTCTTATACTTGTCGATCATGAACTTCGCGTTCTTCTCTTCGAGGTCGTGCTTGCTAATCCAGATGACGCCGGAGACCGCCACAAGCAAAATGCCCGCTTCAAACAGCGAATCAAACAGGCGATAATCGAGAAGAATCGCCGTCACTAGGTTTCTCGCACCGGTCTCTTCAAGACCGTATTCGAAGAAATACTGCTTCCCTTCGGGGTTGAAAAGCGTCTCAAGGTCGAAGACTGCGTAAGCGAACATGCCGAGGATAAACGCAAGGGCAAGAATCAATGGGATTTTTTTACTCACCGAAATCACGATCCTTGAAGGTGCGCACTTCTATGTTTTCATAATCCTCGGCCATCTGCTGGAGCTTGTTCATGAGCAGACTCGATTCCTTGCCTTTGAGAATGTATTTTCCGGATTCCTCGTCTTTTGAAACGATCAAGTCGATGTTCGTCTTCTCGCAAAGTACTTGATCGGGTCCCGCCCGCCAGTCGCACAAGTTCGGGTCGTTGCAAATGTTCAATTCCAAATGGTAAAACTCCGTGAACCGATGCAAGAACACATACCCGAATCCGGTCAACTGGTTGTCGGAGATGATAAAATCGTCCATCGCCCGATCGAGCACGATGAATTCTCTTTGCCGGGAGATGCTGATGACAAAAATGAGCGGAATGATGGCGCTGCCGATGGCCACCTCGGCGATGGCGACATCCGGCGCGTTGTTGATGATGTACAGACTCGCCGACACAAGTGAAAACGCAGCGACCAAAATGATGATGGTGCGGTTGTTCTTGTGCAAGACAATCGCAATGGCGATGATAATCAGGACAATTTGCAAAAAATACGCGGTGAGGTCCAACATGGTCAAATCACCCATTGTGTTCCTCCCCCTTCTCTCTCACGCGCTCGCTCGTCCCGACTTTTTGAATCGGCACGCCGGTCAAGTACGCGCTTCGTATGTTCACATGGGCGCTGATGGGGTTGGTAATGAGGAAGAACCCTATCAACAGCGCAAAACGGACTAAGTATCGATAACAGAAAAACAAACGTTCGCCTTCAAAGTTGAACACGGCCACAAACACCAACGCGAAGATGATGATGAGGTTGGCGACCGTATCGATCATTGACGCCGACAACAAGCGCACAAACACGTCTTTCACGCCGAAGACGGCCAAAATGCCAAACACAATGAAAATCCAGCTGACAATCAACAAAACAACAGCAACCGCGGTCATTTCTCCCGCCCCCCGGTCATGACAAATTTTGCCAGCAGTGTAATGGTCAAAAACCCGGCAATGCTGTAGGCAATGGCGATGTCCAACACAAGTATGCTGTCGGTGAGTATCGCATAAATGACCACGAACATCACAACTTTCGTGCTGATTATGTTAATCATCAGCAACCGGTCCCAAATCGTCGGACCGATTATCAGACGTATCGCACTTGCCGCCATGCCGACAATCAGCAAAAGCAAGGTGAAAAAAAGCGTCCACTCCAAAATACTGTCAAGGACGATCATGGGCGATCACCGCTTTTGTTCAACTTGCGTTCGAAGCGTTTACGAATGGGCGCGGCAAGCTCTTCCACACTCGTACCCGGTTTCGCAATTGTCAACACCGTTACCGTCTTCTTCTCAATGTCGCTATCGATGGTGATGGTTCCGGGCGTCAACGTGATGGAGTTTGCGATGATGCTGATGTCGATGGGATTTTTGACATCGAGCTTCACATCGAACACCACGGGTTTATACTTTCTTGACACCAAATTCACCATGTAGCGAACCGAAGACTTCGCAATTTCCACAAACAAAAGCAGCACATACACGAACATCCGATCGATGCGGAATGCGCTGTATTTCGCGCTGCGGTCTCCAAAGACAATCTTATAAGACGCTTCGGTGATGGCCCAGCAAATCACCAACCCCATAATGACCGTTTCAAGTCGGAAATTGAGCGCCAACAAGAACCACAGCGACAAAAGAACAAGGAACAGTTGTGCGCGGGACAGTACATATCGAATCATAGGGTTCTCTCCTTACTTGTTTCGTAGTGGCATGACCTCACGTGGCGATGCTTAGCAACGCGACCACGGTCTTCGCATCTTTGATGCCGCCGGATTTCGCCAGATTGATTGCTTCTTCAAGCGGCATGCGCACCACTTCGACATATTCTTCGTCATCGCCGGAGACGTTCCGATCAAGCGGGCTGGCGTCTTGAGCGACGTAGATTTCAATCCGCTCGTCGGAAAAACCGATGGCCGAATAAATCTCGGTAATCTTCTCAAACGTTTCCGCCGTGTGGCCGGTCTCTTCTTCCAACTCGCGTTTGGCGCACCGAACTCCGTCCTCATCGGCATCGTCCTTTTTGCCGGCGGGAAGTTCAAGGCTATCAACACCCGCGGCGTAACGGTATTGCCGGACGAGCAACACCTCACGGTTGTCGGTAATCGGGAGCACCGCGGCGGCGCCAATGTGTTTGACGACGACCCTTTTCCCGTCTTTTCCGTCGGGAAGCATAACATCGTCTTCGTACACACGCAAAAAGTCACACTCGTATTTGAGCGTTCTCCTAACCTGTTTCTCTCGCTTTATCATACAAAGCCTCCAATTCAATCGTAGGCAAATCCAAGCGTCACTAAAAACGCTAACATATATTGTAACGCTTTCTCCTTTCCTTATCAACTATTCAACAAAATCTTTGACAAAATCGTTGAAAAAGAGGCGTTCGGTTCCAAAAAAAATGCCGAAAACGGCATTAAAAATAGCGCACAACTTCAAAACGCTTCAACGTATACGGTTCCTTTTCGGAAATCCCGGCCTTGTTCAGCGCGATGCGCACTTGATCCTCGGGCGTCTCAACACCGTCTATATCCGGCAGCAACAACCCCGCTTTGCCTGCGCTTTCCACAAGGACGCCGTAACGTTTCGCATCCAGAGCCTCCAAACGTTCCACCTTTTCAGGCGGTTTCAACACATCGACGCTATATTCCAAATACGGCAGCTCTTCTTTAGAAACGCGCGGAAAGCGCGGGTCTTTCAAGGCTGCGCTTTCCGCATTGGCGGCAATCTCTTCGGCCAAGGTCGGCTTGCTCGGAAAGCTTGTGCCGATGCATCCGCGCAATTGACCTTCCTTTTTGAGCGTCACAAACGCCCCGTGATGCGGCATGTCCAAACGTTTCTTATCGTCTTCGCCCACCTTGAGGGTTGTGCCGGTCTCCACAACCTTCTCGACAGCGCGCCTGGCGAAACGTACAGGCGCGCTTTCTTTCTCGCGGCGCGCTTTGAGACGGCTCAGGGTTTCCTCTTCATGGCGCGTGCCGAAACTTCGTTCACCATCCTCATGGAGCACATCGTAAGAAAGCGTCGCATACCCTACGCCAAAGGGGCCTTCGTACGCATGAAAGGTCGGTTTCACCGCTTTTTGATCGAGTGCGCCCGCCATCACCACAAACGAACGGAGCCCGCATTCGCCGGCCTTTTCAACCAAACGGTGGTCAATGCGCATGAGTTTGTCAAACTCGGCGTTGCGCAACGCCTCGACGCATCGCTTGTCAAAACGAGGGCCCTCTTCTGCGAATCCGTAGGGGCCGTCCTTTTTCAAGCGGTGCGAAAGGTCGCCGCTGGCGATGACGACGATGTTTCTTTCGGTGGCTTCAAACACTTCCTGCAAGATTTGTCCGAACTGGTAATGCTTTGAAAGCGGCAAGCCGGAAATCGACAGACGCACGAGACGATAGTCCTTATAGCGCTTGTCGACAAAATACAAGGGCACCATGGCGCCATGGTCCATTGGCTCGTCTTGTTCGCCCCGCGTGCCGCCCGGGAAATTGTGCCTACGCAGCGTTTTTTCCAACTGAGCGATCAATTTTTGGTCGTGCGTTTTCGTCATGACGACTTCGGGCGCGGCGAACCGTGCGAAAGACCCATGGGCGTTTTCGCCGGAAGCGACATGGAAATAGTCCGCATACGCCTGCGCATGCGGCGAAAGCAAAACAATCGTATCCGGACGCTTCTTAGCGATATCTTGGGCGGCTGAATCGTAGCCTTTCAGCGTCTCAGAGATTCTTCTTTCGTCCCCTTTGCCCACTTCGGGCACCGCAAGCGGCGGATGGGGCAAAACATATGCGCCCTGCAAAGGCATAGACAACCCTCCTTTTACACATTGCCCAAGTACACTTTTTTCAAGCCTTGGGACTCTCCGTATTCTTTGGCCTTGGTCAAGGTCGACAAAGGCGTCGGTGCCTTATCTTGCATCTTCCAGCCCGGGAAAAAGCGGGAAACGTGCCAAGGGATGTCTGGGTCGAGGGCTGCGATGGTGTGTACGATATTTTCGATTTGGTCGTCCCCGTCGTTGATGCCCGGGATGAAAAGCGTGGTGATTTCAAGGTGTACGCCGGCTTCTTTAAGAAGCTTCAACGTGTCCACAACCGGTGCGCTTTTGCCCTTGCAATAGGTTGCGTACACTTCGTCGTTTGCGCCTTTGAAATCGATGTTGGCCGCATCCAGATACGGCAGGACTTTCGCCAAGGCTTCCTTGGTGATGTAGCCGTTGCTCACCCAAACGTTTTTCAAGCCTTCCCGCTTGGCGAGTTTCATGATGTCGAGGGCGTATTCAATATAGATCGTCGGTTCCGAATAGGTGTAGGCAATCGATTGGCACCCGTACATCTTCGCTAGTTCCACGTGGTCTTCGGGTGGCACGAAGAATCCCTCGATTTTCTCTTTCGCTCTCGGGCTTTGCGAGATGCGGAAATTCTGGCACCAGGGACACTCCAGGTTGCACCCGACCGCCGCAAGCGAGTACGCTTGGCTTCCGGGCAAAAAGTCGTAAAGCGGCTTTTTCTCGATCGGGTCGACCCCGGAGGAAACCGTCTTGCCGTAGTTGAGCGCGTACAAAACACCCTTTTTGTTTTCTCTGACGGCGCACACGCCTTTTTGCCCGCTACCAATCACACAATGGTGCGGACAAACGTTGCAGCGGACTTTTTCTTCGGAAAGCCGTTCGTATAGAAGCGCTTCTCTCATAACCATCCCTCGACAAGCGACTTGTTCTACTTACATTTTATCATGGAAAAAGACGTTCAAGAAGACAATCTTTCGCGTCTTCAAAAACGTCCTTTTGATTAAAAGCGCACTTGGAAATCCGCAAACGCTTCCGAAGCGTCCGCTTCATATACTTCGCTTTCATAAATTCTTCCTCGGGGAGCGGTGCGCACTTTCGAGACAAACTCCTTGAGGGTTTCCTCGTCGGCTTCGCCCACGCATTCAACGTCTCCGTTTGCAAGGTTTTTCACATACCCTTTCACGCCCATTTTTCGGGCGAGGTTTTGGATGTAAAAACGCATGCCGACACCTTGCACGATGCCGCGAAGGACGATGCGTTTTCGCCGGGTGTTCATCAAAACACCTCCCTGAACATTGTCATGAACAAGCGGCGCAAAGTAAATCAAAGATGGTGCTTATCAAACAATTCTTTGTCAAAAACGGCGTAAGCATTTTTTTGCGTTTGTTTGGCGCGATACATCGCAAAATCGGCGTAATCGATTAGCAAGTGGACATCGTTGGTGTCTTGGCCGTACACCGCAAACCCAACCGAAATCGACGCGTCAAAGGAGAGATTCCTCACCTTGATGGGCTCTTTCACCACCGAGCGGATGGCCTCCCATAATGCTTTAAAATACTCATCATGCACCTCGTTTACACCTGCCACAAACAGTCCGAATTCGTCGCCGGCAATGCGCATGCGGATGGTGTCGCCAAGAGGAAGTTCTTTCAATCTGCGGGCGAACTCGATCAAGTACTCATCGCCGGTGGCGTGGCCGTGTTTGTCGTTGACGCTTTTGAAATCGTCGATGTCGATGAAACAAAACACGCCGTATGCGTCGGGGTGTTCCTTGATTTTCATCATGATTTCATCACGGTATTGATACCTTGAAACCAAGTTTGTCAACGGGTCGGAGACAAGACGGTTGTTCAAGATTTTGTTGGCGCGGTTCAACTTGCGGTTCAGTTTCTCCATCTTGCGGGCGCTGTTGGTGAGTTCGTTGTTCAAAGACTGTATGTTTTCGTAGTAGAAGGTCTTTTCATACTCTTTGTCTTTATCGTTGATTTGGTGCGAATCGATGACGCTGCCCATCATCCGTTCGATCGTTTTTTTCGCCTTCTCATCATGCTGCTCGTTTGTCAAATACATATAGATTCGCCGGCCGACCGGCTTTAACAACGCACAATATGTTTCCTCGTCAATGGTGAGCGCCAACGTCTTGGGCGGATGTTTGCGTGAAATGGATTTTCGCAGTTTTTTTGCGGAAGTTTCGTCAAACAACGAATAGACCGAACGAGCCTTTTGGCCGGGCATCTCCCAAAAATAGATTCGCTCAATCACCCCGTCAATGACAAACCGGAACAAACACTCACACATGTGCATCACGGAACGTTTTCTTCGTCCATTCCAAGAATTCCCGGGCCTTGTCCGAATAGAAATCCACCGGCCATTTTTTCCACAACTCGCTAGTCATCCGGAAGGCTCGCCCTCCGACCGCAACATGGGTGCTTGGGAATTGTTCCTTGATGGCTTCGACAATCTTTTTGCATTCGTAAAGATGTTGCGGCATGGTGACCGATAAGACAACTAAAGCCACGTCGGCCAGTTTCACCCGACGCAACAACGACTTTTTGGGTACGCCGGCGCCCAGATACAAACTGTCCCAACCGGCTTCCTCAAGCAAGTCGGAAATCATCCTCGGTCCCATTTCGTGAAGCTCTCCGCCCACGCTCGCCACAATTGCGGTGTGTTCGTGTTTATCCGAGGAGAAGATTCTGTCGTAAAACTGCGCCATCACCTTTTGGGTAAACGACGTCATGTAATGTTCCTGGTCGACATCGATGATGCGGCGGTGCCACAGTTCACCGATTTCCACCATCACATCGTACAAAATTTCGTCGTACAAGTCGATGAGCGGCACATCGTCTTCCGCAACGGATTTGAGGAACGCCAGCGCATTTTCGCTGTCGTTTTCCATCAAATAGCGAAGATACGTTTCCTTGACATGGCCGTATTGGCCTTCCGCAAGAAAAGATTGCTTGTCTTCGGAAGCAACGGATGTGGTTTTGGTCAGACGAATCGCAGTAAGCAGGTATGCCTGAAACGTTTTGTATTTTTTGGGAGAGAGTTCTTGTTCCAACACTTCTTCCAACAACTCGTAATGCATGATCATTTGCTGGCGAACGCGTTCTTCCCCCAAATCGGGCATCAAATACACCATGAGCTTGAAAAGCCATACCGCATACTCGTCGAAAATCTTTTGATCCTCCAAACGAATCGCGGTCTCAAGAAAACTCAGATTATGCAAAATGTCTTCGAACATGCGTTGCCGTCTTTCTTCGTCATATTCCTCTTCAAGACGCTCATCGAGTTCGAACTGTCTTTGATACACTTTTTCGGCAATACGATGGTAACGAATCGGCAAATTGTGTGACAAAAGCCCCATATGAATCACCCCCGGTTCTTGCTTGTGCATATATTGTAGCATAGTATCGGCAAAAACACACTGCATGTACGAACGCTAAGGAAAAAGACAAACCCGAAATGGCGTTTGTCTTTCAACGTTATGCAAAGTGTGTATGCTTGACGACCCATTGCTTTAACTTGATTCTTAGCCACAGCCCGTATATACCAAGTGTGATGAGTGTCAACAAAAACCACTTGATGAAATTGCCAAACAGCTGTGAACCCTTGCCTTCGAAGGTCAGTTGCTTTCCGTCAACAATCGTGTGTTTCGAAAGCCAACCTTGTTTCATAGCGACCACCCAAGGCGTGCCGATGCCCACCGTAATCAAAAACAAAAACATCGACAACAACGAAATGCCAATCAATCCCAACAATCCACCGGTGAATTCCGACTCGTTCATAAACCCTCCTTATTTATAGACCTAGCTTCGGTCTTTTTGATTCTCGTATGCCGACTCGACTTCTTCCATCCATTTCGGGATGTCGATATCTTGCGGACAATGCTCCAAACAAACGCCGCAGGCGATGCAACGGTTTGCACGCTGTTCTTCGGAAATCTTCTCATAGCGGTGGATGAACCAGCCGCTTTGTCCGTCGATGGCGTATTGGTTGTATTTGTCAAAGACTGTCGGGATGTCCACCCCTTCGGGGCAGGGCATGCAATAACCGCATTTGGTGCAGGGAATGGTGCGTTTTTCCAAGAACGCTTCCAGCGCACGGTCGATAACGGCTTGTTCGTGGTCGTCGATAGGCGAAAAATCGCTCAACGTCCCGATGTTGTCGCGGGTTTGTTCCATGTTCGACATGCCGCTTAAGACGACCATGACATTCTCAAGGCTCGCCGCGTAACGAATCGCCCAAGAGGCGACGCTCGCTTCGGGCTTCGCTTTTTTGAAAATGTTTCTAGCGTCCTCGCTCAACGTCGCGAGCGTGCCGCCGCGGACGGGTTCCATGACGATGCAGGGAACGCCGTAGTCCTTGACGATTTCGTATTGCCTTTTTGCGTCCTGAAACGTCCAATCGAGATAATTGATCTGCAG
>PUOX01000061.1 GCA_003552925.1 Mollicutes bacterium | reverse complement strand
GGTGTTGCAAAAGACGGTTCATGCCATATAGTTTGGTTGCTTAAGTCTATGGATGTGACGTATCGTAAACATGTTTGTGAAGCTTCCCAAGCACAATTGTTTGGGAAGCTTTTTTGGTGTGAGGAGTATTAGGTTCGGGCAATGGTTCTTCGGCCTTGTTGAACGGGGCGCACCAACAACCCACAAATAGGTTTAAATGAGCGTATGGTTTGCTTTTTACTAGGTGCTATAATCATTTTTGTGAGGGATGTCCAGTAGGGGAAAGGGACCATCAAGCAACGAAGATTACTTTTGAGGAGTGTAAACATGGATTCGAACCTTCCCTTAATCATCGTAATGCTTTTCATGCTTGGTATGATTGTGGTTGGCGCCATTGCCAGTCGTCGCACGAAAGACAGCGAAGGACAGCTTGTCGGCAACCGGAACTCGGGGTTCATTTTGATTGTCGGTACGCTCTTTGCGACCTTTTGGGGCGCGGGGACTGTTCTTGGCGCAAGCGGTTCGGCGTTCCACGATGGCGTCATGGGCGTCATTGAAGACCCCTTCGCCGCCGGTCTTGCGTTGATCCTTGTCGGTGTGTTCTTTGTGAAAACCTTGAGAAGGTTGAAACTGAACTCCATCGGAGAACTCTACAAAAAAAGGTTTTCGAAAAATGTTTCCTACGCCGCGAGTGCGTTCATGGTGCCCACGTACTTGATATGGACAGCGGTGCAGCTTCTGGCGATGGGCAAAATCGCCAACGTGCTTTTCGATGTGAATTTCACGCTGGCCTTTTTGGTGGCGACGGGCATTGTCGTGACGTATACGTTCTTGGGCGGTATTTTGGCCGTCGTGTGGACGGACACCATCCAGATGGTGATTATTCTAGTGGGTCTTGCGATGCTGATTTTTGTCGGCGTCCGCTTTGTCGGCGGATTCTCGGTGATCGGCGAACACACGCCGGATTCGTATTGGAGCTTCGTGCCCAACGACACCAACCAGGTCTCCTGGCTCGCCTACATTGCCATGTGGGTCGGCATGGCCCTTGGCAACATCCCTTCGCCGGACATAGCGCAACGCGCGTTTGTGGCGAAGGATGAGAAGACCGCGCAACGCGGCATGGTCACGGCGGGTCTGATGTATTGGACGGTCGGGTTCATTCCCATCATTTTGGCGCTTATTGCCATCACCATGATGGAAACCGGCGCGATTTCCGATTCCTTTGTGAGCAGCATCAACGAAGACAGCGAACTATTAGTGCCGTTGATGGCGCAAAAGCTGTTTGGTCCGGTGACACTCGGCATCTTTGCGGGAAGTTTGACCGCGGCCGTCTTATCGAGCGCTTCGACGTCTTTGTTTGCGACGGCGGTTATCGTTTCGAACGACATCTACAAACCGCTTTCGAAAAAGATTACCGACCGCAAACTCGTCCTTGCGACGCGGCTTAGCGTCGTGCTCGTGGGCGTGCTTGCCGTCCTGATCGGCCTAATCAGCGACAATCTTTACGATTTGACGGTGTTTGCGTTCACGTTGCTGTTTGGCATCTTGTTTTTCCCGTTCATCTTTGCGCTCAAATCCAAACGTGTCAACTCTTACGGCGTGATGGCGGGGATGAGCGTCGGGTTCTTGGTCAACTTGATCGGCGCCATCGCCCAACGAACCGTGGTGCCCGAACCTTGGGAGTTTTTCACGCTTGTGCCCGCGCTTACGAACCTTGTGGTCTTGCTATTGGTCAGTCATTTGACGCGCCACAAAGACCAAGCGACACCTCTTGAAAGACTGTACGATTGATGAAAAAAGGCATCGCCTGATGAGGGCGATGCCTTTTTGAAAGTCTTATGCGGCGCTGACGGCCTGTTTTTTGATTTTTTCCAAGTGCGAACTGCTCAAGCATACCGCCATGTGGGTGGTTAAGTAGTTCAACGCTTCGGTGATGGAAAGGTAATAGCGGACGGCGTGGAAGGTGATGTAATAGTTGATGTATTTGTGCTTGATGCCCCGGAACATTGAAAGATGGTGCAAGAGGCTGTCGTGGTAATTGGTGATGTCCATGTCGTCGATGTCTGCGTCTTCGACGAAACGAAGGTTCAATTCGGTTGCACGTTTTTTGAGTTTGTCGAGTTCGCTCTCGTCGTAACATCGGCTGAAGCAACGCCCTTTCTTGTCTTGCAGGGTGAGGATGTGGCGGTTTTTCTGGAAGGGTTGAAGATAGACGTTTTTCGCCTTGTTCTGGTTGAGAAGTATATGAAAACTGTTCAGCGTGTCGAAGACTTGCAAGATTTTGAGCCGGATTTTGCTCAAAGAAACGTAGGATATGTCCGAAACTTCTTCGATTTCCTTGAGGGAGTATCCTTTTAAAATCATGGCGACGACGTCGTTCCATTGGTTGCGCTTAATCTTTGAGGCGTTGAGCAAGGATTTCGAGTAGGAAGTGAACGTTTTGCCGCATTCAAGGCAAAGGAATCGTTGACGGTTTTTGTACTTGCCGTTCTTGTTTAAGAGCTCGGACTGACAATTCGGACAAGCGATGTCCCAAAGGTTCACCAGTTCGGTTGGAATACTGTGCATAAGCATTTTCCTCTCCGCGTGCATCCCTTTATAATTGTAACACAACTTCGTTCTAAAGAGGCGATATGTACTTTGCAAAATCAACAATTTGCTTTAAAAGAAGTTGCTTTTTGCAACACCAACAGCAACGTTTAAATGATATTTACTTATCTTGAAACGGCTTTGCTATAATAAAATCAGCGCGCGCAAAAAAGTTTCAAGGAGGTTCTATGAGAGTAGTGATTGCGCTGGGCGGAAACGCGCTCGGCAGTAACGCAGAAGAACAAAGAGAACTGGTTAAAAAAACGGCGAGCGCCATCGCCGATGTGGTCGAAGAAGGCCATGAAGTGCTGATTTCTCACGGAAACGGACCGCAGGTGGGTATGATTCATAGCGCAATGGAACAAGAAAACATGCCGTTTCCCGAATGCGGTGCGATGAGCCAGGGGTACATCGGCTTTCATCTGCAAAACGCGATGCAAAACGAGTTCCGTTTAAGAGGAATCAAGCGCACGGTCGTTTCGATCGTCACGCAAGTCGTGGTCGACAAAGAAGACCCGGCGTTTGAAAACCCCACCAAGCCGATTGGCTCGTTCATGGATCAAGCGACGGCCGACTATTTGGCCAAGCGAAAAGGTCATACCTTTGTGGAAGACAGCGGCCGCGGCTATCGACGCGTGGTGGCGAGTCCGAAACCTCAAGACATCGTCGAAAAAGAAGCCATCAAAGAGATGGTCGACGCCGGCCATGTGATCATCGCCGGCGGCGGAGGCGGCATTCCGGTCGTTGACAAAGAGGAAGGCTACACGGGCGTTCCCGCCGTCATCGACAAGGACTTCGCCTCGAGCAAAATCGCCGATATCCTAAACGCCGACGTGCTTTGCATTTTGACCGCCGTCGATTATGTATCCTTGCATTTCAACACGCCGCAACAAACCGACTTGAAAGACATCCGCGTATCCGAACTGAAAGCCTTGATCGACGAAGGGCATTTCGCCAAAGGCAGCATGCTTCCGAAAGTCGAAGCGGCGCTGCGCTTCGTCGAAGGCGAAAAAAATCGCAAGGGCATTATCGCCTCTTTGGAAAACGCGGTCGACGCTTTGCGACAAAATACGGGCACCATCATCGAAAACTGAGGAGGACATTATGAAACAGCCAAGTTCAAGCGCGACAGAATTAAAGAAAAAAGATTTGAAACATATGGTCTCGATGAAAGACTTCACCAAAGAAGAAACCGACGAGATGTTCGAACTGATGGACATCTTGAAAGACGCAAGAAGGGAAAACGCGGTTCCGCAGCTTTTCAAAAACAAGACCGTCGCCATGATTTTTGAGGCGGGGTCGACGCGCACGCGCGTTTCTTTTGAAGCCGCGGCCACCTTGCTCGGCGGCCATGCGCAGTTTTTAAGCCCGCGCGACATCCATCTCGGCGCGAAAGAATCGATCGAAGACACCGCCCGCGTGCTCTCGCGCATGACGGACATCATCATGGCCCGCACCAACAACCCCGAAACCATCGACGAACTGACAAAACACGCAACGGTTCCCGTCATCAACGGGCTCGATACACGCTATCATCCGACGCAGATGCTTGCGGACCTCTACACCATCAAAGAACACATGCCTGCCGGGAAAAACTTGCAGGATTTGACGCTCGCCTTCATGGGCGATGCGACGGATGTTTGCCGTTCGCTGCTGTTGACGTGCACGAAATATGGTATGAAGTTCAAGCAAATCGGCCCCCAAAAATACCATATGGAACAAGAATGGCTCGACATCGCCGATGAAATTTGCGAAGAGACCGGCGGGTCTTATGAAATCACCGACGACGTCGAACAAGTGAAAGAATGCGACGTCGTTTATGGCGACAGCTTCTATTGGACGACCCAACTCGAAGAGAAAGACGAACGTTTGGCCGCGTTCATGCCGGATTACGTCATCACCGACGAACTCATGAAAAAGGCGAAGCCGGGTGCGCTTTTGCTGCACTGCCTGCCGGCGAACGACCAAGAAGAAGTGACGCGGGAAGCGTTGGAAGGGCCTTACAGTGTGGCGTTTGACGAGGCGGAAAACCGCCTGACGGCGCAAATGGCGATTCTTGTGTATTTCACCCACAAATACATCAAAGAACCGGACAGAGAAACTTTGGACCATTTTGACAACAAAGCGAAAAGCTTTTTGAAAAAGCTTTAAGAGAGGAGAGAAACCATGGCGAAACGTTTGAACACGAAACCGAAGCATGACGGCTACCGCATGCCCGGTGAATTCGAGCCCCACAAGCAAACCTGGATGGTTTGGCCGGAGCGGACCGACAATTGGCGATTGGGCGCGAAACCCGCGCAAAAGGCGTTTGTGGAAGTGGCCCAAGCCATCAGCCACTACGAAAAAGTCACCGTCGTCGTCTCGGCGGCGCAATATGAAAACGCTCGCCATCTTTTGCCCGACGACGTCCGTGTGGTCGAGATGAGCAACGACGACGCCTGGATGCGCGACACCGGCGCGACCTTCGTGGTGAACGACAACGGCGGCGTTCGCGGCGTGGACTGGGAGTTCAACGCCTGGGGCGGCTTGGTCGACGGACTGTATTTCCCCTGGGACCAAGACGACAAAGTGGCGCAAAAGATGTGCGAGATCGAAGAGATTGATTCCTACCGCACCGAAGGCTTCGTCTTAGAAGGCGGAAGCATCCACACCGACGGCGAAGGCACGTTGATCGTCACCGAAGCCTGCCTGTTGAGCGAAGGGCGCAACCCGCACATGTCGAAAGAAGCCATAGAGGAGATGCTTAGGGACTATCTCGGCGTCGAAAAGATCATCTGGCTCAAAAACGGCATCTATCTCGACGAAACCAACGAACACGTCGACAACATCGTCCATTACGCCGCGCCCGGTGTGGTGACCCTGGCCTGGACCGACGATGAAAACGACCCGCAATACCCGCTTTCCAAAGCGGCGTATGAAGTGCTTGCAAACACCACCGACGCCAAAGGGCGCAAGCTTGAGATCCACAAGCTCCACATTCCTTCGACAGTGGAAATCACCGAAGAGGAAAGCAAAGGCGTCGATGCGGTCGAAGGCACCCTGCCAAGAGAAGAAGGCGACCGCCAAGCGGCCTCTTACGCCAATTATTACATTTGCAACGACGCCGTGATTTACCCTACGTTCGGCGATGAAACATACGATCAAAAAGCGAAAGAAGTGCTCCAAAAGGTGTTCCCCGACCGCGATGTCGTCGGCGTCTACGCCCGCGAAATTATTTTAGGCGGCGGGAACATCCACTGCATCACCCAACAACAGCCGTTAGGCAAAAAATAAAAAGGAGATTATTATGGACAATGTAGAAGCGAAAATCAAGCACAAAAAAGTAAGTCTATTCAAGATGGTGCTCTTCACCGTCTGCGGAATTGTCGTCTTGGACACGTTCGTAGCCCCGGCCACCATCGGCGTCAGCTCGATTACGATTTGGCTTCTTACCGCAGTTTTATTCTTCATCCCTTATGGGCTCATCACCGCCGAACTCGGCTCTACCTACCGTGAAGACGGCGGCATCTTCGACTGGGTCAAGCGTGCTTTCGGACGCTTAAACGGCACCATGGTCGGATGGTTTTACTGGGTCAACGTAGCGTTTTGGATGCCCGCCGTGTTCGTGGCGCTTTCTTGGTGGTTCCAACTTGCCTACTTCCCCAACATGCCCGTGTTTTGGGGCGCCGCACTGGCGATTGCGCTTTGCTGGGTTGTCGTGTTCATCGGCATCCGCGGCGTGCACCTAAGCGTCTTAGTCACTAGCATCGCCGCGGTCGTCAAGGTTGCGATCCTCGTCATTTTCGGGATTCTCGGGATCGTCTATGGCGTCCAAAACGGATTCGCCAACGATTTTTCCCTCTCCGCGTTCCGCCCGGAATGGAGCGAAACCTTGGTGTTCGCACCGGCGATCGTTTACAACCTCTTGGGTTTTGAGTTGATCAGCTCCATCGCTAGCAAAATCAAAGACCCTTCGAAAAACATTCCGAAGATGACCATCATGGCCGGCGTTATGATCACGTTTGTTTATGTATTCGGCACGTTCGGCATCCTCTCCGCGCTTCCTGCGGCCGATGTCGACCCTCTAGATGGTTTCTTCTATTCCCTGCAAGAACTCACCACCGTCTTCGGCTCCGCCGGACCGGGCATCTTCAAGGTCCTCATGGCGTTCGCGCTTTTCACGCTGATGTCGAACATGATCTCATGGGCCCTTGGCGGCACGGAAGTCTTGGGCGCGGCCGACCTTGACAAGCAATCGAAACTGCTCGCCCACAAGCATAAGCGCTTTGACACCTACGACTATTCCTACATCACCATGGGCGTGCTTGCGACGTTATTGCTAGTGTTCAACTTCGGCCTCGGCGAAGAAGCGACCGATGTGTTCTGGACTGTGCTTTCCTTCAGCTTCGTGGTGTTCTTGCTGCCGTATTTGTGGCTCTTCCCGGCGTATGTCAAACTGCGCTTTACGGATAAAGACACCGAGCGTCCCTACAAGGTTCCCGGAGGCAAAGCCGGCATGTGGATTAGCGCCCTCTTGGGCGAGATTTTCATCCTTGGCGCCATCATCCTGCTTTTCACCGAAGGAAGCCTCATTTACTACTTGACGCTCATCATCGGTACATTGCTCACCATCGCATACGGTCTTTACATCTATTTCCGTCCTGACCAGGACATCAAAGAAAAACTCAACAAGTAATCCCATGCCAAAGTGCATGTAACGAAACCATCATTCTACTCCTGAACGACCGCACCCCTTATAGACCAAAAGGGGTGCGGTGTTCATTTGTGATAGAGTATGGCGCACGCTTTACTTTTTCAGCACGCTGTTATATAATACTCTCGGCGTTTCAAATTGTTCCGGTAGCTCAGGGGACAGAGCAATGGCCTTCTAAGCCATCGGTCGGGGGTTCGAATCCCTCCCGGAACGCCATTAGACCTTAACGGAGCC
>PUOX01000009.1 GCA_003552925.1 Mollicutes bacterium | reverse complement strand
TGAATCACGATACGTCTTAAGACCTAACTCAATGGTCTTGGGTTAAGTTAGCGATATACCCTCAAGAATATCACCTCTGTTGATATGGTGGGTTAGAAAACACTGTGGACAGAGACACACCACCGTTTCATGTGAAGCTCTCCGTCTGTGACCAGGGAGGATGACAAAGCGGGGGAGACCACTATTTCGAGTGAAGCTCGAAGAGCGTCGAAACGGATCCGATCTTACGCTACCATCGTAGATCACGCGTTAGATGTCCCAAAATGCCGTATTCCGATTAGGAACTCGCACCAACAGAGAATAGACCTGTCAGCGCTTTAGTTGAAACTGTGGGGTGTTACTCAACTCAACTCTCTCGATTTCAGTGTTTCACTTGAACCAGTGGTGTGTGTCTGTAGCCTCACTTGAAACACTTGAAGAAGTGGTTTCTTATAGTGTGCTTGAGAATGCAAGGTATGCGTCGATTCGAACGGAAACAACGGATTTTCCGAAACAAGGATGCACTGGGTGAGTCTTATCAACCTGACCGGATCGAAGAACGTGACGACGAGATCAATCAGTACATGGATGCACTCCAGCCAATCGTCGATGGCTGGGAGCCGAACAACATCTTTCTCTACGGGAACACGGGCGTCGGGAAGACCGCTGTGACTGATTATCTCCTCGAGCAACTCCAGACAGACGTCGCACAGTACGACGACGTCGATCTCTCTGTGATCTCTATCAACTGCAAGACGCTCAACTCCTCGTACCAGGTCGCCGTCAAGCTCGTAAACGAACTCCGTCCGTCCGGTGGCGAGATCAGTTCGACCGGATACCCACAACAGACGGTCTTCAACAAACTCTACGAGGAACTCGAGGCGATCGGTGGAACCGTCTTGGTCGTCCTAGACGAGATTGACTCGATCGGCGATCGCGACGAGCTGCTGTATGAACTCCCTCGAGCACAGGCAAACGGCAACCTCGAGGAAACGAAAGTCGGTCTTATCGGCATTAGCAACGACTTCACCTTCCGAAAGCAACTGGATCCTCGAGTCCAGGACACCCTCTGTGAACGGGAGTTGCAGTTTCCGCCATACGAGGCTCCGGAGTTGGAGAACATCCTCGCATCTCGAGCAACGATCGCGATCGCAGATGATGCGATCGACCAGGGCGTACTGAGTTTCTGTGCCGCACTCGCAGCCCGGGACAGTGGCAGTGCACGGCAGGCACTCGATCTGCTCCGGTTGGCCGGTGAGATCGCCGAAAACCGTGATGAAGACGCGATCACACAGGATCACGTCGAGGAGGCCCGCTCGAGGTTCGAACAAGAGCGTGTCGAGGAGGGGATGCGGGAACTGACTGCCCATGGAGAGCTCGCCTTGCTCGCAGTCGTCTCGAAGACGGCGAAAGAGGAGACACCGTGTCGCACTCGAGCGCTCTACACCGAGTATAAGAAGTTGTGCGAGTTGACGGAAACAGACTCGCTCACGCAGCGATCAGTGCACAGCCACCTCACCGATCTGCGAATGCTCGGAATTCTCACAGCGTATGAGAACCGCAACGGTTCGCGCGGGAACTACTATAGTTACGAACTAGACGTTCCGTTCGATAGTGCGATGGAAGCGATGTCCGACGTTTCACAGCTAGACAATCTCTGTGAGAGGATTCGAGAGATTGCAGTAGCAAATAACGTTTGACAGATCGACTGCATTGGACGGCAGCGGAGGCTATCATGGCCTCTTTTCACTTTTGAACTGCTCTGGTGAAAGTGCCGTTCAATGATAGTTTTTAGGAGTCTTGCTGAACAGACAGCGCGTACCATCCTCCAGTACATACTGAAACAATCAAAGATTCAGCTTGTTCGGTACAGTTGGATACTGAAACAATCAAACCATTAGAACAAAAGTATGATATGATAGTAATGAAATTGGTTCTATTGTATGTCAAGAGATCAAGTAGGCACTGATCGAGGGGTTGTCTTTGAATGTCAAAACGAACCTGCAGTCGCGGATGACCAACGGACAAAGTTGACGGTCAATGGTATCGCTGCTATTGACTACGGCACGGGGTGGACCTGGGATTTGACGACGGTCGAGTCAAATAGCCAGAAAAAGGCAGAGCGAGCGTTCGAACTGATGCGACGACTGGACGCGTATGGCGGATACGGCGTAGTCTACACTGAAAACTTCAACGATGTCGCAATCGGACGTGTGACTCCTGATTGTATCTACTACGACAAGATCCGGGTTGGTCCTGGTAATGAAGATCTAAAGAAATTCAAGACAGTCCGCTTTGATGAATGGGCTGTGATGGAACGTAAGGAATTCAGGCAGGAGTTCGACGATGTTCATCAGGCGTTCTTGAATAAGAAGGGCGGCTTCCATCCGAACCACATCAAAACGATGGAGACTTTAGAGGACGAAAGCGCCGTTACCGAGGCATTCGTCAGGCTTGACCTCACTGGCCGACTCCAAAAGAGAAAGTAGCTACTTATTCCGGGGCCAATAGATCCGCTATATTTAGCAAGCAGATCGAATCATGTGATTATATTAACAACTGAAACTGTTTGCACATCGATCGCACAGTCGCCATGCGATCGGGTGCGCACTGACTTTCAATGGCTACTATAGTACTACAACCGGAGCTCTTGAGCTATCTTCAGGAACTACGATCTGTTTTATCATACCTCTGACCGTGTGTTCTCTGAGTGAATTCCCTATCAGTCGAATACTACCGTCGCAGTGATCCGTGACTTCGTCATAGTCCCTAATCCGCGGCCAGCGAAGCGGTCACTACCAACTCAGTCATCACGTTCTGTCGTTTCGATTAAGACGATATCACCATCCTCGAGTTGATCCAGCGTTTCTCTCACATCGCTAACTCGGTCTAGCACCGTCGTCGCCTCTTCGAGGACCTCCGTCACCTCCGCTTCAGCCGGCCGGTCATCACTGTCGATAACCGCTGTCACTCGGTCAGTAATAGCACCGTTCGGAAGCTCTTGACGCAGCTCGTCACCGACACGCTCGAGTTCAGCCCAGCTGTCGTCGTCAGCACTCGGTGGCTTCGGATCGTCAGCTTGCTTGAGGAGCTGTCGAACCCGCCGTTCCGTCGGTGGGCGTGAGGCCTCGAGTGCCCGGGAAACGGTATCCGTCGTGGGCGACTCCGGATGTTCCTCGCGGAGCCGCTCGCCGGCTGCCTGTAGCTTCACCCAGGGGCCCGAACCATCGTCGAATAGCTCGCGGACACGCTCGTAGGTCGTCGCTTGCTGGATCGCCCTCGAGGTGACGACCTCCCGCTCGGTCACGTCATCACCAGACCACGCGGTATCGAACACCGCCTGCAGATCGTCGACGACGATATCCTCGAACTCGGTCGTCGCGTCCTCGAGGATCCCACGAACGGGTTCCTCGTTTGCCCGTAGCCAGTCGGAGAGTTCCGAGAGGATGGCGTCGGGAGCAGCGTCGATCGTCTCCCCCGTGACGTGCCGATACAGTGCGGAGAGTTCGTCGACACGATACGCTCGAGCGTCCTCGAGGCGGGACTCCACGGTCGCGACGCTCGGAACTGACTCACTGGTCGCCGTCGCCTGCATACTAGTGGTGATCGATGCGTTGGGGTGCAGTTCGGACATCGTCTCCAGATCGTCGGTGAAGCGATCCCAGAGCGACGTCCCATCCGTCCCCGCCTCGAAGAGCTCACGTGCAGTGGCGAACGTCCGTGCGTCCTCGAGGACGCGATCGAGATCCGTGTCCCCTCCCAGATCCGATGTAGAGAGGGTGTTTCCAGCGAAGGCAGGGGAAATCGTCTCCTCGAAAGCCTCGAGTGTGACGTCGAACTCCTTCGTGACGCGTTTAAGCGTCCGTTTGACCGTCACGCTGTTCTCGTTGACCCAGGTTCCGAGTTCGTCGAGCCACTCGTCAGGACCCTCGCCGTCTACCTCACCGTCGAGGACGACTTCGGAGAGCTGTCGAACTGCCTTCGGGTCGAGCACCTCGACGCCGAAGCGGACCTGCAACGAGGTCAGCCCACCTTTTGTGCGAACTTGCCGACCGATGGCGGCGGGATCGGTTACGTATTCGGTATCCTGTTTGAGTGCGACCGTTTCGTTCGACGTCGCGAGCGTGATCAACAGTGCCGCGATGGACTCCTGTGGCGTTCCGCGATAGTCGCCGTTCGCAGTACGGGTCTGCTGGAGTAACGTCTCGACGTCTACTGCCCTGTGAGACTCATACTGGTCGATGAACTCACGACACCAGCCACTGTCGGCGATGGTCGCCGTCGCCGTATCAACACCGAGCATCACTCCATCGACGTCCGAGAGTGGCCAGTCACCACTTCCGCGGAAGAACGTCGCCATCGCCTTCGCGTCGTCGACCTCGACGAACGGCCGCGAGAGCGCCCTCCGTGTGGAGCCAAACACGGACTGGACCTGATCTTCGATCACGTCCTCGAGAACGCTCGGCCGTGTCCCTCGGTTCTCTTGAACTGTGTACACCGATGCTTCCTCGAGTGCCGTATTCACCGACACCTCGAGGCGGCGTTTGTCGGTTCGGTGTTCTCGCTCGAGTTCTTCGTGCGTTCCGGTCTCTTCCTCGAGCACCTGGCCCATCCCGATGATGTTCCGGATTCGATCGAGCATCTGCTCGGGTACGTCGATCGTAATCAGGACGTGTTCAGCGCCGTCTCGAGTGGCGTTTACCTCTTGCCACGTCTCGACTTGATCAGCGACTGTATCGGGATCATCAGCGAGGATGCGTACCCGGAGTGCATCGTATTCGGGTGAGGGGGCCCGATCGACGGTATCGAGGATCGAGTACTCATATCGAAGTGGGACGAGACGTTCGTCACCGATATCGACCTCATGACGGGTTCCGTCGCTTCTGAAAAAGCGATCACTGTCCCGCAGACGAGTCTCTAACCACGCCGATAGCTGGTGTGGGGAAACCTGCTCGGCTTTCGTCTGTGCCCGACTCAGGATACTCTCTTGTTCCTCTGAGACCAGCGTGTACACTTCGTCACCCTGATCGTTGGTCTCGGTGAGGACCTTTTGCTTATCGACGAGGGTTTCCAGAGCAGCGGCAGTCTCATCAATTACCTCATCGAGGGATGCCGTGACGTCGCGTATCATCAGCCGCCCCAGGTTCTCCGGAGTCGCCGGAACTGATGGCGTCTGATTGACCAAGTAAAGTGCCTTCGAGACACGGACTTCCCACGCCTTTTCGTCGCCACCGAACGTCGGGATCAGCGTGTTCTCGACCATTTCCTGGACCCACAGCGGAACGTAGGTCGTTTCCTCGACCAGCAGGTCAAATAGCGTATCCCACGTGACGAGCCGCCCTTCCTCAGCTGTTGCCCATCCGAACTTGGTAAACAGCGATCGAACGAGTACGAGCAATGCCCGGCCCTGAATGTAGTCACGGTCGGTCGCCCGTCCCTGCGTGATGAGTTCCTGCATCACCGCCCGCAGCAACGTCAAGTCATACTCACGGAACGGGTAGGATTCGACAGAGTCCGGATCAGCACTGGTCACCGAGGAATACGTTTCGAGTGTGAGGTCAGGCACTGACGACAGTAACGACTCGACCCGATCGCTCGCCTGTGGATCTTTCTGTAGCCACCGTTTTCTGACGATGATTTCCGTGTCAGCGCCCTCGAGTGGCACTTGCTGGTGTGTCCAGTGAGTCTCGGTCGGTTCGCCGATGAGCTTTTCGCGGGTATCGGGCAGTGAATACTGTCCAGTCGTGACGACGACGGGATTTGGCCCGTTCTGGAGGGCTTCCATCGTCTCTTCGAACTCTCGATACCGATGGCGACTATCGCCGACGAAGAGTGCAACCTCGTCGAGACCCAGGAGTAGTTCAGTTCGGCGTCCTCCATCGTTTAGCTCGGCAGTCGCTTCCTCGACACGCGTGACGAGATCGGTCGCATCGAACGATTCCGGATCGACCTCGTCTTCGGCTGCCTCGATCAACGCCTTCACGCCGTCTCGTGTCTCGAGAGCAGTGCCGGACGTCTCTTCCATTGCGGGGAGCGCTTCATACAGCCAGCTCCGAAGCGACGCCCGCTCGTCGACGACGTCCTCGAACGTTCGGCCATCGTATTCGAACGTCAAAAGTGCATCCCAGACGCCATCATACTCCATATCGAGCGTCCAAGACCACTCGAGCAGCCAGTTTGGATCCGTCGGGTAGCCAAGTTCGCGCCCGATCGCCTCATAGACAAGAAACGGCAGTGGGGGCTCCTTCGACGCGTCACGGTCGAGGAGATTGAGAAACACCGGCTTGAGCCGATCGACATGGGAATCATCGATTGCCCGCTGGAGATTGTCGAACCCTGGCCACTGCCCGGCGAGTTTGTCACCGAGATGGGCGAGGTCCGACTCTCTATCGGAGACGAGCCCGATCAGTTTCAGGAGATGTGTCTTCCCCGAACCGAACGTGGCGTGGAGATACAGGAAGCGTGCGTCCTCACCGGGATGAGTCGCAATGACCTCACCGAGTTCAGTCAGTACCTCTTGTGCGCTGTCTGTCTCGTAGAACTCTCTGACGTCTGTTTCAGCCCGTTCTCGTGCGTTGACTTTCTGTACTTCTTCGAGTGGTCGTGTCGGGTCGCTTTGGAAGAGGTCGCCAATCGTCATTGTTGGAGGTGGTCTTTCAGAATTCGGCTATCGATCTGGTGTGCTGGATAGTAGTGGCGCGAATCGCCGCCGAAGAAGTTCAGCTTCCCGCCGACGACGTCGCCGGGGAACGGGATCCCAATCGTGCATTTGACGTTTCGCCGATCGAGTTCGTCGAGTAACTCCGACGCCCGTGTGAACGGGTACAAGCTTCCGAGGTTACACAGAAGCACGACGTGTGTCTGTGTCTCGAGATCGTCTTGCTCGATCTCTTCTTTGATCATGACCTGGACGAGTTCTTCGGCGAGTCGATCTTGCATCGTTTCTTCGATGCGCCGGCCAGCAGACGTCTCGTCGTCGTGGTTCGACAGCGGTTCTCCAAGATCGACCAAGAGTTTGTACACGTCAGTTTTCGGGAGGAGTTCATCGAGGCGGATCGGTTGAACGGTTACGTCATCCGGAATCGATGGGGCGTCACCCTCACCAGCCGCCCACGACTCCAATCGATCCGTAATCTGGTGTTCGATCGCTGGGTCGATCGCAGCAATAACGAACGGGTTCCTGATCCCGTGTTGCCCTCGAGCGAAATCCCGAATCTTCTGTTTGAACTCACGATACGGCGAAACCGTCTCTGTTGTCATCGCATCTCCTGTCATCGGATGATCGCCCCCGAATCAGTCACCGTAATATCCAGGTCACGCTGTTCGATCAACTGCTCTACCCGCCGATCGAGTCGCTCACGGTCATCCGGAACCAGGCCGATCTTGTCGACGGCCTCGAGTGTCCGGTCTCCGACAGCGACGGACAACCGCTCGAGGCGTGAGCGTAATTCAGCAGGGTCGTAGCCGACATCAACCACCAGTCCGTCCAGAGCTGCCACTGCATCGGCTGCATCGACGAGTTCCTCACCACTGCTACCCGCTGAAAGCGTCGTGATCGCTGTATCGATCGTCTCGTACCATCGTCTGACTGCACGCATTGGTGC
>PUOX01000039.1 GCA_003552925.1 Mollicutes bacterium | reverse complement strand
CCGGCGATGTAGCCAACATCACGCTGAATGGCGGGAGCGTCTTCAAACACCTTCATGCCATTGATGGTCGCCGCCCCTTCTTCAGGGTGGATGAAGCCTAAAAGTTGCCGGATGGTGGTGGTTTTCCCGGCACCATTGGGTCCTAAAAACCCAAAGACTTCGCCTTCGCGAACCGAAAACGTTAAGTTGAAAACGCCTTTTCTTGGGCCATAGGATTTGGTGATGTTTTGAACTTCAATCATGTTCATCCCCGCTTTCTTCGGTGGTGAGTACACACCATTAATCATAAGTAGGAATGCGTCTATCGTCAATCTTTATTTAAAACATTTGTGCTCCAACGTGGATGGGATTATAATAAGGGAAGAAGGAGGGGGACTCTATGGACGGATACCAAAAACGCTCTTTAAAAAAGCGCCGGGACATACTTGCTGCCTCCGAGCAATTGTTTTTGCGCGAGGGCATACGGGGTTCGACGATGAAAGACATCGCGAAAGAGGCAAGTGTGTCCCCGGTGACGATTTACAACTATTTCGGCTCCAAGGAACGAGTGGTCTACGAAGTCGTCAAAAAACTGTTGGAAGATTATACACGGCGTTTTGAGGACATTGTCTACGATTCTTCTTTGACATTTAAAGACAAGACGAAAGCGCTGCTTCGCTATGAGGTCGAGCTGGTTGATTCTTTGAGCGAAGACTTGTTGCAATCGTTTTACAATCCTAAAGACAAAGCGCTAAAAAAGCTTGTCTCCTGGTATACGGAAAACCGCTTGCTGATCGGCTTTCAGCACATGGTTCGTGAAGGGCGCAAAGAAGGCGAAGTCTCCACCGCCGTTGAAGAAGAGTCCATCATGGTTTACTTGGGAATGTTCAAATCCTTGGCGAGTGAAGATATACGGCATGACAAAAGCCGACTGAAGGATTTGTTGCATATCTTCTTTTACGGTATTGGTGGGAAACATGGACATTAAGTTGTTGCGGGAGTTTGATGAAGACGCGAAAGAATGCGCGAAGATGCTTGCCGAAACATTTGCGGAGCACTATACACCGCAAGAGTCGGAAGATGAAATCAAGTCCCTTATTCGAGGGAACAACCTGCTATACGCCGTAAAAGAAGAAACCATCATAGGCTTTGTGGGGGCGCTTGACACCAGTTATCCGACCGCGTTTGAACTGCACCCTTTGATTGTTTGCAAAGAATGGCGGAGAAAAGGAGTAGGGAGAAAGCTCTTGCGGGTGTTGGAAAAGGATTTGCGCACAAAAGGAGTGTTGACCGTATATCTTGGCACAGACGATGAAAATTATGCGACGAGTTTAAGCGATGGTGATTTGTATGAAAATACTTACGCAAAACTTGCATGTGTTGAAAACTACAAGAATCATCCTTTTGCTTTTTATCAAAAGTGCGGGTATAAGGTTGTCGGTGTGATTCCTGACGCCAACGGCCCCAACAAACCGGACATTCTCATGGCCAAAAGACTATAAAAAAGAGGGAGACAATCCCTCTTTAAACGAGTATTTTGACGTCTTTGTAAAGTAGAAGCGAAACGAGGTCGATGATCCAAAAAATGGCCCAGCCAACGAGGATCCAAATGATGCCAAGCAGAATTCTCCCTTTGGCAATGCGGTAAATACCCCAAGCGATACCGTCGATGAAGGGCAATGCAAGAATGATTTTCACGATATACGGCAAATCGTCGAAAAATTTGACTATGTCCTTCAAAAGAGGGCTCCTTTCTTTACAAGATGATTTTATTATATTCGACTTTATGAGAAAATACCATCCTTTGATGACGATTTTCAACGCCCCGTTGTCAAACGTGACGATTTTGCGTACAATATAGGCAAAGGACGGCGATAGCATGAAAAGTTTTAGCATTGAATTGATTGAATGGCTGCAAGGTTTTCGAAGCGCTTTTACGGATTTGTTTTTTAACGCAATTAGCTTGCTAGGTGAAGAGTACTTTTACATTGTGGTGCTTGCGACTATATATTGGGCATTCCATAAGAAACTCGGAGAGTTTCTGGCGATATCGCTGGGGTTGGGCTTAACTTTGAACAACGCCTTGAAGGATATCGTGGCGGCGCCTCGTCCCTTCGAGGAGTATCCGGACCGTGTGGAAAACCTTCGACCGGATACGGCCACCGGTACGGCGTTTCCAAGCGGGCATGTCCAGGGTTCGAGCACGCTTTTTTATTCCATCGCGGCGTTTTTCAAGCGATGGAAATACTTTTTGATTGCAACGTTGCTGACCGTGGCGATGATGTTTAGCCGACTGTATCTTGGGGTTCATTACTTAAGTGACGTCCTTGTCGGCGGAGCGCTTGGACTTGCGGTTGCTTTGGTGCATACGTACTTTTTCCGACGTTTCGAGAACGACAAAGAATCGTTGCATCGGTATTATTCGGTGTTGGCCTTTTTGTTTTTGGTTGGCCTTTTTATGTTTGAAGGGCGCGATTTCTATCGCGCTTACGGGTTGTTGATCGGAATCATTGTGGCGGTCTCTTCGGAAAAGAGATACGTCAACTTCTCCGTGGATGTGCCATGGAAAACCAAGGCGCTGCGAGTCGGCGTCGGCCTACCTTTCGTAGCGTTAACGTTGATTCTGCTAGGCTTGCTGTTTGGAATATTGGGTGCGGAAGAAGGCACTTGGGCGTACAATATTTTGGAGTTTGTCCGTTACTTCTTGGTGGCGTATGCGGGGTTCTTCGTTTTTCCCGGCATTTTCCACAACTTACGAAAATAAGAGACCTGCGTCTCCTTTTTCCTATCAAGCAGAATAGTGTATAATAGACTTGAGGTGTTTGTATGAAAACGTTTATCGGAATCAACCGCATGATTTTTTCCTTGAACCGTGGCTTGTTCATCACGGCGGTGTTGCTTTATCTTGCGACGACCTTTATCGACTTGGACGCTTTAGACACCGTATCGTATTGGTTTGTGAACGTTGCGTACTTCTTTTTGGCGATTGGTGCGTTGTCGTGTTTTGTGGAGTATTTCATCCGCCGGCATGCCAAAGACAAAGAGCCCATCTTTTTGTTTTACTATCAGTTCATCGGATTGGTCATTCTAATGTTCTACAGTGTCTTGATCTCGAGCATCGGATAGAAAAATCGAAACGCATCGTCATCTATTCAAAAAGGCTAACCTTTCCGGTTAGCCTTTTTTCTAAAGATAGAAGATGTTGTTTCGGAATTTCTTGAACACTTCTTGATTGTGCTCGTCGCCGCCGTCAAGATTGGCGCTATAAAGTATGGGTGCGTCGTGGCCGTTTTGAAGAAGCTTTCCTGTCAGACCGACGACTAATGCGTTGACGATGCTGGCGCCGATGACGGTGCTTGTCGGGCCAACTTTCTGCGCCATGCCTTCAAATTTGATGGCGGCATCGCCCTTGTCGCCGTGGTTGTCGATGGTGAGGTCGGCGAGTTCGAACAGGCGTAAACCGCTTTCGTGGCGGCTTTTTACATTTTTGGAATAGTTCAGGTTGGTCAGGGCAATGACTTTGACGCCTTTGTCTTTGGCGGCCTTGACCAAATCTATCATAACGGTGTTGCGGCCTGAAACGGAGTGGGCGATGAGAACGTCGCCTTCTTGGAACGGAGTTTTGTCCGCGATCAGTTTGCCATAGCCCGGCAATCTTTCCATCTTTGAGGTGAAGGTGATGGGCACTTGATCAAGCATCAGGCTGGATGGCAATATGGGGTTGACCGTGGCGAGGCCGCCGGCACGGTAAGCCATTTCCTGGCTTATGATGCCGGCGTGCGAGGCCCCGAACACGAAGATGTTTCTTTTGCGGACGGTTGCGTCATAAAGCATGTCTACTGCGTTGTCGAGTGCGGATGCTTCTTTCTCGATAAACGCTTTTAAGAGCTCCTGAACATGGTTGAAATAGTCTTTATGGTCAGGCATGAACGATTAGAACAACCAGGCGAAGAATTCGCCAATTCCACCGGTAATGGTGCCCCAAAGGCTCATGTCGTTACCGCCGAAGATGAGCATCCAGTCCATGATGGTGTCTTGGAAGAAGTATAGAGATACACCAAGCAACAACACCATGACAATCGATGCGAAGAATGTGCCGATAATCGCTCCGCGGACACCGCCTTGTCCTTCAGCGACAACGGATGCCAAACCACATTCGAAGAAGCTTGGAATGACGAGAGGAAGCATCAAGGCAACGAACAGTTCGAACTGGTTGAAGATAACGATGGCGATGGTTGAAGTGATGAACGCAACGATGAAGCCGATGATGACGGCGTTAGGCTTATAATTGAAGAAAATCGGCGCGTCATAAGCGGGCTGTGCGTCTTTGATCAGCTTCGTGCTGATACCTTCGAAGGCGGGGACGATTTCGTTGACGAAGATTCGTACACCTTGCAGAAGGATGATGATACCGATACCGAACGTTAAGCCTTGTTCAAGCGCGAATGGGAACAAGGGCAAATCGGTAAGGCCTTCTCCGCGGAATCCGTCGCCAATGGTCAATCCGCTGACGATGTAGGTAAGGAAGATGATGATGGCGCCCATGATTGAGATTTCACGGAAGAAACCAAGGCCCTTAGGAAGTTTGATGTCTTCGGTAGAGTTTTCTTTGTTGCCGACATATTTGGCGATAGTACCGGAAACCAGTGCCAAAATCGCGGAAGGATGACCTAATGTGAAATCGTCGCTTCCAATGACGGCTCGAGAATAAGGGCGAAGGAAATAGGGCATAAACGACCAATAAAGTGCTGAAAGCACACCGCCCCAAATGATGATGCCCGCTGTAGGCATGCCGAGACCGGCTGCAACGGCAACAAAGATGAACGGCATCCAGAAGAGGAAGTGACCGGTGAGGAAGATGGTTTTGACTTTGGTGAAGATGGCAATCAGGATATGCAAGACAAAACCGAGCAACATTGCAAGGCCGATTTCTGCGCCGTATTCGGCGATGAATCCAACCTCGTCAGGTGCCGCTTCTCCTCCGGCGGCTACGTTGTACAGGTTGTTAACCGGAAGGATCGATCCTACCAGCACGTCAACACCTACCATGATGATCATCATACCGAATGCGGCCATGATACCGCCACGGATGACTTCGCTAAAGTGCTTGCGTTGAGCGATGAGTCCAATAATGGCAATTAAACCGATAAGTATGGGTGGGAAGCCACTAAAGAATTCATAGAGACCTTCTGCGAACGTTCTAAAAACATCCATCATAAATCAATCTACTCCTTTAATTTTTTTTGAAGCTGTTACTTCTTTGAATCGACCAAATCTTGAACTTTCTCTTTCACTTCTGATAAATCCGAGTATCTCTTGATGGCGTAAAGCTTGACGTCTTTGTTCTTGAAGCGCTTCTCCAAATCGCCGATGAAATCAGGGGAGGAGAACACAGCATCCGCGTTGTGTCCGGTTGAATCGGAGATATCCGTGTTGATGACATCTCCTTCGACCCCTATTTCTCGCATAGCCTTTTGGATCGTCATTTTGAGTATCATCGACGACCCCACTCCAAAGCCGCATACCGCTAGGATCTTCATGTTAGTTCCACCTTTCGTTTAGTATAGTCTTTATATCCTTTACTGTGTTGCAAGCAACCACATCCTTTATATTTTGCTTATCCATCAAAAATTCCGCCAAAGACTGCAACATTTCGTTGTGCGACGAGCTGTCTTTTGCGGCCAAAACCACAAAAAGTTTAACGGTGTTGCCTTTCAAATCCACGCCTTCTTTGACCGTCAGCAAGGACAAGCCGGTTTCCTTTACGGCTTCACTTGGTCTTGCGTGTGGCAACGCAAAATCGTCGGCCAAAACAATGTAGGGGCCGTGTTCTTCGATGCTGTCGATCATGGCTTGAACATATTCTTCGGTGATGTAGTCGTATTCCAGCAGAGGTTTTGAAGCGACCCGTATGGCCTCTTCGTAATTCTTGGCGGAACGAATGATTTGCATATGCGATTCAGGAATGTTTTGCGCCATCATGCCACCTCCAAGTTCTGTGGTATAAACCACAACCACTTTTTATTATAAAAGCGTTTACTTTTATTGTCAAACCAAAAAAGACTAAGGCTTTGACGTTTGACAAAAGACCGCATAGACCATTATAATATGGTATATACCACATGCTTGGGGTGAAAGTTTATGAAGATTAAAATCGTTAAGGACAAGACAGAGATGGTTCGCTACATAAGTGACACCTTAGTCACAGCGGTTTCCGACCGTACCACTGTAAATTTAGGGTGTGCAACGGGATCCACGTTTGAAGGAGTCTACAATCGGCTTGTTAAGGCCCACAAACAGGATGATATATCTTTTTCGGGTGTACGCACCTTTAATTTGGATGAATATCTGGACATTTCGAAAGACCACCCGGAAACCTACAAAAACACTATGGAACGACTTCTTTTCAATCATGTGGACATTCCGTTGTATCAACAACATTTTCCTCCGGTTGATGAACATGCGGAATACAACGCCTACGATGAGTTCATCAAAGCCCAAGGCGGCATCGACATTCAATTGCTGGGCATTGGCGTGAATGGTCATATTGCCTTTAACGAACCCGGAACCCCCTTTGATTCCAAGACGCACAAAGTGAAACTGAGCAAATCAACCCGCAAAGCGAATGCTCGCTTTTTCGATTCGATGGCGTCGGTTCCCGAATACGCCGTGACCATGGGCATACGAACAATCATGAACGCGAAAAGCATTATTTTAGCGGCCGGCGGAAAACATAAAGCAAAAGCCATCCAGCAGATGGTGGAAGGACCGATTGACGAGTCGCTTCCGGCAAGCGTCTTACGCAAGCATGACGATGTGACCGTCGTTATAGACCTCGCCGCGGCGAAGCATTTAAGGAAGGGGGAAAAGGGATGAAGCCCAAATATTTGCAGCTTGTCGACATTTTGGAGTCTATGATTCAACGAATGGGTCAAAACGAGATGATTCCTTCTGAGAGAACGTTGTCCGAACGGCACAACATGTCGAGGATGACCGTAAGGAAAGCCATCAATCACCTTGTGCAACAAAACAAGCTCTACCGTGTGCGCAACGTCGGCACCTTTACAACCGACGAGAAACTGTATAAGAAAATGGATGTGTTCAAGGGATTTACCAAAGAAGTACAGGCCGCCGGCGGGAAACCTTCTAGCGTCTTGGTGGAATACGGGCTATTGCCGGCCAATCAAAAAGTGGCCGCCAACTTGAACATAAAAGAAGGGGACCCGGTGTACAAAGTTATCCGCTTGCGGAAAAAAAACGGCAAGCCGATCATGATTGACGAAGCGTTTTTTCCAAAAGCCATCATTCCGCTTTCGGAAGAAATCGTTACGGGTTCGATTTACGAACACATCCACAATACGCTGGGGTTGCAGATTGTTACCGCCAATCAGCGCTTCCGGGCGACATTCGCCAAGCCGCTCTATCAGAAATATCTTGAAATCGACCCCAACACTCCGGTGATGCATGTCGAAATCACCGCATTGCTTAAAGACGGAAGAATTTTTGAGTATACAAACTCTTATATAAACACCCAACGCTACGAGTTGATTTCCAAGAGTTATCAGTAGGAGGCATTATGTTTGAAATCAAAGATGTGGAATACAAAAATGTTTTGCGTGTGAAAGAAATGGAAGTGAATGAGGGGGAGATTGTTTGCATCGTCGGTGAAAGCGGTGGAGGCAAAAGCACGTTGCTTCGGCTTTTGAACAAGTCCTTGTCGCCCACGAAAGGCACCATTTCTTTTCGAGAAACAAACCTGGCCGATCTCGACAGCGTCTCACATCGTCGCAATGTGGTGTATTTGAACCAAACACCGCATATGTTCCCGGGCACGATTCGTGACAATTTGCTCATCGCCTTGCGTTTTCATGAAAAAGAGGATTTAGGCGACGATGCGCTTATGACCATTTTGCGACAAGTACGTTTGAGCAAATCCCTGGATATGGATGTCAAGCATCTATCGGGCGGCGAACGTCAACGCCTCGCTTTGGGGCGGGTTTTACTTTTGGATGCCGAAGTTTACTTGATGGACGAGCCCTCCAGCTCTTTGGATGACGAATCGGAGAATTTGATTATCGAGGCGGTGGTGAGGTTTGCGAAAGAAAACAACAAGACACTGATTATGGTCACGCATTCTAAAGCACAAGCGCGCAAGCATGCGGATAGGATTTATGAAATCAAAAACGGACACCAAGCTGAGGTGGATTGAGATGGATAACGGCGTAATTGAACTGACGTTTTGGCAAGTGTTGTTAGGGTATGTTTTCGTGGTTCTCGTGTTGTTCGTGTTGAGAAAACGCGCAATCAAACGCGAAACGGTGTTGGTGATTGCCACTTTCCGCATGACCCTACAATTGGTGGCTGTCGGATATGTGCTGACGCTTATCATTGAAAACCCGCATCCTTTGATAACCTTGGCGGTTTTGCTATTAATGCTGGCTTTCGCCGTTTTCACGGTGTTTCGCAAGTTCAAAGAAGACCTTACCCCTTCGTTGAAGAAAGTAGTTGCTATAGCTCTGCCTGCCGGTAGTTTGCTATCTTTGGGGTATTTCTTGTTTGTGGTGATACGTGTTGAACCTTACTACAATCCGCAATATTTCATCCCCATCACGGGCATGATTGTGGGGAATTCGATGACAGGCATCACGCTCGGCATTCATACCTTGGTGAATCGTTTCACCGATCAAAAAGATGCCGTAATCGAAGCGTTGCACTTGGGTGCAACGCCTAAAGGCGCTTCGCACGAGATTGTGAACGAGGCTTTTGACGCCGCCATCATGCCGACGGTGAACAACATGCTGGGTATGGGCATCATCTTTTTGCCCGGCATGATGACCGGACAGATTTTATCCGGTGTTGCGCCGACGACGGCAATCCTGTACCAGATTGGTGTCATGTTGGGCATCTTGGGAGGGGTTGCGCTGTCCACGTATTTTTTCCTGTTGATGGGCTATCGCACATTCTTCAATAAGGACGCCCAACTGAAGACAACACTATAAATTCTCTATGCAATCGCTACGCTCTGTGCTATACTGTATGCGAGGAAAGGGATGGATGCAAGAAGAAGGTGACACTCAGTGGGAAGCGACAGAAGATTTCTTTTTGATGCCATCATCGAACACACCAAGACGTTTCGGTATATTTTTTTGAGTTTGAACATCCTTTTGTTTCCAGTCGTTTATTTGGTCGTTTACTTTACCGGAGGCACACAATACTCGTATTTGCACATCATGTATATCCCCATCATGATGTCGGCGTTCCTTTTCGGATGGAAAGGCGGAGTGTTGGCCGGTTTGGTAGGCGGTTTTTTGTTGGGGCCGTTTATGATGTTGGACACTTCGGCCGGCATCGAACAGCCTTTCATGAACTGGTTTTACAGATTGATGTATTTTGTGCTAATCGGTCTTGTGCTCGGGTATATATTGGACCGTCTTCGCGAGCAAATGCTTCGCATGCTCAATTTGCATACGCGGAGTTTCGACACGGGCATCATCAACTACAATTATTATCTTAAGCACCGCAACATACGCGCATCCGGCGAACAACGCGTGACGATGGCCGTAGTTGTGAACAACTACGAGCAACTGACGTCGCTTTTGGGCCGCGATGCCTACATAGAAGTGTTTCAGGAGTTTTACAGGGCGCTCAAATCCGTGTTGCCGGTCAAAGCCTTGGTTTTTCAAGTGGATTTTCATCGTTTCTGGGTGGATTTGTCCGCGGACGATTTCCGTCAGATTCGCGATTCCTTGAGCGATTCCTTGGAGAAAGTCACGTTATACAGCGAGCATATCCCCTTGTATCTAGATTATTCGATCGGCATAAGCATGCCCAGTCCAAGGCGTACGTTGCATGAACGTTTCAAAGAAAGCGATGTCGCCGCGATGCATGCGAAAAAACAAAGCTTGAAAATTGTTATGTATCATGACGACCATCTTCACGATGAGATGATGTTGAAGCGCTTGGGCGAGTTGCCCTTGGCTCTTCAGAATGACGATTTGTTTTTGGAATACCAACCGCTAATCGATCTACAATCCGACAAGGTTGTGGGCATTGAAGCACTCGTGCGTTGGCGCCACGAAGATAAAATCCTTTATCCCAATGAGTTTATTCCCTTGGCCGAGGAATCCCGCATTATTGATGATTTGACCCTTTGGGTCTTCCGCCGCGTGTTGCATGATTTTAAAGAACTTTATGCAATCGCTCCTGATGTGGACATCGCCTTGAACATTTCTCAAAAAAACCTGTTCAACAAAGATTTGCTGGACACTATGGTGAAAGAGATTGAAGCGTCCGATTTCAACGGCCGCCATCTGCATATCGAGATGACCGAATCTTCCATGATGAAAAATCGTATGTCCACCAGCATGTTCTTCAACAAGTTGAAAGAACACAACGTGAAAATCATTATCGACGACTTCGGCACTGGGTATTCATCGCTTTCATGCTTGCGGGATTTGCCGGCCGACACCGTGAAAATCGACCGCGATTTCACCATGAATCTTGAAGAAGACCCTTCTCTTGCTTACTTGGTAGAAGCGATTGTGGACTTGGCGCACAATCTGCACTTGAAAGTCATCGCCGAAGGTGTGGAAGACCAGGACATCTTGAACCGACTGAAAGCCATTGGCTGCGATTATGTGCAAGGGTTTTTGTATTCCAAGCCGATGAGCAAAGAAGCTTTGTTCGCCTGGTTGAAAGAAAGACAAGCCACTTGATCAATATGTAAGCCTTGAACTCCTGCATGTGTTTGCCGAAGCTTCAAGGCTTTTTTTGTTGCGCTCAGGCAGTGTCTTGTTTACAATATAAAGGGAAAGGGGAGATTGCATGACTCCAGAAGTTGTAGGTTTCAGTCTGCTTTTGATTGGGTTGGGTTTGGTTGTTGCCAAGTTCATACGGTTGAAATTCGGGATTTTCTCCAAGTACTTTTTGCCGAGTTCGATCATTGCCGGGTTTTTGTTTTTGCTGGTCGGACCGGAAGTGTTGGGGCGAATCTTGGGAAATTTTGAACGGTTTGAAAATTTGGAGTACGGATTGCTCACAGAATCCGTGGTCGGTGTCTTTTCCACACTTCCCGGGTTGTTGATCAGCTTTATTTTTGCGTCATTGTTCATTGGAAAGAAGATTCCTTCCTTGAAAGATATATGGATTACGGCCGGGCCTCAAGTGTCGTTTGGCCAATCCGTTGCTTGGGGCCAGTATGTTTTCGGATTGCTGGTGACCATGGCGATTTTGGTGCCGGTTTTTCAAACGAATGCAATGGCGGGCGCTTTGATTGAGATCGCGTTTGAGGGCGGCCACGGTACGAGCGCGGGCTTGGCGGATACCTTCAAGGAACTAGGGTTTGCCGAAGGCGCGGATTTGGCCATGGGACTCGCGACGGTCGGTGTTGTGAGCGGCGTCATCTTCGGGGTTATTTTGATCAACTGGGGTGTACGTCGCAACAAGACGAACTATTTGAAGGACCCAAAGGATTTTGACGAAACGCAGCTTCGCGGTGTTGTGGATATCGAAGACCGGGTTGCGACCGGGGTTCTTACCACAAGTCCTCAATCGATCGAACCGTTGGCTTTGCATTTGGGTGTTGTCGGCGCCGCGGTGATTTTCGGGAAAGTGATTTTGGAGTTGTTGATTTTGCTTGAAGGCGCCACCTGGGGTTCAAACGGAGGTGTTGTGATTGTTGAGTACCTTCCGCTTTTTCCTTTGGCCATGCTGGGCGGTGTGCTCGTTCAATTGCTGTTGGACAAATTTGACCGGCATCACTTGGTCGACCGCGACATGGTCAATCGGTTGCAAGGATTGGCGCTCGATTTTTTGATCGTCAGCGCGATTGCGACCTTGTCTTTGCAGGTCATTGGTCAAAACCTCGGTGTTTTCCTTATCTTGGCGGCCACAGGCATCTTGTGGAACGTGTTGGCCTTTGTATTCATCGCTCCGCGGATGATTCCCAAAAATTGGTTTGAGCGCGGTATTGGCGATTTCGGTCAATCGATGGGCATGACGGCCGCCGGCTTGATGCTCATCCGGATTGTCGACAGCAAAGGCGACACCAAAGCGTTAAAGGCCTTTGGATACAAGCAGTTGTTGTTTGAACCGTTTGTTGGCGGCGGTGTGATGACGGCGTTGAGCGTGCCGCTAATCTTCCAATTTGGCGCCGTGCCGATTTTTGTGTTCACGCTCATTGTCATGACGGGATGGATGCTTGTGGGCTTTTTGTATTTCGGCAAGAAGGACGCGAGTGAAATCAACTAAACACTTTACAGTGGTCTTCAACATGCTATAATGATTTTACATTAAGAAAGGAGCCTACGTATGGATTTTTCAACCGGAGACATACTGTTTGCGTTTTTGCTTACTCTCGGCGCGGGTCTTTCGACCGGCATCGGAAGCGCACTCGCGTTCTTCACCAAGAAAACCAACGAAACCTTTTTGAGCGTTGCCCTCGGGTTTTCGGCCGGGGTTATGCTCTATTTGTCGTTTGTGGAAATATTTCCGGAAGCGTTAGAGTCTTTAGGAGAGGCGACCTCCGGAAGCAACGCCTACATCATCACAACCGCGGCCTTTTTCGGTGGCATCGGCATCACGGCCATCATCGACCGATTGGTCCCGGATGTGGCGAATCCGCATGAAATACGTGCCGTAGAAGATCTTCAAGAAAGTGATGAAGATTTGGAAAGGAAGTCAAAGTCGCTCATGCGCATGGGTGTTTTTACTGCGCTTGCGATTGCTCTTCACAATTTGCCCGAGGGGCTCGCGACCTTTATGGCGGCACTTGAGAGCCGTGCCTTAGGTGTTTCCATCGCTATTGCCATCGCCATCCACAACATTCCTGAAGGCATCGCGGTGAGCATGCCCATCTATTACGCCACCGGCTCGCGCCTTAAAGCGTTCGTCTATTCTTTCCTTTCAGGTCTCGCCGAACCGATAGGCGCTTTGATCGGCTTTTTTATTCTGTATACGTTCATCACGGATATGACGTTTGGCATCGTTTTTGCGGCGGTAGGCGGCATCATGGTTTACATTGCGGTTGATGAATTGTTGCCGACTGCAGAGAAATTTGGAAAGCACCATCTTGTCATATACGGGTTGATTGCCGGCATGGCCGTGATGGCCATCAGTCTGATTTTGCTTCCGGCAGGGTTTTAACCGCCTAAATATCGTTAGAAAAATGCGAAAAATATTTCGCATTTTTTTATGCTTCCCTCTTGACAAAACCGCAGCTCGCAAATATAATGTAAGTAGAAATTAGCACTCGACTATTGCGACTGCTAACAAAACATCAAAAGCCAAGGAGGGATGGCCATGTTCAAACTTACACCATTCAACACATCGCCCCGCAAACGCAGTGATATGATGGACTTCTCCGACATGATTGACGATTTTTTCGCATCTCCTTTCCGCTCTTTGCGTCACGACACCTTTAAAATTGACGTTGAAGAAGAAGACAACGCTTATCTTGTCAAAGCGGACTTGCCTGGCGTACAACGCGAGGACATCAAAGTTTCCTATGAAGACCAAGTCATGAACATCGAAGTTAAGCACGACGAAAACAAAGAGGAAGAAGACAAGGAGAAAAACTACATTCATCGTGAGCGCCGCGTATGCTCCATGCGTCGCGCTATTCATCTTCCCGACATCGATCCGGACAAAATCAAAGCGAAACTTGAGAATGGAGTCTTGAACATCCGTGCGGAGAAGTCGGAAATCCAAGACCGCGGTTATGTGGTTGATGTAGAGTAACACCGATGGCTTCAGGGCTTCGGCCCTGAAGCTTTTTCATAAAGAGGAGGGTAAGCATGAATCCGGAAAAAATGACCGAAAAAATGCGTGAGGCGACTCAAGAAGCACAAAACATCGCGTTGCGCTACAACCACCAAAAACTCACGCCCGAGCACTTCCACTTGGCGCTTTTGACGATTTCGGATTCGTTGGTCGTGGAATTGCTCAAGAAGATGAACGTCGACACGAAAGCATACCAAGACACGCTACGTTCGCATTTGGAAAAAGAACCGGCGGTTGAAAACGGCGGCGAGATGTATATGAGCCGCGAAGCGAGCCGCATCATGTTGCGTGCTGAAGATGTGCGCAAAGAGTTTAAGGACAGTTATTTAAGCGTCGAACATTTGTACCTTGTGTTGCTCCGGGAAAAATCCGACGAGCAATCGGTCTTCCGTCAGTTCGGCGTTACTGAGCAAAAGTTCTTAGAAACGCTGAAACAAGTGAGGAAGAACCGCAACGTCACCAGCGACAACCCCGAAGCTTCCTACAATGCATTGGAAAAATACGGACGAGATTTGGTCCAGCTGGCCAAAGACGGGAAGCTAGACCCGGTGATTGGCCGAGATGCGGAGATACGAAGAGTCATTCGCATTTTGTCTAGGCGGACCAAGAACAATCCTGTGCTAATCGGCGAGCCGGGGGTTGGAAAAACCGCCATCGCCGAAGGGTTGGCTATGCGCATCGTCAACAAAGATGTTCCCGACGGACTGAAAAACAAGACCATTTTTGCGCTCGACATGGGCGCTTTGGTCGCCGGAGCCAAATATCGCGGCGAGTTTGAAGAACGGCTCAAATCCGTCCTCAAAGAGGTCGGAGACAGCGACGGGGAAATAATTCTTTTCATTGACGAATTGCATTTGATTGTCGGCGCCGGCAAGACCGAAGGCGCAATGGACGCCGGCAACATTTTAAAACCCATGCTGGCTAGGGGCGAGCTTCATTGCATCGGCGCCACCACGCTTGATGAATACCGCAAATACATTGAGAAAGACGCCGCGCTCGAACGCCGCTTCCAGCAAGTTCTCATCGACCAGCCCAGCGTTGAAGACACCATTTCCATTTTAAGAGGCATCAAGGACAAGTTTGAAATACACCATGGCGTACGCATCAGCGACCAAGCGCTTGTCGCTTGCGCCACGCTATCGCACAAATACATCAGCGACCGTTTCTTGCCGGATAAAGCCATCGATTTGATGGACGAAGCCGCCGCGTCGATTCGCACAGAAATCGATTCGATGCCGAGCGAGCTCGACGAACTCAGCCGAAAACTTTTGCAGTTGGAAATCGAGAAGACCTCGCTGAAAAAAGAAAAAGATCCGCAGTCGAAAAAACGCCTAGAAACACTGGAAAAAGAGATTCAAAATGTCGAGGAAAAACACGACACGTTGAAAATGCAATGGGAAAAGGAACGCAGCGGTCTTGGCGATGTGAAAAGGCTCAAGCAGAAAATTGAAGACATCAAACGACAAATCGACGAAGCGAGCCGAAACTATGACCTTGAAAAGCTGGCGAAACTGAAATACGGCGAACTGCCCGAAGCCGAAAAAGCGTTGGAAGAAGCCAAAAAGAACGAGAACAGCGAAAAGACGCTGATCAAAGAGGAGGTCGGCGAGGACGAAATCGCCGAAATCATCTCCAAATGGACGGGCATTCCTGTTCAAAAACTCGTCGAAAGCGAACGCGACAAACTCTTGAATCTGGACAAGCAACTGCACAAACGCGTCATCGGTCAGGATAACGCTGTGAAAAGCGTTTCGGACGCCGTGCTTCGCGCGCGGGCATTCCTGAAAGACCCCAACCGCCCCATCGGCTCTTTTATCTTCTTAGGACCGACCGGAGTCGGAAAAACCGAACTGGCCAAAACCTTGGCCGAATCGCTTTTCGATTCCAAAGATCAAATGGTGCGCATCGACATGAGCGAATACCAAGAACGCCATACGGTGGCACGCCTGCTTGGCGCTCCGCCGGGCTATGTAGGCTATGAAGAAGGGGGACAGCTCACAGAAAAAGTCCGAAGGAAGCCCTATAGCGTCATCCTTTTCGACGAAATCGAAAAAGCCCACCCCGAAGTCTTCAATACGTTGCTGCAACTATTGGACGATGGAAGGCTCACCGACGCGAAAGGACGTGTGGTTAACTTCAAAAACACCGTCATCATCATGACCTCGAACATAGGCAGTGAGTTGCTTTTGGAAGGCTTGGACAATCAAGGCAGTATCAAAAAGGACGTTGAGGAAGAAGTCTTCAACCGCTTGCACCGTCACTTCAAACCGGAATTTCTAAACCGTATTGACGACATCATTTTGTTCAAACCTCTCATGCGCGAAGAACTCATGCAAATCATCGATTTGCAGATTGCCGACTTAAATCGGAAACTTGCGGAAGAGGAAATCAACATCGCTTTTACCGAAAGAGCCAAGCAGCACATTCTAAAAGAGGCTTATTCTCCGCAATATGGCGCCAGACCTATGAAACGCTACATGCAAAAAAATGTCGAGACCGAACTTGGCCGAGCTTTGATTGCCGGTGAAATAAAACCGCAAAGCCGTGTTGAAGTAGACGTTAAAGACAGCGCTTTCACTTTTGAAACGATATCTGGATGAAGCACTCTTCGGAGTGCTTTTTTTGCGTGATGAGCCGTTGGCGTATAAAGGGTGCTGTGATATAATAAAATCAACAAATGCGAATGAGGTGGCTTATGCGAATCAAAGAGCATCCAATTTTAGAGCTTGCGGAAAAACCTCCCATTCCCTTTTATTTTAACGGCAAAAAGCTATACGGCATCGAGGGGGATACCATCGCAAGCGCGCTTCATGCGAACGGCGTCAAGAAACTGAGTGAAAGCATCCATCTTAAAAGGCCGAGAGGCTTTTATTGTGCCATCGGAAATTGCGCCTCCTGCAACATGGTGGTTGATGGCGAACCGAATGTCCGCACTTGCATCACGCCCCTGAAAGAGGGCATGCGCGTAGAGAATCAACAAGGAAAGGGGCATATCCATGCAAAATAAGGAAGCCATCGTCATCGGCGGCGGCCCTGCGGGCCTGACCGCCGCGTTTGAGTTGTTGCAAGCCGGTGCGTCTGTTTGCTTGATTGACCGCAACGAGCGTCTGGGCGGTCAATTGACCAAACAAACCCATATGTTTTTCGGATCGGAAAAGCAGTACGCATCGCACAGGGGCATCGACATTTTAGAAATTTTGACCAATGCCTTAGGTAAATACGGCAACAAGCTTGAGATTTTGACCCAGACCACCGTCGTCGGCATGTATCGCGACAAAGTGCTTGCTTGCGTGAAGGGCGACAAGTTTTTCAAATTGAAAGGCGAGAAAATCGTCTTTGCGACAGGAGCGAGCGAAAAGGCTCTGCCGTTTGAAAACAACGATTTGCCCGGCGTGTACGCGGCAGGCGCGGTACAAACGCTCATGAATGAATACGGCATCAAACCGGGCGAAAAAGTGCTGATGGTCGGCAGCGGCAACATCGGACTCATCGTGAGCTATCAGCTCATGCAGGCCGGTGTTGAAGTGGTAGGACTTGTCGAAGCCGCCGACCGCATCGGCGGATACTTGGTGCACGCTTCCAAAATCAAACGCCTTGGCGTGGACATATTGACGAAAACAAGCGTCAAGCGCGCCATCGGCAAAGAAAGCGTCGAAGCGGCGGAAATATGGGACCTTGACGAACAGTGGCAAGGCATTGAAGGCACCGAACGTACGTTGGAAGTCGACACCATCTGTGTCGCGGTGGGCTTGGCCCCCTTGACGGAGCTTCTCCAGCAGATGGGCGTCAAAGTGCAATACGTCCGAGAATTCGGCGGCAACGTGCCGGTGCTTGATGAAAACTACCAGACCAGCGTGGAAGGCGTGTACGCCTGCGGCGACTTGGTCAACATCGAAGAAGCAAGCAGCGCTATGGTTGAAGGGCGAATCGCCGGCATCAACGCGGCGAGAAGCCTGGGATACGACGTAGAAAACGCGGATTTTCGTATCAAGGCGCTGCATCATGAGCTTAAAGACTTGCGGGGCGGACCTCCGGGCGACAAGGTTCGTAAAGGCTTGAAAAAACTGGGGGTGGCGACATGATTGAAAAAGACGGCGTGCCTAGCCTTAATCAGGTGAAAGCGGAATTTCCGACACTGGAAACGCTTGAAAAGCCAAAAGCGATTATCGAATGCTATAAGCGGATTCCGTGCAACCCTTGTGAGACAAGCTGTCCTTTTGACGCCATTACGGTAGGTGAAGACATCAACGACCGTCCGCGCATCGATTTTGACAAATGCACGGGTTGCGGCATTTGCGTGTACAACTGTCCCGGCTTGGCCATCACCGTTTCGCAAATCAAAGGCGAAGAGGTACATTTGAAGATTCCTTATGAGTTCACCCCGTTGCCTGAAAAGGGCAAGCGTGTGAACGTCATGAACCGGAGCGGCGAAGTCATCACTCAAGGCACTGTGACCAAAGTGCAGGCAGGCAAAAAACAAAACAAGACCGCGCTCATCCATCTTTCTATTCCTAAAGAATATGTATACGAGGCCATAACGATCGAGGTGTCTCATGGATCCTAAAAATATTATCATCTGTCGTTGTTCGGATGTTACGCTAGCGGATTTGTTCGAACTGTTCGATGAAGGCTACACATCGTTTGAAGAGTTGAAACGAATCGCCCGCGTCGGCATGGGGCCATGCCAAGCAAACACTTGCGGCAAAATGGTGCAATGGGAAATCAGCAAGTACTTCAAAAAACCTTTAGAAGAGATTCCGTTTCACAATATGCGTCCGTTGACGCTCGGTGTCAAACTGCGTGCCATCAAGGAGGCGGCCGAAGATGAAGAATAAAGCCAAAATCGTAATCATCGGCGGAGGCATTAGCGGCGCAAGCATTGCCTACAACCTCGCCGAAAAGGGTGAAACAGACGTTGTCGTTTTAGAGCGCCATTATCTCACCAGCGGCGCAACGGGACGTTGTGGCGCCGGCGTCCGCCAACAATGGGGCACGAAAATGAACTGTCTCATCGCCAAAAAAAGCATTGAATTTTTTGAAAAAGCCGAAGAAATTTTGGATTATGACGACGTCGAGTTCAAACAAGAGGGCTACTTGATTGTCGGCAGCGACGAAGAAGAAGACGAACTGTTCGAGAAAAACGTAAAACTGCAACAGTCCTTAGGCATCCCCGCAAAGAAACTCACTCCGGAAGAAGCGAAAGAGATTGTTCCGCATCTCAACACCGATGGAGTGTACAGCGCGACCTTTTGCAAAACCGACGGGCACTTGAATCCCTTCTTGATGACCGATGCGTATTACAAAGCCGCAAAGCGTCGCGGTGTTGAGTTTTACACCGAGACGGAAGTGACGGGCATCGATGTGGAAAACGGCGAAATCAAAGGCGTCAAGACCGACAAGGGTTACATCGAATGCGAAATCGTCGTCAACGCCGCCGGAGGCTACGCCAAGCAAATCGGCGAGATGGCGGGGGTGGACATTCCTGTTTTTAGTCAGAACCGTGAAATCCTCGTGACCGAACCAATCGAACGCATGCAAGACCCGATGGTCATCTCGTTCTCTAAAAACATTTATTGCCAGCAGACGCCGCATGGCGCCTTCATCATGGGCCGAGGCGACAACCGCGAGGCCGGACTTTCGGTAGAGTCCACATGGAAGTTTTTGGACGAAATGGCGAAAACGGTGACCAATCTTTTGCCGCCGGTCGGTGAACTCAGGGTCATCCGCCAATGGGGAGGCCTTTACAACATGTCTCCGGATCGCCAGCCCATTATCGGTGGAACCGACGAAGTCAAAGGTTTCTACATGGCGTGCGGATTCAGCGGTCATGGGTTCATGTTCGGACCGATGACGGGGGTTTTGATCAGTGAACTCATTCTCGGTGAAGAACCTTCGATGCCGATGGAGGAGTTGGAGCTTTCGCGCTTCGACGGCAAAGACGTCGAGGCTTACGAAACGAACGTCGTATAATCAAAACGCAAGCTTCTTGCGGACGAAAAAAGTGTTGTCGCGGCAACACTTTTTTTGTTATGATAGGGTTGATTGGACGTGATGGTATGCAACCCAGCTTGTTGAAGCTTTTTCTGACATTTCTGAAAATAGGCGCGTTTACGTTTGGGGGAGGCTACGCCATGATTCCCCTTTTTGAGCGCGAATTTGTCAAGCGTTACGGCTTTTTGAGCGACGACGAGTTTTACGATGCTTTGGTCATTTGCCAGTCGCTTCCCGGCGTCATTGCCGTCAACTTTGCCGTCTATATCGGGTTGAAGTTGCGAGGGCGGTTTGGCGCGCTTGTGAGCGCGCTTGGTGTCACGCTACCTTCTTTTATCATCATTATGGTGATTGCGACGTTTGTGTTCCGCCATGTGGACAATGAATATGTCGTGGCCATATTCAAAGGCGTGAGAGTGAGCGTGATCGCATTGGTGTTCACGGCCGGTTACCGCCTTTTCATCCGCCACCGTCATTGGTATGGTGTTTTCATCGCGTTTCTGACGTTCACCTTGGTGGCTATCGCTTATGTGCATCCGTTTTTGGTGATTGTCATGATGGGCGCGTATGGGTACTTGACGACGAAGATTGCCGAGGTGGTGCGCCATGATGCTTCTTAAGATGTTTTTGGCCTTTTTGGGCATTGGCGCTGTCGCTTTCGGCGGTGGGTATGCGGTGCTTCCCCTTTTTGAGCGTATTATTGTCGACCAGTACGAATGGTTCACGCGCTCCGAGCTTTTGGACATGCTGGCGGTTTCTCAAGTGACGCCAGGTCCCATCGCCATAAATAGCGCGACGTTCATTGGGTTCACGCTGTATGGCGTGGTAGGTGCCTTTTTGGCAACGGTTGGCGTTGTGACGGTTCCGGTGGTTTTGATCAGCGTCGTCAGCGTTTATCAACAGCGTTTTAAAAACTCCAAAGCGGTGCAGGCGATTTTCCGCGGATTGAGACCGGCGTTGGCCGGGTTGATTTTTGCGAGCGTGTACACGTTGTCCGGCGATGTCATGATCGATCAGTGGTCGTATTTGCTTTTTCTCTTGTTTGTGTTGTTGCTGGTGAAGTTCAAGGTGCACCCCATCGTGGTGATTTTGCTGTCCGCGGTCTTGGGCTTGCTTATCTATTGGCCTTAAACAAAAACGATTGGGCTTGATTATTTGTCGGTAGAGGCATACAATAGTCTATACAACAGTTGAAGAAGGTGCCTTTGATGAAGAAAATATTCGCTGTTATGAAAAAGGTGTTCTTCGGAACGTATTTTCGTGGTTTTGTGTCAAGTTATCTTGCTGCTGTTATCGTTGGGGCAAGCCTATTGAAACTTCCAGTCAGTGTGCAAAAGGGCGTGAGTCTTTCGTGGGTTGATGCGCTTTTTGTTTCGGCTAGCGGACTCAGTACGACTGGATTGACACCTATTGTGGTCAAGGATACTTTCACTGTTTTCGGACAAACGGTGCTTGCGTTCATCCTTCAGTTTGGCGGGATTGGACTAATCATGATGGTCGCTTTGTTCTGGTTGGTCGTCCGTAAAAAAATTGGGTTCAGAGAACGCAACATGATGATGACGGACCAAAACCAGCCTACTAGGCAAGGCATTGTGCGCTTCATTCGCAATGTGCTGATTGTGATATTTACGGTTGAAGCCATTGCGTTTGTGATTATGAGCAGCTATTTGTATCTGGCGGGATATTTTCCTTTTGGAGAAGCGCTTTTCCATTCATTTTTCACAACCATATCCCTTTTTACGAACGCCGGATTCGACATCGCGCCTTCGGCCGACAGTTTTGCGATGTTTTCGAACGACTATTTCATGCAGACTTTGGCCATGGCGCTGATGTTCATGGGGGCTGTAGGTTTTTGGCCGCTCGCTGAGTTGAAAGAGTACATCTTTTCCAAGTTTCGCAGAGAATCATTTCAGTTTTCTTTCTTTGTGAAACTGCTTGTCGTTTTGCATTTGGTGGTATGGGTTGTTAGCGCTCTTGTTTTATTCACCGTAGAGCGAGGCGCGTTCTTGGAAAATCGTGGTTTGGTCGAAAGCGTTTATTATTCGTTGTTTATGAGTTTGACCACTCGGAACGCCGGGTTCTCAACCATGAATGTTGAAGAATTTTCTGCATCCACCCATGTGCTTTTTATTTTCCTGATGTTCCTCGGCAGTTCGCCCAATAGTGCGGGCGGCGGTATCCGTACGACGACGCTTTTTGTGGTGCTCCTTGCCATGCGCGCGTTCGCTTTTGACCGGAACCAAGTGGTCACCAGAGAGCGTTCGGTCAAACAAGAAACCGTCCAAAAATCATTCATCGCTTTGTTCGTGGCGGGAGGGTTGATTGTGTTCAACTTGTTTTTGTTGACGCTTTTGGAACCTGCTTTGCCGCCGATGATGCTCGCCTTTGAGGTCGTAAGCGCATTTGGTACGACCGGGCTTTCTCTCGGAGCGACCACACAGATATCGTGGGGTGCGAAACTTATCTTGGTGCTTACCATGTTTGTCGGCCGTGTCGGGGTCATCGCCTTGGTGCTGATGTTCCGCCCGAGCCGCAAAACGAAAGGCTATGTGCAGTATCCGGAAACGGACATCATTGTCGGCTAAATCCTTATAAATTTAACAGAACTGCGTTTTGCGAACAGACATCTCTGATTGCAGAACGCAGATTTTTGTGTGTTCACGCTTTGTATGTTCTATGGTATAATAATGTGATACTGTGGACGAGGGAAAACATATGGGGATATTCAAGGGAGGCGATTCCATGCAGCCTGTCAAAGTCATAGGGGCGGGTTTAGCCGGAAGTGAGGCGGCCTATCAGCTTGCCAAGCGCGGAATACCCGTAGACCTTTATGAAATGCGTCCGAAAAAATCGACGCCAGCACATTCGACCGGATTGTTTGGGGAGTTGGTTTGTTCGAACTCACTAAGAAGCAACCAGCTCAAAAATGCGGTTGGCGTTTTGAAAGAAGAAATGCGAATGTTGGATTCGCTTATTTTGAAAGCCGCCGACGCGACTTCCTTGGAAGCGGGAGGCGCGCTTGCGGTGGACCGCGAAGAATTTTCGAAGTATATCACGAAAACGCTGAAAAGTATTAAACATATAACCGTCGTCGAAGAAGAAGTCACAGAAATTCCAAAGGATACGCCCGTGATTGTGGCTTCGGGACCGCTCACGAGCGATGCGCTTTTCGCTTCGGTGCAAACGCATACAGACAAAGACAGTTTGTATTTTTTCGATGCCGTCGCGCCGATTGTCTCCAAAGACACCATTGATTTTTCTATCGCCTATTATAAAAACCGTTACGAAGACGGCGAGGGAGATTACATCAACTGCCCCATGGACAAATCACAATACGACCGTTTCTATAGAGCGCTTGTCGCTTCGCCGACAGTCGACGTTCGCGATTTTGAAGACAGGGTCTTTGAAGCGTGCATGCCGATTGAAACCATGGCCAAACGGGGGAAAGACACGCTCCGTTTTGGACCGATGAAACCCGTGGGCCTTGAAAAAGATGCGGACCATAAACCCTACGCCGTTGTGCAACTGCGAAAAGACGACGCAAGAGGGAATCTCTACAATCTTGTCGGGTTTCAAACCCATTTGACGTTTCCCGCCCAACGAAAGTTGTTGCGGATGATTCCGGGGCTTGAAAACGTTGAGATCGTCCGCTACGGCGTCATGCACAGAAACACGTTCTTAAACGCGCCAAAGCATTTTCAAGCCACCTATCAAAGCCGGCATGACGACAACATTTTCTTCGCCGGGCAAATCACCGGCGTCGAAGGGTATGTCGAAAGCGCAGCAAGCGGCTTGATTGCCGGCATAAACATGGCTCGAAAACTTTCGGATAAAGCCTTGCTTACTTTCCCAAAAACGACGGTCATGGGCGCGCAGGCCGATTACATCGCGACGGCGAACCCGAAGCAGTTTCAGCCGATGAACGCCAATTTCGGCTTGCTTCCCGCACTCGAAGTGAAACTCCCAAAACTGCGGCGCAAAGAAGCCTACGCCGAACGCGCCCTTGATGCGATGCGTGCTTTCAGGAGTGAAATCGATGAAGGATTATGATCTGATCGACCGTTTCCGAAACTATCTCCTTGGGGTGCGGGCTTACAACGAAACTACCGCATCCGCGTATATTGCCGATTTGCGCGAGTTCGCCAACTTTTTGAAAAACGAGGAGTTGGGTTCTTTGCAAAGCGTTTCGACGCGTGTGGCCAAATTTTACACAAGCGCCATTTCCGAACGGTTTCAACCGGCGAGCGTATCGAGGAAACTTTCCACGTTGCGCTCGTTTTATCATTTCTTGCTGGAAGAAGAGCTGATTGATGCGCACCCCTTTTTGGAAGTGAAGTTTCCCAAAAAGAAAAAGAAGCTTCCGCGCTTTGTCTACCCCGAAGATGTCGAGATGCTGTTTGAGGCGATCGATTTGGACACCTCTCGCGGCCAGCGCGATTTGGCGCTGCTTGAAACCTTATACGCTTCCGGCGTGCGCGTCAGCGAATGCGTGCAGCTCAAAACGCGAGACTTAAGCTTTGAAAAGCGCACCCTATTGGTGCACGGAAAAGGCAACAAAGACCGCATCATCCCTATGGGCGAACGCCTTTCGGATACGCTTCGCACGTATTTGTTTTCGGCACGGAAAAATTTGATGAAAAAAAAGGACCACCCCTATTTGTTTGTGAACCTTCGGGGGGATCCGATCACCGCTAGAGGCGTACGGCATGTGCTCAACGAACTGATCAAAAAGGCGGGCAGCTATCACACCATCACGCCGCATACCTTGCGGCACACCTTTGCGAGCCATTTGCTTTCCCGCGGCGCGGATTTGAGGAGTGTGCAAGAGATGCTCGGCCATTCACACATCTCAAGCACGCAAATCTATACGCAGGTGTCCAAAGAAGATCTGAAAACGCATTACATGAACGCCCATCCGAGAGCGAGGAAAAAATGATGGAATGCACTATCTTGGCCGTCGGCGACATCAAACACGAATATTTGAAAGAGGGCGCCGCGTTGTTTGAAAAATGGCTTGCGCCCTATGTGAAGCTTTCCGTGGTTGAAGTCGCAGAAGCGAAAGAACCGAAAAATGCAAGCGCCAAAGACATCGAAACCTTGAAGGAAAAAGAGGGCAAAGTTCTCTTGGAGAAATTGCCGGAAGGAAAGGTTGTCGCTCTTGATGCGAAAGGAAAAGCGATGAAGAGTGAAGAGTTTGCCTCTTATCTTGAAGACATAAAAAACTATGACGCAGGAAAAGTCTGCTTTGTGATTGGCGGTTCCCACGGTCTTTCCCGGGATGTGCGCAAACGTGCCAACATGGTGCTTTCTTTGTCCAAAATGACGTTTCCGCACCAACTGACTCGTGTAATCTTGTTAGAACAACTTTACAGGGCGATGAAAATCCTCCATAACGAGCCGTATCACAAATAGGTCAGTATGCGAGACGTTATTCCAAAAAAAGAAAGGATATTGAATATGCCGAGCATTACGTTTAGACCGATGGAAGAAAAAGATTTTGACGCGTACTTAAAAGGAGCTATCGCATCATATGGTACGGAGTTAGAATCAATTGACATGGTACCAAAGGGAAGCGGTAAAAAAGCAGCCGAACAACAATTCGAGCAAGCTTTGCCGCAAGGCATTAGGACTAAGAATTTTTACTTTTTTAATGCGTACAATGAAAGACAGCAACACATTGGGATTGTCATATATGGACAAAGAAACCATGATGAAGCGTTTGTTATGGATTTACAAATCTTTGAAACCCATCAACAAAAAGGGTATGGGAAACAAGTCATGCTTGATATTGAAAAGCATGCCAAAAAAGCAGCATTCAAAAAAATGAGTCTTCATGTCTTTGGACACAATAAAAGCGCGTGGGGGCTATATAAAAAACTGGGATATGAAGAAACAAGTTTGCAGATGTCCAAGCACTTATAAGAAGTACAGATTGTTGCTGAATTGGTAGAATGCATGAAGTGTTAACACTTAAACACAATAAAAAAGCCGCTCTTTGATATGATTTCCCTAAAGTAGAGACTGCAAAAAACAAGATACGTTATTACTTAACTTAGTTTTAATAGGTTATCTATTAGTGCCGAGTTCAAACTTGGTATGTGATTCGTATTCTCCTAAGCTGAAGTGCCCTGCCCCCATTCATTGGTCCAACCTGAATGAGAGTTTTAAGTCCTTTTAATCATAATGCTTTCAGGCGCTGGGGCTTTATAGTTTAGAGCACTATGAGGTCTTACATGGTTGTAGTGATCAATCCAAAGTTTCGTTAAAGCCCGTGCTTCTTGAAGCGTGCTAAATAGCTCTAAGTTTAAGAACTCATCCCGCATCTTTCCGTTGAATGATTCACAGTATCCATTCTCCCACGGACTTCCAGGTTCAATAAACGTTGTTTGAATATCAAGTCCTTCAAGCCGGGTTCTTAACCCTTGAGCGATAAACTCATGGTCGTTGTCACTTCGGATATATCCGGGTGTTCCATATTGGATAAAACAATCCGCTAACACTTCAATGATATCTCTGTGATTCCATTGATGGCGTGGTGAATTGTAAATACACTGTTTTGAATGTTCATCAATAAGATTTAACCATCTGAGACGTTTCCCATTTTCTAGTTGATCATAGACGAAATCATAACGCCAGACATGATTCTTATGCATAGGTCTTAAACGTATACAACTTCCATCATTAAGCCATAACCGTTTTCTTTTGGGCTGTTTTGAAGGAACCTTCAATCCTTGTTCACGCCAAATGCGTTCAACACGTTTATGGTTGATATCATAACCTTCTCGCTGAAGAAGTGCAGTGATTCTGCGATAACCGTAGCGGCCATATTTTGAAGCGAAATCAACGATTCTATTCGTGATGGCATCTTCATCATCTCTTTGTCCGGTTTGATATCTTACTTTACTCCGCGCATAACCTAGTGCTCGACACGCGCGGCGCTCTGCAATCTTGTATGTTTCAGATACACGTCGTGTAATGTCTCGTTGTCTTGTCGAGCTTAGAACTTTCCTGAATTAACATCTTTTAAGATTGCGTTATCTAAACTCAAATCAGCTACGAGTTTCTTTAATCGTTCATTTTCTTTTTCCAACTGTTTCAACCGTTTAGCATCTGAAGCTGTTAAGTTGCCATACTTACTGCGCCATTTATAAAGTCGCTTCACTCACCTCAATGTGCCTAACCGCTTCGCCAATCGTTTTTCCTTGGGCTATGAGAATCTCAACTTCTCTAAGTTTGACAATAATCTGTTCAACCGTATGACGTGTTTTTTTCATAGTTCATCCATCCTTCATTTGAGTTTAGTATAT
>PUOX01000008.1 GCA_003552925.1 Mollicutes bacterium | reverse complement strand
GAGCGGAGTTTTAAGGGGAATTAAAGAAAATGGATCCATGGATTTTCTTGTGTATTCATCCAAGAATGGCTATGATGAAACCGTAATTGAAAAGGACTTATTTCGCTCGTCAGGGGTATGCGAGGGGTTTAATGGGTTGACGTCGCTAAGAAGGGGAACTATGAAACGCTTACGCCTTTGTCTGCTTTTGGTGGTTTTTTTGTTGGTCGCTTGCGACGAGTTCAACGGCAATCGCGGACAAGACCCGCGCTTGGAGGTCGTTTTTTCAAATTACGCACACGAAGAGTTTTATTTGGAGGATTTTGATATTTCCATGGTGCAGTTCCGCCACGTTGACGAAGAAGGCAACGTAGAGACGCTTTATCTTCATGAAGACATGTTGGTCTCCGACCCGCTCGTGCAAGTCGGCCATTACACAGTGCATGCACGCTACGGCGAGCTTGATCTGTATTTTGACGTTTGGATTTCGCAACCGCCCAGTGGTTACCTGCGAGCACACGATCTTCATGGAAGACACGCATGGCAAGTATATCGGATTGTGGAGGAATTGGTTGTATGAAGTGCCGGAAGGCGACTTCTGTGTGTTGGAAGAACTGCCTGACCCCCAGCAACGCGACGGATACACGTTCAGTCATTTCTCCCCCGGTGTTGGCGATACGCTCTCACGCAACCGAAATCACGGCGTACTATAAACTGGACATTTTGACCGTACGCTTTTATGACCCCGACGGCGAGCTGGTGGAAACGAAAGAAGTGCCCTACAACCATGAAATCACCCCGCCGAGTACGGCGGACTTTGACGAGTGTTATTACTTCAACGGTTGGAGCAAAATGTCCACAGCCCCATCGTTCAATCAATCGATGTCCACCCAAACGTTGCGACCTTTGAAAACACTATGTTGTTTTACGACATCGCCGAAATGGTGATTGAAGTGTAAAGCGTCTTGCTTGGCCGCGATGTGCCCCCCGAGGTGCCTGAAGAAATCAACGGCTACATCCATGTGGGGTGGAGCGAACCCTTGGAAAACATTCGCCAATACACCCGGATTCATGCGGTCTATGAACGCGCCTTTACCATCGGCGACACCATCGCCGGCATCGGTTCCGAAAACGGCTTCACCGTGGAACGGCACATGAACGAGATGGTCAACACGTTGAAATTTGACGGAGAGAAAATCTATGTTGATGCGTACGGACAAGACCCCGTCTACCTCGCAAGCGAAGAGGACGTCCTTTATGTGATCGACCGCTATGAATTCGACGATTACACCGACTGGCACAAAAGCGAGTGGATAGGCGTGCCGCCCGATTTGGAAGATTGGATGCTCATTGACATATTGAGTCTGCAAGAAGAGATGTTTGCCTATTCGGAAGGGACTTATACTTTGGACCAAAGCGATTATGATGAACTCTTTGAGATTGACATCGACACCATCAACGCGGTTGCTTTGGAAATTGACGCAAAGGGAATGCACTTTAGGGTGTCTTTCTACGATGGAAACGCGGAAGAAGTTTTCGTGTACCATATCAATGAGACAAGTGTGGAGCTCCCAGAATATATAGAAGAGTAGAAGCTTGGCGTTTTAGTTCAGGAAGTAGGCCAAGACTCCTATCGGTGCAACTATTCAGCTATGGAAAACACAAGGCGTTCGCCCTTGCAACGTAAGACTAAATAAGAAGAATTCTTGTAACGTTTAGCCTATTGAAGTTAACCCTTTCTACATCCTTAACAACAATCCAAAAGAGTGGATTGTGAAATCAACACAATAATGAAATCCGTTTTGACAAGACTCAAAATCGTTGCACTTTTGTTTCTGAGGGAAAGTCTTTGTGCTTATTTATAATCCGCACATTTCTTAGTAGACACTGAAAGTTCACTAGGAAAGAGGTTTTGGCCGGTTTCTCATGTTCGAGAGCAAGGTGACAACCCCGTCTTATTTGAAAACGGTTTGTGTAAATTATAATGTTTTTTTACAAATTGACAAACCCACGGCCAAGCTCTATGATTAGCTTAGACAAAGGCAAAGCTAGAGAAATTTAGCGACGCAAAACTATAGGGTCTTGGTAAGAGGCTGCCAGTTGCCAATCATTCTCAAGAGGATGAAAAATGAAAAAACTACTCGTTGTTGCGTTGCTTGGTTTGTTGTTTGTGTCTTTGGCCGCCTTTGCCCCACTATCCGCTAAGGGTGGCCCCGTTGCTTCAAATGAAGAGAGCGTCACTGTTTACGAAGGCACCTTGTATGCTTGCATCACCGGACATGAAGCCTATGTCTATGAACTGATCGCCGGTCAGCACCTTGACGCCGGCAGAGTGATGATCAGCACCGATGGAGAGTACTTCACTATTACAATCGAGGCTTACGCCATGATTGACGACGTACACGTATACGTTTATGGTGAAAACGACACACTCCCTACTCGCCGTCCGACCCCGGGTCTTGCTCCATACAGCTTAGAAGATGTTCAAGACACCACCGCCACATTGTTGATTCCTGTTGGTGAAGGAACTTCTTACACCTTCGCCATCCATGTTGCATTCGCCGAAGTTCTTGAAGACGAAACAGATCCCACCGGTTTAGCCGGCGAAACCGCCTACGCCGCCGATGAGGACGCAGAATTCTCCGGCAAAGGCGCATGGTTCTATCTTGTAGCTTTCCACATTGTTCCTTGCAATGGCAATGGTGAAGAAGCCCCGGTCATCTACATTGCCGCCCATGCCGCGCTTTCAAATGGCGAAACAGCTTGGGCTCTTGGAGAATATTCTTTCATTGATGAAGGAATCTCTACAAGATGGGGTTGGTTCCTGAGTGTCGACACCTATGGAACCCACTCATTTGATATTTACTACGGCGCTGGCCAAAACAACCTTGAAAGCGGTACTCTCATTGGAACTTTGCTGGTTGAATACACCGTGGACACCGTGACCATTACGTATGAACTCACCGAACCTATGCTAGAAGAAGTGCATGTCTATGTTGGTTACGATTATCCCACTACAGCTTCTCCAGGGCAGTTCCCCTACAAACTTGAAGACCTCAATGGTGCTTACACTGCCGTAATTGTCGTACCGGTTGAAGACATTCAGTAAAGAAAGACCTTTTCAAAGTCTCCGTTCGCAAAGGATGCGAACGAGAGACTTTTTTTGCGTTTGAATCAAATGTTTTTGCGGAGTGATTCAATTGGTGAGAATTCGCATTGGTCAAGCGTTGCAAAGCATGAACGGTGGTTCGTCATAAGCGATCGACTTTGTCGATTCGCACCATAATCATGCGCTATGGTGCTTAATAAAGGGAGGGGGAGACCGAAAAAAATTGATCGAGAAATAGCTTGATGTGGTATATTGGTTATGTATGATGTTAAGGGGTTTGAAGGGGATGATAAGGGTGAAATACGCAAGAAGGATTCCACAAACCGACAATGAATTAAGGGAATGGTATTTGCAAAACGGATGGCAAACCATCAACGAACCCTCGAACTTGATGTTCGCAATCTTTCTTTCGATGCCTTTCATGGTCGCAAACGCTTTTCTCGCTTATTTCACGTTGCATTTGGCGAATCCTGAGTACGCCGAAACGGTTAGAGATTTTTTGTTTGGGGAATCGTGGGCGCTGACCATTCGTTTCGACTACATTCTTTATGTTTATTTGTTCGTTGTTTTTCACGAATTTTTGCATTTGCTTTTTGTTCCGAATTTCTTTAAGTCCGATAAGACCTGGATTGGCGTCAAACCTTGGGGAGGTTTTGTGTTTACCACCGAATCTTTGCGCAAAGGAAGGTTTTTGTTGATTTCTGTCGCCCCGTTTTTGATTTTGTCCATCATCGTGCCCTTCATTTTGGGTGTTGCGGGCTTGTTGAACGGTTTTTTGATTTTTTTGGTTTTGTTGAACGCGTTCGCATCGTCGGTGGATATGTTGAACGCGGTCTTGATTGCGGTTCAAGTGCCTAAAAGGGGCACAACTGTGAACAACGGCTTTGAAACATATTATAAAGTCGAAACATAATGGCATGGATTTCGCCATCATTACAACTAGGAGGTTTTATCTTGAAATTACGATTGGTTATGGCACTGATGGGATTGATGGTTTTGGCAGGATGTTCGTCGCAAACGGACGGGTTGGAGTATTTTTATGACGATCAGGCCGGCGGGTACTTGGTTTCAATAGGCAATGCGACCGAAGAGGAAGAAATCGTCGTCCCCGAAGAATACGAGGGGGAGAAAGTGGTCGGTGTGTCTAGGGAAATCCGACTGAACCAGGGCGGCTTCGCCGGGACGGAGAATCTAAAACGCATTGTCCTTCCCGAAACGATCACCACAATCGAGCGGCGTGCGTTTGTGGATTCTTCGGTCGAAGAAGTGAAGTTTCGAGGCGAAAGCAAACTGTTTCGGATTGAACGCGACGCGTTTCGAGGGTCTTCCTTGAAGAGTTTCACCTTGCCCGCCAGCGTTTACGCTATTGAGGACTACGCCTTTTACAACAACGACCTAAAAGAGTTGATTGTGGAAAGACCGCTTGACGATGGTTTGGTGAATCTATCAGGCAGTATGCATTTCAACATTCATTCGGACCTTACCATCTACGTTGATGACGACGCCGTCGACACGTACCGCCGTGCGGAGGGATGGTCGAGGTATGCCGGGATGATCGAGCCGATTTCAGAGCGCGATTGAATGCATCGATGTATGCATGCAACGCTTTAGAAACAACAACCATGCCGCTTCAACGCATAGTTCGCTTGAAGCGGCTTTTGTGTTCAAGGGCAAGACAACCGTTGGTTGATGTCCATTGATTTGCTATATGTGGACATTTTGCTTGCGATTGCGTAGACTATAGGCAAGACAAGTTTTTGGAGGTTCGTATGGAAACTCAAGCCATTGCGGAGTATTTGCGACTTTTGCGGAAAAATCAAGGTATGACGCAACAAGACGTTGCGAAACTGTGCAACGTATCGACCCAGGCGGTCAGCAAGTGGGAAAAAGGCGTCAGCATTCCCGACATCGCCTCGCTCAAACGATTGAGCGAACACTATGGGCAAAGCATCAACACATTATTGGACGGCGGGAAAAAGAAGCGCGCAAGCAAAGCCGTCCGCCAACGCTCCTACGCGTTGTCGGTCGCTTTGGTGATTTCGTTTTTGGCGTTTTTCTTACGTTTTTCCAACCAGTCGATTCCGGGTCTTTCCCCATCGGCCAGCCCGTTTTTCGGGATGCAGATCTTTTGGGAAGGCCTTCAGGGATGGGTGGTCTTTTTGGTGCGCGTGCAAGTCCTCGGCATGGGGTTCTTGCTGACGATGCATATATTGCTTGCGCTTGGTGTTTTGCGTTTGCGGACTTGGATGCGTCGTTCGTTCAATGTGATCGCTATGATTCTTTTAGCCATAGCGCTCTACGCCACCGCGTTGCGCTGGTTTTTCTCATTGCCGCAAGTCATTTTGGCGGCGAGCCTTCTTGCGGTGCTTTACGCTTACGACGCTTGGCCCATTCGTGAATGGCGGATGCTGAAAGCTATGATGGCTCATGAACAGGCCGAAAGCGTCGAAGAACACGAAGAGAAGAATTTCCTATGGTATGCGAAAGCGGCCACGCTGATTCTTTTGTCCGGGTTTTTCCTCGCCGAAAGCATGGCGCGGTTGGCGCAAATGGTGTCCGTCGTTGGGACTGCGGTGCCGCTGGCGTTCTTTTTCAGGTCATTCATCGTTTATCCGGCGGTCTTTATTGCTTTGGCCGTTTTGAACGCATTGGCGCTGCGGCATCTGCGAAAGAGTTATGCGGCTTCTATCCTGACGCTTGCGGTCGGGGTGAACTTGTCGTTCACATTGCTTTTTTACGCGCTTTTGGCAGAGGACGATCGATTTTTGATGGTCTGGCGCCATCCTGTTTTGATCGGTGCGTTTGTCTTGCTTGCGGCGGGGTTGCTTGTACAGGGAATTGCGAAGCGCATGAACTTGTTGAATCGAACATAAAGTCTTAAGATTGTGCGTAGATATGCAAAAACGGCCGGAGTGTATTCCGGCCGTTTTTTTGTAGGTTATGGTGAGAACTGTAGTATGAAAAGGGTCTATTAGTCCTCGAGGTTTTCTATAAACGTTTCATATGAGGTGATGATGGCTGAGGCTTCTTCATGATGAACATAATGGTGTGTGGGAAGGATGTTCTTTTCAAAATAGTGAATGGTTGAGAAATATTCTTTGTAAACATTCTCGACTTCGAAAGCGTCGGCAAGATTCTCTTCCGAAAGAAAAAGAAGGACCGGAACCGAAGAAGGGAGTGTTTGGTTCGACAACATTTTGGCGTTTTCCTTGAGTGTTGTGATTTCTCTTACGATGTTGCGGTTGAAGAAGTTTTGATGGAACAAGACTTCAATCCTTTCTTTTGCGCCCTCATCATAGAGTTGCATATCCAACAGGGGAACGGCCTCTTTCATATCTGTCTCATCCATGAAACGGGATAGCCCCAAGCGTCCGATGAACCATTGCAGGTTTCTTCCGAGAACGCCGGGAATTTCCACATGGTCGTCGACCAACGGTGGGATGGTGATGTCCAACCCGACAATGCCTCCGATTTCATCAGGAGCTTGCGACGCCCAATGTATGGCCTCAAGCCCGCCCATGGAATGCGCCATAAGATAGAAGGGCCCATCGATTTCTGTTTCGCGTAAAACGGCACGATAGCCTTCCACTGTGTTTTGCAGGGTTTTGTCGCGGGATGAGGACGTGTTGTAGCCGTAGCCCGGCCGTTCAATAATGATGATTCTATAGTCTTCGAGCAATAGCTCCCAAAGCGGACGAAAATCATAAAGAGGGCTTGTGGTGCCGAGCCCGGATAGAAAAACCAGTGGCGGTCCGCTTCCAAATTCATGCACGTGAAACTTCCCATAGTCTGTCGCAACACGCGTTCCTTCAGCGTCGAGTGCGTCACGTTCACGGTTCGTTCTGACGATTTGTTGGATGCTCAGACCCGACAACCCCACAATCAAAAGAAGTGTCAAGACAATCAGCGCTTTTTTTAGCATACGAAACCCCCCATTGTAGTGTACACTGAAACGTTTGGAAAAACAATGCTTGATTCATTGCTCTTACTCGTTGGAGGTTCGACCCTATGAAAATGAAACCACAAGAAATGCGGAAAGTCGTTATGACAAAACGTATCAAAGGGCGTGCTTACACATCTAAGCGGTTGAGAGTTGCAGGCGTTCACGATAGTGATATGAATATCACAATAAATGAGGATACCCCTATGGCAAAGCACACCGGATTGCTCAATCTCAACCGTACAACCTCTAATAAGCTTTGCAGGAGTTTGTTTTATAGGAGATGAAAAAGTTTACACTTTGATTATTGCACAATGGTGATCAAATCCCGAAAACATAGACCGCCCCCCTTGACGTGAAATGACTGAGACAGTAGAATGAGGATAGGTGATATATAGCTAACCTAAACACATTAAACCAAATATAGGAGGATTATTGGATGAAAAAGTTACTGTCTTTGTTTTTAGCCGTGATGTTGGTCTTTACCCTCGCCGCTTGCGCCGATGACACAGAAGAAGGCGGCATTGCGATGATTACCGACTACGGAGACATTGACGATGAGTCGTTCAACCAAGGTACTTGGGAAGGCATCGTAGAGTACGCGGAAGAAAACGACATTCGTCATGAGTATTACCGTCCAAGCGAAGTGTCCGATGCGGAGTACATCAACTCCATCGACATGGCCGTAGCCGACGGGTTTGACATCATTGTCACGCCGGGGTTCCTCTTTGAGCCCGCCATTTACGAATCACAGTACAACCATCCTGATGTGAAGTTCATCATTCTTGATGGTGAACCACGTGACGAAGATGAGGAAACGGACATTGCCGACAATACTGCGGCCATTTATTACGACGAACATGAGTCCGGCTTCCTAGCGGGCTATGCGGCGGTTAAAGAAGGACTTACCGACCTAGGCTACATGGGCGGCATGGCCGTTCCGGCCGTTGTGCGTTTTGGTGTTGGCTTCATCGCCGGCGCTTATTATGCGGCCGAAGAAGAAGAAGACGTTACCATCAACTTCCCCGACAACCGTTATACTTATCTGGATTCTTTCGACCCGAGCGACGAGTTTGAAGCTCGTGCCGCAGGTTGGTATGAAGGTGGCACCGAAGTCATCTTCGCCGCCGCCGGTGGCGCGGGAACTTCCGTGATGAGCGCTGCGGGTGATGAGGACGCTTGGATGATCGGTGTCGACGTCGACCAATCAGCCGAAAGCGAAACGGTACTGACCAGTGCGAAGAAAGCTTTAGCGGAATCCGTTCAGTTCGTGCTTGACCAACACTATCAAGACGACGACTTCCCAGGCGGCCAAATCGATTACTTGAGCGCTACCGAAGATGGCGTTGCCTTGCCGACGGACGATGAGGCTTGGAGATTCGAAGAGTTCACCATTGAGCAATACGAAGCCATCTTTGACGAACTTGCCGACAGCACCATCGAAGTGCCAAGCAACTATGACGACTTGACGGATTTCTTGAGCGATATCGGTGTTGACGAAATCGACATCGAAGCAGAAACCGTAGAACCGTAAGAGACATTCGTGCTCCAATGGAAACATACCGGGGAGGGGAAGGGACATATCCCTTTCCCTCCCGTTTTTACGAAAATGAGGTGATCCCATGGAACATGCCATAGAAATGTTGAACATTACCAAAGAGTTTCCCGGCATCAAAGCCAACGACGACATCACTCTCAAGGTACGAAAAGGCGAAATTCATGCGCTTCTTGGAGAAAACGGCGCCGGCAAGACCACCTTGATGAGTGTCCTGTTCGGTCTTTATCAGGCGGACGGAGGCGAAATCCGGGTCAACGGTCAAAAGGTTCAAATCCGCAACCCGAACGACGCCAACGACCTTGGCATCGGCATGGTGCATCAGCACTTCAAGCTGGTCAACCGTTTCACCGTCGCCGAAAACATCGTATTAGGCGAAGAAGATACCAAACGGGGCTTTATGCGTTATGATGCGGCAATCAAGCGCATTGAAAACCTTTCGAAGCAATACAATTTGAACGTGGACCCCCACGCCCGTGTGCAGGATATATCGGTCGGCCATCAACAACGTGTTGAAATTCTCAAAATTTTGTACCGCGACGCCAACATTCTCATCTTCGACGAACCGACGGCCGCCTTGACGCCGCAAGAGATTGATGAACTGATGGACATTCTCCAAAATTTGGCCAATGAAGGGAAATCCATCGTGTTCATCACGCATAAGCTTGAAGAAATACGTCGAGTTGCGGACCGTGTGACCGTACTTCGCGACGGGAAGCGCGTCGATACGGTGGAAGTCTCTACAACCACCAACAACGACCTTGCCAAAATGATGGTGGGCCGCGACGTTGTTTTCGACATTGACAAAGAGCCCTCTAAACCGAAAGACGAAGTTTTGCAGGTGGAAGACCTAAGCGTATACAGTCCCATCCGCAAAAAGAACGTCGTGAAGAACATGAACTTCAACGTTCGCGGAGGCGAGATTCTTTGCGTCGCCGGCATTGAAGGAAACGGTCAGACAGAACTCGTTTACGGCCTTACCGGTCTGAACCCTGTCAGCGCCGGCAAAATTTGGGTGAACGGCGAAGACGTCACCGACCTTGACATCCGTGAACGCAGTCTCCGCGGTGTTTCGCATGTGCCTGAAGACCGCCAGCGTCACGGATTGGTTTTGGATTTCCCGCTCAGTTACAACATGGTGTTGCAAAACTATTTCCAGTCCCCTTTTCAACAAAAAGGGTTCCTTCAAGAACACAATATCTTAGAACATACAAACCGACTCATCGACACTTACGACATCCGTACCAGCAGCGGCGCCGCCACCTTGGCGCGGTCGATGAGCGGCGGCAACCAGCAAAAGGCCATCCTCGGGCGTGAAATCGACCGGGGCAACAGCCTTTTGATTGCCGTACAACCTACACGCGGCCTCGATGTCGGCGCGATTGAAAGCATCCATAAACAAATCATCGCCGCTAGGGATGCCGGCAAGGCCGTGTTGATTGTATCGTACGATTTGAACGAAGTGTTCATGCTTTCCGACCGCATTTTGGTCATGTACGAAGGCCAAAACGCCGGCGTGTTCGATCCACAAGAAACCACGGAAAGCGAACTTGGTCTTTATATGTCTGGATCGAAACGGAGTGAGGACGCATGAAACGCATCTGGGAAAAAATCATACATCCTTTCAAGGTGTTCGGCCGTAAAACGCACACCCTCTTTGCGAACATTCCTTGGCGCAAACTGGCCGGATGGTTGCTTTATCCCCTTGCGCTGCTTTTTGGCGCACTTGTCGCGTTGAAAAGAAAAATTGGCGCGACGAGGTTCGGCAAGCGCTTGGACAAAGCTTGGCTCAAAGTGCTGCATTGGAGCGGCGAGAAACCCGAAACGATCAAAGTGGCTTCCAGCTTGCTTGCGGTCGTGTTTGGTTTGTTGTTCGGATTCATCGTCATGCTTGTGGTCGATCCTTCGAGTGCCGGCTCGGGATTTCTGACCATCATATTGGGTCCCTTCCAGCAAGGCATGCGCAGCGTGGGCGATACCATTTTCTACGCCGTTCCCATCATTTTGACGGGGCTTAGTGTTGCGTTCGCGTTCCGCACGGGCCTTTTCAACATCGGCGCTTCCGGACAATTGTACGTAGGCGCCTTCGTTGCCGTATACATCGGTGTCCAATGGGATTTTTTAGGCCCTTTTCACTGGGTGGTCGCTTCGCTTGGCGCCATGTTGGCCGGCGCCGCTTGGGGCGCCATACCGGGCCTCCTCAAAGCTTTTCGAAACGTCCACGAAGTCGTCGTTTCCATCATGCTCAACTATGTGTCGATCTACCTTGTGAATCTTGCGGTGCGTTCGTTCATTTTCAACCCGACGCTGAACCGAGCATTGGGCCCTGAAAGCAGCGCCCATATTCCGACGTTGTTTTTGGAAAATATCTTCCCCCGTTCAAGCATCAACATCGGCATTTTCATCACGCTTGCGGCCGTATTCTTGTTTCATATCTTGCTTAACCGCACCGTGTTCGGATACGAGCTCAAAAGCGTCGGTTTGAATCGTGACGCCGCACGCTATGCGGGCATGAAAGAAAAACGCAACATCACCTTGTCGATGACCATCGCCGGAAGCATCGCCGGCTTGGCGGGTGCGATGATGTATCTTGTGCCGGGTACGTACATCCGCATTTTGGACGTTCCCGTCGAACAAGGCTTCACCGGCATCGCCATCGCGCTACTAGGCTTGTCGGCGCCTGTAGGCGTGTTGATTGCGGGACTCTTTTACGGCGCGATCAACCGCGGCGGATATTTTGCCCAAAGCCTTTATAGAGAAGAAATTGTCAACGTCATCATTGCGGTCATTATCTATTTCAGCGCCTTGAGCCTCTTCACACAACAAATGATCGCCAAATACATCAACAGGCGCACGAAAAAAGAGATTCAACTGAAGGAATCGGAAGGTGATGTCGGATGATTGTCGATGTTTTCAACGAAATTGTTTCTGTCATATCGTATGTCATTCCCGTTATGATTGCGTTGATGATTGTGGCCTTGGGCGGCCTCTTCAGCGAGCGTAGCGGTACCATCAACATTGCGTTAGAAGGCATCATGGTCATGGGCGGATTCATCGGCGCGATAGTGCTGCATTATCTTTTGAACAACACAGGCTTGCACATTCAAATCTCCGTGTTCATCGCCATGATTGCCGGCGCAGTGTCGGGTATGCTTTTTAGTTTTTTCCACGCGTTCGCTTCGATTCGGATGAAATCGAACCAAATCATCAGCGCGACCGCATTGAATCTGTTCGCCGCTTCGGTAGGCGTGTTTGTCGCGCGCACCGTGTTTGGATACCGGCGCATCAACGTCGATAGTAGCTACCGTTTCGATGTTGCCGTTCTCTCGGAAATCCCAATATTGGGCGATTTGCTCTTTAGCAGTGCATTTTTGTCCACCTATATCGGCATTATAATTTTAATCGCCGTCATCATCATCCTGTATAAAACCCGCTTCGGGCTGCGGTTGCGCAGCTGTGGGGAGAACCCCCACGCCGCGGATTCGCTCGGGGTGGACGTCGGCCGCATGCGCTACGCCGGCGTGCTCATCTCCGGATTGTTGGCCGGTCTTGGCGGCGTGTTCTTCGTGGTCGCCTTCCAAAACCGCTTTGAAAGCGATGTGCGCGGCTTTGGTTTCTTAGCGCTCGCGCTTCTCATTTCCGGTCAGTGGCGTCCGCAGCGCATCTTCGTCATCTCGATACTGTTTGCGTTGATGCGCGTGGTGGCTTCGAGATCGGATTCCATCATGGGCATTCAAGCCATCGACATTCCCACCGAAATCTTCCGCATGTTGCCCTACATACTGACCATTCTTGTGCTCGCCTTCACATCGAAAACCTCGAAAGCGCCCGAAGCGCTCGGCGAGCCATACGACACCGGAAAACGATAAAACGATGGGAACGCTTTTCAGGCGTTCCCATTTTCAACCCACTAAGGAGGTTCAAAGATGAGACGCACGGTTGCGCTTGGGTCGATGATGATCGCCCTTCCCATTCTCATGATTGCCGGAACACTGTTTTCAATCCACATATACGACAATGAGGGCGTGTTGATTGCGATGTTTGCCTTTATTGTCTGGCTTGTCGTTTTGTTCATGCTCATCGCCGAAATACAAAAAGAAGATTGATTGAGAAAATATTTCTCGTTAAGCCAAAAAAACCGCATCTCAACCTTGGAAGAAGTCCAAGGCAAAGTGCGGTTTTTTGTGTGTCGTTTACATCCGTTCTTCCATATACGTTTTGACCGGCGGATGTTTTTCGGGTCTTAATATGACGTTCAACAACACTCCGACAACGGCGGCCAAGGCCATGCCGCTAACGGAGATTTCTTCGGTAAAGCTGATTTCGGCGTTGCCTAGCCCGATGACCAGCATCGCGCCGACAATGACTAGGTTTTTCATGTCGGATAGATTGACGCGTTCTTCAATCAACACTTTCACGCCGTTTCCGGCGATCAAACCGTAAAGAATGATGGCGATGCCGCCCAAGACGGGGTCGGGGATGCTTAGGATGAACGCTTGAATGTAGCCTAAAAATCCAAGTCCGATGGCGATGAAGGCCGCAAGGCCGGTGACCCAGACGCTTGCGACTCTAGTCATGGCCACAACGCCTGTGTTTTCACCATATGTGGTGTTGGCGGGGCCGCCCAGGCCCGCGCTCACAAAGGTTGCGATGCCGTCGCCGAGCAAAGTGTTGTCGATGCCAGGGTCCTCAATCAAATCACGGTCGATGACCTCGCCGAGCACCGTATGGTTGCCGATGTGTTCGGCGATGGTGACGAACGCAATGGGCACGAAGACCAGCACAGCGGAAAAATTCGCAGGATAGGTGCCGACAAAACGGAAATCGGGGACCGTAAACATCGAGGTGCCGGCGAACACTTCGCCAAGGTCGACAACGTTGAACCCGATTGAGGCCACATAGCCGACAAGGATGGCCACCAAAAAGGGAACGATTTTCAAAAGTCCTTTGGCGTAGATGCTTACGATGATGACTGTTGAAAAGGTGATCAACGCGATGATGGGCGCGACCAAATCGTCGCCGCCCATAAGGCCCGCGTTTTCAATGGCGTTTGGGGCCAAAACCAATCCGATGATCATGATCATTGGTCCGACAACGACCGGAGGAAGAAGGTTTTTCAGCCAGTCTTTTCCGACGTATTTGATGATAAAGCCCACGGCAATGTAGACCAATCCGACCGCGAACAGGCCGAAATACGCCGCACTGAAATCCTTGGTCCCATCCGGCAACGTGACGGTGGCGTTTTGGATTGCGAGAATGAACGCGAAGCTGCTGCCTAGGAAAACCGGCGATTTCCCCTTCGTCATCACGATGTAAATCAGCGTTCCCACACCGCAAGCGACAAGCGTCGCGCTGACGGGAAGACCGGTCAAAATAGGAACGAGCACAGTGGCGCCAAACATGGCGAACACGTGCTGCAAGCTCATAAAGAGCCAAGAACCAATCGTTTTGGGTCGTTCATGTACGTCTAAGACAAGTTGTTTGCTCATTGAGTAAGCCTCCTTTAGTTTTGCACAAACATTTTATTATAGTATAAAACCCGATAAAAGAAAAGAGCACAAGCAGGATGAACAGTGTTAGTAGAGAGAATCTATGGCTTCGCTAATTTGAAAAGATTAAATCAGCCATTCATGCGACAGCGGAATCGAACGCGACGTTTTACTCCGGAATTGTTTTTCACAGTCTTTCGTGATAAAATTCACTATGCATCACCATACTCGTGATTGTGAGGAAGAAAATGGCGAATATATACGTATTAGGCAGCATCAACATGGATTTGGTTTTCGCTTTGAAGCGTTTGCCAGAGCGCGGAGAAACGGTGGAAAGCGAAAAATTCTTCTTTTCGCCGGGGGGAAAAGGCGCCAACCAAGCGGTAGCCGCCGCCAAACAAAAGGTTTCGACATTCATGATTGGCAGCGTCGGAAGCGACGCCTTGTCTTCCGACTTGAAAAAAGCGTTGCACTCGCAGGGTGTCGATTGCCGATACCTCGAGGAATATGATGACGAGCATTGCGGCGTCGCCGGCATATTTTTAGAAGACGGTGACAACCGGATTGTCATCGACGCCGGCGCCAACCGTTGCCACGACATGGAGAACATGAAACAAGCCTTGAGCGGTTCAAAAGCGGGCGATTATTTGGCGGCCCAGCTCGAAGTGCCTATAGAAGTTGTTGAAGAGGCGTTTTCTCACGCCAAACGAGTCGGAATGAAAACCGTGCTGAATGCCGCCCCGGCGAAACTTTTGCCGGAAGTGCTCTATCGGCATGTTGATTTGCTGGTGCTTAACGAAGTCGAAGCCAAAACCCTGACGGGAATCGCCCTTGAGGCGAACAAGGGTCAAGACGCCGCAAATGCGCTGATGGAAAAAGGCGCGGGCGCGGTTTTGCTCACCCTCGGCAAGAAGGGAAGCGTCTATTTTGACCGCAAGGGCCGTTTGGACATGGCGGCATATGCAGTGCGCACTGTCGATACGACGGCGGCGGGCGATGCCTACATCGGCGCTTTGATCGCCGCACTCGCGCAAAATGCAACGATGGAAGCCGCGATGCGCTTGGCCAGCGCAACCGCGGCACTTACCGTACAGTCCTATGGCGCGCAAGAAGCCATCCCTTCCAAAGAAGAAGTGGAAGCGTTCCTGAAAGCACACACAACCATAAAGGAGACACGTTGATGAAAAAACGAAAGATTTTGCTGGATTGCGACCCCGGCCACGACGACGCCATCGCCATCATGCTTGCCGGACGCCATCCGGGGTTGGAGCTTATGGGGATAACGGTGGAAGCGGGCAACCAAACGCTCGAGAAGACCGGAAGAAATGCGTTGAATGTCGTGCAATACCTCGATTTGGACGTAGAGGTCGCCTTGGGTTCTTCCCGCCCCTTGGTCCGTGAGTTGCAGATTGCCGAAGACATTCACGGAGAAAGCGGGCTTGACGGCTTTGAGTTTCCCGATTTGGAAAGAGACTTTTCGGACAAGCACGCGGTCACCTTCCTCATCGACATATTGCGACAAAGCGAAGAGAAAATCACGATTGTGACCACAGGACCGATGACGAACGTGGCCCTCGCCATGCGGCTTGAACCGAAGATTATCGAAAACATTGAAGAAGTGGTGTTGATGGGCGGGTCGTACGGATACGGAAACGTCTCACCCGCCGCAGAGTTCAACATTTTGGTCGACCCCGAAGCGGCGCACATCGTCTTCACATCCGGCTTGAAAGTCAGCATGATGGGCCTTGACGTCACGCGAAAGGTCCTCGCCCTCCCAAGCGTTGTCAAAAGGATGGAAGCGATCGGCAACAAGGCTTCCCGCATGTTTGCGGACCTTATGAACGCCTTCAACGAAAATCAGCGCAAAGTGTATGGCTTTGAAGGCGGGCCCTTGCACGACCCGGTCACGATTGCCTATCTTGTCGCGCCCGACATGCTCACCATGAAACACGTGCATTGCGACATCGACCTTTCCCACGGAGTCAGTTACGGCCGCACCAATTGCGACGTTTTTGATTATTTGAAGCAAGAGAAAAACGCCTATGTCGCCACCGACATCGACGCCGAGCGCTTTTGGGAGTTGATCGAGCAAGGCTTGAAAAGGTACGACGACTTAGAATGACTCATGCGCCTTAAAGCACCTCCATGGAGAGGTGCTATTTTCGATGCATCATCCGGGGCAGGCTGAATGCTTGCAATGTGTTTTCCGGAGGTATACAATGAAAATATAGAAATTGCATAAAAAAGGCGCGATGGAACCGCGCCGTTAGATTAATGCGTTTGATCTCACTCTCCCATAACCTGTAAAACGAGCTTCCGGGTTCTTGGGCCGTCAAACTCGCAAAAGTAGAGCCCCTGCCAAGTCCCAAGACGCAAAGCTCCATCTTCTATCAAAATCGTCTCCGAAGCGCCAATGACGGAAGATTTGATATGGGCGTCGGAATTGCCTTCCATATGCCGGAACTCTTTGCGGTTTGGGAAGGTCTTGTTAAAGCCAAGCACCATGTCGGTGGCCACATCCGGGTCGGCGTTTTCGTTGATGGTGACGCCGGCGGTGGTGTGCGGCACAAACAGTGTGACATGTCCGTTTTGCACGCCGGTGCTTTGGACAAACTCCTGGACCATTGCCGAGATGTCTTTGAGGGTTTCTCTAGCGTCTGTTTTAATGTTCAATGTAGTGTTTTTGATAATCATGGTTTGCCTCCTTAAGAATGTCTATACCCATTATATACGATGCCGGGGTTTCCGCCAAATGTTCATACCATTCTTTGTGAAGAACTTGAATCCATCCTTAACAATAGAGAGGAGAAAAGTTTATGAAAAAAGCCAAAATCGCTTTTGTCTGTGTGCACAATAGTTGTCGTTCGCAAATGGCGGAAGCCATCACCAAAACACGATTTGCGGAGACATTTGAAGCGTTCAGCGCCGGGACAACCCCCAAAAATGCCATAAATTCCGATGCGGTTGCGACGATAAACCGTCTTTACGGGGTTGACATGGGACGAGCACAGTATCCGAAGAAGCTTGAAGAGCTGCCGAGTGATTTGGATTTCCTGATTACGCTCGGTTGTGGCGTAGAGTGTCCATACATTCCCTCTCATCACCGCGAGGATTGGCCGATAGACGACCCGACGGGCCAATCAAAGCGTGTTTTCGAGTCAACGGCAAAAACACTTGAACAAAAAATCGAAACACTAAAACACAGGATAGAAGCAGGGGAGTTCAAGCCTAAAACATAGGAGCGATACCTATGAATTTGACGCATCAAGCATTGACCGAAGAAAACTGGAAAGACTTCCGCCAGCTCTTCGGAAAGCACAAAGGCGTGCGAGGCGGATGCTGGTGCAGTTTTTACCTGGCGTACGCGAGCGAATATGCGAAACTCGATCGTGACGACCGTTATGCGCACCATAAAGTCGCGGTCGAAAAACATGGTCCAACCGGCATCCTTTTGTACGACGGAGACCTTCCTGTCGGCTGGGCGCAAGTCGCTAAAGGCGATGTGTTGAAACGTTTGAACCGCAACCGCGAATACAAAAAACTGAACCGCCCTTCTCCCGAAACGATTTGGCGCATCTCTTGCGTATTCGTGGACAAAGACCATAGAAAAAAAGGCATTGCCAAACAAGCGGTTCTACAGGCCATCGAGTATGCGCGCAAACAAGGCGGTGGATTGATGGAAGTCGCGCCCTTCGATTTTGAAGGGGGCGACCCGAAGCGGTTCCATCACAACGGGTCTGTCGCTTTCTATGAAGAACTCGGCTTCAAGAAAGTGACGCGCCTTGGCAAAAACGAGGTCTTGATGGAAAAACAGTTGGATGAAACGACAATGACTAATTAAAGGCCACAATGCAGATTGTGGCCTTTTTGTGTGCAAAGTGTCAAAAGCTTGCGACGATGCCGTCGGCGCGCTTGTCGGTTCCGCCTTCATAATGTTTCCTCTCCGGGTTTCTCCAGATGATTTGTCCTCTGCCGAAGTGTTCGATGGTTTTCGAGAAGCGGATGTCGTGCCCGCGTGCTCTGAGTTTTTCGACAAGGGCTTTGTCCATATGTTCTTCGACTAACACGGTTTTGCGCTGTTGCCACATCCACCGCGGAGCGTCCAAGACTTCTTGCGGATTCATGCCCATATCCACGGTCCGAAGCAGCACTTGCATATGCCCTTGCGGCTGCATGAAACCGCCCATGACGCCAAAGGGACCGACGGCTTCGCCATTGCGGCTTAAAAAACCGGGAATGATGGTGTGAAAGGAGCGCTTGCCCGGCGCGAGCGCGTTGGGGTGGTTTTTTTCCAAACTGAAATTGTGGCCGCGGTTTTGCATGGCGATGCCGGTACCCGGAATGACGACGCCGGAACCGAAGCCCATGTAGTTGCTTTGGATGAAAGATACCATGTTGCCCTCGCTGTCGGCTGTGGCAAGGTAGACGGTGCCGCCCGTAGGCGGGGTTGATGGTTTGGGCTCGTGCGCTTTCTTGCCAATTTTTTGGGCGCGCATTTTGGCGTAATCGTCCGAAAGAAGCGCTTCGGTGGTGACGTTCATGTGCGCTTCGTCAGCGATATGGGCGAAGCCGTCGGCGAAGGCCGCTTTCATGGCTTCGATTTGTTTGTGGGTATATTCTTCAAGCTTGGTGGCGTCGGGCGATAGGTGTTTGAAGATGTTGATGGCCTCTAAAGCTACGAGTCCTTGCGTGTTGGGCGGAACCTCCCATACGTCATACCCCTTGTATTTGGTTTTTAGAGGTGTTACCCACAGCGAAGAGTGCGCTTGCAAATCGCTTTTGGTCAAAAAACCGTTGTATTTGCGAAAATGGCGGTCGATTTTTTCGGCGAGTTCCCCGTTGTAAAACGCATCGCTTTTCGTCTTGGCGATGGCCTCTAACGTTTTTGCCATCTCGGGAAAGGCAAAAATTTCTCCGGGTTTCGGGGTTTTGCCGCCGGGTGCGAAGAGGTCGAACCAAGCGGCAAACTCTTCGCCCTGCCAACGTTTCCGGTAGGCCTCATGGGCTTTTTTCCAGGAAGCGGCGATGCCTTTTGTGACTTTGAAGCCTTCCCTCGCGGAACGAATCGCGGGCGTCAATACTTCTTCAAACGAAAGCTTCCCGAAACGGCGCGATAGCTCCGCCCAAGCGGAGGGTGCGCCCGGGACGGTGACGGGAACGAGTCCGTATTTCGGCATATTTTCGTATCCGCGCTGTTTTACGGCATCGATGGTGAGTGTTTTCGGGGCCTTTCCGCTGCCGTTTAGCGCGTGAATCTGACGGTCTTTGGTCCATACAACGGCAAAAGCGTCTCCGCCGATGCCGGTCGTGGTCGGCTCCACCACGCACAAACAAGCGGCGGTGGCGATGGCGGCGTCGATGGCGTTGCCGCCTTGCTTCATGATGTCGACACCGACTTGTGCGGCTTTTGGTTGGCTCGTGGCGACCATGCCGTTTTTTGCATATATGGGTGTTGAGGAATCTTTTCTCGTCATAAGCAACCTCCATATCCTAATCATAGCACAACGGGAGATCAAATTGCCAATGCGCAACTCGGGACGGTTTGTGTGCATCTAAACTTCTATGAAGAGGGGAACGATAAAGATTTACTATACATTTTACCAGAAGCGGTGGTACAATATAAGCAACTAAGAATCACGGGCCAAAGGCGACAAAAATGGCCATGTGAAATATGGAGGTGTAAGGGTAGTTGAAAAAGGTTTTAGCGTTATTTATGGTTTTGATTGGGGCCATGACCTTGAGCGCTTGTGGCGGGGATGCCGCCGCGGACAAAGCGGATGTTCAAGCGGCTCGTGATGCGTTGCTTCTGACGATAACGGAAGTGACAGGAGATTTTTGGGTGCCCGCCGAGGGCAGACATGAAACAACCATCACATGGGTATCGGACGATACCGACCATATCGTGGTGACCGACGAAACGGCAGAAGGAAAGACAAAGCTTTCCGTGACGCGTCCGGATTTCGACGCGGAGGACGTTTGGGTGACTTTGACCGCGACGATTACGAAAAACAAAGAATCACTTTCTCGTTCGTTTGACATCAAAGTCTTGCGCGAACCCGGCGAAGACATGATGGTTGAAAACATTGCCGCGGTTTATGGTGTCGACCACCGGGAACCTGTTGGCGTAATAGGCATCGTTTCCAACATCGTCAGCCACCGATCTTTGTACATTGAAGATGATTCCGGCGGCATCGCCATCTATGATTTCAACCAAGATTTGATTGGGACCGCTCAAGTTGGCGACCGCGTTCGCGTCATTGGCGAACGGGACTCGTTTAGCGGGTTGATTCAAATCGGATTCCTGAGCTCGGTGACCATCCTTGAAAGCGGTGTTGCGCTTCCGGCAATGGCGAACTTGGACAACGTCGACATAGCAAGCTCCACCGACATGTTGCCGTATCAGGGACGCAGAGTAGAACTCAACGACATGGTCGTCACCACTCCTCTTCCTGATGGCGCCACGTCTTCATCTTCTTACAACATCACACTCACAAGGTCTTCGGACGACAAAACGATCACGTTCCGCTTCGACCACCGCATCGCCGGCGCTTCCGACTTGTTTGACGCCATCGCCGAACTTGAAAAGGACGACGTCATCAACGTCACGGGCATGACCGTGGGCTGGTATGAAGGACCGCAGCTTGTGATTGGGCATGCCGATCAGTTTGAACTTGTCGAATAACTTTTCATAGACGCTCCTTGCGGGCGTCTTTTTTTGTCGATGCGAAGGCCGTTGCGTTCTTGCGCGATAGACACTATAATGGACATGGAAGCCGGAAACGAAAGGATGAGACAATGTACAAATTCGACACCTTAGACCGTTCTCAAACGAATTCCGCGAAGTGGGAGGGCCCGAGACACAAAGTCGGCCGCGACGACTATTTGGTGTTTTCCGTGGCCGATTCCGATTACGAAACGGCGCCCGAGATCAAAAAGGCGCTCAAAGAAAGAGTCGACCATGGCGCCTTCGGTTACACTTTGGCGGGGGATGGCTACATCGAAGCCGTGCAAACATGGATGGAAAACCGGCACCATGTTTCGGTGAAAAAACCCTGGATTGTGCCGGCGCCGAAAGTGCTGACGTCGATGAGCATGATGATTGAGGCGTTTACCGGCGCGGACGACAAAATCGCCATTCAGACGCCGGTGTATCACGTGTTTTTCGATGTGGTCAAGCTTAGCGGAAGAAAGCTCGTGGAAAATCCGCTCGACGATGAAAACGGCTACGCCATGGATTATGCCCATCTGGAAAGATGTTTTCAAGACGGCGTGAAAATGCTCTTTCTTTGCAGCCCCCACAATCCCGTCGGAAGGGTGTGGAAAAAAGAAGAGCTCCAAAAGCTGGTCGAACTTTGCAAGGCTTATGATGTATATTTGGTGAGCGACGAGATTCATGCGGATTTGATCCTTCCCGGCCACACGTTTGTCTCGGCGGGGACTTTCTTCGAAGACTACGAAAACATCCTTGTCGTCAACGCGCCTAGCAAAACCTTCAACATCGCCGGGCTGCACGCGGCGAACGTGGTGGTCTCAACGCCCGCTTTGCGCCGCACCTTGAAAGCGACGATGCGCAAATTTTTCATCGGCACGCCCAATGCGCTGGCGCTGACCGCCTGCCAAACGGCCTATGAACAATGCGACGCTTGGGTCGATGCGCAAAACGAACACATCCGCGCCAACTATGAACTCACTAAAAGCTTTTTTGAAGAAAATGTGCCCGAAGCAAAAGTTTCCGACCTGCAAGGGACCTATTTGCTTTGGATCGATTTGCGCGCTTTCAACGTCAAAGGCAAAGACATCTACGAAGGGCTTATGGCGCATGGAATCGTCGTCGGCGAAGGCAAGCGATACGGCGTGCAATGCGACGGTTTCATTCGGGTGAATTTGGCCTGTTCGAAAGCGCAGCTGCTTGAAGGTTTGCGCCGCATGGATACGTATTTTGAGACGTTGAGAACATGAAAAAAGAGCTTTTCCGGCTTGGAAAAGCTCTTTTGCATTTTATTCAGAGAATACGTCGCGTAGCATGTCGAGCGCCATGTCGATTTCCTCTTTGGTGATGACGAGGGGCGGCGCGAGGCGGATGGTGTAGTCGTGGGTCTCTTTGGCGAGCAGGCCTCTTTCTTTTAGCGCTTCGGTGTATTTTCGGGCTTTGCCGGCGCTATGTTTCAGTTCTATGGCGATGAAAAGCCCTTTACCTCTTACTTCCTTGAAATGTTTCGAGTCGATCGCTTGAATGTTTTTGAGGAAGTATTCGCCGAGTTCGGCGGAGCGCTGTGCGAGGTTTTCTTCAATGTGGACATCGATCGAGGCTTCGGCAATGGCGCAGCCTAGAGGGTTGCCGCCGAAGGTGCTTCCGTGCGAACCGGGCGTGATAACGTCCATGATGTCCTTGCGCGTGACGGCGGCCGATACCGGGAAGACGCCGCCACCTAAGGCTTTGCCTAAGAGAAGGATGTCGGGTTTGATGTTGTCGTGTTCAAAGCAGAACATCTTGCCGGTGCGGCAGAAGCCGGTTTGGATTTCGTCGGTGATCAACAAGACGTTGTGCTTCGAGCAAATCTCCCGGACTTTCTTCAAATAGCCTTCGCTTGGGATGATGACGCCGGCCTCGCCTTGGATGGGTTCGACCAAGAATGCGACCGTGTTTTCGGTGATGGCCTCTTCAAGAGCTTCGGGGTCGTCAAAGGGGATGTGCTTGAAGCCCGGGGTGAACGCGCCGTAATCGGCGCGGGCGTTTTCGTCGGTGGAAAAGCCGGTGATGGTGGTGGTGCGTCCGTGGAAATTGTTGTGCGCGGTGATGATTTCCGCTTTGTTTTGTTCTACGTTCTTGACGCGATACCCCCAGCGTCTGGCGATTTTGATGCCGGTCTCGACGGCTTCGGCGCCGGTGTTCATCGGCAGGGCGACTTCAAAGCCCGTGACGTCGCAGAGCTTTTTCAGATAACGCCCTAAACGGTCGTTGTAGAAGGCGCGGGAAGTGAGTGTCAAGTCCTTGCTTTGTTCGTTCATGGCCTCGATGATTTTCGGGTGAAGGTGACCGGGGTTGACCGCGGAATAAGCGGCGAGGCAGTCCATGTACTTTTTGCCTTCGGGGTCCCACACCCATATGCCTTTCGCTTTGGAGATGACGACGGGAATCGGTGCGTAGTTGCGGGCTCCGTATTGAGCCTCTAAATCCATGTGTTTCTTAGAAGTGTCCATAGTTTCGTTCAAGATGCCACCATACTGGTTCAGCATAGTGAATCTTTACTCCTTTCCTTCTGGTTTGGGGTTCGGGCGGATATTTGCAAGCGTTTTCTTTCACACAGTATTTAATATAACATGTAATGGCGGACTCGACAAGAGAATACAAAGAGAAAAGAAGCGGCTCATATCTTGTGAAAATGTGTCAATATATAGGCAAAACGACTTGAGTGTGCTATTATGGACATAGAAGAATAAAAAAGGAGTGGGGAACAGTGAAAAGAATTGTGACGAAACATCCAATCGTGAACATCGTATTAGGCGTCTTATTGCTGGCTTTGAGCATTACGGCGCTTTTCCATCAGCCTTTGCTTGATGAAGGCATATTGTATATGGCGGCCGGACTTGTGGCGCTCTTTGCCGTCGTGCGCTTTCACAAGGAATTCAAATTGCACAAGGCGCAAAAGGCCCGCTATATTTTAACAGTCGAGTTTGTGCTGGTGATTTTGCTTGCGGCGTTGTTGATCTTCGCCGACTTCTTCACCATCGCCATCGTCTTGGGTCTCGTCATCTACCTCCAGGGCGCCACTAGGCTTTTGATTGCCCAAGCGCTCAAAAAACTCGTCAAGTTCGAGCGTTTTTTGATGCAATTGCTGTATGTGACCCTTGGTGCGTTTTTGGTGTTCAGCGCGTTTGAGTTTGAGGATGCCTTGCGTTATATCGTCATTGGCCTTTTGGCACTCTACGGTTTGATTTTCCTTATATTTGGCATTCGTAGCGTCGTGAATGAACGCAAGAAGAAGAAGGCGCAAGCCCCCAAGGAAACGCCGATCGAAACAAAACCGCATGAGGCCAAGCCATCGGAAAAGGCGTCTGAAGAAAAAACACAACAAGCAAACGACAAACGCGAAGCCATGATGAAAAAAACCGTTGACGAATTGAAAGCCATGTGCAAAAGCCGTGGCATCACCGGTTACTCAGGCCTGACGAAGGCGCAACTTGTCGAGCGCATTTGGCGTCACGACAAGGAACACAAATAGTCGACACTTCCTTACCCCGCTGTTTTGGCGCACTCATTGAGGTGATTGCATGATCACGGTGAAACTGTACTCCTATCTGCGAAAAGAACACGGACGCACCACCACGGTCTCCTACCGCGACGGCATGACCATCGGCGACTTGGTTGAAGAACTTGGCATCTCCCGAAAAAAGGCGTTGACCGTGTTTTGCAACCACGAGTATCCGCCGGGCACCCCGTTAATGGAGGTGGGTGTTCAAGACGATAGCACCTACCACATACTGCCGCCGGCGGCAGGAGGATAACGATGGAACAATTCCGATGCAACCTGGGAATCTTCGATTCAAAAGAAATGGAGCGCATCCGTAATACGCGCGTTCTCATTGTAGGCGCCGGAGGGTTGGGAGGATACATCGCCAACGGCTTGGTGCGCATGGGCGTCGACAGCATCCTCTTGGTCGACAACGACCGCTTTGAGATGCGGAATTTGAACCGTCAATTGTTCTCGACCCGGGAAAACCTCGGCCGTTTCAAATCCGACGTGGTCGTTGAGGCGTTGCAAGCCATTTCGCCCGACACACATATTCTGTCTTGTCCGTTCGCCGTTGAAGAACTAGAAGAAGATACCCTCCAAAGCGTCGACATGATTGTTGACGCGGCCGGAAACTCGGAGACGAAAATCTATTTGGAGAAACTGGCCGAGACACACAAAAAGCCCTTGCTGCATGGCGCCATCGGCGGTTGGTACGGTCAGGTGGGCATCGTGATGCCCGGAGCCGGCATCGTCCGCAAACTCTATGGCGCATCGACCGCCGGCGTAGAAAGAGACTTGCGCTGCCCCACGTTCACCCCGGCCGTCGTAGCGAACCTGATGGTGAGCGAGTTTGCCAAGTACTTCGCAGGAAAGAATGCGCTTGTCAATCGGGTGCTGCTGGTGAACCTGTTGGATCACACCACCGACATTTTGTTTGAAGAAAACGATTAAAAGCCCTCAATGGGCTTTTTTTATGCAAACAAGAGAACTTGGAAAGGCTTTCATTGGTGTGGGGGAGATGAATTAAGCATTAAAAAGAGCTCAATAAAGGTCTTTAAAAGTGTTTTTATGTGAAAAGCGTAAAACTTTACATACTGACAACCCTATGTTAGTATGAGAGTTGTATTGTGAAAAATATGGCTTCATGAAGCCATTTTGCTAAATTACGAACCGACATTCTCATACCCAACACGAGTCGTGCGTTGCTTTAACGCACGCAATTCGTATCTGACAGAGGAATGCATTAGGAGGTAACACAATGAGCACGTTAGAAGTTCGAAATTTGTATAAGATTTTTGGCTCTTCTCCGAAAACCGCGCTTGAAATGAGCCAAGCGGGGAAAGCCAAAGATGAAATCTTAAAAGAAACGGGCAACACCATCGGCGTCAACGACGCCAGCTTTGAAGTTCAAGAAGGCGAAACGTTCGTCGTCATGGGCCTCTCAGGCAGCGGCAAATCCACGTTGATCCGTTGCTTGAACCGCCTGCAAGACCCTACCTACGGCGAAGTTTTGCTTGACGGCAAAAACATCGTCGAACTCTCCGAAGAAGAACTGCGCCATGTGCGCCGCAAAAAAATGAGCATGGTGTTTCAAAACTTCGGCCTCTTTCCCCATCGTACGGTTCGAAAAAACGTCGATTACGGGTTGGAAATTCAAGGCGTCCCAGAAGAAGAACGGAAAGAGAAAGCTTACGAAGCCTTGGAACTTGTCGGCTTGAAAGGCTATGAAGAAATGACGCCGGCCGAGCTTTCCGGCGGCATGCAACAACGTGTCGGTTTAGCGAGAGCTTTGGTATTGGACCCCGACATTTTATTGATGGACGAAGCGTTCAGCGCTTTGGACCCCTTGATTAAAAAGAACATGCAAGATGAGCTTCTCGCCTTGCAAGAAAAGGTGCAAAAAACCATCGTCTTCATTACGCATGACCTTGACGAAGCGCTCAAACTCGGCGATCGAATCGCGGTCATGTACGAAGGGCGCATTGTCCAAATCGGCACCCCCGAAGAGATTCTTACACATCCCGCCAACGATTATGTACGCAACTTCGTCGAAAATGTCGACCGCTCAAAAGTGTTGACGGCCGAATCGATTATGAAAAAGCCTTTGGCCGTTGTCGATCCAAAAGAAGGCCCGAGCGCCGCGCTTCGAAAAATGAAGAACGAGGAAATATCCAGCATATACGTCGTCGACCACAAGCGCCGCGTTCAAGGCGTCGTCGACATTGCCGATGTCAAGAAACTTGCAGACAAAGGCGAAAAATCGTTGAAAAGCATTCTCCGTAAAGACTTTGACACCACATCGCCCGATACGACCATTGTCGACCTTTTGCCAACGGCAGGCACCACGAATTACCCCATCGCCGTAGTGGACGAAAGCAACAAGCTTCTCGGCTTGATTGTCCGGGTCACGGTCATTTCAGGCATAAGCAGGGATGGTGAGAACAATGCGTAGTTTGACCGTCATTCCCCAAATACCAATTGGCGATGGCTTTGAAGCGATTGTCAGCTTCTTGGAACGTTACTTCGGCTGGCTGTTTGAAATCGTCAACGTCATCATCGAAACCAGTGTGGACAGTTTTGAATGGGTGCTGTTGCTCTTGCCACCACTAGCGGTCATTGCCATCGTTGCCGTTTTGGCTTGGAAGCTTGGCAGCAAATGGCTTGCTGTCGGCGCATTTATAGGTCTGTCGCTCATCTATTCGATGGATTTATGGGAAAGCGCCGTGGATACATTGGCTTTGGTGCTGGTCTCATCGCTGATCGCTTTGATGATCGGCATCCCTATCGGCATATTGGCCGCCAAAAAACAGCGTTTCGGAGACAACATCGTCCGCCCTGTTTTGGACTTCATGCAGACGATGCCGGCGTTTGTCTATTTGATTCCCGCCATCATTCTCTTCTCGCGTGGCGCCGTGGCCGGCTCCATTGCGACCATTGTCTTTGCGATGCCCCCGGTTGTCCGTTTGACCAACTTGGGCATCCGCCAAGTGCCTTCCGACGTTATGGAAGCCGCTCGTTCGCTTGGGTCGACCGGCAAGCAACTGCTTCTTAAGATTCAGCTTCCCATCGCCTTGCCGACGATTTTTGCGGGCATCAACCAAACGGTCATGCTGGCCTTGTCCATGGTTGTAATCGCCTCCATGATCGGCGCCGGCGGACTGGGGAGCGACGTGCGTTCCGCATTGTCGCGCGTAGATATCGGCCCGGGTTTCGAAGCCGGGTTGGCCGTTGTCATCTTGGCTATGCTGATTGACCGCATCACACAGTCTCTCAGTGAAAAGAACGGCAACGGATAGAAAAAGAAAAGTTCTTAAAACCTTCAAACGGTGCTTGGCACCGCTTGAAAATAAATAAAAAAAAAAACTATAGGAGGAAATTTCATCATGAAAAAACTATTGTCATTTGCACTAATGCTTGCACTCGTCTTTACTGTCGCTGCCTGCGACCTCGACGATGACGGCGAAGATTGGTTTGAAGATAACGAAATCGTAGGCATCGAACCTGGCGCCGGCATCATGGCGGCAACCGAAGATGCGATTGAAGTATACGGATTGGACTTTGAGCTTGTCGACACAAGCGACCCCGTAATGGTGGCTGAGCTTTCACAAGCCATCGCCAACGAAGAATGGGTCGTTGTGACCGGTTGGGAACCCCACTACAAGTTTGCCGACCACGACCTCAAATTCCTAGAAGATCCTGAAGGCGTCTTTGGCGACGTTGAAAACATCCACACCATCGCGCGTGCGGGTATCGAAGACGATTTGCCCGAATTGGTCGAATTCTTTGAGAACTTCTACCTTGACAGCGAAGAACTCGGCGACCTTATGGGTATGATCGAAGACTATCGCGATGATGAAGACATCGTGGACATCGCCAGAATGTGGATGGACGACAACGAAGACGTATGGACCGCTTGGTTGCCAGAAGACCATGACGGCGACGGCGAAGAAGTAAACCTCGACTATGTCAACTGGGCCGAAGGCATTGCCATGAACTATTTGGCCGAAGCCATCTTGGTTGACGAACTCAACTATGACGTTGAATCCACCGAAGGTGAACCTGGCGTCGTATTCGCTTCACTTGCATCCGGCGACGCGGACTTCTTTCTTGACGGTTGGCTGCCTGTCACCCATGAAAGCTATATGGATGAATACGGCGACGACGTCGTAGACCTTGGATACAACTTCGAAGGCGCACGCATCGGCCTTGTTGTGCCCGATTACGTAGAAATTGACAGCATCGAAGAAATGGTTCGCGACTAATCAAACATTCCTTCAAAAAGCCCGTCTCGCACGGGCTTTTTTCATGCTTTGATATGCAAAGGTAGCCTCCCGTCAGAAATTTTGGCGAAAGCACGGTTTTGTGGTATGCTTTTTTTGTACGTTCAAAGGAGTGGTGCCTATGCATCGGTGTATATTGATCGAAGGTTTACCAGGCAGTGGCAAAACGACGTTTTCGAAGCGTGTTCAAACGTATTATGAACAGCGAGGCTTTCGCGTGAAACGATATAGCGAAGGCGAGTTGCATCCAATCGATTTGGCCTGGATAGCAACATTGGACGAAAAATCGTATCAAGATAGGCTTAATAAATACCCCGAGTTGTCCGAACCGATACGCGCAAACACCAAGAAAGAAAACGGTCGCTATTACGTAGCTTACACGAAAATTCGAGCGTTGCCGGAATATCCCGATTTTTACAAGGATCTTGCACAGTTTGAGATTTTTCGGACCGAAGATTACGAGACGTTTTTCAATGCGTTTCTGTCGCGCTGGAAACATTTTGGCAACCATCATGATTCTGATACAGTCTATGTTTTTGAGTGTGTCTTCTTGCAAAACCATGTCAACGAATTGGTGTTGAAATATGGTTTTCAAGACGAACGTTTGCTTGAACACCTAAAGAAGTTGTTGGATTGCGTTAAAAAACTGCACCCAAAAATTCTTTACATTGAACATGACGATGTTAAAAAAGGCATCCAACGCATTGCTCAAGAAAGAGTCTCGACGTTGCCCGGACAACCCGACTGGTTTGACGTTGTCGTTGATTATATCTCAAGCGAGCGCTTCGCGGCAAAAATGGGCTACACGGAAAAAGAAGGCGTTTTACGGTTTTTTGCCGACAGGCAGCGTCTTGAGAAAGAACTTCTTCCAAAGCTTGATGTCGCTCACAAGGTTTATACTTTGAAAAACGATTATGAAGCCGTGTGGAAAGCCATGCAACGCGAATTTGAAAATGACGATTGACATTCTAATGGTTCGCCAATGAAAAACCCGGCAGCGTTGTTCTTTCGACTGGATTTGACGTCATGTTCGGTTGGTTAAGCTTCTTGTGAATGCCATTCAACTATATCGCCAAATCTGAAAAAAAGTGAACCGGTTTCACATGCAAAGATTCATGCAGACGTTTCTTTACCAACATGGTGATTCGAAAAATATGAAGCAGTTTCATGAAAGCGTTGTTAAAAGGTGGGTGTTTTTGGTATAATAGAAAAGAAATCGCATAAAAACCAATAACTCTGGAGGTATGCACGATATGAAAGTATACGACATCGACAAGGTTCGTACCATAGCGGTGGTGGGGCATCCCGGCTCCGGCAAGACGTCTTTTATGGAGTCGGTTTTGCACGTGACCGGTGCAAAACCCAAAAAGGGAACCGTAGAAGAAAAAAACACCACCTCGGACTACCTCACGGAAGAGAAAAAACGCCTTTCCTCCCTTTCGATGAGCCTTATCCCCGTTGAATACGACGGATACAAGTACAATTTCCTCGACCTGCCCGGCAACCGCGAGTTCGTCAGCGAAACCCAGCAGGCGATGAAAGTTGTCAAAGGCGCCATTTGCGTCATCGACGGCACACAAGGGTTGGACTTGGTCAGTGAACAAGTCCTTGCCGACCTTGGCGAAAACGGCGTTCCTACCGCCGTCTTCATCAACAAAATGGACAAGGAAAACGTCAAGTTCCAGGATTTGGTCAACAAGCTCCGCGAGGTCATCGGCTATCAGGCGGTGCCGTTTCTTTGGCCCATCGGCACATCGGAGAACTTCAAAGGCTACGTCGACCTCGTCGACATGAAATCACGCATTTTCGACGGTAACGAAACCGTTGAGGGCGACATTCCCGACGACATGAAAGACGAAGTCGAAAGCATGCGCGAGCAAATCGTCGAATCGGTCGCCGAAACGAGCGAAGAGCTTCTTGAAAAGCACTTCGAAGGCGAGGAGTTGACGCAAGACGAAATTTACAAGGGTCTTAAAGAAGGCGTCATTTCCGGCGAACTCAAACCGATCGTCGTCGGTTCGGCCGACAAAGACATCGGTGTTCGCACCATTTTGGAAATGATCGCCAAGTTCATGCCCGCGCCGAATGAACTGAAGCCGATGACGGGCAAAGACCCTGAAAGCGGAGAGGAAATCGAGCGAAAAACCGACGCGAACGAACCGTTTTCCGGATATATTTTCAAAACGACCGTTGACCCCTTTATCGGCTCGGTCAACTTTGTCAAAGTGTTTTCCGGGACTTTGAAACAAAACCAAGAAGTCATCGTCGCCCACACCAAAAAGAAAACCAAAATCGGCAGCATCTCCACGTTGCGCGGCAAAGAACAGCTCGACATCGACGAAGTGCGTGCCGGCGACATCGGCGCCATCATCAAAAACGAACACATTTCCACCGGCTGCACCATCGCCGATCCGAGAAGCCCTATTCTCTATGAAGGGCCCGAAATGCCCACGCCCACCATTTACGTCGCCATCAAGCCCAAGAAAAAGCAAGATGAGGACAAAATTTCGACCGTCTTGCAGCGGCTGAATGTCGAAGACCCCTCCTTCCAAGTGGAACGCAACGCCGAAACCGCCCAGCTTCTAATCGGCGGGCAGGGCATGACGCACATCGAGTTCTTGCTCGATAAGATGCGCAACATGTTCAAAGTCGACGTCGACATTCTCGACCAAAAAATCTCCTACCGCGAAACCATCAAGAAGAAAGTCGAAGCGGAAGGACGCCATAAAAAGCAATCCGGCGGTTCCGGTCAGTTCGGCGTTGTCAACATGCGCTTTGAGCCCGTCGACCCCAACGAAACCGATTTCGAGTTCGAAGAAGTCATCCATGGCGGCAGTGTCCCCAAAAAGTTCTTCCCCGCCGTTGAGAAAGGTCTTATTGAAACGATGGAAAAAGGCCCCTTGGCCGGTTACCCCGTCATCGGCATCAAAGCGACATTGTTTGACGGGTCCTACCATCCGGTCGACTCCAACGAAATCTCGTTCAAGCTTGCGGCGACTTTGGCGTTCAAAAACGCCTGCAAAAACGCCCAGCCCACCATCCTTGAACCCATCATGAAAGTCGAAATTCTCGTTAAGGACGATTACGTCGGCGACATCCTCGGCGACATCAACAAACGCCGCGGAAACGTCCTCGGCATGGATCCGCTAGACGGCGGAAAGCAGAAAATCAACGCGGAGATTCCCGAAGCGGAAATCACCAAATACGCCATCGACTTGAAGGCGATGACACAAGGAAGCGGCTTTTTCACCAGACAGTTTGAACGTTACCAAGAAGTCCCCGCCAATCTGGTCGACAAAATCGTCGAAGAAACCAAGAGGGAAGAAGAAAAATGACAAAGAAGGAGCGCTTTGGCGCTCCTTTTGTTTGCCGGTATCTCGATCAAAAAATTGTATTTTACTCTTTAATATTCATCGTCTTATGGTATAATATACCGTTGCCATAAATATGGAGGTATCGTTATGAAAAAAGTATTGTTGCTTACAACATTGGTTCTAGCCGCGTTTACATTAGTCGCCTGCGGCGACGACAAAGTCGAACTTCCCGAACTTTTCGGCATGGACCGTTTTGAAATCCACGATAAACTTGAAGACAAAGGTTTGGATGTCTATATTTGGGTCAACGAAGACATTCGCTATCCTTCGCCGAACCAATTTCTCGAATACCGCGACCACACTACCGGCGACAAGGTGGAACGAGGCACGCTCATCAACGTAGTGGTCAGCAGCAGCCTTGACGACGACGAAGAGGAGTTTGAGCCCGCACCGCGCACGCCTATGGATGTCGATGGTTCCTTCACCACGCCTGAAGACGTCGCGCTTTATGTCGACACCTTTGGCGAACTTCCAAGCAATTTCATCACCGAAGAAGAAGCTATGGATTTGGGCTACGACCCTGACGAAGAAAACCTTTGGGACGTCACCGACGAGAAGAGCATCGGCGGCGACGAGTTTGACCCCGACGGCCACGATGCGTTGCCAAACGGTGAAGATCGCACGTATTTCACCGCCGATTTGAACTTTGAGGGCGGAAGCCGCCCCGATGAGCGTTTGGTCTATTCCGACGACGGCTTGGTGTTTTACACCGACGACCTCTACGGCTCTTTCGAGCAGCTGTTCGGCACCCCCGAACATCCGCCGCTCGACCCTGACGAACATTACACCCGCCGCGACGACGTCGCGCTTTATATCCGCACTTTCGGCAAACTCCCGCCGAATTACTTCATCCGTTACGAAAACGATCTTAACCTTTATGAACGGACCTATGGGTATCTGCCCGACCGTTACGACGACTTCGACTTGTTCAACCAATTGACCGAATTGCGTCGCGAATACGGCGAGGATTCCTACTACGGCTATTGGCACTTCTCCAACCACGCCGGCCAACTTCCCGATTTCACGATGTTCTATATCGCCGACACCAACATCGGCGGCGCCGGCCACTCACGCGGAAACGACCGTTTCGTGTTCTCCCCGGAAGAAAGAATCGTCTATTACACCCCCGACCATTTTGAAACGTATGAACTATGGTATGGCGACGCAAGAGACTAAAATGAGGGCGCAACATTGTTTGCGCCTTTTTCATTGCACGAGCAATAGGATAAATCGGGTTGAAAGGTTTGGCAACAGCTTCGAAGTTTGTTACAATAAACGCATAATCATGGGGCATCCATGATAGAAGACGAAAGGAATGAGAACGATGAAAAAATTGATTGCGCTGGCCATGGCGTTTGTCTCGACCTTCGCGGTTGCGGCTTGTGAGGAAAACGGCGAGAACGGTGAAAACGATTATGACACCAATGAGCTTCAAGAAGCGTTTGACAGAGTAGACGACGCGGACAGCTTGACCATATCCATGACTATGGATACTCCGGTGATGACTTTTGAGGTAACCTCTGAAATTGACGGCGACAAGGAATATTCTTACGGCATGGGCCCTGAATATTACGCCTACATTGACGGCGACAGCCGTTACATCATCGAACAAGAAAATGGCGAATGGATTCGCACGGAAGATGAAAACTATGTTCCAGCCGACGAGGATTTGGAAACCGACGATTTGAACCCTGAATGGTTCACCAAAGACGGCAACCTCTTCACATTGAAAGAAGACTATTATGAAGAAGTCTTCGGCGAAGGCGACACCTCAAGCGTTGAAACCTATCAAATCGAGATTTTGGAAAACGGCCTCATTATCAGCATGGAGATGATCACCGATGAAGGCCTTTCGACCACGACCATGAAGTTCACCCACTTAAACGACACCGAAGTCGAACTCCCCGATTACGAAGACGCAACGGACTGACATGTACGCGCCACCAACTGGTGGCGCTTTTTTATTGGGCGAGATTTGTTCGGTATCGTTTCAAGGTGGTATAATGAACATGAAAAGGAGGGATTTCATGAAAGGAATCATGCTTTTTTCGGACCGTATGGAAGATGTGGAAGCGCTTGGTACGAGAGCGTTGCTGAAGCGTGCGGGAATTGAAATCGACACGGCGACGTTTAACGAGACGTTAAAGGTCGAAACCGCATTCAACCTTGAGGTGAAAGCGGATTGCCGCGTCCAAGACGAAATTGTGGACAACTACGATTTCATCGTACTACCCGGAGGTCCTTATGTGGCCCAAACCGTAGATCGGGACGAGGCCGTCAAAAATCTCGTGAAGGCCTTCGATGCACAAGGCAAGCTTGTCGCCGCAATATGCGCCGGTCCACGATTTTTGGGACAAGCCGGGCTGTTGGATGGAAAAACCTTCACCGCCTTTACAAACAGTGAGAAGGACGCTCCGAAAGGAAAGTACAGACCCAAGCAAAAAGCGCTGAGAGATGAGAACATCATCACCGCCCGCGGCGCAGGCGCAGTATATGAGTTCGCCTACGAAATCGTGAAGTATCTTCAGGGAGAAGACGCCGCGAAAAAACTGCTCCGAACAATTCTGCATTAATGAAAAGCGCCCACAAGGGCGTTTTTTTGATTGTTCCAAAAGAAAAACAATCCGCTAACAACTTAATTAAAATGTTTTCAATGTCCCAGGTGACTTATACGCCGTATTGTGTTGACATACATGTAATACAACTTTATAATAAATTTGGAAACATATCATGGCATTAGACATGTAAGCGGTATCAAAACAGCGGCACGGCTTACGTGGCGGCTGTTTCACAATCGCTGAATTTTCTTGAAGGAGGAAACGGAATGCTCGAAGACATTCTCAAGAAACATCCGCAGCATGAAGACAGCCTCATCGAAATTCTCTTGGAGTACCAAAACGTCAAAACCAAACGCTACATCACCGATGAAGAGGTGGAACAAATCGCCAAATACCTCGGGGTGACCGAAAGCAAGGTTTGCAGTGTGGTTTCCTTTTACACATTCTTCTCCACCGAACCCAGAGGAAAGCACATCATTCAAGTGTGCAAAGACGTGCCTTGCTACGTCAATGGCAGCGGCAACGTTCTAAAAACCTTGGAACAGCTATTGAACATTCGCATCGGCGAAACGACCAAAGACGAAAAATTCACTTTGGAGTACACCAGCTGCTTAGGCAACTGTGACGGCGCCCCCGCAATGCGCATTGACGGCAAAACTTTCACCAACTTGAATCCCAACAAAGTCAAAGCGATTATCTCTGAATACAGGGGGGTCAACTAATCATGGAACAAAAACTAGTGTCCAAGCGATTTGACGCCATCAACCCTTTGTCCATCGACGACTATCTTGAAAGTGGCGGATACGAAACGCTGAAAAAGGCTCTGAAAAGAGATCGCATCAACATCATCGAAGAAATTGAGACCGCTCGCTTGCGTGGCCGCGGCGGCGCCGCCTTTCCCGCGCATGTAAAAATGATGGGCATTGCCAAAGAAGAAGAGACCACTCGCTACATCATCTGCAACGCCGACGAAGGCGAACCCGGAAACTTCAAAGACCGCCATTTGATGGAGAAAGATCCCCATCAGTTCATCGAAGGCATGATCATCACCGCTTACGCAATTCGCGCCACAAAAGGATACATCTACATCCGTGGCGAATACGACAAAGCGCACAGCATTATAGAGTGGACACTCGAAGAAGCCCGCAAAAAAGGCTTCCTAGGGAAAAACATTTTGGAAAGCGGCTTCGATTTTGACATCGAAATCCGCAGCGGCGCCGGCTCTTACGTTTGCGGCGAAGAGTTCGCCTTGATTGAATCCATTGAGGGCAAACCCGGCAGAACGCGTGTCAAACCGCCATTCCCCACTCAAAAAGGCTTGTTTGACAAACCGACTTTGATCAACAACGTCGAAACGTTCGCAAACATTCCGCACATCCTCGAGATGGGCGGGGAAGCCTTTGCGAAGATTGGCACGCAATCCTCAACAGGAACCAAACTCGTAAGCCTTTCGGGGAACGTGAACAATCCCGGCGTTTACGAAGTGCCTTTCGGCGTACCGATAAAAGACGTTATCGAAAAGCTCGGCGGCGGCTCCAAAGACGGCCGTAAAATCAAGATGGTCCAGCTCGGCGGAGCTTGCGGGCCCATCATTCCCGAATACATGCTGGATTTGACCATCGATTTCGACCGATTCGAGGACTTTGACTCCAAAACCGGCGCCGGCGCCATCATTGTTATGGACGAACGCTTCGACGTCTTCGACGTGTTGTTGAGAGTTGCCGAGTTCTTCGAACACGAATCTTGCGGCAAGTGCACGCCATGTCGCGAAGGGAATCTGCAACTCGTCAAGCTCGTGGAAAAATTCATCAACCGCAGAGCGACACAAAAAGACTTGATCAACATTGAATCGCTCGCCCGCGTCATGCACCACACATCATTGTGCGGACTGGGACAAACGGCCCCTACGGCCATTTTGTCCACGCTGAAATATTTCCGCGACGACTACCTCGATTTGATCGAGCATCCTGAATTATAAAAAGGAGAATCTAAAATGGTAAACATAAAAATCAACAATACCAACGTTACGGTTGAAGAAGGCACTACGATTCTTGACGCCGCCAAAGCCAAGAACATCAAAATTCCGACGCTTTGCTATTATCCGGATTTGGACATCAAGTCGGACTGCCGCATCTGCACCGTCGAGATTACCGGCCAAAAAGGCCTTGTCACCGCTTGTTCAACCCCCGTCCGCGACGGGATGGAAATCAAAACCAACTCACCTCGCGTTTTGAACGCCAGGAAAACCATTACCGAACTGATGCTCGCCAACCATGACGCGAACTGCACAGCTTGCGAAAAGAATATGAACTGTGAGCTGCAAACCCTCGCCAACACGCTCGGCATCGACGAAAACCGGTTCGAGTCCGTGCTGGAAATGCAAGAGTTGGACACCGCAAACACATCGATCACACGCAATCCGAACCGCTGCATCAAATGCGGACGCTGCGTCGATGTCTGCAAAAACGTCCAAGGCATCAACGTCCTTGAAAGCATGAACCGCAGCCACGAGATGTTCATCTCGCCGAAATACGGAAGGTATCTGTCCGACGAGGATTGCACCTTCTGTGGCCAATGCTCCAGCGTATGCCCGGTCGCGTCCATCACCGAAAAAGACGACACCGACCTCGTTTGGAACGCCCTTGACGACGACAAAAAGCACGTCATCGTCCAAGTCGCCCCCGCAGTCAGGGTCTCTCTCGGCGAAGAAATGGGCCAAAAACCGGGAAGCATCGTTACGACAAAAATGGTCGCCGCTTTGAAACAACTAGGTTTCGACCGTGTCTTCGACACCGACTTCACGGCCGACTTGACCATTCTTGAAGAAGGCAACGAATTGATTCACCGCATCACAGAAGGCGGGAAATTGCCGATGATAACGTCATGTTGTCCGGGTTGGATCAACCTCGTCGAACAACAGTACCCCGAAATCATCGACAACCTCTCTTCCTGCAAGTCGCCGCAGCAAATGTTCGGCGCCTTGGCCAAAACCTATTACGCCAAGAAAGAAAACATCAAGCCCGAAGATTTATTCGTGGTTTCCATCATGCCTTGCACGGCCAAAAAGTACGAGGCCGCCCGCGAAGAAATGTCCGCAGACGGAAAGAACCGCGACGTCGACGCCGTGCTGACCACCCGCGAACTCGGCAAAATGGTCCGTCAGATGGGCATCAACTTCGACCAGCTTGAAGAGATAGAATTCGACGACCCCTTCGGCATCACCAGCGGCGCCGGCGCCATTTTCGGCGCAACAGGCGGCGTTATGGAAGCGGCGTTACGCACCGTTTCGGAAGTGGTCAACGAAAAACCGCTTGAGAAGTTGGAGTTCGAAAGCGTGCGCGGACTTGAAGGCATCAAAGAAGCGGAAGTCGACCTCGGCGGACAAAAGGTCAAAGTCGCGGTCGCCCACTCCCTTTCCAAAGCGAAACAGCTTGCCGACCAAGTCAAGGCCGGGACCTCGCCTTATGCCTTCATCGAAGTCATGACTTGCCCCGGCGGTTGCATCGGCGGCGGCGGACAGCCATACAACACCACCAACGCCGTGCGTGAAGAACGCATCCGCGCCACCTATCAAGTTGATAGCGACATGAAACTCCGAAAGTCCCACGAAAACCCGGTGATTCAAAAGCTTTACGAAGACTACCTCACAAAACCGCTCTCGGACTTGTCGCACGATTTGTTGCACACGCATTACCACAAACGAAGAACATAGTTTCCTTCCGAACCAACGGACGACGCCAGACGGTGTCGTCCGTTTTCTATCTCTATGAAGACACGCTATGATGGTGTATAATCAAGGTAGGAAGGAGGGCTTGCCATGATTGTCAAAGGACGCTTCAACAAAGCTGTGGTCTATGCCGATTGGCTCGATGAAACTTCAAAGGCGCAAATTGAAACCTTGTTGGACCAACAAGCCTTTTCCTCAAGCAAAATCCGCATCATGCCCGATGTGCACGCCGGCGCCGGTTGTGTGATTGGGCTGAGCATGGACTATTCCGACAAGGTCGTGCCGAATCTTGTCGGCGTCGACATCGGCTGCGGCGTTTTGACGCTTGTGCTAAAAGACCGCCTGATCGATTTCGACAAACTCGACCAAGCCATCCGAAACCATATTCCCTCCGGCTTCAACGTGCATCCCGCCACTACCCCGGAACTTCGGAAGAAAGCGAAAGAACTCGGCGTCGACCGCGTGCATGCGCGTGTCGATCAGGAACGGGCCGTTCGCAGTCTAGGCACCCTAGGCGGCGGCAACCATTTCATCGAAGTCGGCCGCGGGCAGGGAGACGAACTGTATTTGTTCATCCACTCGGGCAGCCGCCGCTTCGGTTATCAAATCGCCGAATACCACCAAGCGGAAGCGTCCAAACGGTCCTTGAGCGGAGTTCCGAAAAGCTTGGCCTATTTAGAAGGCGAACCGCTCAGGAAATACTTGCACGATATGGAAATCGCCCAGCGCTATGCCAGGGAGAACCGCCGCGTGATGGCGGAGGCGTTGGTGAAAAGCATGAACCTGAATGTCTCGGAAACTTTCGACACGGTGCACAATGTCATTTCCACCGAAGAACGGATGATTCGCAAAGGCGCCGTTCCGGCCCGTTTGAACGAAAAACTCGTCATTCCGCTCAACATGCGCGATGGGGTGTTGATTGCGAAGGGCAAAGGCAACCCCGAATGGAACCAAACGGCGCCGCATGGTGCGGGTAGGCTTTATAGCCGCAAGCAGGCGAAGAAGAAGTTCTCCATGGAGGCGTTCAAGCAATCGATGAAGCATGTGTATACGACCTCCCTAAGAAAGCAAACGCTGGATGAAGCACCGATGGCGTATAAGGACGTTGCCTCCATCCTTCCCTATCTGCACGAAACCGTGGACATCATCGACAAGGTCACGCCGCTTTACAACTTTAAAGCGTAGATTTTCCGGAAGGGGTATCTTCTTCGGTGAAACTGTTGTATAATCGACTTGGCAGAAATTTTGACTAGGAGTGTGGACAATGAATCCGCAAAAATCGGGCCACATTGCCGGGGTGACCTTCGCCGTCGTCTTCGGGCTTACGTTCATGTTTTCGAAAACGGCGCTTGAACACATATCGCCGATTGGACTCATCGCCTACAGGTTCTTGGTCGCCTTTTTCATGTTCGAAGTGTTGAGGCGGTTCGGAGTCATCAAGGTACGCTTTGAGAAAGCCCATTGGAAACTGCTTTTGCCGGTGGTGCTTTTTCAGCCCATTTTATATTTCCTGTTTGAGACCTACGGTCTTGCAAGGACGACAAGCAGCGAAGCGGGAATGATGATTGCGTTGATCCCCATCTTCGTCACCATCTTGAGCGCATTGATTTTGAAAGAGCGCCCCCGAAAGATCCAAGTGTTCTTCATTCTCTTGAGCGTGAGCGGCATCTTTGTGATTCGCATCATGGAAAGCCGTGAAGCGTTTGAACCCGAAACGCTGGGGTTTTTGTTGTTGCTAGGTGCGGTCTTGTCCGCCGCGTTTTTCAACATCGCTTCCCGCCGCGCTTCAAAGGTGTTGCGGGCGCAGGAGACGACGTATTTCATGATGCTCTTCGGCGCGGCCGCGTTCAATTTGTTTTACCTAGTCCATTTGGCTTTGGGAGAAGGGTTGAGTGCATATGTCGGCTTGCTTGCGGCTTGGGAGCTAGTGCTGCCGATATTGTACCTTGGCGTCGTGGCGTCAATCGGCGGGTTCTTTTTGCTCAATTTCGCCTTGGCCCGTTTGCAGGCGCACGTCATCAGCATCTACGCCAACCTTGCGACCATCGTCGCCATCGCCGCGGGCGCGATCATATTGAGCGAAAGGCTTTATGCGTATCATTACGTGGGCGCCGCCATGATCATCACCGGCGTGTATGGCACAATCCGTACCAATCGCAAAGTGAGACGTTCCGGCCTCTCGCGCCATGAGTTCCGCTCTTCATAAGAAAGGATGTGGCCTATGACAATCCTCGACGCCCATTTGCATCTGCCCTATTGGGGCACGGATATTGACGATAAGTCGCGCATTCTGTTGGCGAAATTAGACGAACACTCCATCGATTACGGCATCGTCATCGCCGATTCATTGGGTGAATCAACCATCGGCACCAGCGAAGAAATTGTTCGGCTCGCCGGTAAGGAGAAGCGCCTCTTCGCCGTGATCGGCGTCAGTCCGCTTGCGGGCATCAACTTGCATTATGTGGCGAACACGCTCGATCAAAAACGCGCCGTCGGTGTGAAACTCTATCCCGGGCATGAACCGTTCACCCTGGAGGATTCCCGGTTGATTCCCCTATACGAAGAACTTGAAAAGCGCCGCGTTCCGCTCCTTGTCCACACCGAATGGACAAAGGACGGCAAGGCCGTCCCGCATCCGAGCGAAGTGGCCCGTGTTGCGAGAAAGTTTCCGGATTTGCCGGTTGTTGTGTGCCATTGCTGGAAGGGGAACGCACTAGAGGCGGTTGCAACCGTCGCGGGGCTGCACAACGTCTACTACGAACTGTCTTCAATGCTTGAAGGCGATGCGCGCGAAGCGGAATCGCTACTGTCAACCCTTATGCAAAAGGCGCCGTCCCGCGTGCTCTTCGGCAGCGATTACGCATCTTGCGAACTGGACGGACAGCTTGAGAAACTCTCCAAGATGGTCCGCGGAGACGCCCGCACGAAGGTGCTTTTTGAAAACGCCAATAAGTTGTATCGTTTGAACGTGTGAAACGAATGCGGACCCTGAAAAAAGTGGAAACTCTTTGTCAAAACAAGCGAAAGTTTGTTACAATGCATATGTAAAGATGCCCATGTGGCACATGCGGTTGTGGCGGAACCGGTAGACGCGCTATCCTCAGACGGTAGTGTCTTAACGACGTGTGGGTTCGAATCCCACCAACCGCACCATCACGAATGCACCCCACGGGTCATCCCGTGGTGTTTTACAGAAATTGCAATCCTATCGGATAAAAAGAATCCTTAACAATAGAGGTGTTGAGTATGAAAGGACGAAACATAGCGAAACAACTTCGCGGCGGCGTCATCATGGATGTGGTCACGAAAGAACAGGCAAAAATCGCCGAAGAAGCCGGCGCAATGGCCGTCATGGCCCTTGAAAAGGTGCCGGCGGACATCATCAAGCAAGGCGGTGTCGCCCGCATGTCGGACCCGCAGCTTATTCAGGAAATCCAAGACGCCGTAGACATCCCCGTCATGGCGAAAGTGCGCATCGGACATTTTGCGGAAGCCTTCATTCTTGAAGCGCTGAACGTCGATTTCATCGACGAAAGCGAAGTGTTGACTCCGGCCGATGAACACCATCATATTGACAAGACCCTCTTCAAAACCCCATTTGTTTGCGGAGCGACGGATTTGGGCGAAGCCTTGCGCCGCATCAAGGAAGGGGCGCAGATGATTCGCACCAAGGGCGTCGCCGGCACCGGCGATGTGGCCGAAGCCGTTCGCCACATGCGCACCATCAACGCCGACATCGCCAAAGTCAAATCGATGCGCAAAGACGAACTGATGGATTTCGCCAAAGAAATCCGCGCGCCCTACGATTTGGTCGAATACGTCCACAAGCACGGAAAACTCCCTGTGCCCAACTTGTCCGCCGGCGGCATCGCCACGCCCGCCGATGCGGTATTGATGATGCATTTAGGCGCCGAAGGCGTGTTTGTCGGATCCGGCATTTTCAAATCCGACAACCCCAAAAAACGCGCCCAGGCCATCGTTGAAGCGGTGAAGAACCACAAGGACTACGCCAAAGTCGCCGAAGTCTCCAAAGGCCTCGGTGAAGCGATGAGCGGCGTGTCCATCAAGTCGATGCAGCAATCTCAAGACGAATAGTGTTGTGAAGGGGAATATTATGGATAGCGAACTGAAAGTCCTCATCAAACGCGCGTTGGAAGAAGACATGCCTCATGGCGACATCACCTCCGACGCGCTTTTCACTACCGAAGAAAGCGAAGCGGTGTTGAGCGCAAAAGCTTCGGGCGTCGTCAGCGGGTTGGACATTGCCAAAGCGGTCTTCGAAGCGGTGGATGAAACCGTCGAGTTCAAGGCGATACAGGCCGAAGGCGCAACGGTGGAAGCCGGCGATTATCTCGCTTTTGTCCGTGGAAAAACCAAAAATCTTTTGAAAGCCGAACGCACCGCGCTCAATTTTTTGCAACGGATGAGCGGAATCAGCACCGCTACGCGAAAGTATGTCGACAAAGTGCGCCACACCGACTGCAAAATTCTCGATACGCGCAAGACCGCTCCGACTTTGCGCGCCATCGACAAACTCGCGGTTGTCCGCGGCGGCGGGTACAACCATCGTTTTTCCCTTTCCGACATGGCGTTGATCAAAGACAACCACATCCACGCCGCCGGAAGCATTGAAGACGCCGTGGCCGTAGTGAGAAGCATCATCGGTTCAAACACGCCCATCGAAGTTGAAGTGGAAACCTTTGAACAATTTCAAGAGGCGCAATTGACCGATTGCAACCGCATCATGCTCGACAACATGTCTTTAGAGCTCATGCGGCGCTGCGTTCAAAACAATCATGCTCAAAAGGAACTCGAGGCGAGCGGGAACGTTACGCTCGACAGGGTTGCGAGCATCGCCGAAACCGGCGTACATTTCATTTCCGTCGGCGCCCTTACGCATTCTGTCGAGGCGTTCGACATCAGTATGAAATTTTCCTATTAAGCGAGGCGTTACCATGAACCAAAAACAAATGGTCCAAGAGATTTTGGCATTGAAAACCAAACACAACGCCTTGATTTTGGCGCACTATTACCAAAACAAGGAAATCCAGGACATCGCCGACTTGGTCGGCGATTCCTTCCAGCTTTCCAAAGCGGCCGCCGAAACAAACGCCGACACCATCGTCTTTTGTGGCGTGCATTTCATGGCGGAGACCGCCAAACTCCTCTCCCCAAACAAGCGGGTGCTTTTGCCCGTCAAAGACGCAGGATGTCCCATGGCGGACATGGCCGACGCAAAAAGCATCAAGGAGTACCGAGAAAAACACCCGGAGGCAAGCGTTGTGTGCTATGTCAACTCCACGGCCGAAATCAAAGCCTTAAGCGACATATGCGTAACGAGCTCGAACGCCGAAAAGATTCTCAAACGATATCCGGGGCAGAAGTTTTTGTACGTTCCCGACAAGAACCTTGCGCAATATTTGATCGACAAGCACGATTTGAACATCGACCTTTTCGAAGGATGGTGCGACATTCATAACGATCTTACCGTCGAAGACGTCAAAACCATGAAAGAAAAATATCCGGACGCGCGCTTCATCGCCCACCCCGAAGCGCCCCTTGAAGTCCTACGCGAAGCCGATTTCGTCGGCGGCACGCAGGCGCTCCTTTCTTATGCGCTTCACGATGAGGCGAGCACATACCTCATCGGCACCGAGGAGGGATTGATTCACGAGCTGCAAAAACAATCCCCCGACAAAACCTTTCTTCCCGTGACCGACAAGCTGGTCTGCGAGGACATGAAAAAGACTACGTTGGAAGATTTGCATCGCGCGTTGAAAGAGGGCGTCTATGAAATCGAGGTCGATTCTACAATCCGTGAAGCGGCCGAAGCGTCTTTGCGCCGGATGATGGAAGAAAGCGCGCAATGAAAAAACGCTCTTGCGACGTCTTAATCGTCGGCGGCGGCCTTTCCGGGCTTTATACGGCGCTTTTGGTCGACGACAGATTGAAGGTTGTCGTCGTCGTAAAAAACACCGTTTCCCAAACCAACTCGCATCTCGCGCAAGGCGGCATCGCAAGCGAGATGTCCACAGACGCCGATCTTTTGTCAAGCCATTTTGAGGACACAATGATTGCGGGCAGCCGGCTCAACGATGAGCAAGCTGTCCGTGTTTTAATTGACGAGGCCAAAGAAAACATCGAGCAACTGATGCGTTTCGGTGTAACCTTCGACCTCGACAGGGCCGGTTTGATGCACACCACCAAAGAAGGCGGTCATTCCCATGCGCGCGTTTTGCATAGCGGCGGCGACGCCACGGGCAAAGAAATGATGGCCCCTCTTTGGAAAGAGGCCGAAAAGCGGAAAAACATTGACATTGTCGAAGACACGATGGTCTATGGCATCGTGGTTGAAAACGGCGAAGCCGTCGGTGCGAGGACGCTAAGAAAAAACGGTGAGACCATCCACTTTCAAGCCGGACACGTCGTCTTGGCAACCGGCGGCATCGGCGCGCTTTACAAAAAGACGACCAACGCGGCCGCCGCCACAGGATGTGGCATCGCCCTTGCGCAAAATGCCGGCGCGCGCATTCGCGACATGGCGTTCGTTCAGTTTCATCCGAGCGCTTTTTACAACGGCGAAAGCGATTCGCGTTCGTTTTTGCTTTCGGAAGCTTTGCGCGGGGAAGGGGCTGTGCTCCGCAACATCGAAGGCGCGCTGTTTGCGAAACGCTATCACGAAGACGGCGAACTCGCACCGCGCGATGTGGTCGCTCAGGCGATCTACCGGGAAATGTACGACACATGGGCCGACTATGTCTATCTCGACACTTCACCGCTTGGCGCGGAGTATGCAAAAAAGCGGTTTCCAACCATCGCCGCCCATTTGAACCGAAACGGATATACACTTGGGAAAGATTGGATTCCCATCACCCCCGTCGAACATTTCTTGATCGGCGGCGTGCAAACCAATCTTTCCGGCGAAAGCACCCTCCCGTATTTATACGCCGTCGGCGAATGCGCTTCTACGGGCGTGCACGGCGCCAATCGCCTCGCTTCCAATTCGCTTTTGGAATGCGTGGTCTTCGCTCGGCGCATCGCGCAAACCATCAACAAAAAGCCCGGACGCACCCTCGAACCGCAAAAACCCGGACGCTTGCTTCAATCCGCAAGGTTCGATTATGCGCCGATTCGTCGCAAGATCCGCCAACTGATGGAAGAACACGCCGGCATCGTCCGGCAAAAACCGGGTTTGCTTGAAGCGCAAAAAGGCCTGCGAGACATACTGAACAATTTGCGCAAGCACGAAAACCACCATCGCAACTACTACGAAACCTTGCACATGACGATTGCGGCCCTCGCCGTCATTGAAGACGCCTTGGAAAAAGAAACAAGCGTCGGATGCCATTTCCGTTTGATTTAAGCGTAAAAAGCCCTGACATTTCTATTTGAAATACTGTATAATGAAACCAGATGTGAATTTTCACAAAGACCCTATCCGCGAAGGCGGAGAATAAACAGGAGGCGTATAATGTTCGATTTTCCTAAACATCTTTACACAGATGTGCGGATTGAAGAGACTTCGACGACGAAAATCTCGTATAAGAAGTCGACCCTTCAAGAAGAAAAAGTCCGCCACAACAAGGGAGCGTTCGTGCGTGTGTTCGACGGGAAGCGTTGGTATTACGCATCGACGACCGATGTTGAAAAACTTCAAGACACCATCGACGAACTGGCTTCGATGGCGACCCCGGACGAAAACATCGACGACCATCCGGTCGTGAAAGCGTTCGAGACCAACCAAGACACCATTTTGCAGTATGAAGACACCGCCATCGCCAACGTGCCCGTAGGCAAAAAGCGAGCGTTAATGGAAGAATACTTGGAGTTGCTGCAAGCGGAGGCCATCGTACACCACAAGTCTTATTACGTCGACGCACGGACCGTGAAGTCCATTTATTCCTCAAAAGGCGCGAATGTGACTTTCGACAAGCAAAGTTGCGGCATCCGCATGGACTTAGACATAGTTTTCGGCGATAAAAAGGACCAGGCGAGCGTTTCGCGCGCCGCCATTCATTTTGAAGAACTCGCTGGGTTGAAAGACTATTTCGAGACGGAAATCGACAAGAACCTCGCGTTTGTCCGCGACGCCGAACCCGTCGAGGCAGGAACTTATCCGGTCTTGTTGAGTCCGCTCGCCACCGGCGTGTTCACGCATGAAAGCTTCGGCCACAAAAGCGAAGCCGACTTCATGGTCGGCGATGAAACCATGGCCAAAGAATGGAAACTCGGCAAAGAAATCGGCCAGAAGCACTTGAACATTCTCGACGACGGCAACGTCCACGGTTCTGGCTACGCGCCCTATGACGACGAGGGCACTAAAAGCGAGAAGACCTCCATCATCACCGACGGCAAACTCACCGGACGCCTCCACAGCATTCAGACGGCGGCCTTGATGGAAGAGGGACCCACCGGCAACGCCCGTGCCGTGAATTTTGAGTTTGAGCCAATCGTCCGCATGACGACCACCTACATCGACAAAGGCGACAAGCCGCTCAAAGACATCGTCGCCAACGTCAAAAACGGCGTCTACATCGACACCATCAAACACGGCTCCGGCATGTCGACGTTCACTATCGCGCCGGATCGCGCGTACAAAATCGAAAACGGCGAAATCACCACCCCCATCAAAGTTTCCGTGGTCACCGGCAGCGTGTTCAAAACACTCTCTTTGGTGGACGAGCTCAGCGAAGAGTTCGAGTTGTTAAGCTTCGTGGGCGGCGGTTGCGGCAAGATGGAACAATTCCCGCTTTCGGTCGGCTTCGGCGGACCTTACACCCTCGTTCGCGAGTTAAAGGTAGAGTAGGAGGATAAACCATGAAAAAAGAGACCCTTTCCATTCGCACGAAAGAAACGACGGCGCGCATTCGCAATACGGCCATCGAGGCCGTCCGTACGAAGGACATCGTCAAAAAAGCGGTACGCGTCTACGATGAAGGCAAAATCGGCATTGGCGGCGCCGTTGGCGACGTCGACGAACGCACACTGGAACAACAAGCAACCGACAACCTCCAAGCGGGCGTTTTGTATCCCCATTCGCTGGAAACGGGGAAAGACCACCGCGATTTAAACCCCTCTCCGATGGACGCGCAAACCATGGTCCAACACACCGAGAACGTGTTGAACACTTTGCGAAAAGACTTCCCCGAGTTCTCTTTCAGCGAAGCCATTACCGTCCGCGAAACTACCTATACCATGCAAAATTCTGAAGGGCTCGACCTTTCCTATCACGACGCCGCTTTCGAATTGGGCCTGATTCTGAAAGAGAAAAAAAGTGCAAACCTTTTTGACGGGTTCGTCGTTTTCGAAGGCAGAAACTTCGACCCGAAACGCTTCTGGGAGTTCAACCGCGAGTATCTCGCCGCCTACAACAACCCCGTCGACTTTCCCAAGGGCGACAAGATTCCCGTTTTCACCTTTCAAAGCCCCGAAGCCAAACGGTTTTTGATGCGGTCTTTGAACGGGGAGAACTACGCCACCAACAGTTCGCTTTTCAGCGGCAAAATGGGGGAAAAGCTCTTCCACGAAAAATTCACCCTCGAACAAAACCGCAACCCCAAAGAAAGCCGCACTGCGTTCTTTGACAACGAAGGAGTCCGCATGTCGGAAGACCGTGTTCCCCTGATCGAAAACGGCGTGCTGAAAAACGTGTTCACCGACAAAGAGACGGCCAAGCGATACAACTTGAACCACACCGGCGCCGCCGGCGGCGCCTACGACGGCGTGCCCTCTTTGAGCACGGCGCCGCTGAGAATCAAGACCGATTCAAAAGACATAAAAAAAGCCCTCAAAGGGCAGCCCGCCATCTTCGTCGTTGTGAGCTCGGGCGGCGATTTCACGGCCGATGGAACCTTTGCGGCCCCCGTGCAACTCGCGTTTTTGTTTGACGGGGAGAAATTGCTCGGAAAGCTTGAAGAGTTCACCATGCGAAGCACCATCTACAAAATGTATGGCGAAGACTACATCGGCACGTTCAACCCCGACACCATCTATATCGGGGACGATCTGCAAATCCAAGGCTATTACATGGACATCAAAAGATAAAAGAAAAAGCATTTCTTCGGAAATGCTTTTTTCATGAGTTGCGGCGGTAGTATGCGTCGGCGATTTTCACGAGAATCAAAAACCAAAGCAACAGTCCAATAGCGTGCAGCACGGCGAACACATAGTAGTTCATCCAAGAAAACAGATCAAAAAGAGGGTTGCGGTGGCTTAAGAAGAAATAGTTCCACCCCATCGCTTCGTTCCAAGGGATGAAAGCGGCCAAGAACACCCCGAATCCGATGGCCATGGCGATGGCGGTAGAACGTATCGGCCGGTAGTTTTTCACCGCGACAAGATAGAAGGGAAACACCGCCACAAAGAAATGTCCGATGAAATAGTATTCGGTCAGATTCGCAATGTTTTCAATCGGTCCGGCGGGAATCCACACCGCAAAAAGGCCCGTGCTCCCGAAAAAGAAGAGGATGGCGTGCAAAAATCTTCTGCCGAAAAAGAAATAGAAAAGAACGAGCAGCGTTGTGATGCGGCAGATGAAAAACGGCAGCGTGTAACGTCCATCGGCCAGAGGCAAAATGTAGAGCACCACTTGCGAATAAAGCAAAACGACGCCGGAAAGCCTCAACACGGCGGTTTCGTTTCGTTGAAAGAAACCTTTGAAACGAAAGAAGGATAACACCGTCACAATCACCAGCGCATTGTAGACGACGTAAATCAAGTAGGGATTCGCGAAATCAAACCGGAACATGGGCATCCCTCCTTTGTTTTCATTGTAACATAGATGTGTCGGACACTGTATTGGGAAGATTTGACGATTTTTTCTTGCCTTTTTGTGCGACATGGGGGTATAATTGCGGTAAAGAGAATTTCGCTTTTGATTCCGCGAAGCATAGCGGGCTCTCACGCAAACGTAAGCTCGTAACTTGTCGAAACCGGGTCGCATTTGAGTGGAAGGGGGACGCCCCGCAAAGGACCGTTCGTCGCGAACGGTTTTTTGTTGGCAGGCAACTGTGCTTTCGGGCGGTTTTGTTGTATAATCTTCATGTACGCCTACAATCTTTGCGGAGGTGCTTCATGGACAAAAACGACAGCCGTTACGAGGCGTTTTTGAGAATATTGCGAGAAGAGCTGCGTCCCGCCACGGGATGCACGGAGCCCATCTCCATCGCTTTTGCGGCCGCAAAGGCCAAAGAATTGCTCGATGGAACCCCTGAAACCATTTGTTTGTCGCTCAGTGAAAACGTTCTGAAGAACACATTGGGCGTGGTTATACCGCACACGAAAAACCTAAAGGGCGTGAAAGCGGCCGTCGCCGCCGGCATCGTCGCCGGCCGTGCCGACAAACAACTTGACGTGTTGGCGGACGTCGACGCGAAAAAAGAAGAAGAGATTCTTGCTTATCTGAACGAAGCGGACATTGACATCCGCCCAAGCGACTCTGTCCACGTCTTTGACGTCGACATCGCTTTGATGAACGAAGAAGGCAAAGTGCGCGTTCGACTGCTCGGTCGCCATACCGACATTGTACTGATAGAGAAAGACGATGAAACCTTGTATGAACGACCCTACCGTGAAAGTGTGCTTTCCCCCGAGGACCCCAGGCATTTGCTCACCGTCGAGGGCATTGTGGATTTTGCCGACAGTGTGGACGTTGACGACATCGCCGACCTTTTCCGCCACCAAATCGAAAACAACCGTTCCATCGCCGAGGAAGGATTGACGCATTCTTACGGCGCCAACGTCGGTTCTGTTTTGAAAACTCGCTACGGCGACGATGTGAAGAACCTCGCCAAAGCGATCAGTGCGGCGGCGTCGGATGCGAGGATGGGCGGCAGCCCGCTTCCGGTCACCATCGTTTCGGGCTCCGGCAATCAAGGCATCGCGGTTTCGGTGCCGCTTGTTGTGTTTGCCGAGCATCTCGGCGTCGAACAAGAGAGGCTTTACCGCGCGCTTGTGGTCTCAAACTTGGTGACCGTCCATCAAAAAACCGGGGTCGGATGCCTTTCGGCCTACTGCGGTGTGGTATTTGCGGGAGCCGCGGCCGGAGGGGGCATTGCGTACTTGTATGGCGGCGGCTACGAAGCCGTGGCGCATACGATCGTCAATGCGCTGGCGGTGGTTTCGGGCATCGTTTGCGATGGCGCCAAGCCTTCTTGCGCCGCGAAAATCGCAACAGCGGTCGAAGCCGGCGTTTTGGGCCATCAGATGTATTTGGAAGGCGAGGAATTTTTGGCCGGCGAAGGCATACTGGCCAAAGGCGTCGAACAGACCATCGCCAATGTTTCACGCCTTGCACGGGAAGGCATGCGTTTGACGGACAAAGAGATCGTGGGCATTATGATGGACGCCAAACGGTAAGCGCCCTCGAAGTGTCGTCACCTATGGTGAAATATTGTATAATAATTAGGGACGTGAAGTTTTATGGAGACTTTTTGGAGGTATGGCCATGCATAAAACGGAACAGCACGGATTTTTGATGGTGAATGCGGCGTTGTCGGTTTTGCTGTTTGCAAGCACCGTGCTGTTTTGGCGCACCAGTCTTGATGTGGACACCATCTCGCGATTCTATAGTGAGACCGAAGGCTGGATGGGGCCCAATCATCCGGTTTTGTCCTTTTTTTACTATCCGATGAACGCGTTGCTTTTCGCCGTTCCCATCCTGATTGGCTTGCCGCTCTTCCTGCTTTCTTTTTCGCACAGCGCCTTTTACAAGCGCATCCGACGTTATCGCAGGCATGCGCTTTTGTTTGTTTGCGCCCCGCTTTTTGGGGTGGGCATTGTCAACAGCTTGGTGCTCAAAGGCTTTTTCGCCCGTCCGCGGCCCGCGCTTTTCTTTACCGAGGACGTCTATTACCGGCCTTTGGAAATCGCGTTTTCCTACTGGGGCGATGTCGATGCAAGTTTTCCAAGCGGACATGTGAGCATGGGATTCGTTTGGGTGATGTTCTTTTTCGCCTTCAGGCAGGCCAAAACCCCGATGGCTTTGTTTGTGAAGTGGGGTGTGGGCGTCGTGTTTCCTCTTGTGGTGGGAAGCGTCATGACCGTCTCGCGCATGTCTTATGGAGACCATTACCTCTCCGACGGCATTTGGGCGGGCGCGTTCACATACGCCGTTGTGATCGGGTTTGTACATCTGCTTGGCGTCCCCGAGGCCAACCGCAACATTGAAAGAAGCGCCCCGCTTCCTAAAGGGCGTCCCACATTGCGCGATTTCGTCTATCTTGTGTTGGCCGTTTTATTGCCGGCTTTGTTTCTGACGTTGTTGATTGTGTCTTTTAACGGTTTGACCACCGTTTAATGAAAATAATAGGAGGGTTATCATGAGAAGAGCTACGCTTTTGTTTCTTTCGATGTTTCTTGTGTTCTTTGCGGCCGCATGCCGAGACGAACCCGCAAACATCACGTATTACGACGATGAGGGGGACGTGCTGAAAACCGAGACCGTCGAACCGGGCGAGACGCCGTCGTTTCCCGAAGTGACCAAGGAAGGCTATATTTTCCTAGGATGGTTCAAAGACGTGGATAGCTACGACCGCATCCATGAAGAAAGCAGCTTGAGCGGCGATGTGGATTTGTATCCGAGGTTTGAAAGCGAAGCGACCTTGAACCCTTACCGCGAACACTTTGACGACGACAACCCGGTCGTCACCATAAAGGTTGAAGGCTACGCCCCGATGAAAATCGAGCTGTTTCCGGAAGTGGCGCCCAATACCGTCAAAAACATGATCCATCTGATTGAGGAAGGCTATTACGACGGCTCGACGTTCCACCGTGTAATCGAGAACTTCATGATTCAAGGCGGAAGCGGTGAAAGCCTCGATTGCAAAATTGAAGGGGAGTTTTCTTCAAACGGCATCGACAATCCGCTTGAACATACTCGCGGCGTGATTTCGATGGCGCGTGTTTCCGGCGATTACAACTCGGCGACGAGCCAGTTTTTCATCATGCATCAAGATTCAAGCCACTTGGATGGCGAATACGCATCTTACGGCGCCATGATTGAAGGCTTTGACGTGTTGGACGCCATCGCGACGGTCGATACCCAAAACGAGGCACCGAGACGCACCGTTCGCATTGCAAGCGTAAGCGTCGACACCAAAGGCGTTGACTACGATCCGCCGACATGTTATGCCGATTGAAGAAACTTGCTCTTAAATCTTGAAATTTACAGAAAAAAATCCGTATAATGCGACGATTGTGGTATAATAAGTTGAATTTTTCTTTCTGCCCTTGTTCGCGGGATGCAGAAAGGATTGAGGCGCTTACGCTTACGAAAACGAAGGAATGATGAATTTGCGGAAAACCATGCTGTTTTTGAGCGTGATGACGTTGCTTGCGATGCTTGCGGCGTGCCAGAGAACGCCGGAAGTAACGTTCATGCTTGGGGATGAAGTCTATGAGACCCGCACGGTCAACGAAGACGGGCGGTTGGCTTCGTACCCTACACCGACATTACAAGATTTGTATTTTTTAGGCTGGTTCACAGAGGAAGACTTTTCGACACGGTTCGACATTGAAAAGGTCTTTGACAGCAACGCGACATTGTACGGAGAAACCCTGCCTTACGAGGGAGAACTCCTGACCCCTTTGACCGACCGCTTGACGCTCCATGAAAGCCGTTATCAAGGAAGAACCTTCCGTACCGACGGCATCGGCGAAGCGTCCTTGCACAGCTGTACCGACGGCGATACGACAAACTTCAGCGCACCGGGGTTCGTGACGGTTCGCTATTTGAACATCGACACCCCTGAATCGACCATCACCATCGAACCATGGGGTCCTGAAAGCAGCCGTTATGTTTGTGAGGTTTTGTCGGAAGCCGAAACGATCGTGCTCGAGTATGAACCCCATCCGACGCTAGGCCATCCTGAACCTCATCCCACGGTCGGACGCGTTGGGAATTTCGGACGGGACTTGGCGTATGTTTGGTACGACGGCCGACTGTTGAATCTTGAACTCATCGAACTGGGCTTCACTCCGGCCACTAGCGCCGGCAATTCTCAATTTGGCGATTATTTGCGTCTTGCGCACCATAACGCCAGAATGACGGGGCGCCACATCCACGGCGAAAGCGATCCGCTGTTCGAACAAGACGTTTTGGATGTTACGGTCAGCGACCTCCGCAACAACACTGAAGACTATATGCACCGGTTTGTGAACGTCCAAGGCGTCATCACGAGAGTAGCGGGTTCTGAGAACCTGTTCGACCTATGGGACGGCGAACGGACCATTCGTGTTTTTTACGGCTATAGAACCTCTTCGAAAATCCGGACCGGCCACGAAGTTTCCATAACGAACCTTTTTTTGACCGAGTGGCGTGGCAATTTGCAATTGACGAACTTCGATGCCCGCCGCATGGAAGTTCTTGCGACAGACGCTCCTTTGCCTTAAGATTGCCCGCTTTCATAAGCGGGCTTTTTCATGCTTGTTTTCCATAAATGGCGCCAGCCGCTCGCAAACAGGCGATCGAAAATGGTCGATTTGGTTTTTTCCGGGAATACGATTGAAATTCTTCCGCACTTCATGTATAATTTCGTTGGTTGGGGCTATAGCTCAGCTGGGAGAGCGCTAGCATGGCATGCTAGAGGTCACGGGTTCGAGCCCCGTTAGCTCCAGAGTTTGCCGACAATACCGCACCGAAACGGTGCGGTTTTTTCATGCTCTTTATGGAACGGGCTCTATGGTGTATAATGAGAGTAGTTCTTACGAGGAGGTCGATAGGATGAACGACGCCGTCAAAAAGTTCTTGGAAGCCACCAAACTCAAAAACATGAATCCCACTCCCCACAAAGAAGGCAAGGAAACTCCAAAATTAGAAACTCCCTGCGAGGGCGACCGAATCCCTTTGCCGGAACCTAGAAGTCTTGATTTGCCGGAAATCTCGTTGCGAGCGGCCATCGCCAAACGCCATAGCGTTCGCAAGTATTCGGAACAACCCTTGAGCATGGAGGAACTGTCTTATGCGCTTTGGGGGACACAGGGCGTGCGCGAGCAAAAATCCGGCGTGACCTTTCGCACCGTCCCCTCCGCCGGCGCCCGGCATGCGTTTGACACGTATTTGCTGGTGAACAACGTCACCGGATTGAAACGCGGGCTGTATCGTTACATGGCGCTTGAACACGCGTTGGTTCCGGTCGCTTTGGACGAGAAACGCGTTTCGAAGCTCAAAGACGCTTGCCTCGGCCAAAAGATGATCGAAACGGCCGCGGTAACGTTTGTATGGGTTGCGGACATCTACCGGATGGCCTATCGCTACGGCGAACGCGGGTATCGCTATATTTTCCTAGACGCCGGCCATGTCTCGCAGAACCTTTATTTGATTGCCGAACAGCTCCATTGCGGCACCGTGGCCATTGCGGCGTATGATGACGACGCGGTGAACGATTTGCTCGGTCTTGACGGAGAAAAATACTTCTCGGTGTATCTCGGGACCCTTGGAAAACGGTAATATTACGGCGCCGGACCTTGTCGGCGCCTTTTTCTTTGATTTTGCAATTTTACGGGATTTTTCCTTTTCATATCGGAAAAATTTGTTATAATATAGTGAGTCGGGACGTGGCGCAGTTTGGTAGCGCACTTGCATGGGGTGCAAGGGGTCGCAGGTTCAAATCCTGTCGTCCCGACCACTGTCTATAACGGCGGGGAGGCCCCCGCCTTTTTCTTTTCAAGGCTTCATTTCTTTCGCCGTTTCATGTATAATAAACTGTTCGCATCTTGTTTTACGATGGAGGTTGACTGATGAAAAAAATCTACGCATTGATGCTTGCAATGGTTGCTGTGGCGACATTGTCCGCTTGCGGAAGCGAACCTGAGAATACCTATCTCACCGTGAATCCCTACGCCGATGTGGCCTGGGACAGTGTGAGCCATGTCAAGACGAATCTGCACGCGCATACGAAAGAATCGCCTTGTGCAAGCACGGCGCCGCATACGGTGGTCGATTTTTACCACCATTTCGGCTACGGCGCGCTGGCGATTACGGATCATGACCAATTGACGTACCCTTGGACGTTTTCAGATTTTCACGAGGACTATGAGGACCGCGACCCCGATGCGCTTGGCATGCTTGCCATTCCGGGAAACGAATTGACCAATCCCCGCGGGAACCATGACATGAACGCCCTTTTTACTTCTTATGAAGCGCCGGATGACGCGACGGTAAGCCAGTGGATCGAAGACATCCACGAAGAAGAGGACTCGCTGATGTTTTTTGCCCATCCGGGACGTTATTGGAAAGTGTATGAAGATTATGAACCGGAAGACGAGTTTTCGCCGCAGTGGTATTTGGACTATTTTGAGGACTACCCTATGGAAACGCTGGTCGGCATTGAAGTGTTCAACCGCAACAACATCTATCGCAACGACACGGACCTTTGGGACCGCCTTTTGACCGAAGCGATGCCGGACAGGCCCATTTGGGCGTTTGCGAACGACGATTACCACGGCGAAACCAAAACCCGCGGCATCCATCATTCCTTCACACACCATTTGGTGGAGGATTTGTCGCTTGAAGCGATGCGCCAGACGATGATCGACGGCGCTTTCTACGCATCCTACACGCGTCAAGTGGAGGACGAGGCTCCGAGAATTGCCGAAATCATCGTTGACGAAGAAGAACGGTTCATCGAAATTGTCGTGGACGATGCGTTCGATTACGACGAGATTCGCTGGGTGAGCGGCGTGGATGAGGAAACGCGTCTCGGCGAGGTTGTCCATGAGGGCGAACGGTTCGAGTACGCCAGTTTCACCGGCAACTATGTGCGCGCGGAAATTCTTTACGAAGAAGGAAACCGCCATCACGCGGAAACGTTGACGCAACCGTTCGGATTCATCCAAGAAGAACGCGACTGAGTTTTGTTTTCCGGTTTCCCAATCGATAGTGCCGATGAGGCGGGCTCATCGAATTGGAGTTCCTTAAACAAAAACGAATCGTCCTTGCGAAAGCAAGGGCGATTTTTCGTTTCGGTATCATTTGCCAAAGGGCTCTGTGTGTTATACAATAATTTGTATTCCCCCGCGAGGTGGTAAACATGAAATCGAGATTTGCAGAAATGTATGCGCATTTGACCTTCAATTTCAAGACGCTAATAGTGTTTGAGGTTTTTTACCGGTTGCTTGGTGTGGTTGTGTTTTTCCCGCTTTCAAGATTCCTTTTTGCCATGTCGCTTCGGGCGATGGGCGAAAGCTACATCACCAACCGCATGCTTTTTGAGTATATCACGACACCGACGACGTTGCTTTTTCTGGTGGTGCTGCTTGCGGTGTTGAGTGTGTATTTGGTCATTGAAATGATCTATTTGTCTTTGTTGTTTGAGTTTGGGTATCAAAAGAAGAAAGTGACATTAAGGGATCTGCTGCCGGCCGGGCTTGGCAAGGTCGGCCGGGCGTTGAAACGCTATCATGTGCTGATGGTGATTCCCGCTTTGCTGTTTTTTGTCGTCGTGGAGCTTTTGCAGTTTGCCGGCGTTGCGGCGACCATCACGCTTCCACAATATTTCTTGGACAACCTCGATGCGCTGCCGTTTTTGCGCTACGCCTTTTATGGCACGCTGTTGCTTATGTTCGTTCTCTTTGTGATGAGCGTGTTCGTTTTGCATATTTTCACCCTTGAAGAATTGCCGTTGAAAGACGCCTTCAAAAAGAACTGGCGCTTGCTTCGGCGCCGACATCTGCGGTTCGTTTTGGATTTCGGCGCGCTGAACGTCGTGTTGAATGTTTTGCTGTACGGATTCTATATGTTGATTGTTTTGCTGCTTGCGGCGGTGGTGTTTTTAACCTTCGGCCAGCAAGTGATTTTGGGCATCGTTTTGACGGTGCTTTCCGCGGTCTACGTCGTGGTGGGACTGGTGGCGACGTTTGTGCTCATTCCCATCAATTACGCTCTCATCTACACGTGGTATAAGCGTTGTTGTCCGGAAGCACAACCCTTGCCCGACAAAAAGCAATGGTTCGCCTACAACTTCTCAAAGCGCAAAAAGCTTTGGCTGAGAAGAGTCGCTCTCCTTGTGGGCCTTGTTGCTCTTGTTTCCAATTTCTTCAGTGTCTACAGTGTCGTTGCGGCCGATCGCAGTGCGCTCGAATATTGGCATCACCCCGACATCGTTGCGCATAGGGGCGCATCTTGGGACGCGCCCGAAAACACAATCGCGGCGATGGAAAAAGCCATTGAACAGCGCTCCGACTATGTGGAGTTCGACGTGCATTTAAGCGCGGACGGCGTTCCCGTGCTTATGCACGATACGACAGTCGGGCGGACGACCAACGCCGTGCAAAATTACCGCGTCAACGAACTCACCTTTGAACAGTTGCAAGGCCTTGACGCCGGTTCGTGGTTCTCCCCGGAATTTGAAGGGGAGCGTGTGCCGAGCCTAGAAGAAACCATCGAAGCGATCGACGGTCGAGCGAAGATGCTGATCGAGCTTAAAGCCGGCGGCGACGAACTGGTCGACAAAACGCTTGAGTTGGTGGAAAAACACGACTTATACGATGATGCGAAAATCATGTCGTTCAACCAAAACTACTTGCGGCGCGTCAAGGAAATCGACCCCGAGGTGGAAACGGTAATGCTGATCACCCGCATTTTCGGAAGCCGGACGGCGATGCTATCTAACGACAACTATGACCACTTTGCCGTCGAAGCGACCTATTTGATGGAAAACCCCGAACTGGTCCATCAAATCCAGCGCCGCGACAAAAACGTGTATGTGTGGACGGTCAACTCCGAATCCCGCCTTGAAAGAGTCACGGAGCTTGGTGTCGACGGCATCATAACGGATGTGCCGGTTCTCGCAAGAGAAGTGGCGTACCGCAAAAACACTTCGACGCTGATGGATGAGATACTTAAGTATTTGTTTGAGAGACAACCATAGAAAAAGCCTTTCCGGAACGAACTGTAACCGGAAAGGCTTTTTTTATGGCTATTTCTTGGGTTGGTGGACCGTGACTTGCGGGAAGGGGATTTCGATGTCGTGCGCGTCGAGGATTTCCTTGACGCGTTGACGCAGCACACGTTCGACGCCCCATTGCGTCATGACCTTGCATCGTGTTGCGATGCGCAAGTCGACGCCGCTGTCGGCCAAATCGGTGACGCCGAGAATTCTCGGGTCTTCGAGGAGGTTTTCGTTTTCTTCTCGGAGCTTTGGCAGTTCTTGTTTCAGTATTTCGACAGTCTTCGCAACGTCTTCTTTGTAGGCGATGCTGAAATCGATGATGGCGACGGCTTCGTTCATGGAGAAGTTGGACACGGGGTCGATGCCGCCATTGTTAAAGATTTTCACTTCGCCTCGGATGTTTTTCACTTTTGTCGTTTTGAGGCCTATATCGATTACTTCACCGGAGAAACCGCTGATTTCCACCCAGTCGCCAACGTCAAAGTGGTGTTCGAAGATGATGAAGATTCCGCTGATCAAATCGTTGATGAACTTTTGCGCGCCAAGACCGATTACGAGTCCCAAAATACCAAGACCGGCCAATGCGGGGGCAATATTGACGCCCCAAATGGCCAAAATGATCAAGAGCAGAATCAAACCGCCTACGTAGCGGATCATGCTCAATGTTATTTTGGCGATGGTCTTTTTGCGCCACCGGTTCGGCGAAGGTTTTTGGCCCACGCGGAACAAGGCGATACGGAATATCTTAAAGAGCGCAAGCGCAATGAACAGCGCGACCAAAGTGGCGATTAGACGCGGAACATTGGTTTCCAGTCCGCCAATGAAACGGTTCAAGAGGTCCAGCAAATAATTCGAGACATCATAGCCCCATTGCCACGCAACAATCGTGATGCCGCCCGCGAACAGCAGCAAGTACGCAGTGTACGACAAAACGACATGATGCGTCTTGACGTGTTCTTTTTTTGGATCGACGAGCCTACGTTGCACTAAGAACAGCACAATCAAAACCAATACGACGAGGATGGACACGATTGTGGCCATCATCGGATTCGAAGCCGCGAACAGTAAAAGCATTGAATCCCCTCCATAGTATGAAATAAACAGCTTAACACCATTCTAACATAAGAGACCCCAAAAAAGCACGTTTAACCTTTCGGTTGTCAAGCGAGTGACAAACCACAAAAAAAATGTCAGTGAAATTGCAACACAACCTGTTTGTCTAACCGTTTGAAGAACAATGGGCAATATTTTCTGAGTGACGCTTGACACATTGGAACTCACGCGTTACAGTAGAATCTAATTCTTATTTAAGGTGGTATATTTATCCGTAAATATTCTGTATTTGGAATCATGGTTTTTGCGCTGTTTCTACTCGCCGCATGCGCCGAGGAACAGCCGGATTACGACGATTTGGACGATTTTGAGGAAGATTTGCTCGAAGCCTACGACGAGTGGGAAGCGGCCAGTCTTTACAACGAAGTGGAATTTGAACAACAAGGCGAAGTTTTGCAGCACATCATGTTAGAAATGCATAGCGACACCGAGGACAAAATGTTTATGCAAGTAGAAGACAAGATGGAAGACACCATCACCGACTACGTCTATGCGCTTGAGGACGAAGTGTATCTTTTCAACACCGTCCCCGAACTGGACGAAGACGATGAAGAAACCGGAGAAATGGAAGAGAAATACGTCATTGAGGACCGTGAAGATGTTGAAGGCGCCCTTCCTGAAATCCGCATGCTCTTACAACAAGGGCTGCAAACATTCCCTAGGGATGAGGGCGAAGAAGAAATCGACATCGAAGAATTTGAACTTGAGTACGACGAAGACACAACCGCATTCGACATCCGGACTTCAATGGTCCTTGAAAACGAAATGGGCGAAGAAGAAACGTTCGAATGGAGAATGTTCGGCGATTTCACCGAGTTCACCATCGACAGCCCCGATCCAAGCATGGGGTCTATGACGTTTGTCGAACAGGACTTCTTCGAGGATTTTGAGGGCATCGACAAGGACCTCCACGAAGAAGTCGAGGAAAACGACGACGAATAACACAAACGATCTGGGTCTTGCAAAAATAGATCGCGAAAGGCTGGAGCGAACTCCAGCCTTTTTGTTTTCCAAAAAGCCCATGCATCAAGTGCGAGCGTGTGCTATAATACAAACAAGAAACGCTAAGGAGGCCTGCCATGCTCGACCGTGATATTGAAAAAGTTGTGGTATCTGAAGACGAAATTGAGCGCGTGCTTAAGCGCCTCAGCGAAGAAGTTACCGCTGAGTACGCCGGAAAGACGCCGATTTTGGTGGGGTTGCTGAAAGGGTGCATCCCGTTCATGTCCGATTTGATGAAGAAGCTCGATTTTCATTTAGAAGTCGGATATATGGACGTGTCGAGCTATTACGGAGGCCTCTCCGGCGACGTCGATGTGAAGATTGAAACGGATTTGAACATGTCCGTCAAAGACCGGCATGTGCTCATCGCCGAAGACATCGTCGATTCGGGCCGAACCTTGACCGCCGTGATTCGCTTGCTGAAGCACAGGGGCGCGAAAGACGTGAAAGTGGTCACCTTGCTTGACAAGCCCGAGGGGCGAAAGGTGGATTTGAAGCCGGAATACATCGGGGTGACGATTCCCAAAGTGTTCGTGGTCGGCTATGGACTGGACTACGACGGCCGCTACCGGAACCTTCCCTATGTTGGGTTGTTGAAACCGGAAATATACAGCTAAAAAAACGGATTGCACAGTGGCAATCCGTTTTTTCATTCAATGATGAAATGGTCTTCGTCAAACGTTTCGGTTTCGACCAACTGGCCGTTCTCGGTATAACAAAGCATGAGTTTGACCGAGTAATTGCCCGGTTCGAACTTGTGTCGAAGCGGCCATCTCCAAGTGCCTTCGTCGATTTGTTCTACTGAGCTGTAAACAATCTCGTCTCCCTCATAAACTTTGACCGTGACGTTTTCGACAACTCCATCGTTGTCGTGAAGACGCAAGCGAAGTTGCACGGTTTCGTCTTCGATTTCGACACTTCGTATGGTGGCTCCCAAGCTTTCTGTGAAGAAGTGGCCATAAACAAGAAAACCACCAATGGCCAACACACCGAGAATGGCTAGGGCGATACCGACTTGCAGCAAGTTCTTCGCCGCTAGTGCCATAATTCCCCTCCCTTATATGGTAACACTAGTATAGCAAGAATCGCCGGCCTTTTTCAAGTTTGTGTGTGAAGTTTGGCGGCTTCGACGAAGGCGCTGAAAAGCGGATGGGCTTTTTCCGGGCGCGATAGGAACTCCGGATGGAACTGTGTGGCCAAGAAGAAGGGATGGTTCGTCAACTCGACGATTTCCACAAGGTCGCGTTCGGGGTTGATGCCGGAGAGTGCCATCGAAGAGTTCTCGAAATGGTTCCGGTAGGCGTTGTTGAACTCGTAACGGTGCCGGTGGCGTTCATGGATTTCTTCTCTGCCGTAAATCTTTCTTGCCATGGACGAAGGCTCGAGCTTGCAAGGATGCAAGCCGAGGCGGAGCGTACCGCCCATGTCCTTGCGTTTGTGCTGATACTCCGGCAGATGGATGACGGGATGCGGCGTGTTTTTGTTGATTTCTTCGCTGGATGCGTTTTCTAAGTTCAAGACATTGCGGGCGTATTCGATGGTGGCAAGGTGCATTCCGTAGCACAAGCCCAAAAAGGGCAGGTCGTGTTCTCGGGCGTAGCGGATGGCGGCGATTTTCTCTTCGGCGCCCCGTTCGCCGAAACCGCCCGGTACGACCAAGCCGTCGACGTCTTTCAAAATGCCTTCGACACGGCCCGGGGTGCAATCTTCGGTTTCGATGAACCGCACATTCACTTTGGTGTTGTGTTTGTATCCGGCGTGCTTGAGCGCTTCGACGACGGAGAGATAGGCGTCTTCCAATGCGGCGTACTTGCCGACGAGCCCGATGTCGAGCGTTTCACGTGCGGAACGGATGCGCTCGATCATGGCCGACCATTCGGAGAGGTCCGTCTCTTTCGTGTTCAAGCCGAAATGGTCGCACACGCGTTGGTCCATGCCTTGTTTGTTTAGGCTTAGGACGGCTTCGTAGACGATTTCTTCGTCTTTCGCTTCGACGACGTCGTCCAAGGCTACGTCGCAGAAGAGGGCGATTTTTTCACGGATTTCACGGTTCAGGGACTTGCTGGTTCTAAGGACGATGATGTCGGGGTGAATGCCCAAACTTTTGAGTTCTTTGACGCTATGCTGAGTGGGTTTGGTTTTAAGCTCTTTTGCGGCTTCTAGATAAGGAATCAGCGTCGTGTGGATATACAGCGTGTTTTCGCGCTTGAAATCTTGTCGGCACTGTCGGATAGCCTCCAAAAAGGGCAACGATTCGATGTCGCCAACCGTGCCGCCGATTTCGACGATGACAACGTCGGCTTTGGAATGTTTTGCCGCCGCGCGAAGCTTTTCCTTGATGGCGTTGGTGATATGCGGAATGACTTGTATGGTGGCGCCGAGATAATCGCCCCTGCGTTCTTTGGCGATGACTTCTTGGTAAATTTTGCCGGTTGTGAAATTCGAATGCCGGTTAAGGTTCTCATCGATGAATCGCTCGTAATGGCCGAGGTCCAAATCGGTCTCCGCTCCATCGTCGGTTACGAACACTTCCCCGTGCTGGTAAGGAGAAAGAGTGCCCGGATCGACGTTGATGTAGGGGTCGAGTTTCTGGATGAAAACTTTCAACCCTCTGTTTTTCAACAATCGGCCGAGTGAAGACGCGACGATGCCCTTGCCCAAACTCGATGTGACGCCTCCGGTGACAAAAATGAATTTTGTTTCTTGCATAGCGTATCACCTCAACAATACTATAAAAAAACGCTCTCCCTGCGGAGAACGTTTCAAACGCCCACCGCGATTATAGCAAATACCAAGACGAATGGCAACCATTTTCGGTTGTACAAGGAGAGCGGTTCCGTTACAATAATATTGTACACCATATCGATAGTGCATAAAAGAGAAAACGGAGGGGATTCAGTGAGGGCTTTGTATCGATTGTACCAGGGATTTTTGCGGATTGTGGCCGCGTTGGTGAAATGGCCGGTGCCCAAGACGTTCTTGGGGGACAAGGCGTACACGAAATTATTTCGCAAACTGGAAAAGGAAAACGTGCGCACTTTGCTGTTGGTGTGCGACAAGGGCATTCGCGACAGCGGTGTTCTCAAGCGCTTCACCAAACGGCTGGACAAGCGCAACCTGCCCTATTTTGTCTTTGACGACGTCAAGGAAAACCCGTCCATCGCCACTGTGGAAAACGGAGTGAAGGTTTATCGCGGGCGTGGGTGCGACGGTATTTTGGCGCTTGGCGGCGGCAGCGTCATCGATACGGCGAAACTGATTGGCGCCCGCATCGCAAGACCCAAGAAGCCGCTCAATAAAATGAAGGGGTTGTTGAAAATCCGCAAACCGCTGCCGTTTTTAGTTGCCGTCCCCACGACGGCGGGGTCAGGAAGCGAAGTCACGCTGACCGCTGTTGTGAGCGATTCGGAGAATAAGACGAAATACACCATCAACGACCACGTCTTGATTCCCAAAGCGGCGTTGCTCGATGCGTCGCTGACCACCGGACTGCCCGCTTTTTACACCGCAACCACGGGCATGGATGCCTTGACGCATGCCGTGGAGGCGTATTTGAACAAAATCAGCAACACCCCGGAGACCAAACGTCATGCAAAAGAAGCGGTGCGCTTAGTTTTCAAGCACTTGCAGGAGGCTTACAACCATCCGGACAACGAAGAGGCGCGCGAAGGGATGCTCAAGGCTTCCATGTATGCCGGTCTAGCCTTCCGCCGAGCGTATGTCGGGTATGTGCACGCGCTTTCGCACGCCCTTGGCGGCGCATACGACCTTCCGCACGGCTATGCGAACGCGGTGTTGCTGCCGCATGTTTTGAAAGCCTATGGGGATTCGGCGCATCCGAAACTTGCGGATTTGGCCAGGGGAATCGGATGCGAAGGCGATTCCGACGCTGCGCTAGCCGCGAGTTTCCTTGAACGGTTGAAAAAACTCCAAAAAGGTTTGGATATACCGGAACGGTTAAAGCTGGACTTTTTCGACAATCCGGACACCATCGTGAAACATGCATTGAAAGAGGCGCATCCATTGTATCCGGTACCGCGCTTTTTATCGAAACAAGCGCTCAAGGATGTTTTGCGAGAAGCGATTGCGATTGATGAGAAGCCCGCTTGATGGAGTGGGCTTCTTTGTTTACATATATTTTCAACATGTTATAATGTGGCACGGGTGAGACATCATGGACAAAACCAATGAACAAGAACGCAGTCAAATGCTCGGCAACATGGACATCCGCAAACTCCTGTTCAAACTTGCCACGCCGGCCATCGCCGCGATGGTCTTCAATGCACTATACAACCTTATCGACACCTTCTTCGTCGCCCGCGGTGCAGGCGAAGTCGCGATTGGCGCTCTTTCCATCGCCTATCCGATTCAGATGATCATTTTGTCAATCGGGTTGATGATTGGCATCGGGAGCGCCTCGGTCTTTTCAAGAGCGTATGGCAGAGGCGACAAGGAATCGATGCGTAAAACGGTCAACACGGCGCTTTTCTTGAACTTAGTGCTGTCGAGTTCCGTCGCCTTGGTTTCCTATATATTTATCGACGATTTGCTTTATTTGTTTGGCGCGCGAGCGATCAACATCGACTACGCCTACGATTATTTGAGTGTGATATTGATCGCGCTTGTGCCCTTTTCGCTTTCGGTGACGTTCAACCATTTGACCCGCGCCGAAGGGCGTGCGAAAATCGCCATGATTTCTTTGATGATTGGCGCGATTTTGAACATTCTCTTGGACCCCATCTTCATCTTTGATTTCGGGTTGGGGCTCGGCGTCAGAGGCGCCGCGATTGCCACAGGCATCGCCAAGACGGCCTCTTTCATATACATTTTGTATCAGGCCTATCGTCCGGAGTCGGCGCTCAAGGTCCATCTTCCAACGTTGCACAAAGTGGATTTCAAGATGGTTCGTGAAATCGTCGCCATCGGACTTCCCTCGTTTGTGCGGATGTCTTTGGGCGGATTTTTGGTCATCATCGTCAACAACCTCATCAACATTCATGCGGCCGAAGATGTTGCGCACATCTATATTTCCATTTACGGCGTCATCAACCGGCTGCTCAGGTTCTCGCTCATGCCGGGCTTCGGCCTAGTGCAGGGCATGATTCCCATCGTCGGTTTCAATTTCGGCGCGCAATTTTACAGGCGGTTGCACGATGTGATCAAGTTCACGTCGAAACTGCTGTTTGGGTATTTCGCCACCGTCTTCATTGCGGTGTTGATTTTTGCCGAGCCGCTATTTTCCATCTTTTCGCGAGAAGCCGACCCGTTTTTTATTCAAGAAGGGGCCATGGCGTTTCGCATCGTCATCGCCGGGTTCGTTTTCGTGACGTATCAAGTGATACTTTCAAGCGTCTATCAAGCCATGGGGTATCCCGTGCGCGCCTTTTTCATTTCGCTTTCGCGGAGATTCTTCTTTTTCATTCCATTAGCGTTTTTGTTTTCGAATTTGTTCGCCGATGGAGTTTTAGGCGTTTGGTGGACGTTTTTCACCGCCGATTTGTTGACAGGGCTTTTGTCCTTGTTCATCTTCCGCAAAGAAATGCATACGCTGCGCAGACGGTTCGCCTGATCGCAACGACACAAGCGCCTTCAAGGCGCTTTTTTGTTTGCAAAGTTGCCGATGGGGGCGCATAGTGGTAAAATATGCTTATAAAACAATCGTTAGGATGTGGAGTCTGTGCATGTTTTGGTCATTGGCGGCGCCAACATGGATTACAAGGCGCGCCTTCAAGAAAACGCTCGCTTAGGGGAATGCAATCCCGGGCGCGTAGATACGTTTTTCGGCGGAGTCGGCCGCAACATGGCCGAAAACCTCGGCAGGCTCGAGGTGCCGACGTCCTTTTTGGGGGTTATCGGTGGTGACGCTCATGGACAAGCGCTTGAGCGGCAACTGCGAGAATTGCGCGTGTCTGTGCACGGGCTCAAAACAGAAAGAACCTCGGTTTTCATGGCCGTCGTTGAAGCCGATGGAGAGATGATGGTCGGCGTATCCGACATGGAAAGCATGGAAGCTTTGACGCCGGAAGTGGTAAACGACCATGCACAAAGCATCCGCAAGGCGGATGCGATTGTTCTCGATTGCAACCTTCCGGAGGCGACGCTATGCCACATATTTGAAACCTATGGTGAAAAAAGACTGTACGTCGACGGCGTTTCGGCCGCCAAAGTGAAGAAAATCCATCCATATTTATCCAAGGTGCACACCTTGAAAATTACCGAAAACGAAGCGCACGCCTTATATAAAGAAGAAGCCGCCATCGGCGAAGCCGCAGAGTGGTGTTTGAAACGAGGTGTGAAGCGGGTGTTCGTCTCGCTTGGCGCAAGAGGCTTTGCGCTCTATGACCAAGAGACTTCGACGTTTGTCAAGGCTTTGAAAGTGGACGTGATCGACACCAGCGGCGCCGGCGACGCTTTGATGGCGGGCATTTTGTACGCGGACGCCCACCAAAAAGCGCCCGCGCCTTATGCGCTGGCCGCAAGCGCCATCGCCGTCAAGTCCGCTTCGGCGGTGAACACCGATATTTCGCCAACCGCTATAGAATCCATCGTAAAGGAGTATGCAAATGACTTCAATTGACATTCATGAAGACGTGCTGCAAGCACTGAAAGAAAATAAAGCCGTAGTGGCGCTCGAATCGACCATCATCTCGCACGGGATGCCGTATCCGGACAACGTCGAAATGGCGAAATCCGTTGAAGCGATGGTCCGCAAGCACGGCGCCGTTCCCGCGACCATTGCCGTTTTGGACGGGAAGGTGAAAGTCGGGCTTACCCACGATGAAATCGTCACCTTGGGAAAAAGCCAAAACGTTTTGAAAGCCAGCAAAAGGGATCTTGCTTACGCCATCAGCCACAACCTTCATGCCGGGACGACGGTGTCGGCGACGATGCTCATTGCCGAACGCGCCGGCATCAAGGTTTTTGCCACCGGAGGCATCGGGGGCGTGCACCGGAACGCAGAAAAGACATTCGACATCTCCCGCGATTTGGAGGAGTTCGCCGATACGAACGTGGCCGTGGTTTGCGCCGGCGCCAAAGCGATTTTGGACCTTTCGCTGACGATGGAGTATTTGGAGACGAAAGGCGTCGAAGTTGTCGGCTACAAAACGGACAAATTGCCGGCCTTTTACTCGAGCGAAAGCGAAATCGACATCCCACAGCGTTTGGATGCCCCCGAAGAAATCGCGGCGTTGATGAAGACGAAGTGGTCGTTTGGTTTGCATGGAGGCATTGTAATCGCCAACCCTGTCCCCAAAGATAAAGAAATCGCCTACGACAAGATGCGAGAAGTGATTCATGAAGCCCTGGCCGATGCTGAACAAGAAGGCGTCCACGGCAAAGAGGTCACTCCGTACTTGCTTGCGAAAGTCAGCGAGAAGACCCAAGGCGCATCCTTGAAGGCGAACATCGCTTTGGTTTTGAACAACGCCGCCTTGGCGGCTAGAGTTGCGGCTGCTTACGCCAAACTAGAGCGTGAGGCCAAGTGATGGCCATAGAAATCGTGCAAACATCGAATCCGTCCTTGCCGAAAAAGCAAGCCGTTCGGGCCGTGGCCTTTCGTGAAGGGAAGTTGCTTTTGATGCATGTGCGCAATTCAAACACCTATGTGTTGCCGGGGGGCGGCGTGAAAGATGGGGAAAACTTAGAAGAAGCCTTGGTTCGTGAAATCCGGGAGGAAACCGGCTATGAAGTGGAAGCTTTTTCGCATTGCTTGCGCGTGAGTGAAAAGCATGAGCGTTATTTTCGCGAACACCACATTTTCAAGGTTCGACTAGGAAAGATTGAACAAGAACAATCCCTGACCGACGAAGAACAATCTTTACGCCTTTGCCCCATATGGCTTGACATACCCGACGCCATCGAGCGTCTAGCGGCCAACCGTGGCACCCACGAACTTTCGGAAGCCATCCAAACTAGAGAATTTATAGCCGTGATGCATGCCGTTTGAATCGCCTTTTCAAGACGTTTTAATCGAAACGTTTCAAAATTGTGAACATTCGTTACGTATTTGTTACCTACCTTTGCTTGAAATGCGCTATAATTATTTATATATAGTATTTTATTTGCAATCATGGTAAAACAAATGTCTGTTCATGAGGGGATAATACTATGGGCAATTTACCGGCCAATATGGATTTCTATTTGTACTTCAATCTTTTCTTTATCGCACTAATCGTTTTGGGCATGCTCTTCGGGTTTTTACGAGGACTTAGAAACTCGGCATGGGCGCTCGGGGTTAGGATTTTGTTTTATGTGCTGTTCTTTGTGACGTTGACGCCAATGGCGAATTTTCTTTGGAACGTCAATTTGGATTTCGCGCTTCGCGAACTCTCGGGCGTGGTTCCGGAAATCTCCGGCGCGAGCAGCCTGAGCGAAGCGTTGCCCGCTTATTTGCAGGCGACACTCGGCGATGATATGGAATCCACCTTGGCGAATCCGGAATTCATCGCTTTCACCGAAGGATTGGCCATTTTCGTCGTCAAGATTTTATATTTCCTGCTGTTTTTCACCGTGTTTAAAGTCCTTTACACCTTGCTTTTCTTCATCATCCGTTTGCTGGTGCTCCCAAAACGCCGCAAGAAAAAAACATGGACCAACCGCGGACTCGGCGCTGCAGTCGGTGTCGCCGGTGGTCTTGTGAGCATTTATGTGTTTTTGATTTTCTTCGGCGGCGTGATGGATATTGCCGATTCCGCCGTTACGATGCTCGACTCCGCCGAAGAGGCGAATGCTTCGGAAATGCAGACGCTTTCCAATGAGGAAGCGCAGGATCCCTTGTTCGAACTAGACGAGGACATCGAAGAAATCTTGGATGTCTTGACCGATTTTGTCGACGGATACAACCGCAATCCTTTCGTGCAGCTCTCCAACGACATCCGCGTCACCGACGCGTCGATGGATGACGACTTGGCGCTGCATCTATATTTGTTCGACATGATCTATTCTTTTGAATACCGGGAGCGGCAAATCTCCTTCCGCAAAGAAATGTCCATCATGGCCGAAATCACGGGCATGGTGTTGGGCAACGAATACATGGAATCGAACGACTTTGCCGACGTGAGAGGCGACGACATTCGCGCCGTTTTCAACAAGCTTTCAGAATCCGACCTGTTCACCGCCATTATTCCGCTCGGCGTTGAAATTGGTGCGGATTTTTACGATGTGGACTTGCCTGAAAACGTACAAGAAGAACTCTATGAAATTGAATGGGACCAAGAGGTTGCGCAGCTTGGCGCGGTGGCCGCGCTCGCTTTCGACATCGTCTACCACGCCGGGCTCTTGGAAGACGACCCTGACTTGGAGACGGTGACTTTGGAGGGCGACGACATCCGTGACTTGTTCGGCCATTTGTCCGAGTCCAAACTGGTTACGCTGTCCGCCTGGGTGGCCATTGAACCGATTTTGGAAGCGGCCGGTGAGAACATTCAAGCCGTGGTGACGGTGCCCGAAGGCCTTGAATGGGAGAAAGAATTCAAAGCCTTTGGCGCGTTGATCGCCGAAGTCGTCGACACCGGTGTGACCATTGGCCAGCTTCAAGACGGCGACATCAACGTTCTCTTCCAAACCCTTTCGGGCATGGACACCACCGTCGCGCTCGATTCGCTGTTGATTTCTCATGCGCTCAAGAACATCCTATCAGGCGCCGGCGATTTTGAGGCGCTCGACATTCTTGTCGTGCACGACGACATCATGTGGTTCGACGAACTCGACGACGATGACGAAACCATCTTAGAAAACGGCGAACTGCGTTATCTCTTGCTTGCGGTGAACGAATTGATGCGTGTGGCAAGCGACATGGATTTTGACGATTTTCGCGTCGAGGACGCCCTTAACATTGACGAACAAGCCTTCGATGCGCTTATGGCTTCGGACATCCTCGCCCATACCGCCGGAAACCAAATCATGGAACTCGGCGAGGATATGCTTACGATTCCTTCCGTTGCGAAGGCTTCCATTTTTGTGGACGATGTGAGCAAGGACGTCGTGAACCGCGCCGAAATCCGCAAGATTTACGACGCGGTGATGGTGCTGGAACTCGACGATTTGGATTTTGACGAAATCGACTCCGCCATCTTGGGCAGCTTGGGCACGGAAGAAGATTCCACCGTTCTCGATGAAACGAAATCGGACACGCTTTTGGCCTCCGACATTTTGCACGCCACCTTGTCGACCACCCTCCTTGAAATGATGGAAGACCAAGGCGCCGACGAATTCTTGAGCGTTCCTCATTATGACATTGAAGGCACGGAAGTGCGTTATTTGGACGTTGAAGACGATATAGAATACATCAGCCGCGCCGAGTTCACCAATCTTTTACGCGGTGTTTTGGCGTTGGATTTGAGCGATTTTGACGAGATTGAGGCTATCGGCCTTGAGAAGATTACCGACAACATCGACGTCTTGCTTGATTCGGCCATTTTGCACGCGACGGTATCCAAGCAGTTGATCGATATGAGCGACGACCCCGACGAAGACGTTTTGGTTGTTCCTCACCTCTCACAAGAAGAGCTCGCGATACGGATTACCGTCGGCGACACGGGAGAAGGCACCGATTTTGAGTACATCTTGAAAGACGAGTTAGTAAACTTAATCGAAGCGATCGACTTGCTTGGCGATTTTGACGACTTTGACGATTTCGACCCCGACATCAATTTGGAAAACCTTGAAGACGGAGACAATAGGGAAAAAGTGCTCGCATCATCCATTCTGCAAGCGACCATCTCCAAACAACTCTTTGATTTGGACGAGGATGAAACCGTTGCGATTCCCCATTATCGCGAAACCTACGACCCCGCCGACCCCGACGACGAAGACACCTGGGTCCGTAAAACTGTCGGCGACAGCGGCGATGGAACGGAGTTCGAATACATTCTCCGCGACGAACTCGACAACGTTTTGGTCGCGCTGATTGCCATGGACTTGCTGGACTTTGAAGATTTTGACGGCGAGTTCGACCTGGAGCGTTTGGAAGACGAAGACAACCGCAACGACGTCCTCGCCTCCGCCATTTTGCAAGCGACCATTTCCAAACAATTGATCGACCTTGAAGACGACGGAACGGTGGTCGTGCCGTATTTTACCGAACTCTACGATCCCGCCGAAGCGGACGATGAAGACACCTGGGTCCGCAAAACCGTCGGAGAAGCCGGCAACGGCACCGAGTTCGAATACGTCTTGGCCCGCGAACTTGACAATGTCTTGTTGGCGCTTATCGCTTTAGATATGCTCGACCTTGACTATTTTGACGGCGACGTGGACCTAGCGGAACTCTCCGACGACGAAAAACGCGCCGACGTTCTTTCTTCCTCCATTTTGCAAGCGACCATCTCCAAGCAAATCTTCGACCAGGAGCAAGAAGTCGATTCGACCATTGTGGTTCCTTACTTGGCCGAAGACGACGACACCTTCATCCGCCTCAAAGTCGGCGACGAGGGCGACGAGACGGATTTCGAATACGTCGCCAGCTACGAACTCGACGCCATCATTTTGGCGATGATCGCCCTTGATATCACCGATGTCGGCGAATTCGACGGCGATGTGGATTTGAGCGTGCTTGACGACGACACCAAGCGCGGGCACGTACTCTCTTCGGCCGTGCTGCAGGCCACCATCACCGACCAGCTCTTTGAACAGGAAAGCGACGGCAACGTCATCGTGCCTTACTACACCGAAAGCTTCAACGGCGACCCTGACGACGAAAGCGTCTGGGTGCGCAAAAGCATCGGTCTTGAGACGGACAACCGTTTCGATGATGCCGACACGCGCTTTGAATACATCCTGACGGGTGAACTCGACGCCATCATCTTGTCGATGATCGCGCTTGACATCACCGACGTCGGCGACTTTGACGGCAACGTCGATTTGGGCTTGTTGGAAGACGACACGAAACGCGGCCATGTCCTTTCTTCGGCCGTGTTGCAAGCGACCATCACCGACCAGCTCTATGAACAAGAAACCGACGGCAACGTTGTCGTGCCTCATTACACCGAAAGCTATGACGGCGACCCCGACGACGAAGACCATTGGGTACGAAAGAACATCGGACTTGAAACGGACAACCGTTTCGACGATATCGACACGCGGTTCGAATACATCCTGACGGGCG
>PUOX01000030.1 GCA_003552925.1 Mollicutes bacterium | reverse complement strand
TCGCGCTCGACATCACCGATATTGACGCGTTTGACGGCACCGTGGATTTGGGCTTGTTGGAAGACGGAGACAAACGTAGCGACGTGCTCGCTTCTGCCGTGTTGCAAGCGACCATCACCGATAAGATTTACGAACAAGAAACGCTTGAGAACTTGAACGTGCCCTACTACAACGAAACTTATAACGGCGACCCCGACGATGAAACCACCTGGGTGCGAAAAGGCATCGGTCTTGAAACGGACAACCGTTTCGACGACGGCGACACGCGCTTTGAATACATCCTGACAAGCGAACTCGACGCAATCATTCTCGCGATGCTTGCGCTTGACATCACCGACATCGACACCTTCGACGGCACGGTGGATTTGTCGTTGCTTGACGACGACAACCGCCGCGACGACGTGACGGCTTCGGCCGTGTTGCAAGCGACCATCACCGACCAGCTCACAGAACAAGAAACCGACGGCAACGTCGTGATTCCTCATTACCGTGAAACCTACGACGACGGCGACCCGGATGATGAAAACACTTGGGTGCGCAAGACCATCGGCTTGGAAGAAGACGGACGCTTTGACGATGGCGACACGCGCTTCGAATATATATTGAGCGCCGAGATCGACGCGATCATTCTCGCGATGCTTGCCCTTGACATCACCGACATCGACGACTTTGTGGGCACCGTCGAATTTGCAAACCTTGACGATGAGACCAACCGTTCGCGCGTGCTCGCCTCGGCCATCATCCAAGCGACGATGACCGACCAGCTCTTTGACCTTGAAGCGGGCGGAACCGTCAGTTTGCCGCATTATCGTGAAACCTACGACGACGACCCGGCCGATGAAGCCAATTGGGTCCGCAAAACCGTCGGCGACGCCGGCGCGGGCACGGAGTTCGAATACGTGCTGACGGCGGAACTCGACATCATCATTCAATCTTTGATCATCCTTGAAGTGACCGACATTGAGAACTTTGACGGTACGGTCGCCTTTGCCAACCTCGAACTCGACACCAACCGCGAGACCGTCCTCGCCTCGGCGATGCTCCAAGCGACGATGACCGACCAGCTCTTCGACCTTGAAGCGGCCGGAACCCTCGATGTGCCGCACTACAACCGCCACGACGACGCCTTGGTCCGCAAGACTGTCGGCGACAGCGGCGACAATACGGACTTCGAATACATCATTGCCGAAGAACTTGACTACGTCATCATTGCGATGATCACGCTCGAACTTGACGACATCGACGATTTCACCGGCACCATCTCCTTAGACGTTCTTGACGACCCCGACCCGGCCACTTACGAAGACAACCGTGCGGACGTCCTCAACTCCTCCATCCTGCACGGCACCATCTCCCGCCAGCTTTTCGACCTTGACGACAACGGCGACATCGCCGTACCGCATTATGAATCCTACCTCACCCCGCCGGCGGACATGATGGAAATCGCCCTCCGCATCTATACGGGCGACGTGGCCGAAGGCACCCACTACGAATACGTGGTCTTCGACGAAGTCGACCAGTTGATTGTGGTCATGAACATCATCGGCATCGACGACGTGCAAAACTTCGACGGCTCCATCTCGCTTTCCGACATCGTCGCCAACGACCAAGTTGACGACGTCCTCGCCTCGCACATCATCCACGCCACCATCAGCGAACAGTTGACGGAACTTCACGACCTCGACACCATCCGCGTGCCGCATCGTGCGGAAAACAACACCACCGTCTTGCGACGTTTGATCGGTTTTGACGAAGACGCCAACTTCTTGGACATCGACACCGAATTCGAATATGTGCGCCGCATCGAAATTTCGAACATGATTTACGCGCTTGACATGTTGGGCGTCGACGACATCCAAACCTATGACGGCGAGATTTCCTTGACTACGCTCTTTGAAGAAGAAGAGAACATTGACACCTTGCTTGAATCGTCCATCTTGCAAGCGACCTTGTCGCAAAAGATGTTCGACGACACCGGCGGCCTCTTAATCATCCCGGACGCAGTGCGCGTCGACACCGACGACCGTGACGACAATCCCGACTTCACCTATGTCGAAAACGAAGAGAAAGAAGAGATGAAAAACATTCTTCTCGCTCTCGACCAGCTCGAGCTCACCGACCTTGAGAACCTCGACTTCTCCCCAGCCACCATCTTCAACGCCGGAGAAGACGATTATGAAACCGTGTTGAACTCCGAGACCTTGCAAGCGACGATTTCCGACAACATCTTAGAATTCGCCGAAGAAGATACGCCTTCGCCCGACAACGAGACTCCATTAATCGTGACGGCGTACTTCCGTGAAACCGTCGTTGTCGACGGCATCGACGAAGAACAAATCGAAAAAGAAGAGCTGCGTTCGCTGCTTATGGCGCTTGAAACGCTCAACATCGACTCCTTCGAAGACGACCTCGACCCGACGGTCATTCAAGGACTCACGGAAGCCGAACTGTACGATCTCTTAGAAAGCGGCTCGATTCACATCACGCTTGACGACATGATGCAAGCGAACGATGACGTCGAAAACAACATCCCCGACTATGGTGACGGCGCGACCGCGCTCAAAGACGAATACGACGAAACCGACATCCTCATCAAAGACGAAATCGTGGCCTTCATCATCGCCGCCGAGATCCTCGGCGGAGGCGCCGCGGACTTCACCAACGTCACCCTTGACTACAACACCATACTCAATCTCGACGAAGAGGACCGCGAAACCGTGCTCGAATCGATGATCGTCCGCGAATTCATGACCGAGGATTTAGAAGATGCATACCTGGCTGTAACCACCAATGAAATCGACGACGAGCACTACATGAACGAAGATTCCGGCACTTTCCTCACCAAAGAAGGCGCGCTCTACGTCATCGACACCATCACATAATTTCGAATCAAAAGGACGTCAAAAAAATGACGTCCTTTTTTTGTGGTACGTGATATAATGGAAGACGTGAAAGGGTGATTGCATGCGTCTGTTCATCTCGTTGGATTTTGACGCGAAAACGAAAGATGCGCTTTCTGCCTATGCGGACTTTTTGAAAAAACACGCCGAAGCGGGGAACATCGTCAAAACGGAAAACTTGCACGCGACGATGGTCTTTTTGGGCGAAGTAGAGCCGGAAAAGGTGGATTCCGTCAAAGAGGCGCTTCAGGCGCTCAGTGTTCCAAGCCTTACGCTCACGCTTGAAGAGATCGGCACCTTCAACCCGCGCCGCCCCGGGAAAACCTACTGGGTCGGCATTCGCGAGCATTCTCTTCTTTCCGCTTTACACCGCCGTTTGAAAGACGAGCTTGAACAACGCGGATTTGCGCTTGATGCGCGTTTGTTCAAGCCGCACATCACCTTGGGGCGGAAAGTGAAACTGGACAAAACGTTGCACGATGTATTGCGGCGGAAATTCTCTCCGTTTGAGACCAAGGCGGTGTCGCTTTCGCTGATGCTTTCGGAGTTCGGTTCAAATGGCGTTCAGTACACGCCTTTATATGTACGCACCACGCATGAATAAGTTAATCATTAACATAATCATAAAGTGTGTAGGAGGATGGAATGGCAAGGACAAAAGGGTATTTGGTTATTTTAACGGTGTATGTGTTGGCGTTTTTTGTGGCTTTGGGCGTGGCGGCGTTGCTGCCGATTGAATCGCTTTTCGCTGTTGTGCTCATCGCCGATTTGGCGGCGACGGTGTTCGTCTACGCCTTCAGCACGCTATTGAAAAATTCGTCGGTCTACGACCCGTATTGGAGCGTGGCGCCTTTGGTGATGGCCGTGTTTTTCGTGGAGCGTTTGAACCCGGCGACATTGCTCATGCTGTTTGTGCTGGCGTTTTGGGGAATCCGACTTACGCTCAATTGGGCATATACGTTCAAAGGTCTCCATGAAGAGGATTGGCGCTACGGATATTTCAGAAGCAAGTTTCCGAAAGCTTGGCCGCTTGTGAATCTCTTCGGCATCCACTTGATGCCGACGATGGTGGTGTATATGGTCATGGTGCCGGCGTTTTTGTTTTTGCAAAACGCGGAGACGGTTTCGTTGGTGGTTGTGCTTGGTGCGTTGATGTCGGTCGCCGCGGCGACGATTCAGCTGGTTTCCGATGTGCAGATGCATCGCTTTAAAAAACGCGGTGAACGCGGCGTGAACATGAACGGTCTATGGCAATATTCGCGCCATCCGAATTATTTTGGCGAAATCTTGATGTGGTTCGGCGTCTATGTCATGATGCTCGGCGCCGTTGAAGGGTATGTGTATTCAGGCCTCGGCGCGGTTTTGAACCTTTTGATGTTCTTGGTCGTCAGCATTCCGCTGATGGAAAAACGGATGCTCTCCCGCAAAGAAGAATACGCCGATTATGTGAAGAACACGAACCCGCTCTTGCCGCTTCCCAAGCGAAACCGCCGGGAGCAAGAAGCCGGCTCATAAAAAAACGACGGAAACCGTCGTTTTTTTACCTTAGAAAATCGCTGTACAACTCGCGCACCCTGCGTATTTCATCCACCAGTGGACAATGCCCCGATAAATCGAGGATTTCCACCTTGGCGTTGTCGCCGATGGCCTTTTGGTTTTCATGGGCGGTGGAAGCGGGGACGACTTTGTCGTCCTTGCCGTGGATGAACAAGGTGGGCTGATGAATTTTGGAAGCGTCACTTGTGCCTTCTACGACACCGTTGGGCTGGTCTGAGAGGTTGAATCTTGAAAGGGCGTAATGAATTTCGGCGATGTTTCGTTGCTTTTTGAGCGCTTCGATGTATTGCTCATAGCGCCGGTCGTGGGGTTTGTCCTTGGTGTAGAAGGTGGAGTTGAGCACGCGTTTGAGCGTGATGGGGTTGTTCTTGCCCTGGATCCGCCGCAAGGGACGGACGAACTTTTCCATCTCCTCAAGCGATTGGATGTAGCTTTTGGAGCGCACCAAGCCAAAAAAGACGCTTTTTTTGATGGGGTGGCCGTGCAGGCTTGCCGAAGAGAGAAGCACCATTCGTTCGACGTATTCGGGGTGGACGATGGCCAAACGCATCGCCACGGCGGCGCCGAAGGACCATCCCGACAGATGGAAACGTTTCAGTTTGAGCGCATCGGCGAATTGCTTGATGTCGTCGGCAAACGCTTCGACACTGGTAATCTTTTCGTTGTACGTCGAATCTCCGCATCCGCGGAAATCCGGCGCGTAAATGGTGAACTCCTCGCTCAAATGCTCGAAGAGCAAGTCCCAGTTGACCGAAGAAGAGAGATTCCCGTGCAAGAGGACGATTGTCTTTTCGCCGCCTTCACGCTTGCGGTAGGCCAGTGTTTCTCCGTTTTTCAAAGAAACGGTATCCAGTTTTGTGCCTTTCATGGCATCCACCTCATTTATGGCTTTACTATATACTATTATACGGTTTTGAACAAGCATATGCAACGCAATTGAAAACGAAGACGACAGAATTTTCTTAAGACATAAAAACAAGAATACGATTACGGGGGAAAGAATGAAAAAACTGAAAAAAACATTGGCGAACGCGCGGAGCGCGATAAGCGTCAAAACACACAAAACGCCGCGGCTTTTTGTGATTATGACGATGTTGATGATTAACGTGGCAATTTTGGTGATTGCGGCGATAGTGGCCATGATTATCGATGACTCGTTCACCAACTTTATCGACGCGTTTGCCCACGGCAGTGTGATGTGGCTCTTGACGCCGAATGCCATCTTGGAACTCGAACAGCCTTCTACGCTCTTTTTGGCGGTGTTGGTGCTGATTACGGGGTTGGTCTTGTTTACAGGGACAATCATCGCTCTCGCCACGAACGCCATCAAGGATTATTTCGACAAGAAAAGAACGACATCCGGAAAGGTGTATTTGCAAAACCACATCTTGATTTTGAACTGGAACAGCAAAGTCCCGGAACTTGTCTCGGATTTGTTGTATGTCAAAAGCCGCCAAATCAAAGTGTTGATTTTGGCGGAAGTGGACAAGCACGTGGCCGAACTTGCCTTGCGCAGCGCTTTGCAGAAAAAGGGCAAGAAAGACGCGCTGAAACACTTCGATGTGCTTGTCAAAAGCGGCAACCCTCTCTCGAAAGCGGAGCTTCTTGAAAGCAGTGTCGACACTTGCGATACGGTCATTGTCATGAACAAGGAACAGACGGTCGCCCCCGGAGAGGGTCTTGGACAAAGCGATTTGAACGTCATCAAGATTCTTTTGAGCATCGGCCATTTGGGCCTTTCACGGCAAATTCCGATTGTCGCGGAAATCAAGGCGTTTGAATCGAAAGAGAAAATCCGGACCATCAACCGCTCGGTCGCGTCTTTGAAAAGCTACCGGCTCATCCCGATTTGTTTCGACCGGCGGTTGGGGCAAATCATGGCTCAAACCATCATGCAAAAAGACATCGAGGATGTCTATTTGGAGATGTTCTCTTTTCGTGGGGCGGAAGTGTACACGCTTGAAGGGGTGTCTTTTGAGGAATGCCTGCGCGTGCACACCCATACGATTCCGCTAGAAGAAACGCAAGAACACCTCTACGTCCTAGCGCCCGACAACGCGGCGAAGAACTTGCGAGACGATAGGTTGAACGTTGAGGTGGAACCTTTGAAAGTGAAGCCTTTCCACGAAAAAATCGTCCGCGACGTCTACATCGTCGGCGACAACAACAAACGCCGTTTCATCGCAGAATCCCTTGCGGCGTACGAACGTCTGCACGGAAGCTCTTTCCAATCGTCTTACCGGGAAAAAGAGAAACTCGACGAATTGCTTGAAGAACTCGACGAAAAAAATCGTCCCGCGACGATTTTGCTTTTAAGCGAAGAACACGAGGACGTCAACAAACACGACGCGAACGTCATCGACAACCTTTTATACATCGAGACCCATCTTAAACGCGACGATGTCCGCATCATTGTCGAACTGCTCGATCCGAAAAACGACCCGCTCATCAAGGATTTCAACATCGAAAACACCATCATCAGCAACAAAATCATTTCGCTTCTTTTGAGCAAACTCGCCATTTTCCCGGAAACCGAGCAGTTTTACGACGATTTGTTGACAATCGAACCGCATGAAAGCGGAAAAGAAGAAGAGAGCGTGCACATTGAAGATGCAGGCGCGATATTGGACGCTTCCTTTCCCAAGCGTTTTGAAAGCGTCAAAGCCATGGTGGTTACCCTTTACGAAGCGTATGGTAAAAAAGCGATTCCGATTGGCGCCATTTTTGGTGAGGACGTTCAACTGTTTTCGGGAGACCTCTCCAAGACACCGATCACTCTTGAAGCCGCCGACAAGCTCGTGTTTTTGAAACTCGCCTAAAAAAAACGCGTAAAGAAATGTCCTGAAAACCGCTTCACTTATGCAAGGATTTTTGGTAGAATTAAGACACCGCGAGGTGGGCCTATGTTGATAATGATTGGCGCTAGTGCGAGCGGCAAGACCGAAATCGCAAAAATTCTCATCCAACAATACGGCTTTAAAAAAATGGTAACCTACACAACGCGTCCGAAACGCTCCGGCGAAGAAGATGGTGTTGATTACCATTTTTTAACGGAAGGCGAATTTTTGCGCAAACGCTCCCGGGAGGAGTTTGTCGAAACCGCCACCTACAACGGCCATTATTACGGAACGGCGTTTAGCGAAATCCGCCCGGAGAGAGTGCTGATTGTCGACCCGAAAGGCGCAAACGCCATCCATGAGAAATTGAACGGACAAGCGGTGTTCTTCCTTCTTGAGACGCCAAAATCCATCCGCGCCCAAAGAATGATCGCCCGCGGCGATTCCCTCGACGACATTGAAAAACGCTTGGAGACCGACGACATGCATTTCAACCGCTACAACTTGAACCACATCGACTGCGTCGTCGAAACCGGCTACAAAACGCTTGAAGAACTCGCTTCAGAGATTTACGAACTGTATAATCGACACCGGCAAAACTAGCCGGTTTTTTCCTGCGCATTGCATAGAACTCTTGTTATTGAAGGTTCTAATGATTATAATAAACCTAGCATACCATTGGGGGCGATACCATGGAACCGGTAATTTACGATCATCCCTTGATCAAAAACAAGGTCGCAAAACTTCGTGACAAGAACACCGAGATGCAGCTCTTTCGCGAAACGACAAACGAACTCGCAGGTTTGATGTGCTACGAAGTCACCAAGGACTTGAAAACCAAAGCGCAAGAAGTCGAAACGCCGCTTTCAAAAACGACGTGCGAAGTATTGGCCCAAGATGTCGTCATTGTCCCGATTCTCCGCGCCGGCCTCGGCATGGTCGATGCGGTACAATTGCTCATTCCTCATGCAAGAGTGGGACATATCGGACTTTATCGCGGCGGCGACGACGCTTCGCCGAACCGCTATTACGCGAAACTTCCGAACAATCTGGAAAATTCGCTTGTGTTGCTTTTGGACCCCATGTTAGCCACCGGCGGCACTTTGAAAGCTTCGGTTGAGATTTTGAAAGAACGAGGCGCAAAGGACATCCGTTATGTCGGCATCGTAGGTTGTCCGGAAGGCCTTGCCTTTGTCGAGAAGCATTGTCCCGATGTGAAGGTGTATTTGGCTTCACTCGATGAACGTTTGAACGAAGACAAATATATTGTTCCAGGTCTAGGCGACGCCGGCGACCGACTTTTTGGAACAAAATAGGTGGTGTTAGCATGGACATGCCCATTTTGACGCCTGATGAAATGCGGATTTTGGACAAGAAGACCATGAAAGAAAAACGCATATCGTCGCTTCAGCTGATGGAGCAAGTGGTGGATGCGATGTATGAACACGTCCGCAAGCGCAAGCTCATCGACAAAGAAGACAAGGTTTTCGTGTTTGCCGGAAGCGGCAACAACGGCGGCGACGGGATTGGTCTAGGCAAGAAACTGATCGAAGACGGCCATAACGTCCGCCTTGTCCTTGTGGGCGACGAATCCTCAATGAGCGAAGAGACGAGAGCGATGCTTGAAAACACCGCCATCGCCAAGGAACGCATCCTCCGTCTTGAAGGCGGCGACGACGTTGCCGCTTTGCCCGACATTCCCAAGAAGGCCGTGTTTGTCGACGCGCTTTTCGGCATCGGTCTTGACCGCGAAATCGAGGGTGTATACGCCGACGTTATCCGGTGGATCAACCGGCAAAACGGCTTCGTCATCAGCGTCGACATCCCCTCGGGCATCAACGCCGAAAACGGATTGAAGGAAAAGCATGCCGTCCGTGCCGACCATACGGTTTCCATACAAAACTTTAAGACTGGAAATCTTTTGCAAGATGCGTTAGACTATTCAGGAGAGTTGGTTCGACTTGACGCCGGCATCTTGCAGGACGAGAGTTTCGCCAACCGTTTCCTGCTTTCCGATGCGCTGCTCAAAAACGCAATTCCCTGGCGGAAGCACCACACCCACAAGTATCATTACGGCAGCGTGCTCACCATCGGCGGCCATCAAGGCATGATGGGCGCACCGAACTTGTCGGCGGAAGCGGTGTTGCGCGCGGGCGGAGGGCTTTCACGCCTTGCCCTGCCGAAGCGATTTTACAATCAGCGCACGCCGCAACTTTCAGAAGTTTTGTCCATGCCTTATGAACACGCCGACGATTTTGAAGAACTGCTCCCAAGAACTACGGCGGTTGTCTTCGGTCCGGGGATGGGCGAAGCGGAACCGGCGAACGTCGAGATTCTAAAGCGCATCCTTGAAAACGATATCCCCGTTGTCATCGACGCCGACGGATTGAAAGTCTTCAAAGACATCATGCCGACGATTGAGCGGTGCGAACACGCAGTGTTGACGCCGCATGTGGGTGAAATGGCGAGACTCTTTGACGTCGCGCCCGGACAAGTCATGCGCAATCCGCTTTATTACGTCAACAGCCTGATCGCTCGCTACAACGTGACTGTCGTCCTCAAGGGGCCTTGCACAATCATCGCGAATGAAGACGTTCAGTATTTCAACCTCAAAGGCCACCCTGGCATGGCCACTGCCGGCAGCGGCGATGTTTTATCCGGCGTCATCGCACGTTTCATGCACGCCCATCCGCCGCTTGAGGCGGCGAAAATCGGCACATACGTTCACGGACTCGCCGGCGAATACGCCGCTGAAACATTCGGCGAAGAAGGCATGGTGGCTTCCGACCTCATCGCGTTTTTGCCGGAAGCTCTCGCATCGTTGAAACCCGACGACTACGTCTCACACGAATAGATATTGGAGGGGTACCCAAGTGGCTGAAGGGGCTGGCTTGGAAAGCTAGTAGGGCGTTAACGCGTCGCAGGGGTTCAAATCCCCTCCCCTCCGCCAATTGCTTTCACTAGGGTTTGAGGTCGTCTCCTCAAATCCTTTTTTGTATGCGAAACGCCGGTTCATTACGGCGAGGGATGTGCAATGACTTCTTCTCAAACGTTTGATTGTTTTTCGACGCTTCACATTCATTTTGATTGTTGCGCACACAAAATAATCATTATAGATAAGGGCTTTTTCCCTTTGCGCTATGGAAAAAACGTTTTCTTTATGGTAAAATATAAAGTTAATCAAAGTGAAGAACCGTTGTTTTTAAGCGGATTATGATGAGGGTAAATATATGATTGAGGGCATCATTTTGGCCGGTGGGTATTCCCGCCGGACCGGCGAAAACAAGATGGCGTTGACGATTGATGGCGTTCCGCTGATTCTTTGCACCGCGAATGCGATGGCGCCGCATGTCTCACGCATCGTCGTTGTCGCCGGACACCATCACGAGGAAATCGCCCGCCTCTTTGATGGAAAACCCAACTGCGAAGTGGTGTACAACCCCGATTATCCCGAGGGCATGTTCACCTCCGTGCAAAAGGGCATGGAAGCGACAAAAGGAGACGTGTTCATCGTTCCGGGCGACATTCCCTTAATCAAACCTTCAACGTATGAAGCGTTGAAAAAAGCAAGGGGCAAGGTGCGCGTGCCTGCGTATAAAGGCCGCAAAGGTCATCCTCTCTATTTGGACCAAACATTGCGCGACCCTTTGCTTAAGCGCGACAAAACCGACAATCTCAAAGCGTTCCGTGACAACTACCCACTCACGGTTGTGGATATCGACGATGAAGGCATCCTAAAAGACGTCGATACCATGACCGATTACAAAAAACTACGAAACGATATTGAAAGGGGCACAAGCGTGTGAAAATCAAGAACTATCACTTGGCAACTTCGCTGCAAGACGCCTACGAAGTCTTGACCGAAAGCCGCAACAACGCCATCGTCGCCGGTGGCGGATGGCTCAAGCTTTCCAGCCGGACCATCGAAAAGGCCGTCGATTTGAGCGATTTGCCGCTCGATTACATCAAGGAGACCGACAACGCCGTAGAAATCGGCAGCATGACGCCGCTACAGAAGATTGTCGAAAGCGAAGCCCTCATGAAGATTTGCAAGGGCATTTTGCCACAAGCCGTGTCGCAAATCATGGGCGTTTCGCTGCGCAATCTTGTCACCGTCGGCGGCAGTGTGGTCGGAAAATATGGTTTTTCCGACGTGTTGACGCCATTGCTTGCCATGAACACGAAATTGGTGTTCTACAAACAAGGCGAAACGACCTTGCCAGAGTTTCTCTCGCAGAAGGGGCGTACCGATGACGTGCTCGAAAAAGTCGTGCTTCCGAAAACTGCAGGAACCGGGTATTTCAAAAAGGTCGCCAAGACGCCGCTCGATTTTGCGGTTCTAAACGTTGCCATCACCAAAATAGACGATCAGTACCGCATCGTCCTCGGATCGCGTCCGAGCGTAGCGACCCTCTCCGAAGAAGCGATGGCGTATGTGAACGGCAAAAAATCCTTGCGCGACGAAGACCTTGAACACGCCGCAAAATTGGTACGCAAAAACGTGAAGTTCGGCCAAAACCCCAGAGCATCGCAAGAATACAGGGAAGAACTCGCCTACGTCTACACCAAGCGCGGGTTGAAAGAGGTGAGAGACTGTGAAAGTTAACGCCACCATCAACGGCATGAAACGCGTTTTGGACGTTCAACCCGACGAATATCTAGTCGACACGCTCCGCCGTTACAACTACTTAAGCGTCCGTCGCGGATGCGACACGACAAGTTGCGGCGTGTGCACGATTTTGGTCGACGACCAACCCGTACCCTCTTGCGCCTACTTGAGCGTCCGCGCTGATGGGAAGACCATCACCACGGTTGAAGGCATCCCCAAACACGCCGAAAAGCTGAGCGAGCATTTCGGCGAAACCGGCGCCGACCAATGCGGGTTTTGCAATTCCGGCATTGCCTTAAGCGTATACGCCTTGCAAAAAAGCGGAAAAGGCATCACCGACGAAACCCTGCGCCACTACCTAGTGGGCCACTTGTGCCGTTGCACGGGTTATCAGGCCCAACACCAAGCCATCAAAAAATATTTGGGTGATAGCGATGAGTAAATCCTTCAAAGCCGTCAACGTAAAAACCCCGTCCATCGACGGAAAAGGCATTATGATGGGCCGTCCGGCATTCACCGACGACCTCGCTTTAAAAGATTCGCTGATCATCAAAGTGTTGAGAAGCCCGCACGCGTTTGCGAAAATCGTCTCCATAGACACCAAGAAAGCGGAAGAACTAGCGGGTGTCGAAATCGTGTTGACCCACAAGGATTTCAAGAGAAACGCCTATACACGTGCCGGCCAAGGCTATCCCGAGCCTTCGCCGCACGACAAGTTCCCTTTGGACGAATACGTACGCTATGTCGGTGACGAAGTCGCCGCCGTTGCGGCCGTCGACGAAGCGACCGCCCTCGAGGCGTTAAGCCTGATTGAGGTGGAATACGAGAAATTGACGCCCGTCCTTGATTTCGAACAAGCCAAAGGGCACGAATCGATCATTCATCCAGAAGAAGACATCTACGAAATGTTTCCCATCGGTTTCGACCCGAAAAAGAATGTTGCCGCCGCCTATTCGATGGAAGTCGGCGACGTGGAGAGAACCTTGAAAGAAAGCGACGTTGTGGTGGAAGAGTCGTTCTACACACAAGCGCAGGCGCATGTGATGTTGGAACCACACACCGTCAATGCGCATATCGACTACCAAGACCGACTGGTGTTGTATTCGGCCACGCAGACGCCTTTTCACGTGCGCAGGATTCTCTCGCAGACGTTGGAGATTCCCCTGAGCAAAATTCGGGTGATCAAGCCCCGAGTCGGCGGAGGCTTCGGCGGCAAACAAGCCATTCATGGCGAAATGCTAGCCGCGGCAATCACCAAAAGGACAGGCAAGCCATCCAAACTTACCTATACCCGCAAGGAAGTGTTCGAATCTTCCTGCACGCGCCATCCGATGCGCCTCGATATGAAAATCGGCGCGACCAAAGACGGAAAAATCACCGGCATCGACTGCTACGGCCTTTCCGACACCGGCGCGTACGGTGAACACGCTTTGACCGTCTTCATGGTGACCGGTTCGAAAGTGCTGCCCCTTTACAACAAAGTCGATTCCGTCCGTTTTCACGGAGACGTTGTCTACACCAACACCGTCTCTTCAGGCGCCTTCCGTGGATACGGCGCGATTCAAGGCAACTACGCCCTAGAATCCATCGTCGACATGCTTGCGGAAAAACTTGGCATGGATCCGATGGAACTTCGCCAAAAGAACATGATTCTCGAAAACGAGACGTCACCGATTTTTGAAATCATGGGCGAAGGCACCGAGGGCACCGCGATGAACATGGACAGCTGCAAGCTCGACTACTGCGTCAAACGCGGCATGGAGCTGATCGACTACAAAAACAAATACCCAAAACGCAAAGTAAGCGATCATAAAGTCCGCAGCATCGGCGGCGCCATCGCCATGCAAGGCAGCGGCATCCCCTATATCGATATGGGCGCGGCCATTTTGAAATTGAACGACGACGGCTTTTACAACCTGATGGTCGGCGCGACGGAAATCGGCCAGGGCAGCGACACCATCCTCGCCCAAATTGCGGCCGAACAGCTCGGCGTCGACGTTTCGAAAGTCATCGTCTATTCTTCCGACACAGACCTAACGCCCTTCGACCCCGGCGCGTATGCATCGAGCACCACCTACGTTTCCGGAAACGCCGTGTTGAAAGCGGCGAAAGAGATGCGCTCGATGGTCATCGCCGAAGCGGCGCGCTCGCTGGAAGTCGACATCGAAAGAATCGAATTTGACGGCGAGGTGTTCCGCGTCAAAGGTGAAGACGACAAGATTACCCTTTCCGACCTTTCCAACCGTCTTTACTACAACGAAGATCAAAAACAGCTTGTCGCAACCGGCAGTTACTACGGTACGAAATCGCCGCCGCCTTTCATGGCCGGCTTCGTCGAAGTCGAAGTGGACCTTGAAACCGGCGAATACGATGTCTTAGACTATGTAAGCGTCGTCGATTGCGGCACGACCATCAACCCCGAACTCGCCCGCGGTCAAGTCGAAGGCGGCATTGTGCAAGGGCTCGGAATGGCCGTGACCGAAGACGTCCACTACGCCAAGAACGGCAAGCTGATCACAAGCGACATGCTCAACTACAAAATCCCCACGAATTTGACGCTCAAAAAGCTTACGACAGAGTTCGCCGACAGCTACGAAGAAAGCGGCCCTTACGGCGCGAAATCGGTTGGCGAAATCGGCATCGACACCCCGCCGGCGGCAATCGCGAACGCGATTTACAACGCCACCGGAGTACGCATCAAGACTCTGCCGGTCACATCCGAAAAAATACTAAAAAGATTAAAAGATAAGGAGATTTAGACCATGAACAGAAACATTGCATTGATAAGCACCATCGTCTTTTTCGGCGCCTTTTGGGGTGTGCTGGAAGCCACACTAGGCTATCTACTGCATTTAATTCCCGTGCCCTTTTTGGCCGGAAGCATCATGTTTCCTTTGGCAACGCTGATTTTGATCTATGCGTTTAAACACACAAATTCTAAAAAAGCGCTGTTGGCCGTCGGCGTCATTGCGGCTTCGATCAAAGCGCTGAATTTCTTCATGCCCATGAACCACTGGGGCATCATCAACCCGATGATCTCCATCGTGCTTGAAACGCTGATGGTGGTCGCGGTCGCAAACTTCTTGATCTCAAGAAATCTTAAGCACCAAATTTTGGGATTTGTCGGTGCCTCAGTCGCCTGGCGCGGTGCATACCTCGTTTGGTTCGGCGTTCAGTTCGCGGCCACCGGATTCCTCGCCGAGCAAGTCAGCTCTTTTGGCAATGCGTTGACGTTCACCGTGCTTCAAGGCGTTTTCAGCGGTGCATTGGCCTTTGCTTTGCTCAGGGGCTTCACGTTCTTTGAGACCCGCAGCGCTTTGAGCCTTCGTATCCGTCCTATAGGGGCGACGTTCATGCTTGCGCTGGCCGCTGTTTTGACCGTCTTATTGTAGTAGCGTCGACCAAAACGTGATTTTTCACGTTTTGGTCGAATCTTTAACAACAAGAAAGTAGGATGACCATGGAAAAAGAAACACTCTACGAACGGATTCTGCGTTATAAAAACGAAGGAAAAGACGCCGTGTTGGTCACGGCGGTCGAGAAGAAAGGCGAAGGCCCGGTCTCAATCGGCATCAAGATGCTTGTGAGCGAAGACGATGAAGCAATCGGCACCGTAGGTGGCGGCGCGCTTGAATACCATGCTCGCGAGAAATGCAAAGAGATTCTCAAAGAGCGCCAAAGCAGACTTGAACGCTATTTGCTTAACGAAGAAAAAGTGGAAGTCGACGGACGTTCGGATATGACGACATTGCCGATGAAGTGCGGTGGTGTTGTGACTCTTTTTTACGAGTTTATCGGGGTCAAAAACCATATCTACCTTTTCGGCGCCGGCCACGTTTCGAAAGCTTTAGGACGAATCCTGCACACCTTGGATTTCCATTTGACCGTCATCGACGATCGAAAAGAGGTCTTGGAAGTTTATCCTTATGCCGACAGGCTCGTCGAAAAGCCCTTTGTGCAGTTCATTGAAGAAGAGGGCATCAAAGACGGGAGCTTTGTGGTCGTCTGCACACCAAAACACGCGAACGACTATCACGTCATCAATAAAATCTTAGAACTCGACTTGTCCCCGAAATACATAGGAATGCTTTGTTCGTCGGCCAAATTGAAAGACTATTTGAAAAGAACCTATGAAACCTTCGGTGAAGACGTTGATTTGAGCAACTTCTATGCCCCGGTCGGACTCGATACCGGTGGGGGAAGTCCGGAGGAAATCGCTATTTCCATTACATCGGAAATTCTGGCCATTTCACACGGCAAGAAAGGCCATCTGCACATGAGGGAAACCGAAAATGGTACACATCGTTACTGGGAAGATTAACGACCGCAAAACCACTCACATGCTAGCTTTGTACGAACGGTTGGGAGGCGACGGTTTTGTGTCGTTAAAAACCATGAACAAGGACGTTGTTCACAGTTATACCGCCAAACGACTGTCCACAGGCGAAAGCAGGCTGTTGATCGTCCGCGACGTTTTCATGCCTGAGGGCTTTGATGCATGCGACAAAATTGGCCCCTACCACTTTGCAAAAGATTGTGTCAAGTGGATAGAAAGCACGTTAACGAGCCTCGTTGAAAAAGAGGTTGAACCACTGTTTTTGGACGAGGTCGGCATATTGGAAATGCGCGGCCAAGGATTTGCCAAAACGGTGAAAATCATGGTCGATTCCGGACTTGATGTGTACTTCACGGTACGAAGACATTTGCTGCCCGACTTTCTTAAGCAATACGACATAATCGATTACTACATCATTGAGGGGGAAAACGATGGATTTGGCCATTAAAAACGGCGAGGTATATGTCAACGGTGCCTTTGAAAAGATGAATGTCTATATCAAAGACGGCCGCATTGCCGCACTCTCCGACAAGGACATAGCTTCTAAAGAAGTTTACGACGCAAAAGGCGCGATGGTCTTGCCGGGCCTTATAGACCCGCATGTCCATTTCGCTTTGGATTTGGGCGCGTTCGTGTCCGTCGACGATTTCGAGGCGGGTTCAAAAGCCGCCGCGTACGGCGGCGTCACAACGTTCATCGACTTTTTGGACCCTGTCGACAACGTCGAAAATTTGAAAAAGGCCTATGAAAAGCGCAAGCAAGAAGCGGAGAGGTCTCACCTCGACTACGCCTTTCACGCGACCATCAAAAACCCAAAAGACGATTTGGAAACGTTTGTGCTTACGATGAAAACGCTCGGCATCACAACGCTCAAGTTTTTCACGACGTATTCCGATTCGAACCGGCGCACCTACGACAAAGACATCAAGGAATTGTTGCGTCTTTCTAAAAAACACGGCATCACCCTGCTCGCCCATATCGAAAACGACGAGATGATTACGTTAGACGACGCTTACACCCACGAGGACCTCCCGAAGAGCCGACCTTCGAAGAGCGAAACAAGCGAAGCGCTTAAGCTCGCTTCCTACGTCGAAAAGACAGGCGGCACCCTCTACATGGTGCACTTGAGCAGCGGCGACACCCTCCGTGCGCTCAAAGAGCGCTATCCGCATTTGCTGAACAAAAATTTTATCATAGAAAGCTGCCCGCAGTATTTCACGTTCAACCACGACCAGCTCAAAGGCGAGGCCGGCAAACTGTTCACCTTCGCGCCGCCTCTAAGGAGCGAACGCGAACGCAAGATTTTGCGCGAACACATTGAAGACATCCACACCATCGGCACCGACCACTGCGCGTTCATGAAAGCGGACAAACAAACGGAAAAACTTAAAGATATGCCGCTAGGCATCGGCGGCGTCGAACATTCGTTTTCAATTATGTATCGCCATTTCGGTCCCGAAGTGATACCGAAAATGAGCGAAAACATCGCGTCGGTGCATCGGCTCGCCCCGCAAAAAGGCTCGATAGCTGTGGGGGCGGATGCCGATTTGGCAATCTTCGAAGCGAAAGAAACGACCATCGACACCAACCATGCCGCTTCCGATTACTCGGTGTACGAATCTTTAAAAGGCGGTGCGGCGCTTCGTGCCACCATCGCGCGCGGAGAATTCATCGTCAAGGACCAAGCCTTCTTCCCGAGGCAAGGACGCTATTTGAAAAGGAGTGTAAGCAATGCCTAAAGCTATTGTCAACGCCATGGTCTACGATTTCGACCGCTTTTATCCAAGCGGATACGTTCTCTTCGATGAAAAAATCCTGAAAGCCGGAGACATGAAAGACTTTGAAGACGACAACTACGAGTTGATCGACGGCAAAGGGCACTTGGTCATGCCTTCACTCGTCATCGGCCATACCCATATCTATTCCACGTTTGCCAGGGGTTGGATGAACAGCTTCAAATACGAAAACTTCATGGACATTTTAGAAGGGCAGTGGTGGAAACTCGACCGCGGTCTTGAAGAGCAATCCATCTATTATAGCGGCATCGTCAACGCCGTCGACCACGTGAAAAACGGCGTGACCACCATCATCGACCACCATGCGAGCGGCAGCGTGTCCGGCGCTCTTGAGGCCCTTAAAAAGGCTGTCGTCGACGACGTCGGCCTTCGTGGCATGTTCGCTTTTGAAACGAGTGACCGCTTCAATGTCGAACAATGCATCCAAGAAAACCGCCGTTTCTTAGACAATCATCAAACGGACAAGGTAAGCGGCCATTTCGGTTTGCACGCTTCGCTTTCGCTTTCGGAGGAGACGCTACAACGCGTGAGCGAACGTCTCGCCGACGCGCCCATCCATATCCATGTTGGTGAAAGCGAAATGGACCAAAACGATTCCTTGAAACAATACGGTGAACGGGTCGTAACCCGTCTGCACCGCCATGGCCTCTTGAACAAGGATTCGATTTTGACGCATGCGCTTTACGTCAGCGACAGCGAACGCGAACTCATCGCCGAAAACGACTGTGTCGTCGCGCTCAACCCGTCCTCAAACATGAACAACGGAGTCGGCATCCCCGATTACCCGGCGTTAAAAGAAAAAGGCATCCGCGTCATCGTCGGCAACGACGGCCTGTCTTCCTCGGTCACGACCGAGTACTTGAACCTGCTATACGCCTCGCATGCGCTCAAAAAAACGCCGGAGGCGATGAATCTCGGCGACATCCAAAAAATAATCGACGACACCTACGACTACGTTTCCGCTCGTTTCGGCATCAAGCTCGGCCGTTTCCAAAAAGACTATGAGGCGGACTTATTGATGCTTCCTTATGCTCCGCCCACCCCGATCCACAAAGACAACGCGCTCGGCCATCTGTTCTTCGGATGCTTCAACAGTTTCAAACCCCGCAACGTCTTTGTCGCAGGAAACCCTGTCGTGAAAGATTACGAAGTCCGGAAGAACTTGCAAGAAACCTACCAAAAAGCCAAAGCGCACGCGCAAGACCTTTGGCAAAGAATAGAAGAAGGTGAATCCTCATGAAACTGAAGACTTCCTTTGACGGTTTAACGCTTGAAAATCCGCTCATGCCCGCATCGGGCCCCCTTGTGGGCGATGCGGAAAAACTGCTTTTCATGCGTGAAGACGCCGGTTGCGGCGCCGTCGTGACGAAAACCATCTCCACGAAAGACCCCAAGATTCCCAAACCCTGCATCTACACCGGCAAGAACTACGTCATGAACAGCGAACTTTGGAGCGAGCACCCGATGGAAAAATGGGTCGAAGAGTTTCTCCCGGCCTATACCAAAGATAACGACCGTCCGCTCATCATTAGCGTCGGGTATTCCAAAGAAGACATGGAAGTGCTCATTCCCAAACTCGACGCCTTTGCCGACGCCTTTGAAGTGTCGACGCATTATGTCGGCACCGACCTTGCGGTCATTTCCGAAACGGTAAAAACCATCCGTTCCCTCACCGACAAGCCGTTTTACATGAAAATCAGCCCGCACATCCCCGACCCCGAAGGGTATGCGAAAGCCATCAAGGAAGCCGGCGCAAACGGCGTGGTGGCCATCAACTCCCTAGGCCCGACCATCAACATCAACCCGGCCAAGCGCCGCATCGAATACGGCGCCGAAGACGGCTTCGTCTGGACCACCGGGCCGGTGATTAAAAACCTCGCCCTCGCAACCGTCTACAAAATCAAACAGGCCGAACCCGACCTCACGGTCTTAGGCGTTGGCGGCGTCAGCACCGCCGAAGACGTCGTCGAGTTTCTCCTAGCCGGCGCAAGCGGCGTGCAAATGCTCTCGGGTGCCCTTCTTAAAGGCAAACAGCTGTACGCAAAAATCCTCAAAGACCTGCCGAAGGCGCTTGAAAAGTTCGGATTCGAAAGCGTTGAAGAAGTGATCGGCACCGATTTGACCAACGATGTCACCTACGAAGACGAACTGCCGAAGCTAATCGAAGACAAATGCATCGAATGCATGCTTTGTCAAAAAGCCTGTCCGTATTTTGCCATCGATTTCAAAGACAAAATCACGTTCAATCCGGACAAATGTTTCAGCTGCGGACTGTGCGTCTCGATTTGCCCCACCGACGCCATCAAAATGGACAAATTAGGGTGATAGCGATGAAAACGAAAAAAGACATTTCCGAATCCATCCGCAAAGTCGACAGCGAAGAGAAAATCTCCGGACGCGCCCCGTATACGAGCGACATCAGCATCGACGGGATGCTCTATGCGAAGACCGTCCGTTCGCCCATCGCGCGGGGGACGATCAAAAACATCAAACTGCCAAAGATGCCGGAAGGCTATCATACCGTCGACGCTTCCGACATTCCCAAGCGCAACGTCGTAAAAATGATTTACGAAGATTGGCCGGTTTTCGCCGAGAAAGACGTGAACTTTATCGGCGAACCGATTATGCTCGTAGTCGGCCCGGACAAGGAAACCGTCATGAACCTTGCCGATGCGGTAGAAATCGATTTTGAGGAAAAAGACCCCGTTTTCGATTTCAAAAACAGCGGCGTGCAGCTGCACTTTGACAAAGGTGATGTCGACGCCGCCTTTGAACGCGCCGCCAAAACCGTCGAATACGAATACGAGACCGGCTACCAAGAACAAGCCTACATCGAACCGCAAGGATTCGTGGGCTACCCCGAAGACGGCGGCTACACCTTGGTCGGCTCCATCCAGTGCCCGTACTATGTCAAAAACGCCGTGCTCGACACCATGGGCGAAGAAGAAGACAAAGTCCGCGTCATCCAAGCGCCCGTCGGCGGAGCCTTCGGCGGCAAGGAAGAGTTTCCTTCCGTCACCGCCTGCCAGCTCGCCGTCGCGCTCAAGAAGATTCAAAAGCCCATCAAGTTCATCTACGAACGCGAAGAGGACATGGAAACGACTACTAAGCGCCATCCTTCAAAAACCAAAATGGAAGCCGCACTCGATGTAGACAACAACATCATCGGCATCCGTTCGAACCTCGCTTTGGACGGCGGCGCTTACATCGGCCTCTCCGGAGTTGTTCTCTCACGCGGCATGCTTGCCGTCACCAACGCCTATACCGTGGACAACTTGGACGTGAGCGGCGACGTCTACATCACCAACACCGTCCCCAACGGCGCTTTCCGAGGCTTTGGCGCGCCGCAGATGATCTTCGCGATTGAAATGTTCATCCACCACATCGCCAAAGACGTTGGCGAAGACCCCTTTGCTTTCCGCAAACGCCACATGGTCAAACAAGGCGACAAAACCTCAACGAGCGGCACCTTCCGCGACCCGATCATTCTAAGCGACATGGTCGACAAAGCGGTGGAAATCTCCGATTACCACAACAAGGCCAAAGCCTACGAAGACAAAGACACCTTCAAAGGCATCGGCATGAGCTGGTTCTTGCATGGATGCGGCTTCACCGGCAGCGGCGAATCCGACATCATCAAAGCCCAGGTGAAGCTCAAAAAAGACGACAAAGACAACGTGCACATCCTTGTGGCGGCCGTCGACATGGGCCAAGGCCCGAAGACGACCTTCCGCAAACTCGTCGCCGACTTGTTGGATGTGCCGATCGAGCAGGTGACGTTCAACTACCCCGACACCCGTTACGTCCCCGACTCCGGCCCGACCGTCGCCTCAAGAACGATGATGGTCGTCGGCGGATTGCTCGCGCGTGCGGCGAAATCCTTAAAAGAAGAGTGGATTGCCGGCGAAGAACAAACCATCACCAAGCAATACAAGCAACCCGAATACATCGAATGGGACCAAGACACGATGCGCGGCGACGCGTACCCCGCCTATTCGTGGGGCGTCAACGTCGTCGAGGTCGAAGTCTCGAAAGTGACCTATGAAGTCACCGTCAAAAACGCCTGGAACATCTACGACCTCGGCAAAGCCATCGACGAACGCATCGTCCTCGGCCAGGCCGACGGCGGCCAGGCGCAAGGCATCGCGTATGGGTATTTGGAAGTGATGAACCACGAACAAGGCAAACTGAAACAAAAAAACATGACCGACTATATCATCCCGACCTCGGTCGATGTGCCGAAGATGGAAAACCACATCATGGACAATCCCTATCCCTTAGGCCCCTACGGCGCGAAAGGCGTCGGCGAGCTGACGCTCGTGGGCGGCGCGCCAGCCGTGGCGCTCGCCATCGAACAGGCCATCGGCCGCAAAGTCAAGAAGATTCCCGCGACCCCCGAATCCATTATGGAGTTGATCGACAATGGCTAAAGTCACGTTCACCTTGAACGACGAAACCGTTACCGTTGATGAGCCCTTGAACATGCGCTTTTTGGACATTTTGCGCAAGGAACTCGGCCTCACCGGTTCAAAAGAAGGCTGCGGCGAAGGAGAATGCGGCGCATGTTCGGTCTTCATGGACGGATGGCTGGTGAACTCTTGTTTGCTGCCGCTTGCGAGCGTTGAAGGCCGGGACATCATGACCATCGAAGGCTATCGCGAAACCAAGCGCTACAAAGTCCTCGAAAACGCCTTTGTCGAAGAAGGCGCCGTGCAATGCGGCATTTGCACGCCGGGCATGGTCATGGCGGCGGAAAACCTCTTGAACCGAAACCCGTCTCCAAGCGAAGAAGAGATCCGCATCGCTTTAGCCGGCAACTTGTGCCGCTGCACCGGATACGAAATGATTTTCAAAGCCGTCAAACGCGCATCGAAAGAAGGTGAGGGACTATGGTAAAACATGTCATCCCCAAAACCTACGAAGAAGCGTTGGACCATTTGAGTGAAGGCACGTTCAAAGTGTTGGCCGGAGGTACCGACCTCATGGTCAAGAACCGTTCTTGGAGCGAAACGCCCGCCCGCTTCAAACAAGACATCCTCTACATCCACAATCTTGAGGAACTCCGCTATATCGAAGACCGAGGCGACTATCTCGCCATCGGCGCGCTCACGGATTATGAAACGCTTTTGCGCCACGAGGCGGTTCCGCAAGTCCTTAAGGACTGCATGCTTGAAATCGCCGGCCCCGGCATCCGCAAAGTCGGGACCTTGGCCGGAAACATCGGCAACGCCTCACCGGCGGCCGACGGAGTGTTGACGCTGTATCTTTTGGACGCGAAACTAGTAATCGAGCAAAAGGGCTCCGCGCGCGAAGCGTTGATCGACGACGTCATTGTCGGCCCCGGCAAAACCACCCTATCCAACGAAGAAATCATCAAAGAAATCAGGCTTCCCAAAACCCGTTTCACAAAGACGCGCTTTTTGAAAGTCGGCGGACGCAAAGCCGACGCCATCTCCAAAGTCGCCTTCGCCGGCGCTGTGACCATTGAAGACGGCGTCGTCAAGGATCTCCGCATGGCCCTAGGCGCCATCAACGTGACCGTAGTGCGCCTGCGCGACGTCGAAAAACGGCACATCGGCGAAACCATCAGCGCGGTACAAGACAACATCGTCAGCATCAAAAACGCCTACGTGCCCCATATCAAGCCTATCGACGACCAGCGTTCCAACCGTGTCTACCGCAAGCGCGTGGCCTTTAACATGATTGAAGATTTCATCACCACCATGCACACTCAAGACTGACAAAGTAGGTGAAACCCATGAACGACAAAGAACTCATGAAAATCGCAAGGGGTCAAGAAAAAGCGGCGCTTGTTCTGAAAAACGCCCGCATTGTCAACGTGTTCACCAAAGCAATTGAAGACGGCGACATCGCCATTCAAAACGGCGTCATCGTCGGCGTCGGTGAATACCATGGCAAAGAAGAAGTCGACGTACAAGGCAGCTATGTCGCGCCCGGTTTCATCGACGGGCACGTTCACATCGAATCATCGATGGTCACCCCGCCCCATTTTGCGAACATTGTCCTGCCCAAAGGTACGACAACCATCATCGCCGATCCGCATGAAATCGCCAACGTAAGCGGCAAAGAAGGCATCCGCTACATGCTTGAAAGCTCCAAGGCCTCTTTGCTTGATGTGTACATGATGATTCCCTCAAGCGTCCCCGCGACGACTTATGAGACGGCAGGCGCAACCATTACCGCCGACGACATCGCCGAACTTTCCGGCGAAGAGGGCGTCTTGGGCCTTGGCGAAGTGATGAACTTTCCCGATGTCTTAAACGGCGAGGCAAACATCCACAAAAAAATACGGTTGATGCAACCTCGCCCGATCGACGGGCACGCCCCGTCTCTCAAAGGCAACGACTTGAACGCCTACAGGACTGCCGGAGTGCAAACCGACCATGAGTGCTCGACCGTCGAAGAAATGCTCGACCGCGTCAAACGCGGAATGTATGTGCACTTGCGTGAAGGCTCGGTCACCCGCAACGTCGGCACCCTCTTAAAGGGTGTCACCGAGAAGAACGTCGAACGCTTGCTTTTTTGTACCGACGACAAGCATCCCGAAGACATCAAGGCCGAAGGCCACATCAACTTCAACATCAATTTGGCCGTCCAACACGGCATCGATCCTATAACCGCCATAAGCATGGCGACGTTGAACGCCGCGAATTGTTACGGTTTATCCCGACATGGCGCCATTGCGCCTTCGTATTACGCCGACCTTGTGGTTTTCGACGACCTTGAGAACATCGAACCAAAGGCTGTCTACAAACGGGGCGCGTTGGTGGCAAAAGACGGCAAACCTTTGATCGACGCGCCGATTGTCAAAGGAAAAGCCGTGAGCGACACCGTCAACATCGACCTTGACAAGTTGGATTTCACCTTGAAACTCAAAAAAGAAAGCGTGAAAGTCATCGGCCTCGTCGAAAACAACATCACCACCAAAAGCCTTCGTGAAACCGTCCGTGTCGAAGACGGCGTATACCGCAACGATCCGGACCAAGACATTTTGAAACTCGCCGTCGTCGAACGCCACAAATCAAGCGGCGCTTTCGGCCTTGGTCTTGTCAAAGGCTTCGGCATCAAAAACGGCGCGCTTGCCATGACCATCGCCCACGATTCCCACAACCTCGTCGTCCTAGGCGACACCGACGAAGCGATGCGTTTGGCGACCGAGAAAATTGTCGAGATTTCTGGCGGCATCGTGCTCGTCAAAGACGGAAAAGTCGAAGACTTCTTGCAGCTTGAAATCGGAGGCATAATGACGACGCAACCCGCGCCGAATGTCGCAAAGACGCTTGACCGTATGAAAGAAAAAGTTCGTTCCATGGGGCTTAGCGACTCCATCGACGACCCTTTCATCCAGTTGGCGTTCCTTTCTCTTCCGGTCATTCCCGATTTGAAGTTGACCGACCAAGGCCTCTTTGACGTCAACGCCTTTCGCATCGTACCCATAGAAGACTAAAGAAAGCGTGATAGCATGGAATTTCTCACCCATTACTCCTGCACACTTTGCGGGGAGACTTACCGTCCGCCCGTAGAGTTTTACACATGCCCGAAGTGCGGCGAAAAGGGCATTTTGGACATCCACTACGATTACGAACGCTTGAAAGAGAAGCTTTCCAAAGCGTATTTCGAAAACAACAAAAACTACAGCATGTGGCGTTATGAGCCGCTCATGAGCGTATCCAAGAACCATATCGACAAGACGCTTTCAGTCGGTTGGACGCCGCATTACAAAAGCCGCCAACTGGCGAATAGATTGAACATGGAGGCCCTCTATATCAAAGACGAAGGGCTCAACCCGACCGGCTCTCTCAAAGATCGGGCTTCGGCCGTGGCGGTTTTGAAAGCGATCGAAAACGACAACCGCACCATCGCTTGTTCTTCCACCGGAAACGCGGCCTCGAGCCTTGCGGGCAACGCCGCGCACATGGGGCTTAAAAGCGTCATATTCGTGCCCAAACGCGCGCCTTTGGGCAAACTTTCGCAACTCCTCGCCTATGGCGCCGACGTCATCAGCGTCGAGGGCGACTACAAGGCTGCCTTCCAGCTTTCCAAGGCGGCAATCAATCATTTCGGCTGGTACAACCGCAACGCCGCCATCAACCCCCACATGGTCGAAGGCAAAAAGACCGTGGCGTATGAAATCGCCGAACAGATGGATTTCAACGTTCCCGACTGGGTGGTTGTGAGCGTCGGAGACGGCTGCACCATCGCCGGCGTGTACAAGGGCTTTTACGATTTGCATCAAATCGGTCTCACATCAAAAATCCCGAAAATCCTCGGCGTGCAAAGCGAGGGCTGCGCCCCGTTTTACGAAGCCGCAAAGGAAAACCGCGATCTACAAGAGACCGCGGAAGACACGCTCGCCGACAGCATCGCGGTCGGCATACCGCGAAACCCCGTGAAAGGGCTGAACGCGGTCAAAGCTTCCGGCGGCGCCTGGATCACCGTCCGCGACGAGCAGATTCTCGATGCGATCGCGCTCTTGGGCAAAGATGAGGGCATTTTTGCCGAACCGGCCGCCGCCGCGAGTGTGGCGGGGCTACTAGAAGCCCTCGAACAAAATCTCATATCGCCTGCGCAAACCGTGTCGGTGATCGTCACCGGCAACGGCCTCAAAGACACAAAAGCCATGGACAAATGCGGAATCAAACCCAAACGGCTCAAACCCGATTTGGATCTGTTGATAGACTATATTGAGAACAACGAAGGAGGACGAACATGAAAAAAAGCACCCTGGGTCCGACGTACGATGAAATGCTTTACCCCAGCAAACTGGACGCCGATTTGCGCAAAAAAGCGCTTGAAGCGAAAAAAGACGAACTGGACCCGATGAACCTGTTCAACATCACCTGGAAGAAAGAAAACAACGAGGTCAACAAGGTCGTCTTGCCCAAAGCCCTGACCGGCGTCGACGCGAACATCGTCGTGATGCTCGGCAAGGATTTCCCAAGCGGCTCGCACAAAGTCGGGCCGGCGTATTCGACCTTGATCGAAGGGTATGTCGATGGCGACATCGTACCCGGCAAACACACAATTCTCGGTCCCTCGACCGGCAATTTCGGCATCGGCGTTTCCTACATCTGCAACCTCATGGATTATGAGGCCGTCGTCATCATGCCCGACAACATGAGCAAAGAACGCTACGACCGCATCAAAGGCTACGGAGCCAAACTCGATTTGACCCCCGGAACGGAATCCGACGTCATCTTGACGTTAGAAAAGACGCACGAGCTTTCCAAAGACCCTAAAAACGTCGCCTTGGCGCAATTCGAGTTGATGCCGAATTATCGTTTCCACCGCCACGTCACCGGCCATAGCGCCATCGAAGCGGTCAAAGGCATCGGCAACGGCCGCATCGCCTGTTTTGCCTCGGCGCCGGGAAGCGCCGGCACCTTGGCCGCGGGCGACCAAATCAAAAAGGAATACCCTGAAGCGAAAGTCGTCGCGCTTGAGCCCTACGAGTGCTCGACGCTGATGGACGGCGGACGCGGGCAGCATCGCATCGAAGGCATCGGCGACAAGATGTGCACGCTGATCCACAATGTCTTAAGCACCGACTTCATCGCCTTGATCAGCGACGAAGACGCGGTGAGAGGCTTGAAAATCCTGCGCGATGGCGCCGATGTTTTGGCCGAATACGGCGTGGACAAAAAACAGCTGCAAGCCATGCGCGATTTCTTCGGCGTCAGCGGCGTCTGCAACATCCTGGGCGCGATCAAAATGGCGAAACATCTGAAGCTCGGACCCGAAGACAACGTCGTCACCGTCGCCACCGACGGCTTCGACCGCTACGACAGCGTCATGGAAGATTTGGAAAACCGCTATCTTGAGACCGAAGACTTTGTCATGCGCCGCTGGTTCCGCGACATCTTCTTAAAAGCCGACACCGAGCATATCGCCGACACCCGCGGAAAGGCGCAAAAAGAAAAACTCTTCAAACAAAAAGAGGACGACTGGCTGAAATTCGGCTACGAACAAGCCTATCTGGACAAAATGAAGTCGATGGACTTCTGGGACGAAGAATACGAAAAAGTGTACGACTACAACGACAAAATCAAAGCTTTGCGAAACCATTAGGAGGTATACAGTGAAGATAGAATTTGACGAAATACTGAAAAAAGCGAAAAGTTACCAACCCGAAATGACGAAATTCCTTCGGGACATGGTGCGCATCCCCAGCGAAAGCCAACAGGAAAAAGAAGTGATCTTGCGCATCAAAGAGGAGATGGAAAAAGTCGGCTTCGACAAGGTCGAAATCGACCCGATGGGCAACATCATCGGCACCATCGGCAGCGGCAAGCATCTAATCGCCATGGACGCCCACATCGACACCGTCGGCGTCGGCGAGCTCAAAAACTGGGACTTCGACCCTTATGAAGGCTTCGAAGACGAGAAGTACATCGGCGGACGCGGCACGAGCGACCAAGAAGGCGGCATGGCCTCCATGGTGTACGCCGGAAAAATCATCAAGGACTTCAACCTTGAAGATGACTATACCCTTCTCGTGACCGGCACGGTGCAAGAAGAAGACTGCGACGGATTGTGCTGGCAGTATCTCATTGAAGAGATGGACATCAAGCCCGAGTTCGTCGTCATCACGGAACCGACATCTTGCAACATCTACCGCGGACAACGCGGACGCATGGAAATCAAGGTGTCCACGCACGGCGTGTCCTGCCACGGCAGCGCGCCCGAACGCGGCGACAACGCCATTTTCAAAATGGCGCCGATTCTTCAGGAACTTGAAGAATTGCATGAAAACTTGCACGACGACCCCTTCCTTGGCAAAGGCACCTTGACCGTAAGCGAGATTTTTTACAGTTCTCCTTCCCGCTGCGCGGTCGCCGACGGTTGCAGCATTTCCATCGACCGCCGCTTGACCCACGGAGAAACGCCCGAAGGCGCCATGGATGAAATCCGCAACTTGCCTTCGGTCAAAAAAGCGGGCGCGGAAGTCGAGATGTACGACTATCAAAAACCATCCTACACCGGCTTGGTCTATCCGACGAAAACCTACTTCCCAAGCTGGGTCCAAAAAGAGGAGCACATCGCCACGCAAACGGTCGTGGACGCCTATCAGGAACTCTTTGACGACAATCCGCTCGTCGACAAATGGACCTTTTCCACCAACGGCGTCTCCATCATGGGCCGCTACGGCATCCCCTGCGTAGGCTTCGGCCCCGGGCACGAACAAGAAGCCCACGCCCCCAACGAAAAAACGGAAAAAGAGCACCTCGTCAAAGCGGCGGCCATGTACGCCGTCATCCCGAATCTGTACCTGAAACGCATAGAAAACCAAAACCAATAATATAAAGGAGATTGCCCATGAAACCACTTTTCAAAGGAAAACACTTCATCACGCTCGAAGAATGGAAAACCGAAGAAATCGAAAAACTGTTAGAAGTCTCAAGCGAACTCAAGGAGAAATTCAAAAACAACGAAATCACCGACTACTTGAAAAACAAGACGTCATTTTTGATGTTCTTTGAACAATCCACCCGCACGCGCAATTCCATGGAAGCCGGCATCGCCCAACTGGGCGGACACGCCAACTTCCTGGACACCTCGACCATGCAAATTTCGCACGGAGAAACCGGCAAGGACACCGCCATCATCCTCTCTAGTTACGGACACGGCATCGCCGCCCGCAACTGCTTTTGGCAGCAAGGCAACAAGTTCCTGCGCGAGATGGCCGACAACGCCACCGTCCCCGTGATGAACCTGCAATGCGACTTGTACCATCCGATGCAAGGCCTTGCCGATTTGATGACCATCAAAGAGGTTAAAAAGAAGACCGAAAACGTCAAGGTTTCGATCATCTGGGCCTACGCCACGAGCCACAAAAAGCCCATCAGCGTCCCCGTCACCCAAGCGCTCCTTTTTCCGCGCTTCGGCATGGACGTTGTCCTCGCCCACCCTGAAGGCTATGAACTGCCCGGTTGGGTTCTTGAAAAAGCCCGCAACAACGCCGAGGCGAACGGCGGCACCTTCCGCGTCACCAACGACATGGAAGAGGCCTACAAAGACGCCGACATCGTCATCCCCAAAAACTGGGGCAGCTGGGTGAGCAACCAAAGCGACGATGTCATCGACGACATCCTCGAAGCCAACAAGCACTGGAAATGCACCGAAGAGATGATGGCGCTGGCCAAGCCCGATTGCAACTACATGCACGCTCTTCCCGCCGACAGAGGCAACGAAGTCGAAGATTCCGTCATCGACGGCAAGCAGTCCATCGTCTATCAAGAAGCCGAAAACCGTCTCCATACCGCCAAAGCGGTCATGGCGATGACAATGGGCGACAAGTAAAGAAAAAAGCGCTCCTCGGAGCGCTTTTTACGTGGACTAATAGATTTCTTTGCCCATCGCCTCGTATTCTTTGAACAGTTTCAAGCAATCTTCGCGGAAATCTTCGCGGATCTCCAAAATGCTCGTGTCGCCGCAACCTTCTTCGATGTATTTGTAGATGAAGTCGTCGCGGAACCCGATGGCGTCGGCGTCTTGCGGACGGCATCCGTAGACGATGGTTTTGATGTTCGCCCAAATGATGGCGCCGAGGCACATCGGGCAGGGATGCGCGGTCGTATAAAGGGTGCAACCGCTCAAATCGTGGCTTTGAATCTTCTTTGACGCTTCGCGGATGGCGTTGATTTCGGCGTGGGCGGTCGCGTCGTGGTCGCCGAGCACCGAGTTGGACGCTACGGAGAGCACTTCACCTTGTTCGTCGATGATGGCCGCGCCGAACGGTCCGCCCAAATCTTCGTTCATGGTTTTTTTGGCGCGTTCGATGGCGAGTTGCATGATTTCCTTTTCCGTGGTTTTGATGTGAATCACCTCATCATTCAGTCTGTTACCCCAATTATACCTTTTTCGGGGCTTTATGGCAATGATTCCCGGGGGAGTCTTTGCAAATAAGTCTACTCACAAAGGGCAATGTTTGGTATAATATAAAAAGATTGGAAACACGGAGGCGAAGATGTCTAAGCGGCTCATTTCCTTTACGCACAAAATGCTTGAAGAATACATCACAAGCGAAAGCGTCGTTGTGGATGCGACCGCCGGCAACGGCCACGACACGGCGTTTTTAGCGGAAATTGCCGGACATGTGTTCGCTTTTGACGTGCAAGAGGAAGCGTTAAAGAGCACGCGAGAGCGCTTGAGGACGTCCGGGCTTTCCAACGTCACGCTCATCCACGATTCGCATGAGAACATTCCGTTGCACATCTATAAGGATGTGGACGCGGCGGTGTTCAACCTGGGTTACTTGCCCGGAAGCGACAAGGCCCTGACGACCAAACGCGAAACGACCTTGGCGGCGATTGAGAACGTCTTGGAACTGATTGTTCCAGGCGGCCTCGTTGCGGTGACCGCCTACACCGGCCACAATGAAGGCAAAGAAGAGGCCCGCGCTGTGACAGATTTTGCCGAAAGCCTCCCCAAGGACGCATACAAAGTGAGCGTGTATAAGTTCTTGAATCGTTTGGACGCACCATTCACCCTGTTCATTGAAAAACTTAAATAGATGAAGGAGAGATTGTATGAAAGAACGTCTTGTGGCGGCCATGCCGCTGATTAGTTTGCTGTTGTTTTTGTTTAGCGGTTTGGTGCTGGATAATTGGTCTTTGGGGATTAGTTTCTTTTTGTTGATTCCCATTTCGGCGATTTTGTTGTCGCGTCAAGTGTTCAAACGGTTGAACCAAATGATGCCGTTGATTGCGCTGATTGTATTTTTGTGGCTATGGTTGGGGTTTGATCTTGCGCATCCAGGATGGGTCGTCTTTTTCCTAATTCCCCTTTCCAACATTCTATACAGCCACAAAGTGGACATGCGCAGTCTGGTCACGCTGATTGTGACCATTGCTTATATTGTCTTGGGCATCGTCTTGGACGACTTTTGGCACCCCGGTTGGATTATGCTGTTGCTCATTCCGATCATCAACACCATCTTTTTCCCGAAACAGCACATTCACATTCGCCGTAGCGGAGAATTTTTCCGTTCGACGTTTTCCGATATAGTCGACGAAAAAGACGTTACCATCGAAGACGACGAAAAATAGCATTCAGGAGGGTTAGGCATGCAAAACGACGTACTCATTGTAACCGGCGCCGCCAGCGGTCTAGGCGCGGCCGCCGCTAGGCTTTTGGCCGAAAAGGGCGCACGCATCGTTGCGGCCGATATCGACAAGGGCAATCTTGAAGCTGTCGTTGAAAGCATCCGCACAAATGGCGGCGACGCCGTGTCGCGTGTGACGGACGTTTCCAAAGCGGAAGAAGTGAAGGCGCTAGTGGACTTTGCGGTGGAAACTTTCGGAACCTTGGACGGCATCTTCAACAACGCCGGCGTTCGCGACGGCACGCATTTCACCGAGGTGACGCCCGAATCTTACCATGACCATTTGGCCATCAACCAACACGGCGTCTATTACGGCATGCACTACGCGGCGAAGAAAATGCGCGAGTTGAACGTTCAAGGCGGCCGCATCGTCAATACGGCATCCATCCGCAGCTTCTTTGGCGCGAAAAAGAGTTTCCGCTATAGCGCCGCCAAAGCGGCGGTGGAGAACATGACCAAATCGGGCGCCGACGCTTTGGCCGAAGACGGCATCCGAGTGACGGCCATCGCCCCCGCGTTCATCGATACCGCGCTCTTGAAACACGTCCCCGAAGAGCGCCGCAAGCGACTAGAGAAAAAACACCTTCGCGGCAAGTTGCTAAGCGCGGAAGAGGTTGCCAAAGTGGTCGTTTTCCTGTTTTCAGAAGACAGCGTCGCCATAAACGGATCCACGGTGCTGGCCGACGACGGATTTCTCGCAATTCATTAAGCGTTCCGAACGGAGCGCTTTTTTATGCGTTTTCGCCCCCTTGCTTCAATTCGAATGATACAATTCAATTGAGGTGATACCATGAACAAACGCGATGATTTGAAAAAGCGTCTGACGAAGCTGCAATACGAAGTCACGCAAAAGAACGCGACCGAGCCGCCTTTTGCTAACGAATATTTCGACAACGAAGCGGAAGGCCTTTATGTGGACGTTGTTAGCGGCGAACCCCTCTTTAGCAGCAAAGACAAATACGACGCCGGTTGCGGATGGCCGAGTTTCACAAAACCGCTTCAGGAAGTTGAAGAAAAAACGGACCTTTCCCATGGCATGCGCCGCATCGATGTCCGCAGCAAACAAGCGGACTCCCATTTGGGGCATGTTTTCGACGACGGCCCCGAAGCGGAAGGCGGCCTTCGTTACTGCATCAACTCCGCATCGCTGCGGTTCATTCCACGCGAACGCCTTGAAAAAGAGGGTTATGGCGAATACTTGAAGCTTTTTGAAGACGAGTAGATTTTGCATAATTCACAGTGTGTGGTATAATTCTCTGATAAGCTTTTTGCGAAGTCGCACGAAAGGGGAGGCGTAAACATGACGGCTCTACAAGGCGTCGTTCTTGTGGTCGCGTCCGTGATCAGCTTCATACCGGCGGTACACCTGGCGTCCTACGCCGGAAGCGAGCGGTTTACAAACCTGCGCCGTTTCGCATTTTTGATCGCCCTTTGGTCGATTGTTTTGCTCGTGAATCCCATCACGCCGCAGATCGCTTTTTCGTATTATCTTCATGTGCTTCGTTTTCCTTTAATCTTCGCCATTGTTTATTATTGCTATAAGACCATCACTTCTTATGTCGGTGCAACTGCGCCGAAAGGGATTGACATTTTTGCGGCGACGTTTTTTGTGGCGAATTTTACCATCGCTCTTACCAACAATCTTCATTTATGGTTTCTTGACCTTTCTTTAGCGGAGATTGCCACGTTTGACGACATTCTCTTTGCCGCGGTGGGACCGTTTTTTTACGTCCATGCGTTTTTGAGCTATGGATTTCTTGTTTACGCCGTGGGCACGTTTTATCGCCGTTATCGTTATCTTTCCAGAAAAGAGCCCTATCAAAGGGCCGGGTTTCTCTTTACGGTGGCGATTGCGTTTGCGATACTCATCAACATTGTCCACGTGTTCGTCTTTCCGATGAACATCGATCCCACCCATTTGACCGTAGTGGCGTTTAGTTTGCTGCTTTACCGCCTTGTCTACCGCAAGGATCCCCATTACGCCATGATGCGCGAAGGCCGCGAGACGTTGATCGAAGAGATGCGCGAGATGTATGTCTGCATGAACAGCGAAGGCGAGATTATCGAATTCTCGAAAGCGTTGCGCGAACGCTTCGATTTGGCGGACCATCGCCATATCGACACGCTTCTCGACGAGCTTCGCCAAAAGGCCGTGCTCTATGAATCCATCGAAGCCTTGAAAAACAAAACGGCGGACAAACCGTATTTGTACGCTTATGAGAAAGCCTTTTCCATAGACAAGCAAGGCAATGAGGGGAAGTTGTTGCTTCTCTACGACGAAAGTGAGTTTGTCGCACTGGTCAGCGAACTCGAATATTTGAAGAATTACGACGTGATGACCGACATGTACAACCGAAATTACATGGAAAGCTTGATTCAAGCCTATGACAATAGCGACAAGTCCTACGGAATGATTATGACGGATGTGAACGGACTGAAACTGATTAACGACAATTTCGGCCATCATGCCGGCGACCGCCTGTTGAAGCGCTACGCCGCGATTTTGAAAGAAGTGGCGAATCAGCACGAAGGCGTTCAAGCGCTACGCATGGGCGGCGACGAAATGATGCTCCTCATCCCGAATGCGGAAGAAGACGGTCTGAAAGCGATGATTCGCTCCATCGAAAAACGGTGCATGGACGAAGACATTCTAGAGCGCATCTCCATGTCCGCCGGCTATGCGATCCGCCAACAAGGCGAGTCATTCGAGGATGTGTTGCGCCGGGCCGATATCAGTCTTTATACGGCAAAAGACGAGGACACGCTCGAATACCAAAAAGCTTTGATCGACCATATCAAAAAGAAAAGCGATGCTTGAGCATCGCTTATTTTTTTAATCGAAGCAGCTTCCGCCGATGAACTCGCGCAGGAGCGAATTGTTGGGGACATGGTCGTCGTCGATGTCGCGGAAGTATTTGAGGAACTTGATCAGCCGGTTGGCAGTGATGAAGTGCTCGCTTTCCCGGGGAATTTCCATCAACGTGTCGAGCGCGTGTTTTTTCATGATGCCGAGCTCATAGGTCAAAGAGCTGTTGAAGATGTAGTCCGCGCCTTCTTGGTGAGGGTAAATCCAACGGAATTCGCCGCGGCGTACCGAACTCCACATGCCGATGGTCTTGCTTGCGGGGGCGTTGCGGAATTTGCGGTCGCGCACAATGCGGCGCAGAAGCCGGAGGTTGGTGATGTTGATGGGGTTTTGATAGTCGACGTTGACTTGGAGTTGCGGGCTGATGAAGATTTTGTATTTTTGGTGTTGGGGAATCAGGGAAGTGAGCGTTTCGTTCAAGGCGTGGATGCCTTCGATGATGATGGGGTTGTTTTCGGTGATTTTCAGCTTTTTGTAGCCGGAACGGGTCTTGGTCATGAAATCGAAGGTGGGAATGTCGACTTCGCGCCCCTGGATGAGGTCGAGCATGTTTTGGTTGAACAGTTCGATGTCGAGCGTGTTGATGTGCTCGAGGTCGATGTTTCCGTCTTCGTCGGGTTCGATTTGGTCGCGGTCGAGGTAATAGTCGTCAAGGGAGATCATGACCGGTTGAAGGCCTTGGCTCATCAATTCGATGCGCAGCCGGTTGGAGAATGTGGTCTTGCCGCTTGAAGAAGGTCCGGCGATGGCGATTAGGCGGATGTCCGCGCTGTTTTCCTTGATGGTGCGTCCGATTTCGCTGAGCATTTGGTTGTGGCGCGCTTCGTTCATCTGGACAAATTCGACGATGTGATCGCTGTCGGCATGGCGGTTCATGCGCGCGACGGTTTCGGCGTCGATGCGCTCAAGCCAGCGGTTTGCGTTGCGAAGGGTGCGTCCGTAAATCGGGGCGTCTTCGAAAGGGGGGATTTTTCCGCCTTCTTCGGCGCGCGGGTATTGGATCAAGAAACCGGGCGGGTATGTGCGCAACACGAACTCTTTCAAATAGCCCGTCGAGGGAACCATGAGGGAGTACATGTAGTTTTTGTAGCCGTTGCACTCGTAGAAGTGGACGATGTCTTCGGGGCGGTATTTGATGGCTTCGATTTTGTCGTGGTAGTTGTGCTTTTTGTAAAACTCGATGGCGTCTTCTTTGTTCATTTCGGTTCGTGTGATGGGAAGGTCGAGTTTTACGAGCCGCGTCATTTCCTGTTCTAACTCCCGCAAAATCCTGCCTATGTCGCTGGCCTTCTCAAGGTTGATGATGTGGCAGAAGACCGAACGGGATATGCTGTAGTTGAACTTGAAGTCGTATTCGGGAAAAAGGTTGTGAAAGGCCATGGACACCAAATAGCGCAAGCTTGCTTCATAAGGATAAATCGCCTCGGGGTGGCGCGTGTCCAAGAATTCCACCTTGGCGTCGTAGTCGATGATATAATGCAGTTCGCGCATACGGTTGTTGACTAGGGCGATAAAATAGCGATGTTCGGGATCGTCGATCAAATCGAGCAATTTCACGGGTTCCTTGAATTGCTTTTTCTGACCTTCGATGTCGAGTGTAAACATGGTGATTCTCCTTTCTTGTTGAAAAAGACGTTTAGTAAAACTATTATACCAATAAAAGCCATTTTTTCAAGGTTGTGCGGATGCTTTTTGTACGGTGAGGTGATATAATGAACTTAGGATGAGAAAGAGAGGGGAAGCGCCCATGGCCAAACACTTTTTGGAAAAGCTGGATGTTTTGGCGAAAGAAAAGAAGATTCGGGTGGAAATTGAAGATTTGCCGCTGTTGGTTCTCTATCATGAGGAAAACGTCTATATCCTCAAAGACAAGTGCCCCCACATGCGAGCATCATTGTACAAAGGCACCTTTGAAGACGGTGTTGTGACGTGCCGCAAGCACGGCGCGCAAATCGATGTGAAAACGGGAGACGTCCTGCGGAAAGCGAAAATCGGGTTTGTCCACATGCCCACCAAGAAAGCGACAACCTACAAAGCCGTCGTCGAAAACGGCAAGGTTTTCGTCGAATTGTAAAAAAGGGCTTTTCATTCCCGGCGTTTCGTGTTAGAATGTTTGAGGAAAATCGCCCATCGTGCCGCTTTAGCTCCAACAGGTAGAGCAATTCCATGGTAAGGAAGAGGTTGCTGGTTCGAGTCCGGCAAGCGGCACCACTTTTTTCTTCATGCTTGTCCGCGCAAGCATTTTTTATTTTAAGGGAGTGCTGCTATGCTGGAGAAATATGCATTTTTGAAAAAAGTCGTCTTCATGGTCTTGTTTTTGTTGATCGTCTTGCTCTTGGCAATGATTGTCTAAAGGAGGCACAACATGAAAAGAATCGTCATTACCGGCGTTACGAGCGGCATCGGAAAAGCGTTGATGGAATACTTCTTGGAACACGGCGAAGAAGTCATCGGCATCGCACGGGATTCAAAGAAACTTGAATCGCTGCGTGTGGAGTTGTTAGAAGACCACGACAAAGAACGCGTGCATCTTTACAAAGCCGATTTCGCCAAAATGCGTGAAGTCAAAGAAACGCTCGCCGCTATCGAAAAGACGTTTCCCGAGGGGCTTGACGCCCTCATCAACAACGCCGCGGTGTTCCCGCACAAAAAACGAATGACCGAAGATGGTTTTGAGACGCAGTTCCAAGTGAACCACCTCGTTCCGGCGCTCATATCGCTTGAACTCTTTCAACTGCTCAAAAAAAGACAGGGACGCATCATCACAACTTCCAGCGAACTCCACAAAAAGGCCAAGTTCGACCTTGACGATTTGCAGGCCCTCAAACGCTACCATCCCCTGCGCAGTTATGCGCGGACGAAACTGTACAATTTGCTTTTCACCATCGCGCTCAACGACCGTTACGCCGAACGTGTCGGCCTGAAGGCGTTTGCGGTGCACCCCGGCAAAGTCAAGACGCGTATCGGCGAAAAAGGCAAACGACGCAGTTATAAAGCCGTTTGGCGTTGGTTCACTAAAAAAGCCCTGCCGCCCCATCGCGTGGTGTTCACGTACGGGTTTTTGGTGTATGAAAAAGACCCCAAAACGATTATCCCCTATTTTCACAAGGCTCAGCCCTTGCGGTATTCGGACATTGCCCTGAACCGCGACAATGTGAACGCGCTCTTCGACGAAACCGCGTCGTTGCTGAAGATTGACCCAAACGAAAAGTTGACGTAAAAAAACAGCTCTTGCGAGCTGTTTTTTACGGCCCGGACGGGGGGGTTCGATGCGGTGGGCCGGGCCGGTGCGGGGATATGTCGTAGTCGTCCAAGAGCTGTCGCAATTGGCCGACGGAGTATTCGCTCAACGTCTCAAAGTCGTACTCGTCGGTTTCTTCTAGTATCGCTTCGATGATGCGGCTTTTCATCACGCTGATTCCATGTTGCTGCGCCCGTTCGAGTTCGTCCTCGTCCGCATTTTCGCTGGAGCCTTGCATCATGGCGAAATTGGGGACGCGAGCCTGTGCGATTTCGGGAAGCCGCTCTTCCATTTTGGATAGGTGGTGGGCGCGCAAGTCTTCGTTTTCGCTTTGGACGTCAAACATCACATACGGGTTCGCTTCGCTCAAAAGTCCCTGTTCAATCGCTTCGTCGATCAAAACGTCGAGGACGTCGTCAAAGGACTTGTTATGTAAATTTTCAAGTCTGCTTAGGAACTGCACGCCATCTTCGTTGACGCCTTCCAATTCTACGACGCGGTCGTCTTCTCCGACTTGCAAGCGCAAACTGGGGTTGATGTCCATATACACCGTGGAAGAGGCGGGAGTCTCGAATATGGGCAACGCAAAGACGAAAAGAAGAATGAGCAGCGCGAGCGTGCCGCCGAAGGCAAGACGGCGGTTCCATCGGAATCGCGGACTTCTTTGCGGCATGTGTGTTTGCGTTTCCATGAAGTCTTTGTAGGTTGAAGAGGCTTTGATTTGCGCTTTCAAATCCGGTGTGTCTTCTTTTGCATAACGGTACAGCCTTTTTCTCGTTTCTCTATTCTTCATCAAACCCTCCTCCTTCCTTGCGCATTTTTTCGAGGGCGTTTTTATACTTCCAAAGCACGGTGCCTAGGGGTTTGTCCAAATCCTTGGCGATGTCCTTGTGCTTATCGCCCAAGATGGCGTGGCGGATGACGATGGTTTGTTCTTCCTCGCTGAGAATGTTCATGAGTTCTTCAAGATAGTAACGCTTTTCGCTGTCTTGCCCTTCGCTTTCAAAGAGGTTCGGATGCTCGTCGGCGTCGATGGCGGTTTCCTTTTTTCGCTTATGGTAGGCGTTGATGGCGAGGCGTTTGGCGATGGTTTTGATCCAGGCCCGGAATTCGCCTTTGCGTCGGTAGCCGGGGAGGTTTTCGATCATCTTCAGATACGTCTCTTGCATGATGTCTTCGCTGAGCGAAGGGTCCTTGAGGACGAGCAGGATGGTGTAGTAGACATCGGTTTTGGTCTCTTCATACAAACGGTCGAACGCGGTTTCGTCCCCGTTTTTGAAGGCTTCAACGATGTTTTCGAGTTTGTGTTTGTTCATGCGTTTCACCTCGCCGAGCCCTTACATATTGAAAACAATGCAAGTGGTCGTTTTATTGGAAAATTTTGTTTAAAATCTTTACAACCTCTCGGTTCAAAGATGGGATTACGGAGAAAAAGGTGTTAAGATGGTGTTGAAAGGATGATTGAAGATGGAATGTGTCGCAACGACCGCCTTTGGGATTGAGGCCGTTTTGAAACGCGAGCTTATCAAGCTCGGGTTTGACATCAAGCGTTCAAGCAACGGAAGAATCTATTTCGAAACGGACGTTTCGGGCATAATCGGCGCGAACCTTCATTTGCGCACGGCCGAAAGGGTGTATGTCGTTCTCGGTTCGCAAAAGGTGAAAAGCTTCGATGAACTGTTCGATTGGATGGTTGAATTGCCGTTGGAGAGGTACCTTCATCAAAAGGGCCGTTTCATCGTGAACGCGAAAAGTTCGAAAAGCACACTCTTTAGTTTACGCGATATCCAGTCGATTGGCAAGAAGGCTTTGATCAAACGCCTGCAAAAACACTACGGCGTGGAACGTTTTCCCGAAACCGCCGAATCTTACGGATTGCTTTTGAATCTGCAAAACGACGTGGCCGAGCTTTGGCTCGACACAAGCGGCGCGGCGCTTCATAAGCGGGGCTACCGCAAACAAACCGGAAGCGCGCCGCTAAAGGAAACCTTGGCCGCGGCGATGGTGCTTTTGAGCCATTACGGAAAGGACCGGACGCTTTACGACCCGTTTTGCGGTTCGGGCACCATTCCGATCGAAGCGGCGATGATTGCCAAAAACATCGCCCCCGGGCTCAACCGAAACTTCGCTTTCCAACGTTTCTTTTGGGTGTCGAAAGACGACTACAACACGGCGCGGAGAAATGCGCTCAAGCAAATCAAGCATGAGTCCATCGCGCCGATTGTGGCGAGCGATGTCGACCCGGGCGTGATAAGGAGTGCCAAAGAGAACGCCGAACATGCCGGTGTCGACGAGGCGATCAATTTTGAAATCGCCGATTTTTCGCACCAGAATTTTTCCGCGGCGTCGCCGGTGTTCATCACCAATCCTCCTTATGGCGAGCGCATGGGCGAAGAAGAGGTGGCGCGTCTTTACAAGGGCCTTGGGAAACTGCTTCGAAAACACAAAGACGCCTCGTTTTACATCTTGACGCCGGTGAGCGGTGTCGAACAGCTGATGGGCAAGAAGCCCAGCCGCACGCGGGTGCTCTTCAACGGCCCCATCAAGACAAGGTTGTATCAATACATCGGCCCGCCTCCGAAAAAATGAGAAAAACCGGTCACATGATGTGACAATTTGTCATAATATGGTATAATGATTCAGGGTGAACAAAATGACGAAAGACGAACGCAAACGACATCTTATCCTAAAAGACAAAAACATCTACAAAGGGCTGCTTATTTTGGCCCTTCCTTTAATGCTGAACAATTTGTTGAAATCGTTGCACGACATTGTCGACATGTTTTTTGTCAGCCGCATCCCCGGCGTCAGCGCCGAGGCTGTTTCGTCGATTCAGCTGGTTTTTCCGGTCGTGTTTACGTTTTTGTCTTTGGGGATGGGTCTGTCGGTTGCCGGTGTGGCGCTGATTTCGCAGTTCGTCGGCGGCAACGACTATCCGCAGGCGCGCTATTACGCGACGCTTCTTTTTGTGATCGCCGTATTGTTCGGCGTTATGCTTAACGTTGCGGGCTTTTTCGCGGCGCCTTACATCGTCGGCGCGATGGGTGCGGAAGATTTCGTCTTCGACAACGCAACCGCGTATTTGCGAATACGATCGTTCGAGCTGTCGATCTTTTTCACGTTTTTCGCGTTTATGGCCACAAGGCAGGCGAGCGGAGACACATGGAGTCCCATGCTCGTAAGCGGCGGGGCTATCTTGTTGAACGTGGTGCTATCCCCCATATTCATCAGCGTCCTCGGCTTCGGCGTTCCCGGTGCGGCTTTTGCGACGCTCACAAGTAATGTCGTAATCATGCCCATCGGCATATTCAGGCTGTTTTACGCAAGAACCGGCGTGACCATCGATTTGCGGTACTTGCTTAAGGTGAAGAAAGACGAATGGACGGCCGCTTTGCAATCGAAAGCGGAAGCGGTGGTTAAAATCTTGAAAACCGCGGCGCCTGCGTCGATTGGGCAGGCCATCACCGCCATCGGGTTTGGCGTCATGAACGGCGTGATATACTCCTACGGCGTAGAGACGGTGGCCGCCTTTGGCATCGGCAACCGGCTGCTTTCGATGATTTTGCACCCGGTCATGGCGATGGGGGCCATTTTGAGCGCCTACATCGGACAAAACATCGGCGCGCAAAACCCGGGGCGCGCAAAAGAAACGTTCTTCAAGACTATGAAGCTTTCCGTCGGCATTATGGCGGTGGGTTCGCTCGCGCTGATTATGGTGCGTGAACCTTTGGCGCGCATTTTCTTGGGCGAAGACCCGGAAGCGCTCCGCTTGACGGTTGATTATATGTTTTATATATTGATCGGCCTGCCGTTGATGGCCGTCTTCCAAACGTTCATCGGGACGTTCAACGGCACGGCGAACACGCATTATACCTTCATCATGGCCGTTACGAGACTGTGGGGCTTTCGAATACCCTTGGTGCTTTTGGCCGGCGCGCTGTTTCCGGAAAGAGGCAGCCGCATCATTTGGGAAGTGATGCTTTTGAGCAATCTTCTCATTGCCCTTGTGGGCTTCTATTTGTACACGCGCATCGATTTCAAGCCGAAAGTCGACATCAAAGACAAACAAAAACTCGCCCACGCCGAGCCGCATTTGAAAACTTCCTGATTTCAGGAAGTTTTTTTTAAGAAAAACCGGACCGTTTTGCGTATGATTTATGCGAGGTGATGAAATGAAAAAAGCAGTGGTGTTCATCGCCGGGTGTATGCTCTTCATGATGTCGGCCTATTATTTGTCGGCGCTTGAGACAACACCCAGCGGAAAAAATCTTTTAAACCCCGCGTACTTTCAAATGAACGCGGGCGAGAACGTCTTTTACACCGCACCGCGCCATCCGGTGGAGCCGGGCGAGTATACGCTCACTTTGCCTACGGAGTTGGATGGCGCCGTGTTGACGATCGAAAGCGGCCAACAGATTCTAGTGGAAGAATCCTCTTCCGCCTTGGATGTTTGTGACGGGTCGGACTCCAACATCATGGTCTGTCATTTGACGCTTCGGGATGGCGATTTTTACATGGAAGTCCGAGGCGGGATGGCCTCGCAGCACTTCGGTCATTTGGGGTTGGAGGGCTTTCAGCTTGAACTGGGCGATGAGGCGACGCCGTATGAGCCTTACACGCCCGTGAACGAAGATCCTCCGTCGTTTTCCGGCAGCGGGTACATGGTGCTTTCCTATCAAGAAACGCCATCGATTGAAAGCTTGGTCGATGCGCACATTGGCGCCTATGATGAAATTGACGGAGATTTGAGCGACGACATTGACATTGTCGAAGACGAATACTCCGGCAACGAAGGCGTCATCGGCGATTACGAAGTGCGCCTTGAAGTGAGCGATTCCTCCGGAAACACGGCGTATTTCACCCTTACCATTATGGTCAAAGACGAAATCCCGCCGGTGATTACGGGCCCCGATTCCTTGAACGTCGATGTCGATGCGCCGCCGGCGCTTGAAGATTTGATCGCAGAGCATTTCGAGTTTTTCGACGACTACGATGGAATGCTGAGCGGCTTCACCATCCACGAGGACAACTACTCCCATACGCTTGAAACTTTGGGCGAGAAAACCGTGACTTTCGGCGTGCAAGACGAAAGCGGGAACGAAGCGCTGAAAACTTTTACGGTCGTTTTGGAAGATGTGACTCCGCCCGTCATCGACGGTCCGGATGTTGTGGACATCAAGCTTTCAAACCCCAAAAGTTTCAACGAGATATTGTTGATGTACACGCTTTCTGACAACCACACCCCGGAGACGGACATCGCGTTTTATGTTGTTGATGAGAATTTCAGCGACAATCTCGAAGTTCCGGGTGAATACTCGATGGACCTAAAAGCGGTGGATGCATCAGGCAATGAGACGCATCGGACGGTTCAAATCCATGTCCACGACGATGTTCCGCCCACGTTGAGCGGTCCAATCGTGCACCGTATATCGTATACCGAGACGTTTGACTGGCGCGATTTGAGGGCGAGGATGTATGTGAACGACAACGTCGACGATTTGACGCTTGAGCATGTGACGGTGGTGGAAAACACGGTCGAATCCGGTGAAATCGGAACCTACAGTGTCCGATTCAAAGTCGCCGACTCATCGGGCAACGAATCCACGCACAAAGTGTCTGTGGAAATCATCGACGACGTGCCGCCGGTCTTCACCGTGGATGAGCGGATTGTCGTGACCGAAGGTTCGACGCTTTCGCAAGACGACATGCTTTCAATCGCTTTAAGAAGCGCGCAAGCCGAAGGGTTTGAGGCGGTTGAAGCGAAAATGCTTTATGATGGCTACACCAACAACGAAAAAGTCCCGGGCACACACAGCTATGAAGTGGAATTGACCAACCGTGCCGGCGATTCGACGGTTCGTGTTTTCGAGGTTCTTGTAGAGGGCGCGGATGCGAGCACCGATTCCGCCCTTGAATGGTTCATCCTTTGCGGAGCGGGACTGACGGCTTTGTTTTATATCGGTTGGCGACGCAAACGTTAATGAGAAGGCCGCAAAAAATTTGCGGCCTTTTTTCTTGCGCTATTGACAAATAAGCGAGAACGTATATAATGGTTAGGTAAAGCCTAACTAAATATCTTCCCGGGAGGGGACGTCATGGACAAGGAACGTTTCCGCGACTCCTTCAACGCGTTTTTAAAAATGTATTTCAACAGTTGCCGCGAAGTCTATGAAGACCTTGATTTGAAAAACGTCAGCGACCGCCAATTTCGTTATTTGCGCGAAATTGACAAGCGTGAATCTGTCACGATGAGCGAAATCGCGCAGATTTTTAATCTGTCGAAGCCGACCGTGACCGAGACCATCCGGACGTTTGAAGAGACCGGACTGATTGAAAAGAAGCGGTGCAAAGACGATGCGAGAGTGTACAACATCACGCTCACAAAACGCGGCAAGCTTCTTGCGAAGACGAATGTGTTAGAGAGCAACAAGGCGATGGAAAAGATATTTTCCCGCTTAGACAACCAAGAACTTCAGACCCTTGTGCGTCTGTTTGACAAAATAGGGCAGGTGTAAGACATGCTGTTTTCAAAATCCATCAACCGTTACTACCTGAAATATTTCCATCTCTTTTTTATCGGCATCATCGCCTTGATCGTCGTTGACTTGGCGCAACTTGAGGTGCCGGTCATCATCGGCCGCTTGGTCGATGACCTTGAAGCCTACCGGACAGGAGACATTACCCGCGCCGAAGCGGTAGAAGCGGTCCGCAACATCTTGCTGTTGCTTGTGGGCATCAGCGCTTTGATCGTCATCGGCCGTTTCTCTTGGCGCATCGGCATCATGGGCGCTTCGCGCCGGATGGGCTACGAACTTCGCGACGATATGTTTTCGCATGCCCTTTTGCTTTCGAACCGCTTTTACAGCGAACGCAAGGTCGGAGGGTTGATGGCGCTGTTCATCAACGACATCGAGGCCATCCGTCGGGCGGTGGGCCCGGGGCTTTTGATGATGGTCGATGCGATTGTCCTAGGGGCTTTGGTCTTCACCCGCATGATCATGCTCGATGCGCGCATGACGCTGGTGCTTGTTTTGCCCCTTGTGCTGATTGCTTCAGCGGGCATCTTTATCGGAACCCGCATGCGCCAAAGGTTCCGTCAAGCGCAAAAAGCGTTTGAGGACCTAAGCGATGTCACGCAGGAGTCGCTTTCGGGGATTTCCGTCATCAAAGCTTTTGTCAAAGAAGAACTGGAAATCCGGCACTTCTTGAAAGCCAATAAAAACGCGAAAGACAAAAACATCCGCTTCGTGCGGATGCAAATGCTGCTTCAAGTCATCGTCCGCAGCATCGTTTCGCTTACGTTTGTGCTTATGATTGTCTACGGCGCCGAGCTTGTCGAGAGGACAAGCGGCACCGCCGACCCCTTCACGGTCGGTGACCTTGTGGCGTTCCTTTCGTATTTCGGCATGCTCATCTGGCCGATGATGGCGATTTCGATGATCATCAACGTCCGCAGCCGCGGTCGCGCCTCTTTGCAACGAATCGAAGAGTTTTTGGACGAACCAATTGAAATCAAGGATGAAAACGTCATCGACGTTGAAGAAATCCACGGCGATATAGAATTCAACAACCTATATTTCAAATACCCTGATGAAAAAGGCGACGAATATGTGCTCAAAGACATCAGTTTTAAAATCGACGCCGGCGAAATGGTGGGCATCCTCGGTCGTACGGGCAGCGGCAAGACCAGCATCGTCGATTTGCTGCTCCGACTTTACAACCTAGAAGAAGGTCAATTGTTCATCGACGGGCACGACATCATGCGCTTGCCCATCAAGCAAGTCCGCGAAAACATCGGCTATGTTCCCCAAGACGGCTTTTTGTTCTCCGACACCATCAAAAACAACATCGCCCTCGGTGTCGATTATGAAGGAAGCGAAATGGACAAGATTCAAGAAGTCGCGAAGCTCAGCGATGTCCACGACAACATCGTGCAGTTCAAACACGGCTACGAAACCGTCATCGGCGAACGCGGCGTCACGTTGAGCGGCGGTCAAAAACAACGGGTCTCCATTGCCCGCGCTTTGGCCAAAAATCCACCAATTCTGATCATGGACGATTCCGTCAGCGCCGTCGACACGTCGACCGAAGAGAAGATTTTAAGGAACTTGCGCAAAATCCGCCAAGGCAAAACAACCATCATGATCGCCCACCGTATATCGACCGTCAAAAACGCGGACAAAATCATCGTCATCGACGAGGGCGAAGTCCTCGATGTGGGCACCCACGACGAACTCTACGAGCGTTGCGAGTTTTATCGCGACCTTGTTGAGCGTCAACAACTCGAAGACGAAGTGGAGGTGGAGTAAATGTACGACATTGACACAGACCAAAGACTGCATCAGTACTCCGACAAAGCCATCTTGAAACGGCTCATGTCGTATGCGAAACCCTACATCCCCGCTTTCGTCGTCACATTCTTCTTGATGGTGCTATCGGTGATGTTTGCGCTGCTTGAACCTTTCATCATCGGTTTGAGCGTCGACACGCTGACCGAAATTCCAATCGATACGACGTTCCTCTTTCGGATTTTGGCGTTGTTCGTCGCGTCGATCTTGTTGAGTGCATTGTTTGAGTATTTGCAAACCATCATCCTGCAAAAGACGGGCCAAACCATCATCTACAACATGCGCGAAGAAGTGTTCACGCATGTCGAACGCCAGGACATCGAATACTTCAATTCCATTCCGACCGGCAAGCTCGTCACCCGCATCGCCAACGACACCAACACGTTGAACGAGATGTACACAAACGTCGTCGTCAACGTTTTCAGGAATCTGTTGATGATTATCGGCATCATGACGGCGATGCTCCTTCTGAATGTCCGTTTGGCGCTTTTGGTTCTCACGGTCATCCCCTTCATCATATTGTTTTCGTTCATTTTCCGCAGGTTCTCGCGCAAAGCCTACAGGGCCGTTCGCGCAAACATGTCACGCGTCAACGGATTCTTGGCCGAACATCTATCGGGGATGAAAGTCGTACAAATTTTCAACAAAGAACCCGACAAACACGAAGAATTCGACGAGAAGAACACGGAACTCAAACGAAGCGAGCTTCGCGAGCTGCTCGTCTTTGCGATTTACCGTCCCACGGTCTATATGCTCTTCATGATCGCAACCATCATCATTTTCTACTTCGGCGGCATGCAGGTCATCGCCGGCACACTGACCGTCGGTACGCTTGTGGCGTTTTACAACTATCTGCGCCGCTTTTTCGAGCCCATCCAGCAACTCGCCGAGCAGTTCAACATCGTACAGTCGGCGTTTGCCTCAAGCGAAAGGATTTTCGCCATCTTGGACAACCACCCCGAAGTGGTCAACCGCCCCGATGCGATTGAACTTGACGAAGTGCGCGGCGAGATTGAGTTCAAAAATGTCTGGTTCGCCTACAAAAAAGACGAATGGGTTTTAAAAGACGTCAGTTTCAAAGTGAACGCCAAAGAATCCGTGGCTTTCGTCGGCGCGACCGGCGCCGGAAAGACCACTATCCTCGGCCTTTTGTGCAGAAATTACGACATTCAACACGGGCAAATTTTGTTAGACGGCATCGACATTCGCAACATCAAGATTTCAAGCCTTCGCGCCCATATCGGCCAGATGCTTCAAGATGTTTTCATGTTCAGCGGAACCATCATGTCGAACATCACGCTACGAGACGAATCCATCACCGAAGAACAAGTGAAGCAGGCCTGCCGATACGTCAACGCGCATCGGTTCATTGAAAAACTGCCGAACAAGTATTACGAAAAGGTGCGCGAACGCGGCAACAACTATTCCGCGGGCCAAAGGCAGCTGATCAGCTTTGCGCGTACGCTGGTGCACAAACCGAGCATCATGATTCTTGATGAGGCCACAGCAAACATCGACACCGAGACCGAAGAGCTGATTCAGGAGTCCATGAAGAAAATGATGAACATCGGCACGATGTTGATTGTCGCCCATCGCCTTTCGACGATTCAGCATGTCGACAAAATCATCGTCCTTCAGCAAGGCGAAATCATCGAACAGGGCAACCACCAGGAATTGCTCCAGCAAAAAGGCCATTATTATTACTTGTACCAGCTTCAATACCAAGACCAATAGAATTCCAAACCCCTCGACAAAATCGGGGGGTTTTTCTTGGAGCATTGCCAGTTTTCTCGTCGTAGTGTATAATACGCTTAGTGACAGGAGGGGTTTTTATGCCGGCTTTGTTTTTCGTTTTGGTGATGCTGGTTTTCATCGACCACGCCATCAAATATAAGCGTCAATCGTTGATTTATTACAAAAACAAGCATCGCTTCTCCATCGTGGTCGCGGTGGTCCAGTATAGCTACTACATTGAAAAACTCTTCGATTTCGCGAAAGAATCCGAACACGAGTTCGTTTTTGTCGATGTCAATGGCTCCTTGCCCGACTACCCAAGCGAAGTGCGTGTCGTCGAAGTGAACCAATACGTCGACTCCGACGACCCCGACGCCAAGACGAAACTGCTAGAGAAAGCCTACAAAGAAGGATACGCCTACACCGAAAGCGACTATTTGTTGTTTTTGGACGCCGAGTTGCACTTCGACAACTACAAAGTGCTCAAGCACATGGCCAACAACCTTGTCGAACACCAAGTCTACACGTTGAAAGAAACATATCCGTACCGCGATTACAACGAAGGCTTCAAACTGTTTTTTGATTTTTTCCGGGAGATGAACGTCTCTTCGCAACGGTTGAACCATTCGTTTTTCGCGGTGAAACGTTCGACTTTTGAGTTGCCGGAGTGCCACAATAAACTCTACGACCGCATCGAGGATTTTGAGAAAGACATTGAACGTAAAAACATCAGCATCGTCCACATCGACCACAACCATTCCGTCCGCAAAAGCGAAACCGCGGGCGACATGAAATCTTTTACTAGCCGGTGGCTTGAAAAATTCGCCACGCGGAATGAAAACGTCGGCATTCAAAAAATGTTGATGTTTCTAGTAGCGTTGCACGGGTTCTATTTTTCGGTGTTCTATTGGTTTCATATCTTGAACCTTGTGCTGATTGCCCTGGTGCACGGCAGTCTTTACATCCTTTCAAGACGCGACATGCACCAACACCCCTTGCAGTTTGTCTTCATTCCTTTTTACATGCTCTTTTTTGACGCCGTTTTCTTAACGGGCGTCTTCAAAAGGTTTTTGACACGCAAAACGCGCAAAGAAGAGGCCCGCACTTGAACGCCTTCACGTTTCGCAAACTTCGGGAGAAGAATTACTTCGAAGGGTACTATGTGCGTTTTTACGACGCGGAAGACAATGTCAACTTGGCGTTCATCTTTGCGGTCACCTACAACGAAGAAGACCCGCACGCTTTTTTGCAGGTCTTTGACGGAATAAAACGGGAAAACACTTACCATCGATATCCCCTTTCCGATTTCGATTTCGAAGAAGAGCGTTTGACCCTCGGCCCGAACACGCTGACGAGCGAGCATCTTTCCATCGATACGCCAAACCACAAACTTGACATCCGCTTTCGTCGGAAAGTTCTTCCGCCTAAAAAAAGCGCGATGGGTTTTTTGAAAAAGCTTCCTTTGCAGTGCTATCAGGAAGTCTTGCTGCTTGATGGCGAAGCCGATGCGACCACTCACGAACGCCGAAACTTCTCCGGCAAGATTTACATGGAGAAGACCTACGGCCGCGCGTTCCCTAAACGCTGGCTTTGGGTGCAGGCAAACAATTTCACCGACGCGAGTGTCGCGTTGAGCCTTGCCGGTGGCAGTGTGCCGTTTTTGATGTTTCGACCGTTTGGTTTCTTCGTGCTTCTCAAACACGGCGATCGGACCTACCGCTTTGCGTCGTACAACGCATCCCGCATCAAAACATCGCAAAACGGTGATACAATGATGGTGACGGTGCGCAAAGGCCGTTATCGTTTGGACATCCGCATAACCCCTTCGAAACCCACAAGACTTTCGGGCCCCGCCGACAAGGGAAAGATGGGGCGCGACGTCTATGAAACGCTTGACGCCAATTTGCACATTGCCTTGAAGAAAAAATCCACAATCCTGCTTAAGGACAAAGCGGCTTGCGCCGCTCTTGAGTGGATGCTATAAAAAATAAGGAAGGTGCGATTTATGGAAAAAGTTACGTTGAACAATGGTGTTGAAATGCCTACCCTAGGCTTAGGGACGTTTCAAAGCAAAGGAGAGGAAGCCTACAACGCCGTTTTGCACGCCATCAAAAGCGGCTACCGTTTGATCGATACCGCCGCGGCTTATGGCAACGAAGAAGACATCGGCCGGGCGATTCGCGATTCCGGCGTCAAAAGAGAAGACCTTTTCATTACAACGAAACTATGGTGGGCCGACCACGGCTATCTCTCGGCCAAGCGAGCCCTAAAGAAATCGCTTAAGCGTCTCGGCCTTGATTATGTGGACCTCTACTTGATTCATTGGCCCAAAGATTACACCGACAACAAAGACTCCTACCAAGCGATGGAAGATTTGTACTTCGAAGGCTACACCCGAGCCATCGGCGTAAGCAATTTCTCCTTTCACCACTTAGAACATTTGCTTGAGGATGCCGAAATCGTTCCTCAGGTCAACCAGGTGGAAACCCATCTTTACCTGCAAAACTACAAGCTTCAGGAGTTTTGCATGAAGCACGGCATTTACCTAGAAGCGTACGCGCCGCTCATGAGCAGCGAAATCAAGACGCTTCTGGGCGACGAAACCGTCTCCGAAATTGCAAAAAAACACGGAAAAACCAACGCGCAAGTCGCGTTGCGGTTCTTAAACCAGCGGGAGATCATCGCCATCCCAAAATCCGCAAACAAGGGCCGCATCGAAGAAAACATCGCCATTTTCGATTTCACCCTTGACGAGGACGACATGAAAGCCCTCTTCGCCCTCAACAAGGCCAAAAAGACATTCCCCGACCCCGACAATTTCTTAATCTGACCCGACTCATGAAAGAAGGATGACTATGCACGCGAATTTGCTGAACAACGGAATCTATTGGCCGCCATGGCTTTTAAGCGCGGTTTTTGCGGCGCTTTTGGCGGTGCTTGCCGTCATCACCGCCTTTCGCATGCGTGCCGTAAGGCGGTACCGCAAGCTCCTTTACATCGACGAGCTGACCGAGCTGAAAAAAAGCACCTATTTGGAACGCTTTTTCGCCGATTCGCTGCCGGATTTCGATTCTGAGGTTTCGATGTATTATTTGAACATCGACAACTTCAAAAACCACAACGACCTCTTTGGCATCAATTTGAGCAATCGTCTGCTCTATGAATTCGCGCGGCGGCTGGAAGAGCTTTGCGCCCCCTACACGCATGTCTACCGCGTCCATTCGGACCGCTTTATCGTGTTGCATCCGAAAAGCGAACACGAAGCCTTTTCGAAGAATTTATTGCAAGGGTTGAAAGAGCCGTTTCTTGTTGAGGATTACGAAATCCGTCTCACGGTCTCGGCCGGACGCTACGACATACCCGAAAAGCGCCCCCGCTACTACGAATGCGTTTTTCGCAGCGAACTCGCCCTGCAAGCCGCCAAATCCCGAGGCAAGGACAGGGTCATCGCCTATTCGAGCGACTTGCGAAGAGAAAACCAGGATTCGTTTCGGATGTTTCAATCCATCAAGGACGCTTTGAAAAACGAACTGTTCTATTTGGAGTTTCAGCCCATCGTCGATTTGGACACAGAAAAACCCGTAGGCCTTGAATCGCTCATCCGCATCCAGGACAAATACAAAATCCATTTCCCCGCCGACATCATCGAATACGCCGAACGTTACAACATGATCGAAGAAATCGATTACTACGTCGTGGAAAGATCCTTGGAGTCCTTCCGCAAAATCCGCGACGCCAATGTGCCCATCGAGTTCCTCTCCATCAACATATCTTCGCAGGAGATCTACAACCTCGACTTCATCGACCATCTCGTCGCCACCACCAAAAGGCTCAAACTGGACCCCAAACGCATCATTGTGGAATTCACCGAGACCACAGATCCCCGCGGCATGGAAGAAGAGGCGGTCTTCATCGAAAAGTTGAGAAGCCGCAACTTCAAAGTCGCCATTGACGATTTCGGGACAGGATATTCTTCTTTGATGCGCCTTTCCAAAAACCAAATCGACCGCATCAAAATCGATCGCATGTTCATCCACAACATCGCCATCGACAAAAACAACCGAGCGTTAGTCGATACAATGGTGAAACTTGCCGAAAACTTCGGCATCGCCACCATCGTCGAAGGTATCGAACTCCCCGACGATTACGAAATCGTCAAGCAAATGCCCGTGCACTTCGCCCAAGGCTATTTTTTTTACCGCCCAATGTCGTTAAACGCGGTGTTGCAAACCTTCGCCCCCAAAACAAATAGTACACAAACTTGATTGGTTCTCAACGTTTTTTTTGCTTTAAGCAACGCCTTACGATTGTTTTTTAAAAATTCCTGTGATATGATTTTAGTAAGAGCAAAGGCATTTCACGACAAATTGGTGAAAAAGGAGAAATGGTATGGGATTCTTCAAAAAACTGTTTGGCCGTAAAAAGCAGCCCCAGCAAGCGCAAGTGGAACCTGAAAAAACCAAAGCACCACGCGATGTCAGCCTAGAAGATGTCGAGAAAGAACTCGACAATGTCAAAGAAGTCGAAAAGAAAGCTTCGGAAGAGAAGACGGTCTACCACATCAAAAAACACCCTGAAGGCTGGCAGATTCTCAAAGAGAACGCAACTAAGGCGTACCGTGTCTTCAATTATCAAAAAGAGGCCATCGAGTTCGCCGAAAAAGAAAATCTTGAATATCTAGTCTACAAAGCCGATGGTACGTTAAGGGAAAAATAAAACCTGCGCACCCGTAGGTTTTATTTTTTGCCCATAGAAATGACAATTTGTCACTCGGAGGAAGCTTATGCCCACAAAAACGTTTGAAGCGCTATCGCCCTCAAAACAAAAACGCATTGAAGAAGCCGCCAGGAAGGTGTTTTTGCACACCCCTTACGCGGAGATCACCATCAGCGCCATCGTCTCCGCCGCCAACATTCCGCGCGGGAGCTTCTATCAGTATTTTGAAGATCTGGAAGACCTTTACAAGCATGTTTTCGAACTATCTCTATCCGCGTATGAGGACATGCTTTATGAACGCCTCCGCTTAAGCGAGGAGAGTTCGGTTTTCGATTATTACCGCGCCTCTTTCGCGAAAGACTACCGGTATTTGAAAGAGTCGAACGACCATGCCTTGATTCGCAAGTTTTTGCGAGAAAGGCAAGGTGCGGGGCTTGACATCGACTACTTCGAGCGCCGCAGGGACCGTTTTTTCGAGCACTTGCTTCACCATTTCCGCGACGAGTCGCTGCAGGCGTTTGAAACCGAGAAGTGCATGAAAATTTTCCGACTGCTCGCGCATCTTAAAATGCAGTTCATCCAAAAGGTGCTTCGCGACGAAGCGCGTTACAGCGAAGCCTATAGCGACTATCTGTTCTTTGTCGGTTTGATCGAAGAGGGCGCGAGGAGTGAGAAGACATGAGCCATATACTGAGACTGCTTCGATACGCCGCCCCCTACAAGGGCTACATATGGATTTCAATCGCCACGATGTTCGTACAGGTCTTTGTCAGCTTTTACATTCCCTTTTTGATGATTGACATCATCGACGTCGCGCTGCCCGAGCGTGCGTTTGACGCCGTGGTCAACACGGCGCTTATCATGCTGGGGATGGCGTTTTTGGGGATTGCGAGCGGCGTGATCAACACCTATACTTCGCAATACATCTCGCAATACGCAACCGCCTCGCTTCGTTTGGATCTTTTCCGCAAGATTCAGGAGCTGTCGTTCAAAAACGTCGACGATTTCAAAGCGTCGCGTCTGATCACCAACGCCACGAACGACGTGCTGCGGGTGCAGATGTTTTTCACCATGATGCTCCGCATTGTCATCCGTGCGCCTTTGATGATTGTGATGGGCCTTATTTTGGCGCTGCGGACGTCGTTCCTTTTGAGCCAGGTCTTCTACATCACCATGCCGTTGCTCGTCATCGCCGTCATCATCATCATGATCAACGCCTACCCGCGGTTCAAAAAGGTGCAATATGCGCTTGACGACTTGAACAACGTCGTGCTTGAAAACGCGAATTCGCCGCAAGTGGTCAAATCGTTCGTCACGCAACCCCATGAGAACGAACGTTTCGAGCGCACCAACGAAAACTACCGCCAAGCCAATACGGGCGCGGAAACGGTGATGGCATTCGCCGACCCCGTCATCAACTTCATCTTCACCGTCGGAGTGTCGCTGATTTTGTTTTTTGGAGCGTATTACATGTTGCAAGGCGAATTCATCAGCCCGCTTGGCATTCCGCAAGTCGGCGTGCTGATGGCGTTCAACTCGTACAGCCAGCAAATTCTGGTCGGGTTGATGATGTTTGCGATGATTATGATTTTCTTAAGTCGGGCGAACGTCAGCGCCGCGAGAATCAACGAGATCTTTTCCGCGAAGATCGACCTTGAAAACCCGAAAGACCCCACCGACCGCACCATTCAAGGCGAAATCGTCTTTGACGATGTGAGTTTCGGCTACGGCAACGGCGGGAATCAAGTCATCGAAGACGTCAACTTCACCATCGCGCAGGGTGAAAAGGTCGGCGTCATCGGTTCCACCGGCAGCGGGAAAAGCACGTTGGTGAACCTGATTCCGAGGCTTTACGACACGACCCGGGGAAGAGTCTTGATCGACGGCGTCGCGGTGGACAACTACGATTTGAAGCAACTCCGCGACAGCGTCGGGTTTGTGACGCAAAACGCCACGATTTTTAGCGGCTCGATCGCCACGAACATCCGGCAAGGGAAAGAAGACGCGGGGTTCAGCGAACTTGAAGAAGCTTCGAAACAAGCCTTGTTGAACGATTTCATCCACGAACAAGACGAGCATTACAACCATCTCGTCCTAAGCAAGGGCGTGAATTTGAGCGGCGGCCAAAAACAGCGTTTGTCCATCGCCCGCGCGCTCATCAAGCGTCCGCCGATTTTGATATTCGACGACGCGACGAGCGCCGTCGACGCCGAAAGCGAACGCAGCATTCTCGCGCATATCGACGCTTTGCCCTATGAGCCGACGCTTATCTTGATTTCACAAAAAGTCGCCACCGTCCGCAGGATGGACAAAATCATCGTCGTCAACAACGACGGCCGCATCGACGGCGTCGGCACCCACGACGAACTGATGAAAAAGAGTCCGGTATACCAAGAGATTGCCGCAAGCCAGCTTGACATAGGAGGTGGGCGAAGTGAGCGATTCGAAGATTCTTACCAAACGGGAACTTAACGAAAAACTGAAAAAGAAAATCGACCCGACTTCACCAACGCATGCGCCAAGAAGAGGCGGCCGCATGCGCGGCGGCCCTCCGGTCGGCGCGAAACCGAAAAACATCCGCCAAACGGTGTTCCGCTTGCTTTCGTACATGGGCGCCTATCGCTTCGCGTTGATTTTTATTTTCCTCGCGTTGGTCGTTTCTACGCTCATGTTTTTGCTGGTGCCGATTCTTTTCAGCGTCGCGCTCGACGATTACATTTTGGTCTTCGATTTCGAGGGCGTCTACCGTATCGGTTTGATCATCGTCTTTTTGGCCTTAATCAACAGCATGGTGCGGTTCCTCTCAAGATTCTTGATGGCGCGCGTGTCGCAAAAAGTGGTCAAAAAACTGCGTAGCGACGCGTTTGGCAAGTTGATGAAGACCCCCGTCTCCTATTACGACAAGCTCGGCAGCGGCGACATCGTCAGCCGCATCTCCAACGACGTCGAACTCATCAGCAACTCTCTCGGTCAAACCGTGTTGGAAGTTTTGAACTCTTCCATCGTCATCCTCGGCGCCTTTGTGTTCATGTTTTACCTGAACTGGATGCTTGCGCTCATCGTGGTGGCTTTCATTCCGCTGATGGTGCTGTTCACGGTGAAGATTTCCAAAAAGACGCGCAAAGGCTTCAAAGAACAGCAAATCCATCTCGCGAGCCTCAACGGCATCATCGAAGAAAACGTCTCCGGACTTAAGACGGTGAAACTATACAACCAAGAAGAGCCGTTCATCGAAGATTTTCGCATTGAAAACGACAAACTGAAAAAAGCGGGCTTCATGGCGCAATTCTATTCGGGGCTCATTTGGCCGTTCATCCATTTTATGAACAACTTGATTTTCCTAAGCGTCGTCGGCGTCGGCGCGCTCCTCTATCTGTATTTGCCCACGGGAGTTCTAACCATCGGACAAATCGCCGGCGTCTCGCAGTATTCGCGCCAGTTCATCATGCCCATCAGCAACCTCGCACAGCTTTTCAACGCGCTCATGCAGGGCGTAGCGGGCGCGGAACGCGTGTTTGAAATCATCGATGCCGACAGCGAATACGCAAGCGACGGTGAGATATCCGTGGATTCTTTGAACGGCGAGATCGAGTTCGACGATGTGAATTTCGGCTATGACGAAAACGTGTTGGTGCTCCGCGATGTCACCTTCAAAGCCCAAAAAGGCGAACTGATCGCCATCGTCGGTCCAACAGGCGGCGGAAAAACCACCACCATCAAGCTCATCAATCGTTTTTACGATGTGCTCTCGGGCACCATCAAGCTTGACGGCGTCGACATCCGCGACATGAAACGCGACGAACTTCGCAAGAAAATCGGCGTCGTGTTGCAAGACACGCAACTGTTCAAAGGCAGCGTTTTCGACAACATCCACTACGGCGATTTTTCCGCCACCGAAGAAGAGGTGCTGCGCGCAAGCAAACTCTCCGGCGCGCATGATTTCATCGTCAAGCTGCCCAAAGGCTACGACACCGAGATTCATGAAGGCGGGCAAAACTTCTCCCAGGGCGAACGGCAGCTTATCAGCATCGCCCGCAGCATTCTTTCGAACCCGGACTTGCTGATTTTGGACGAAGCCACTTCCAACGTCGACACCCGCACCGAGGCCAAAATCCAAAAAAGCATGAATTTGTTGATGGAAGGTAGGACAAGCATCGTCATTGCCCACCGTCTGCAGACCATCCAAAAGGCGGACAAGATTCTTGTCATCCACCAAGGACGCTTGATCGAAACCGGCACCCATGAAAGCTTGCTCGAGCAAAAAGGTTTTTACTACAATCTTTATCAAGCACAATTCGAGTAAACTGCGACGATTTGCAATTATGCTTATTGTGCGCTATACTATACTAATTTGATACACTACGTGGGGGATAGGCAATGAGCAAAACTTTAGAACAGCTAAAGAAAACGGTGGTCGGTGGCCGGGCGACCATCTCCGAAGATTCGCGTTTTTTGCAGTTTTTGGCGATTCAAAAGAAAGATGAGATGGTTGTTCATGTCGTCAGGGGTGAGCCACGGGCAATCGGGTTGCCTTCGCAGGCCTCCTTTACATGCAGTGAATTCCAACAACGAATAGATCTTGACACCATTTTTACCGAAATCTTGGGCACCGAAGATTACCTCCGACATTTAAAAAGAAACTTTCACCCCGAAGCGTCGACCAATGTCTTTTTGTTGCCGATTAAAAGAGAAGACGCTCCTTTATGGTTGTTGGTGAGAGTGTACCCTTTAGGCAAGACGAACGAAGGATTTGATGCGTTTGGCGGCGAAGTGGTCCACATCCACGAAAACGAACCTTTCAGCATGACACTCTACAAAACCGCCCACACCGACGACCCTACCGGCCTTTACAACCGCGAAGCCTTGAGACAGCACATCATGCGACTGAAGACAAACGCGAAGCATTACGCGATGTTCATCGACATGGACGACTTCAAAGAAATCAACGACCTATACGGGCACTATTACGGAGACCGCGCGCTCGAAAAGGTGGCGAAACGGCTGAAAAAACATCAACGAAAAAGCCTTCGCTTTTACCGCATCGGCGGCGATGAATTCTTTGTCGTCATGCGGACGGACTCGCATAAAGAAGCCTTGGAGTTTGCCCGTGATTTGACTAAGAAGTTTCAAAACATCGAATTGGGACCTTGCACCGTCCATCTTACGGCTTCTATCGGCGTCATTCCTCTAGACAGCAACTGCATGGATTTTGATACGCTCCTGCAAATAAGCGACGAGGCGATGTACGAAGCCAAACGCAATGGAAAAGGAAACGTTGTCTACAAAAAATAGCCCTGTCGCACAACAGGGCTTTTTTTCGATTATTGTGTTTACATTTCACAAAAGATGTGATAGACTTTTTTTGTGCGACACACATTCAATGAAAGCGGTGATTGCCATGACTGTATGGAACATTCGTCCTAAAAAGGCACAACCGAATACGACGTACTATCCATCTTTTGAGGGTGCATTTTGAGCATGCGCTAACCCCGTCATGCCGCAATCTTTTCGCGCCACCTTTTATCGTTGGATAGAAGGGGCGTTTTTTTATTGGATCGAACCACGAAGAGGTGAGACATCATGAAACGACTCAAACAATTCACTAAATGGATGAAAGGACAGTTGCATCTATACATCATCGGCATGCTGCTGCTTTTCTTCTTGCAATATTTTAGGACGCTGACGCCGCTTTTTGTGCAGCACATTGTCGACACTGTTTTCGCGGGCAGGCCTTCGGCGCTTCCGCAATTCGTCGCGGATTGGCTGATGGCCGACACCGTGCAGCGTCAACTGCTGCTCGTGGCGATTTTTTCGGTGGGCTTTGCGCTCTTCCGCTTGACGTTTGTGTTTGTCGAACGCGTCATCTTTGCGGTGTTCACCGAACGCACCGCCTACAATATGCGCAACACCCTTTACGACCGGTTGCAAAATTTGTCGTTCACGTACCATTCGCAAGCCGACACCGGCGATTTGATTCAAAGGACGACAACCGACGTCGACACTTACCGCCGTTTCATCGGCGAACAGCTGATCGATGTGCTGAGGCTTTTGTTTTTGATGGTGTTCGCGGTGTATCAGATGACGCGGATGAACCCGCGGATGACAATGATATCACTGGCGATGGCCCCCATCATCTTTATCAGCGCGCTGGTGTATTTCACTTACGTGCGAAAAATCTTTCAGCGCGTTGAAGAAGCAGAGGGCGAGATGACGACCGCGGTCCAGGAAAACGTTACCGGAAATCGTGTCGTCAAGGCGTTTGCGAACGAGCAATTTGAAATGGAGAAATTCGACGAAACGTCGACGAAATTCCGCGACGAAAGCATGAGACTGACACGTGTCATGGCGTTTTTCTGGGGCGGGACCGACTTGCTGATTTTCGCGCAATACGCGTTGACCGCATCGTTTGGGATTTATTTCGCCGTGAACGGAACGCTTGACACGGGACAGTTCATCGCGTTTTTGAGCCTGCTCGGTTTGATTGTTTGGCCGCTGCGGCAGCTTGGCCGAATCGTTGGCGATTTTGGAAAGACCACCGTCGCTTTGGACAGGATTGACGAAATTATGGCCGAACGTAGCGAACACGACGACGATTCGGATTTTAAGCCTGAAATCAAGGGGCAGATTACGTTTGACAACGTCGGCTTTCAATTCGTCGACGACAACAAGCCGCTCCTTAAGAATGTCAGTTTTGAAGTGGAGGCCGGAGAAACCTTGGCCGTCATCGGCAAGACCGGAAGCGGTAAAAGTACGCTGATGAATTTGATGGTCCGATTGCTTGACAATCAACAAGGGCGGATAATGTTCGACGGCCACGACATCCGCACCATCAATAAAAAGCATCTTCGTAAAAACGTCGGCATCGTTTTGCAAGAACCGTTCTTGTATTCGAAAAGTGTTTACGACAATATCGGCATCATCAAACGCGACGTCCCCAAAGAACGCATCATCGACGCCGCCAACATTGCGAGAGTCCACGACGACATCGAAGATTTCGAAGCCGGGTACGACACCCTTGTGGGCGAACGCGGCGTCACGCTGAGCGGCGGGCAAAAACAACGCCTCGCCATTGCCAGGATGCTTTTGGACCCGAAACCCGTCTTGATTTTTGACGACTCCTTAAGCGCCGTCGATACCGAGACCGACATCCAAATCCGCAGAGCGCTTTACAAGCATTGGCAAAACACAACCGTGTTCATCATCACCCACCGCATCACCACCGCCATGGAAGCGGACAAGATCATCGTGCTCGACCGCGGCGAAATCATCGCCCAAGGCACGCACGATACGCTTTTGGAAGAAGACGGCCTTTATGCGGAACTCTATCATCAGCAAACGAAAATCGCGCAAGAATTCGAAGCGAAGAAAGGAGGCGGTGATGATGCAGCATTTTGAGGAAGAAACGTTCGCCAAAAAGGAATTTGACACGAAAACGTGGAAAAGAATCTTCTCCTTCATGAAACCTCTGCGTCGCTACGCGGTGATTGTTGTGCTGTGCGGCGTCTTTCTCGCCGTCGCCGATTTGGCGTACCCTTTGATCAACCGTTACGGAATCGACTACATCATCGAAAACGAGGACTTGACGATGCTTCCGTGGTTCATCGGCGTGTATGTCTTGTTCATGCTCTTTATGGGTCTGCTTGTCTACACGTTCATCTATTTTGCCGAAAAGGTGCAAAACCACCTAGCCTACACCATCCGCCAAAAGGCGTTCAAAAAGCTTCAAGAGCTTCCCTTTTCGTATTACGACCGGACGCCCGCCGGATGGATCATGGCAAGAATGACGAGCGACTCGCGCCAGCTTTCCGACATGATCTCCTGGGGACTTATCGACATCACTTGGGGCGGCTTGATGATGATCGGCCTTGCGGTCGTGATGCTCATTTTGCATTGGCAGCTGGCCTTGATTGTATTAAGCGTCCTGCCGGTGCTTGTGTATTTGAGTCTGTATTTCCGCAAGAAAATCCTCAAAGCCTACCGCAGCATCCGCAAGCAAAACTCGAAAATCACCGGGGCCTTCAACGAAGGCATCGGCGGCGCGAAGACCACCAAAACGCTCGTGCTTGAAGACAGCAACTACCAGGATTTCGACATGCTCACATCCAAGATGAAGAAGCACTCGATTCGCGCGGCGATGTTCGCGGGGCTCTATTTTCCGACCATCTTGTTCATCGCCGCGATCGCCACGGCGCTGGTCTTTTACTTCGGCGGACTCGATGTCCGCGACCAGGTCATCCAAGTGGGGCTTTTGTATGTGTTTGTGAGTTACGTCGCGCAGTTTTTCGATCCGATCATGCAGCTTGCGAACACCATCGCCCACTTCCAACAAGCCCAAGCGAGCGCCGAGCGCGTCGTCAGCTTGATCGACGCCGACCCCGACATCAAAGACACACCGGAAGTCATCGAACGCTACGGCACCATCTTGAATCCGAAAAAGGAAAACTGGGAGCCCTTGCATGGCGATGTCAAGTTTGAGAACATCTCGTTCAAATACAAAAAAGGCGAACAGGTCTTAGACGACTTCAACTTGCATGTCAAGGCCGGCGAGTCCGTCGCTTTGGTCGGTCACACCGGCGCGGGGAAAAGCACCATCGTCAATCTGATTTGCCGGTTTTATGAGCCTACCGAGGGGAAAATCCTCATCGACGGCAAAGACTATAAAGAACGCTCCATGAGCTGGCTGCACGGCAATTTGGGCTATGTGCTGCAATCCCCGCAACTCTTCAGCGGCACCATCCGGGAAAACATCCGCTACGGCAAGCTTGACGCCAGCGAAGAGGAAATCGTCGAGGCTGCGAAACTTGTCGGCGCGCACGAGTTCATAAGCTCATTTGAAAAGGGCTACGACACCGAGGTGCAAGAAGGCGGTTCGCGCTTGAGCGTCGGCCAAAAGCAGCTCATCAGTTTCGCCCGCGCCCTCATCAAAGACCCGGCGATTCTCATCCTAGACGAAGCCACGAGCTCCGTCGACACCGCGACCGAGCAAAAAATCCAAAAAGCCATCGAAGTGATCATGCGCGGACGAACTTCCTTTGTCATCGCGCACCGGCTCTCGACGATAGTCAACGCGGACAAAATCCTTGTCCTCGAACACGGAAAAATCATCGAAGCCGGTTCGCACGAAGAACTCTTGCACAACCGCGCCCACTATTACCAGCTTTACACCAACCAGTTCAAAGAAACCGCACTCATCAACTAAAACGTCCGATTTCGGACGTTTTTTCTTGCGAAAATCGCTTGCACAGTACCTTTGTATGGTACAATAAAAGTAAGGAGGGATTCCATGCGCATTGTGATTGTCGGCGGCGTGGCCGCCGGAATGAGCGCCGCAAGCAAATTGAAACGATTGCGTCCGGATGCGACCATCGACGTATACGAAAAGGGGCCGGATGTGAGCTATGGAGCATGCGGCATGCCTTACTATCTTAGCGACGTCATCAAAGATGCGGACGCCTTGGTCGCGCGTAGCGCCGCGGAGTTTCAAAAGCGCGGCATCAACGTCCACACCTACCACGAAGTAGTCGGTGTCGACACAGAGCAGAAGAAAGTGCAAATCAGAACCCCGGACAACAACCTTCGCGACGAAACGTACGACGCGTTGCTTGTGGCAAGCGGAGCGTCGGCGATTCGCCTCGACGTCCCGGGAAGCGAAAGCAAAAACATCCATGTCCTCAACACGTTAGAGGACGCCAAACGGCTCAAAAAGGCTCTTCATGAGGAAAGCTCCAAAAAAGTGGCCGTCGTCGGCGCCGGATACATCGGCGTCGAAGTCGCCGAAGCGCTGGTCGAGATGGGCAAGGAGGTTTTCCTCATCGAACGCGAACACCGCGTCCTACCGGGCTTTGATGCGGAGATCGGCGAAACCGTGGAAGAGGCCTTGAAAGAAGCGGGTGTGAAGCTTCATCTCGGCGAAACCCTCAAAGCCTACAAACAAAGCGGCGATACCTTAAATGTTGTGACCGACGCTTCCAACATCGACGCCGATGTGGTTGTCGAAGCCATCGGTGTTTCCCCCAATACGTCGTTTTTGGACAATACGGGTGTTAAAAGGCACAAAAACGGCGCCATCCAAGTCAACGACCGCATGGAAAGCAACGTCTCTTCCATCTACGCCGCCGGGGACTGCGCGAGCGTGCCGCATCGGCTCAAAGCGGAAAACGCCTACATTCCGCTCGGCACGCACGCCAACAAGTGCGGGCGCGTCGTCGCCCATCAAATCGCCGGAGACGACAAACGGTTTAACGGAGTCGTCGGTTCGACGGTGCTCAAGGCGCTCTCGCTCGAAGTGGCGAAGACCGGTCTTGACGAAACCGAGGCAAAGCGGGAAGGCATCCCCGTCCAAAGCGTGACCATCACCGCACCTTCGCATGCGGGCTATTATCCGGGGATGAAAAAAATCAAGGTCAAAGTTTTCTTCAATCCGGAAAACTGCCGTCTTCTGGGCGCGCAGATGGTCGGCGAAAAAGGCGTCGCCCATCGCATCAACGTCATGGCCGCCGCCTTGCACGCCAAGATGGACGTCACGGAGTTTTCCAACATGGATTTGGCGTACACTCCGCCCTTTTCTCCTGTATGGGACCCCTTGCAGATTGCCTGCAACCAAATAAAGTGTGAAAAAAACAACCAATAAAAGAGGTGTATGAGATGAAAAGCAATGTAGGAAAAGTCGATCAAACCATTCGTTACATCATCGCCATCGTACTCATCGTTTTGGCCGCCATTTTACAAAACGCCTGGCTTTGGCTTTTGATTCCCGCCGTGATTTTGGGCGTCACCGCATCGATTAGCTGGTGCGGCATTTACAAGATTTTTGGCGTCAACACCTGTAAGTTCGACAAAAAGAAATGAGTCGCAAACCCTCTATGAAAGAGGGTTTTTTTTGAAAAGAAAAAAATGTTGTATTATAACTTGTTCATTTTCCGCCTCCGATATGCTATAATGTTTTTGATATTATGGTAGGAGGAACCGCCATGAAAAGAAAAAGCAAAAGCCAAAAAGTGTACGACTACATAGAAGAACTGATCATAAGCGGCGAATACAAACCCGGCGAACGTCTCCCTTCGGAGGCACAATTGGGCGAGACCTTGAAAGTAAGCCGTGTCAGCGTGCGCGCGGGCATCGAAAAACTTTCGGCGATCGGCCTCGTCAACAAGAAAAAAGGCGGGGGCACGTATGTGAATCGCCCGAAAAACGACAATTACCTCTCCGTGTTCACGCCGACCCTTCTGCACAACACGGATTATCTCGAGCTTATGGAGCTTCGCCGCGCGCTCGATTCTTTGAGCGTGCAGCTTTGCACGCAAAACATCACCGAAGCCGGCACGCGCAAGCTCGGGAAAATCATCGACCGCATGGAGCATTTGGAAGAAGACGGCGATTTCTTTGAACTGGACAAAAAGTTCCATCTCTTGGTTTCGAAATACTCGAAGAACCGTTTTTTGCACAACATCCACCTGATCATCTGGGACGTGCTGCAAAAGACGCTCCGGCCGAATTACACCAAAGTGACCGAACCCTCCACCTACGACCGCGTGGGCGAACACAAGCGCATTTACGACGCGATTGTCCACAAGGACGAAAATCTTGCCCGCATTTACACCGTGCACCATTTGGAAAAAGTCATCGACACCTTCAAATGCGTGTACAACGAAGCCTACCAGGAGGCTTTTGAAAAAAATCAAAAAAAAGAAACGTGAACCGTTTCTTTTTTGGAAAGATTTGTTATAATACCTAATAGGCCAGCATGGCGGAACTGGTAGACGCGCTAGACTCAAAATCTGGTGGACGTTAGTCCGTGTCGGTTCGACTCCGACTGCTGGTATTTTTTTATGCATTGATGGCGTCTATGAACGTGTCGAGAAGTTCGGCATCGTAATAGATGCCTCTTTTGGAAAGAAGTGCTTCAAGCGCTTCTTTTTTTGTTTTGCGCCGGCCGTTTGAATGCCTCATTTCGTCGTAAGCGTCGAGGATGCGGAAGATGCGCGCAGATAACGGAATGGAGTCGCGTTTGAGCCCGAACGGGAAGCCGGAGCCGTCAATGTTCTCATGATGCGTCAAAACGGCGTAGGCGACGTTTTTAAGGCGGGGCAAAGCGTTAGCGATGCGGTAGCCGATTTCGGGGTGCCGCTTCAACTCTTCGCGCTGTTCGATGGTCAAATTAACCTCGGGGTCGAAAATCTCGCGGTCGAGGCTGATTTTTCCGATGTCGTGCAAATCGATCAGCATGAACAGTTCACGCTTGTCCTGCGGAGAGAGCTCCATCTTCTGACTGAACTTGATGGCGAGGTTGTGAAGGCGTTTCAAATGCCGTGGACTTTCGTCGGTTTGTTCGTAGAGCTTCTCAAGCAAGGCGCGCACGACGCTTCGCGTTTGCATGTGGTATTCGTGGACCTTGTCTTTGTACAGCATGTTTTCGGCGCGGAGGAACGATTGCTTCAAAGAAGCGTTGTCGGGTTTCTTGCTATAGCCGAAGGCGGCTGATAGGAAAGGCGCCATAGAAGAAGTGGACCGTTTGATTTTGCTGCGGATGGAATGGATGGTTCCTTTGATGTCGCGCGTTTCGAATTTCGGGATGACGGCGACGAATTCATCGCCGCCGATGCGGGCGATGAGGCTGTCTTTGGGGAGATGTTCCCGCAAGAGATTCGCAAACTCGCGCAGGAGGTTGTCTCCTTCGTGGTGTCCGAAAACGTCGTTCACCAGTTTGAGACCGTTGATGTCGGCCAAGAAGACGCCGCTGCCTTTCTTGTCGGCGTAAAGCTCCATGATTTGGTTGTAGTAGCGGCGGTTGTAGAGATTCGTCAAATCGTCGTGATAGCTCAAATGTTTGAGGTCTTTTTCTTTTTGGGTCTGTTCGGTGATGTCGATGGCGATGGCGACATAGTTGCGCAGTCCTTGTTCGTCACGGCCGATGTAGGCGGAATACCAGTCCCAATAGCGTCGTTCGCTGTTTTTGGTCGAAATGGTGAAGGTACCTTCGTACGTGTTCTTTTTGTGATTGTAGGAACGGATGATGTGTTCGTAGATTTCTTCGCGCTTTTGCGTATAAGCGCGTTCGACCCAGGCGCGGATGGTTGGAATCTCCGACAAACTGTAGCCGGTGGTGTCACGGAAATGCCTGCTGATGCGGAGGATTTGCTGGTTTTCCGCGTGGAGAATCATCGGAAGCGGCGCTTCGTCGATGAGGTCGTGAAGCATGCTTCTTTGCAAGGAAAGGATTTCCTCGTAATTTTTCAAGGCGTTTGTTTGCGCGCCCAAATTTTTCTGCAAATGATCGTAGCGGTTTTCTTGCACGCGCAAGGTGAAGAAAATGATCAGCGCGGAAAGCGCTACGAACACTAGGCCTTTGATGAGGCTGTAATAGTAAAAATCCTCCAAGTCCGGACGCAAATTCAAAAGCAGCCAGTCCGAAAGGACTATCCAGACCGTCCCGAAGATGACATATATGGAAATGACCTTGAATGTGTCTTTGTGCATTTTGCGCATACTTAACACCCCTAATGCCCCTGTCTTTTTATAGTAGCACATAGTATGAAATAATAAAACTCCCTAGTACCTATCGGGCCGCGTCAAAAGTTGTGAATTTCCAATTGCAAGCGCTTGCCAATGTGCGCGATATGGTCTATAATTAGTAACTGTTAGGGCTTACAAGTATGTCGTTTTTTTATGCAGAACGATATTTTCGAAAGGAGACTACTATGAAAAAAACCGCACTTCACGGCGAACACCTTCGCCTTGGCGCCAAAATGACCGAATACGCCGGGTATGACATGCCCGTCGAATATTCGTCCTTGAAAGAAGAACACCATGCCGTCCGCAACCAGGCCGGGGTTTTCGATGTCTCGCATATGGGCGAAATCGCCATTGTCGGCGAAGAAGCCACGGATTTCGTTGATTATATCTTCACCAACAACGTCCGCTCGATGACCGCCAAACAGATACTTTATGGATTTTTATGCTACGATGACGGCGGCGTCGTGGACGATTTGCTGGTGTATAAGCACAACGACCAGCATTATCTGCTTGTCGTCAACGCGGCCAATACCGACAAGGACTTCGAATGGATCAACAAGCAAAACACGTTTGATGCGACCGTGTTGAACAAATCGGATGAATACAGCGAGATCGCTTTGCAAGGCCCAAACGCCGAGAGCATTTTGCAAGCCTACACCGAAGCGAACCTCAAAGACATCCGCTTTTTCACTTTTGACGAAATTTCTATTAACGGTGAAGAGTTTTTGGTCTCAAGAACCGGGTACACCGGCGAAGACGGATTTGAGATTTATGGCGGCCACGAAGCCGTGCGCAAACTGTTTGCCCGTTTGCTTGAAGAAAACGACGCCTTAAAGCCGTGTGGCCTCGGTGCCCGTGACACATTGCGTTTCGAAGTCGCGCTTCCCTTGTACGGGCATGAGATTTCAGAGGACATCACCCCTCTTGAAGCCGGATATTCTTTTGCGGTTGACTTGTCGAAAGAGCGCTTCATCGGCAAAGACGCCCTCGCCGCGCAAAAGGCCGAAGGGCTGAAACGTCGCGTCGTCGGTCTTGAGCTTCTGGACAAGGGCATCATCCGCGAAGGCTACGAAGTGTTCGCCGGCGACGCCAAAGTCGGTCATGTCACCAGCGGATACCTAGCGCCGTCGCTTGGCAAGGCCGTCGCCATGGCGCTGATCGACAAACCGCACACAAAAAAGGGCACCGAGCTAAGCGTCAAGGTTCGCAAACGCTTTGTCCGAGTTGCCGTCCGCAACAAACAGTTCTACAAGAAAAGCCAAAAATAAAAGAAAAAGAATAGGAGTGATTGTATGAAATTCCCCAAGGATCTCTACTACACAGAAACACACGAATGGGTCAAGGTTGAAAAAGGTCACGCGTACATCGGCATCACCGACTACGCGCAAGATGCATTAGGCGAAATCGTATTCATCGAACTTCCCGAGGAAAGCGACGAACTCGCACAAGGTGAAGAATTCGCCGCCATCGAGTCCGTCAAAGCCGCCTCCGACGTCATCGCGCCCGTAAGCGGCGTCGTTGTGAACGTGAACGAGGATCTTGAGGATTCGCCGGAGCTTCTAAACGAAGACCCCTACGAAAACTGGATCGTCAAGGTCGAACTTGAAGACGAAAGCGAACTCGACAACCTGATGAGCGCCGAAGAGTACGAAAACATGAGCAAAGAATAGGAGGCTTCTTGATGTTTAAGTATTTGCCGCATACCTACCAAGACATCGATGAAATGCTGAAAACCATCGGCGTGGATTCGATCGACGACTTGTTTGCGGAAATTCCCGACGAGCTCAAGCAATGCGAACTCGATTTGCCCAGTTCGCACTCCGAGATGGAACTGCGCGAACACTTCAAAAAGCTCGCCGGCATGAACGAACCGCTCATCCCGTTTATGGGAGCGGGCGCTTACGACCATTACACGCCCAGCATCATCCCGTATTTGACCGAGCGCCAGGAATTCATGACCGCCTACACTCCGTATCAGCCAGAGGTGTCCCAAGGCACCCTGCAATACATTTTCGAATACCAAAGCATGATCTGCCAGCTCACCGGCATGCATGTCTCCAACGCCTCGATGTATGACGGCGCCACGGCGACCGCCGAAGCGATGTTCATGGCGGCCGGCGTGCGCAAGAAAAACCGCGTGCTCATAAGCGCCACCGTGAACCCCAACGTCATCGAAGTGGTGAAAACGTATGCGCACTATCGCGGCATCGAGATTGTCGTCGTCGACGAAAAAGACGGCGCCACCGATTTTGCGGACCTAAAAGACAAACTGGACGGCGAGACCGCGGGCATGATCGTGCAAAACCCGAACGTCTACGGCGTGATTGAGGATTTCGAAGGGTACAGCGACGCTTTGAAAGAACACAAAGCGCTCTTTATCATGAACCACGACCCCTCGACGCTTACGCACCTGAAAACGCCCGCCGAACACGGCGTCGACATCGCCGTCGGCGAAGCGCAGTCTTTAGGGGTTCCCCTGTCCTATGGCGGGCCCTACATCGGCTATATGGCCACCACGAAGAAATTGATGCGCAAGATGCCCGGCCGCATCTGCGGCGTCACCGAAGACGCAGACGGCAAGCGCGCCTTCGTCCTCACCTTGCAAGCGCGCGAACAACACATCCGCCGGGAGAAGGCGAACTCGAACATCTGTTCGAACCAGAGCCTCATGGCGCTCTTTGTGACCATCTACATGGCGACCATGGGCAAAAAGGGCGTCTACGAAGCCCAGCAGATTTCCTACAACCACGCGCACTACCTCCACGACATGCTTCTGAAGCTGCCGCAGTTTGAACAGGCCTTCGACAAACCGTTCTTCAAAGAGTTCACCTTGAAGACGACTTTGGACCCCGAGAAGATCAACCGCGCCCTTCGGGAAAAAGGCTACCTCGGCCCGCTATCCCAAGGCCGTTTCGACGAAAACAAAAAAGACCTCGTCACCTTCGCGGTGACGGAAAAGCGCACCAAAGAACAAATGGATGAACTCATCCGCACACTGGGGGAGTTATAAAATGTCCGTATACTATGGCCAGTTGATATTTGAAAAATCGCAAGAAGGACGCAAAGGCTATACGTTGCCGAAAAGTCCGATCAAAGAATACGAACTTGAAGACAAATACAAGCGCGGCGACTGTCCGCAACTTCCCGAAGTGAGCGAGTTCGATGTCGTCCGGCACTACACCAACGTCAGCTTCAAAAACCACGGCATCGAAAAAGGGTTTTACCCCTTAGGCTCGTGCACGATGAAATACAACCCGAAAATCAACCTTGAAGTTTCCTCGCACGAGAACTTCACGTCGCTGCACCCCTACCAGCCGGTAGAAACCGTCCAAGGCGTGCTGAAGATTTACTACGAGACCCAAAAGATGCTTTCGGAGATCAGCGGGCTTTCGAAGTATTCGCTCAACCCCTTCGCCGGCGCCCACGGCGAACATGTGGGCTTGATGATCATCAAAGCCTACCACGAATCGCGCGGCGATCACAAGCGCAAAAAAATCATCGTCCCCGACTCGGCGCACGGCACCAACCCGGCCAGCGCCTCGGTCGCAGGGTTTGAAGTCGTCGAAGTCAAGTCGAATGAAAGCGACGGCACCGTCAACATCCCCGACCTCAAAGAAGTCTTGAGCGATGAAATCGCCGGCATCATGCTCACCAACCCGAACACCATCGGCATGTTCGAAAAAGACATTCTTGAAATCTCGAAACTCGTCCACGAAGCCGGAGGACTCCTCTATTACGACGGCGCGAACTTGAACCCGCTTCTAGGCGTCGCCCGTCCAGGCGATATGGGCTTCGACATCACCCACATCAACTTGCACAAGACCTTCTCGACGCCTCATGGTGGCGGCGGACCCGGCAGCGGCCCGGTCGGCGTCACGAAAGAACTCGAACCCTTCCTCCCCGCCCCCGTTGTCCGCAAGGCCGGCGACCTTTACTTGATTGATGGAAAGGGCAAGAACTCCATCGGCCAAATCAGCCATTTCCTCGGCAACATCGGCGTCGTCATCAAGGCGTATGCCTATTTGCTCACCAACGGCAAAGAGCGGATGAAAGAGATTGCGAAGATGAGCACCCTAAACGCCAACTATGTCAAGGACGCGCTCAAAGACGTCTACAAGCTCCCCGTCGACAAGATTTGCAAGCACGAGTTCGTCTTCGACGGCCTCAAGGACGAATCGATCGACGTGCGCACGCTTGATATCGCCAAGCGTCTCCTTGATTTCGACATCCATCCGCCGACCGTGTATTTCCCGCTTTTGTTCAAGGAAACGATGATGGTCGAACCGACCGAGAACGAATCCAAGCAGACTTTGGACGCTTTCATCGACGCCATGAAGAAAGTCGCCAAAGAAGCGAAAGAAGACCCCGACATCTTGAAAAACGCGCCCTACACCACCCCCGTACGTCGCTTAGACGAAGCGAGAGCGGCGCGTAAACCGATAGTGAAATACAAAGACTTGCTTGAAGAGTGAAGACCAGAATCCATACAAAAAGCTCCCGAATCGGGAGCTTTTTTCGTCAATCGCGGTGTTCGTATTGGAAGGTGCTTTTCTCCGAACTTAGCTTGTCGGGTTCCGGATAGAGCACCAATTTGGAAAATTCGGGAAGGTTGTCGAACGATTCGCGCAAATTGTCGGAGGGGCTGTTCCCCGGGGTGCTTTGGTAGAGCGAGTTGAAGCTGAAGGAGTGGTCGCCGCCACTTTGGCCCGGAGGTCCGGCGCCAGGTGGGCGACCGCCGCCGGGGTTCGCGCCCGGATTGCCCGGAGTTCCGCCTCCGCCTCCGCCGCCATCGCCTCCGTCACCGGGGCTTGAAGAGCCGGTATCAGGGTCGATGGTGCCGTTGTAGCTGTTGATCCAAATGCCTCGGAACGGGGTTTCTTCACCGTCTTCGTCGATGTAGAAATCGGGCAGAGGATCGCCTTGGCCCTGTGCGTAAATGGCGCCGCCAAAGGCCATGCGGTCAAGCGAAGCGTTGATGAGGACCGATTGGCGCGCGAAGACGAAAAGAGACATGCGCACACCGCTTTGGTGGGCGTAGGTGCGGGAGTAATCGATGATGACGTGTCCGTCGGCGAAGAGGCCGAAACCTTCGTTCGCCTGGCCTTGGGCGACAATTTCAAATCCGGTTTCATAATCGAAATTTACATAGATGTCGCCGGTGGAATAGATGTTGGCCGTAATTTTCAAGTTCCGGTCGTTTTCGATGGTCACATCGCCGTAGACGAAGATTTGGCCGGGACCGTTGATTTCGGCGATGCTTTCAATGGTCAAATCGCCTAGGACAACGAGGCTATATCCATCAAGCTCTAAGGTGTTGTCTTCAATGTCGACCAACAAATCGCCGTCTTTGATGGTGTCTTGGTCGAGCGTACGGGTTTCATTGGCAATCAAATCGCCTTCAAGCTCACCAAGGACACCTTCGTTCGCGTCGCTTGTGAGGAGCGATTCGTAATTGCTTGAAGTGATACGCTGGCTGGCGTCGACTTCGGCGTTCATGGTTTGGTAGAAATAATCCATAAGGCGGAAACCGCTGAAGATGTCGGAGAAGAACTTGTCGCGGTCTTGTTCTTCGGAATAGTATTGGTCGCGGTTCAAAACGACGTTGTTTTCGCCGCCGTCGACGTTCAAACAATCGCCTTCTACGCTACACTCGCGGTATTCGCGGGTAACGAACTGCGCATCGTCGCCGGAAGGGAAATTGTAGGTGCCGCCAAGCGTCCCGTCCGTAGGCTGGTAGTTCCCATCAAGGTCGCGGTAGACAGTGTTGAACCCCGCAAAGATACGGTTGCCATAGAGTTCGGCGGCGTCAAGGTATTCGCCGCCGTTTATGACGACGTCCTCGTTGGAACCGATGGAGAAGGAGAAGGCGTCGTATTCTTCGTACTCGATGCCGTGGTTGGTAAG
>PUOX01000012.1 GCA_003552925.1 Mollicutes bacterium | reverse complement strand
GGGCATTGCGCAAGTGAGAGAACTTGCAAGCCTTGAAGTTGTCTCTTCCGGTAACGACATGAATCTCGATACTTCTAACGCCACCGACATCGATTGGGCCGACTATAGCAACGCCGATTACAGAAACGGTCAACTCATCAAGTTTGACGGCTTTTGGGCAAGATTGGCCGGAACCGGTGCGACCAACTATTTGCGGATAGCGCATGACACAGACGGGTTGGATAACCAAAACTATGACGGGTACTATATTGGCTTCCAACTTGGCGCCAACAACGGCAACATCACCGGCACATTGCCCGATTATTTTACAAGCGATGCCACCGAATACTCTGACGAAGTTCTTTACGGCTTCCTTTACGACTCTTCTCCGGCTTACCAAAAGCTTGTCATTCTTCATGACGATTTCCTATCGCTGATTGATTAAAGGTCATGCAAAACGGATAAATTGAGAGTGGCACACGCCACTCTCTTTTTAATAATCGTTCAGAAATGTGTGTTTTTCACCTATTGTGCGGACTATTGTGGTATGCTTAAATGGGAAACATCGAAAATGTTGATTCATGCGGAATCTTCATTACTTCAGATGTAATGAGTTAAACAAAGGTGATAAAAATGAAAAAGACGCTGACTTTCTTAACGCTGATTGTGATGATGTTTACCGTTGCTGCATGTGATCGGAGCCAAATTATGGATCCTCAACCCACCATGCACTCCATCACGGTTAACGCGAACATTGATTTCGAGTATACGCTGACTCCGGGCGACGCAGTGGCCGATGGAGAAGAGGCTACGTTAACGCTTGACAGTTATGAAGATGGCTACGAGTTCGTTCACTGGTATGAAACCACGACCGAATCCGTCCTTAGCGAAGACGCTTCGACTACGTTCACCGTCGAACGCAGCATGGTCATTGAAGCCGTGTTTCAATCGGCGGACGATAACGATGACAATGGCGGCAACGGTGATAATGGCGATAACGGTGAAAATGGAGACAACAACGATGAACCTGCTCCTTTAGATTCCATCACCATCCATTATATCGATGTGGGGCAAGCCGACGCGACCTTCATCGAAGGCGCGAACTACAACATCTTGATCGACGCCGGCCGCACACATTGGAACTCTCAAAACAAGACGATTCCCTATTTGCAAGATTTGGGGATTGAACGGATCGATCTTGTGATCGGCACCCATCCGCACATGGACCATATCGGCGATCTAGACGTGGTGCTTGATTTGTTTGACGTCGGCTTGGTTTGGAAAAGCGGGTACGTTCACGACACCGCAACCTACGACCGTGTACACGCCGCCATAAGCGACGCGCTCGACGCCGGCGACATCGAATACGACGAGCCGCGTTTCGGCGATACGCTGACACTAGGCCAAAAAGAGTTGAAGGTTCTAAATCCCGTGCCCGATTTTGGCGGCATTCACGACGCTTCAATCAGTTTCATATTGACGCATGGCGATGTCCGTTTCATGTTCACAGGCGATGCCGAACAAACGCAAGAAAACAACATGATCAATCGCGCAAGCGACAAGGGATGGTCGCTCGATGTCGACGTTTACCAAGCCGGCCATCACGGGTCGTCCACTTCCTCAACGCTTCCATTCATGGAGGCCATGACGCCCTCAACCACAATCTATTCCGCGGGGGAAGGCAATTCCCACGGCCATCCGCATCAAGAGTTTTTGGACAACGTCGCCGCGGTCAATTCCGCCCTTTACGGAACGGATGTCAACGGCAACATCACCGTCACTTCCAACGGCCTTGTCTACGAAGTCAGCGTTGAACGTGGCGAAGCCATCATGGTTCATGCGCCCATTGTGCCCGGGTACGACCATGAGATTGCGCGCCTTCTCATCGAACCGGACAAACGTTTCGCGTTTGCATAATACACCTTTCTTGATAAAGGGAAAAACCAAAAAAATAGCTCTGATAGCACTTGTTTGCGGAAAACCGTCAAACAAGTGCTTTTTTCATACGAAAACCGCAAAAATGCTTTCGCAAAGTCCTTTGAGCAAAAAATAGATGTGGAAACTTTCAAGAAGGCGTGGTACACTGAAAGGGAAGAACGAGGGGGAATGCTTGATGGAAGGTTTGGGATTTGCGCAAAAGTAGAAACCGTCACACCGTGGATGCGGTGTGCTTTTTCATACAAAAAAATTAGTGAATGCGGAGGGATTTGAATGAAGAAATGGTTTATAGCCACCATGGTCATGATGGCGCTAACGCTTTCGGCGTGCACGAACGGTGATGTCGAAGGAGAGGGGATGTCGCTTACGGCGGGAGAGGCCATAAGTTCGGGGTTGCTGATTGAAAACATCCCGGAATACGACTATGCGGAGAAACGCACGGTGTCTTCTGTGGAAAACACCACCTATGAAGGCGATGGGAACCTTTGGAACTTTTACCAAAACGTCGGGTTGGCACAACTATATTATCCCGCGACAGACGAAATGGCCGTATGGTCGGTCGCTTTGGGCGAATACGTGTTGGAACCCACAGAATTTTCCGATGTATGGATCGATATGGACAGCGTCATGGGCGCTTACATCTTCTTGATGTACCCCGGCGGGGAAGCGGAGGTCTTTGACATCCAAGGCAAGAGCGTTTTGGCAAGAGACGAGTATGCGCAAATGGACGTTCATGGACGCATCAAAGAGACGGATGACGAAACCGTGTATTTGGAAACGGTCGAATACATTTTGCAAAGCGATTATGACCAAGGCGTACGTAGAAAAACCGTTGAAACCTACGAGGTCGATTTGGATACCGGCGCGCGCACGGAGTATTCGTTTGAAGCGGAATTCGTCCGTGGCGATCGTTTTGAAGACGACACGACCCGCATCGATTTGGCCGATTACGGTTTGGAAGGCTACACGATGTCCGAACACGATCGACATCGCATCGTCTACAATGAAAACAACGAAGTCGTAAGCCGTTTCACGTTGCCCGACACCCAATATACGGAAAATGTGGAGCTTTTGCTCGATGGGCATTTGCTGTACCAACATTTTCAGCCGGTGGACAACGAAATGGACTTTACCATCACCTACGATGGTGAATACGTGGTACATAGGCTTGTTTCGGTGGATTTGACCACGGGAGCGCGTTCGATCACGACGCCGGATTATATCATACAATTTGTCGACCAATTCATGGACGAAGAGGGACAAGTTCGCTACGGATACGCGGCGATGATGCCCATATCCAACCGATTGCCCGAAGGTATGATGCGCGAGGTGGTTTTGGACAAAGACGGCAACATCGTCTATTCTCTCGATGGGCTTCAGTATCATCACTTACGCAGTTTGAACGATGAGTACTTCATCAACATGGACCGTAATGCGATTTTGGATGAGGACTTGAACGAAGTTTTCTCCACAACGAGCTCAGTAACGTTGGACGAAGAAGAAACGGTGGTTCTTGAACGTAACGGCAAGTATGGCGTCGTACATTATTCAGGCGTTGTCTTGGTTCCCTTTGAGTACGATTTCATCGATGGAAAGTTTTATAACGGCGTCACCTTTGCGACCTACGAAGGCGAAAGCGTGCTTGTGGGCACCAACGCCGCCGTCACCAATACAAATCACAAGGGCTATGCGGTGCCGGAAGACTTGTTCTATACGATGGAAGAACTCGATGGCGGTGCGACAGCTTATGAAATCACCTATTACGATTACGGCCTAAACGAGCGCTTGACGTTGGGTACAAATTACAACACTCTAACCACCATGAACCTCAACAATCCGTTTATGGACGTCAACATCCACTTTTTCGGGGGCCCTTCATGGAATCCCGATTATGAAAACGGCGCGTTCGTCGCCGTCACCGGCGAGTGATTCGTTGTAAAAACGCAACCATACAAAAACACCGCATTTTCGTTTTAGCGAAAACGCGGTGTTTTTTGGAGGTTCAGAGCTTGTTGGCGTTTCTTACGTAGCCGTTGACGAAGAGCACGAGAATGAAAAACAGAAAAATCAGCGGCAAGGCCATGTTGAAGCGCATGAGGTTTTCTTGGGAGCCGAAAACGCGCAGGAAAAACCCCGGGGCTTCGAAATCGGTTTGGTCGAGCAAAGAAAGGTACGAACTCCAAACGCCGATCAAAGAGAAGAGCTGAATCATCGAGAGCACGAAGAGAATGTTGCTTTGGCGCCGGTTCGCCCGGCTTGAGTGTGTGAGATGCTTGCGGCTTAAGTAGTCTTTGAAGTTGTTCATGTATTCTTCGGTGCCCTGCAAGGTCTCGTCGATGTGCCAAAGCGTTTCAATTTCGGCGTAGATGTTTTTGTTGTCGCTTTCGATGGCGCGCTTGAAATTGCTGTGGAACAGCGAGAGATGCTGAACCTTTTGGATGATGTTGTCGATGATTTGATTGAGGTCTTTCAAGGTTTTGGTCGAATGCTTGATGAGAATCTCCCGGTTGACATATTCCATCAGCGCATACATTTTGAGTGCATACATCCACATATACTGCATGTGGAACTGTATCGGCATGAAGCGGTCTTCATCGCTTGCCTCGCCTAAAAGAATGGTGTGGAAGCGTCCGTTGAAATAATAGACGGTGCCGTCTTTCAAGCGCACGGGATCGCCGTGGTAGTCCCGGCGTTCGGCGTGGTCGTTGAGCGTAAGAATTGGTTTTTCAAACGCCTCCAAACCGCCTTTTGGCGTTGAAAGCATGACGGTGAGGTTTCCGGTGTTCGTCTGTACAAAGACGGCGTCATCGTCGATGTGTTTCAAGCGGTATGATTCTTTGAGGAATTGATGGACGACCTTTAGCGTTTCGGTTTCGACCGCTTTTGCGTATTTTCCGATGGCGTCGGTTTCGTGTTCGCGCACCATCAAGTTGCGGACGGTGTTGTAAAGGTCGGATTTGTCCGCGGTTTCAGGCGTTTCAATCAATGTGCGGAGCTCCGGTTCGCTTATCTCCAGTCGTATCTTATAACACAGCAAGAAATATTGCGTGTGGCGGTCAAAAAGAAGCGAAACGTCCGTTTCGCCTTCGTCTAAAAACGTCTCCAAAGAATGGTTCTTTCGCACCATGAACTCCGGTTTTCGGAAATCTTCGCGCAGCGTTTCCATCGAAGGTTTTCGGATTGAAAGCGGAGTGAGCGATTGATAGGCGTTGCCGAGGTTTTGAAAAGACTTTAGCCACCGGGGGGCGTCCGCACTGTACGCGTCGATTGTGTCTTTTTGCATGGTGGTCCGGTTCAAAGTTTTCATGAACGTCAGCGAAAAGGTGAGAGGTTGCACGTTGTAAAACGTCAGGGTGTATTTAGAGGTAGGATTTTCCATGTCCGTCGAGGTACTCCTTCCTGAGGGGCTCTTTTCGGTAATCAAGAGTCAATTCTTCATCGATGGCGATATCTTTTAAAGCCACCAGGCGCATCGGGCAATGGCGGATTTCGACATTCGGATTCCGCGAATGGTTGATGAATCCGTATTTGGTGCGGATCGCCCGGACAAGCAAGGTGTTCTCGTCGATGGCGTTCCATTCGCCGTAAAGATGGTCGCCTTGTTCGTCGTAGAGCTTCTTCAGCGAATCGAAAAAGTCCCACGACATCCTTTGCCCGTCCAAATAGCCGAGCACACTTTCCTTGGCGAACTTGACCTCGGCGAAAAGCCCTTGCCCGTGGATGGGGCTTTTGGCGATGTAGGTGTTTTTGATGTTGTCGACGACCGGATAGCTCGTTTTCATAGTACCACCTTCTTTCCTTAATGGTCATTATACCACGCAAAGCGCCGCCCTGTCACAAAGAGTTCGAAACAGGCGTATATCTTCAAAGAAGTGAATAGGCTTCTCGTTTTGAACATACTTTTATTTCTTTTGTGATAGACTGAAACCAAAGGAGGATGGATATGGAACTCTTGCACAAAAACAAAGCACGCATCGAAGCGTTAAGCGCCTTCATGCGGGCCTTCAACGAAACCAAGGACGGGCGCGAGCGCAAGCAACTTTACGAAGAATACAAGGACCACATCCAAAGCGTTACCCCCGTCGATTTGTTCTACGTCGAACAATACCGCGAAGACACGCCTTTGGATGTGGCAACCATCAAGGCGCAGGCGAACAAGTTCGTAAACCTCTTTAGCGCCGGGCTCAAGCATCATGAAATGACGTCGCACAAGCACCCCTTTTTCCAAGCGCTCCTTGAAGAAAACGAGGCGATTCTTGAGCACCTTCGTTCGATGAAGCCGTATTTCAAAAAGGATGCGGATCCAAACGTAGAAGAAGTGCGCAAGGATTTCGAGAAATGCCTGGATTTCGAAAAGAAGTTCGTCAAAAAGGAAAACATCCTGTTTCCGAACATGGAAAAAGGCGTCCCCTCGACAAAGCCTTTGGAAGTGATGTGGGCGCTTCACGACGATGCCCGGACGCTCATCAAGAAGATTTTGAACAAACTTGGAACAATCTCTTTAAAAGACCAAACGATGAAAGAGATCATCGGCGATTATTACTATTTGATCTACGGACTCACCCAGAAAGAACAAATGATTCTTTTCCCCGTCGCCGACAAAGCGCTTGATGAGAAGACGCTTGATGCCATGTACGAGGAAGCCTTCGAATACGGCTTCACCTTCTTAGAAAAAACGCCGCCCGAAACAGAGAGCGAGGACGAAAGCTTTGAAGACGGCTTCTTCAAAACCAAGACGGGCACCCTGTCGTTCAAGCAGCTTACGCTCCTTATGAACCATTTGCCCGTCGACATCACCTACGTCGACAAAAACGACCGCGTGCGCTATTTCAACGACCGCGCCGAACGGCATTTCCCAAGAAGCCCCTCGATCATCGGCCGGCTCGTCAAGCATTGCCATCCCCCAAAAAGCGTCGACATGGTCGAAAAAATCGTCGAGGCGTTCAAAAACGGACAAAAAGACACCGCCGAGTTTTGGATCACCTTCAAAGGCCGCTTTTTGCACATCCGCTATTTTGCCGTGCGCGATGAAGAAGGGAACTACGAAGGCGTGTTGGAGGCTTCGCAGGATGTCACCGACATCCGCGAGTTACAGGGCGAAAAACGACTTTTGGACTGGGAATGATTGCAAATAGCGAGTAAAATCTTCCACTAATTAGAAAGTGTATCGTTTCGGTGGGCCTCATTTCGTTTCCCTTTTACAATAGTAGGTGAAAGGAAGGATATCTATGAGCGAACTCATCAACAACAACCAAAAAGCCCGCCAGGAAAAACTGAAGGCTTTGATCAAAAGATTGCACGAAGGCGAAGACTTCGAAACCGTGAAACAAGAATTCGCCGAAGAATTCGGCAGTGTAAGCACCGAAGAAATCTCCCGCCTCGAACAGGCCTTGGTCGAAGAGGGCATGGACGTCGAAGAAATCCAAAAGCTTTGCGACGTGCACGCCGACATCATGGGCACGGCGGTCGAAGACATACACGGCAAGAAAAAGCGGAGGATTGGCCATCCCTTGCAAGTTATGGAAATGGAGAACGAACGGATCGAGCGTTTGATCGACGAAGAGATTGTCCCCTACCTGAAACAGGAAGGGAACCACGCGATTTTGATGCTTCGCGTCGGCTTCGACCGTTTGAATGAAGTCAAGAAGCACTACGCCAGGAAAGAACAGCTGTTCTTTCCCTATCTTGAGGAAAAAGGCGTCACCGCGCCTCCGCGTGTCATGTGGGGCGTCGACGACGAGATCCGCGAGAAACTGAACGCGGTGCGCGAACTGTTGAACCAAGAAGGCACCACCGTCGCAGACGTCAAAGAACAAGCCGAAGCCGCCATCAAGCAAATCCGCGACATGGTCTTCAAAGAAAACAACAT
>PUOX01000066.1 GCA_003552925.1 Mollicutes bacterium | reverse complement strand
GATTTCAATGTGTGGTCGTAAAGATTTCGCATAGTATCACCAATCAAATTATAACATACACGCGGTTGCAACACTATGAAAAAAGCGGTGAGCGAGGCTCACCGCTTTCGATTTAGATTACTTCAATACTTTCATAACGTCTTCATAAGGATAGTTAAACGCATCGGCAACCGCTTTGTAGACAACGTGTCCGTCAAGGACGTTTATGCCTTTACGCAACGCCTCATCGTCGAGACAAGCTTGCTTGTAGCCTTTGTTTGCGATTTCAACCGCGTAAGGAATGGTTGCGTTGGTCAAGGCGAAGGTGGAAGTCCTTGGCACCGCACCCGGCATATTGGCGACGCTGTAGTGCATGACGCCGTGCTTTTCGTATACGGGGTTGTCGTGGGTGGTGATGCGGTCAATCGTTTCGACAGAGCCGCCTTGGTCGATGGAGATGTCGACGATGACGCTGCCTTCGGGCATCTTCTTGACCATGTCTTCGGTCACAATTTTCGCGGCTTTGGCGCCGGGAATCAAAATGGTGCTGATGACGGCGTCCGCCGTTTTCAAGGCGTTTTCAATGTTTAAGGGGTTGGATTTCAACACGGTGACATCGGTGTTGAACATGTTGTCGAGTTCGCGCATGCGCAGTTCGTTCAGTTCGACAATCGTAACGCGCGCACCGAGTCCGACCGCCATTCTTGCGGCGCTGACGCCGGCGACGCCGCCGCCGATGACCACGACATGTCCGCGATTGACGCCCGGTACGCCTGAGAGGAGCACGCCGCGTCCGTCACGATGCTTTTCAAGCTGCGTCGCGGCGACAATGGTGCCTCTGCGTCCCGCAACTTCGCTCATAGGACGAAGCAAGGGGAGATCGCGGCCGATTTGGACGGTTTCATACGCGATGGCCTTGCATTTTGATTCCACGAGATGTTTCGTCAATTCTTCTTCTGCGGCCAAGTGCAGATACGTGAAGATGATCAAATCCTCACGGAAATACTGATACTCTTCGGGAAGCGGTTCTTTGACTTTGATGACCATCTCTTGCGCCCAAGCTTCTTTGGGCGTGTCGACCATCTTTGCGCCGGCGCTGACGAACTCTTCGTCATGAATGCCGGAGCCTAGGCCCGCCGTTTTTTGGACAAAGACATCGTGGCCGTTTTCAACCAGCAGACTGACGCCCGCGGGGGTGATGCCGACACGGTTTTCGTTGTTTTTGATCTCTTTAGGGACACCTATTTTCATATACACCCTCCTGAAAGTGTTTTCATTACGTTATAATTGTAACAAACCAAAATTTATAATACAACCGTTTTCACAAAAAAATGTTTTTTGTCTAAAACAAGCCCTTAAAAGGGCATAAAAAAAGCCCGAAGGACGTGTTGTCCAACGGGCGTTGGGTTAGCGCAGGCGGGCGTCGTGGGTGTCTTTCAGCGCTTCGACGACGCGTTCGATGTCCGCGTCGACATCGCTCGATTGCAGCGTTTCCTCGCGCGCCTCGAAAATCAAGCGGATGGCCAAGGACTTCTTGCCTTCGCCGATAGTCTTTCCGGTGAACACATCGAAAACGCGGCTTTCGCTCAAGCGTTCGCCAAGGGTGCGCTCGACGGTCTTGAGCAGCTCGCCGGCGGGAAGGTCGGCGTCTACGACCAGCGCCAAATCACGCGAAATGTGCGGATACTTCGCAACGGTGCGGTACGTTGCGTCTTTTTCGGCCACCGAATAGAGTTTGTCGATTGCAAGCTCGGCAAGGTAGACATCCTCAAGGTCGTATTGCTCGGCGTATTCGGGGTGGACTTTTCCGATATGGCCAAGGGTCGTGTCGCCGGCTTTGACGACGGCGGTCTGATGAGGGTGGTAGTTGTCGATGGTCGTCTTTTCATAATCGAGTTCGGGAAGGCGCAAGGCTTTTTGGAGCGCTTCAACAACACCTTTTACGGTGAAGAAATCGGTCGGCGGAGTCTTCTGCCAATGACGCGGATGGTAGGGCCCGTGCATGGCGATGCCGAGACGTTCGGGCTCCTCGTTCTTGCGGTAGCGCTTGCCGATTTCAAAGAGATGGACGCTTTCTTGTTTGCGCGCCTTGTTGTAGGCGACAACATCGAAGAGTCCCGTCAAAGGCGTAAGCACAAGCGCATGATGCGCCTTGCTTAGGGGCTTGGAGAGTTCGACCGGGGATTCGTTCTCGCGGGTTAAGTCGTTGATGCGCTCTTTTTCGCGCAACGCATAAGTGATGGCCTCGCTTAGCCCGAGTGCGCTTAGCGTGGAGCGAATCTTCCGTTTGAATTGTTGATAGGGGCTTAAAGCGCCGACGGAAACCGTGCTTGGCAACGTGTCGGGGAGTTCGTTGTAGTCTTTGAGACGGCCAATTTCTTCAATGAGGTCCTGGTAGGTTTGAATGTCGACGCGCCTAGACGGCGCTTCGACGAGGAAACGCCCTTCTTTTTCTTCGTACGAAAAATCGAGGCGGTCGAAGACGTTTTGAACCTCGTTAACGCTGTAGGATGACCCCAAGACTTTGTTCACTTTATCCAGCGTAATCGGGATGATGCGCTTTTTCCTTTTGTGGTTGTCGAAATAGCGCACGCCGTTGCGGATGCTCGCTTTGGCGTACGTCGCCAAAAACGCGCAGGCACGGTCTAAGGCGTAGCGGGTCTTCTCGGGGTCGACGCCGCGTTCGAAGCGGATCGAGGACTCGCTGCGGAGGTCCAAACGGCTCGAAGTGCGGCGGATTTGACGGGGGTCGAACGTCGCCGACTCCAAAAGCAAGCTTACCGTCGAATCGCTCACTTCGGTGTCAAGACCGCCCATGACGCCGCCTAGCGCGATGGGCTTTTGCCCGTCGGTGATCAATATGTCGCCTTCTTCAAGGGTGCGTTTTTCTTCATCCAAGGTGACGAACGTTTCGCCTTGTTTCGCTTCGCGCACCAGCACTTTCTCGGAGGTGAGCGTCTCCAAATCGAACGCATGGAGGGGCTGTCCGGTCTCGATCATCACATAGTTCGTGATGTCGACGACGTTGTTGATGGGTCGGATGCCGGCTGCAATCAAGCGCGCTTGCAGCCATCTCGGCGAGGGTGCGATGGTGACGTTGTCTAAAATCCGCGCATAATAGCTCGGACATTTTTCGGTGTCCGTTTCGATGGTGAAGGGGTTGTCTTGGTTGGCGGTGATGATTTCCGGCATCGGCAACTTCAATTTGCGGTCATAAATGGCCGCAACGTCGTAAGCGACGCCGTGCATGCTTAAAAGGTCGGAGCGGTTCGGCGTCAAGTCGAGTTCGACGACCGTATCGTTTAGGGATAGGTATTCCAGGGCGTCCTCTCCCACCGGTGCGGTGTCCGCAAGGACGTGAATGCCGTCTTCGTGGTGGTATTTGTACTCGATGCCGAGTTCGCTGAGCGAACAAATCATGCCGTTGCTTTCAACACCGCGAAGCGTGGTTTTTTCAATGCGCAACCCGCCCGCAAGGGTTGCGCCGGGCAAGGCGACAACGACTTTTTGTCCTTTGGCGACATTGGGGGCGCCGCAGACGATTTGCAGCTTGTCTTTGCCGGTATCCACACGGCACACGCTCAACTTGTCCGCTTTTTCATGCTTGGAAACGTCAAGGACTTCTCCGATGATGAGGGTGTCGGCTTCGACGAGGTTGTAGACATTTTCAATTTCCTGGCTGCGAAGAGTCAACGTCGACGCCAGTTCGTCGGGGGTGATGCCTTCTAAGGAAACGTATTCTTGCAGCCACGATAGTGAGACTTTCATAGTATTCCTCCTTTAAAACACGGGGGTATTATTTGAATTGGGTGTTAAAGCGCAAATCGTTGGTGTAAAAATGGCGGATGTCTTCGATGCCATATTTGAGCATGGCGACACGTTCAATGCCGACACCGAAGGCAAAGCCTTGATAAACATCGGGATCGTAGCCGCTTTGACGCAAGACAAAATCGTTGACCATGCCGGCGCCGAGAATCTCGATGTATCCCGTCTGCTTGCAGATGCCGCAGCCTATTCCTTCGCAGTTGGCGCAGGTCACGTCGACTTCGACGCTCGGTTCGGTGAAGGGGAAGTACGAAGGACGCAGGCGAATCTCCCTCTTTTCGCCAAACATGGCGCGGGCGATGGTAAGAAGCGTGCCCTTGAGATCGCTCATGGTCGTTTGCTTGTCGACGACGAGCCCTTCGATTTGCAGGAACTGATGGCTGTGGGTCGCATCGTCGTCGTCGCGCCTATACACTTTGCCCGGGCAGATAATCTTGACCGGCTTTTTTCCGCCGTATTCAAGCATGGTGCGCACTTGCACCGGCGAAGTGTGCGTGCGCAAAAGCAGTTCTTTGGTGATGTATAACGAATCCTGCATGTCGCGCGCAGGGTGGTCTTTGGGCAAGTTCAACTTTTCGAAGTTCATCTCGTCGGTCTCGATTTCCGGGCCTTCTTTGATTTTATAGCCCATGCCGACAAACAAGTCTTCGATTTCCTCCACGATACGGTTGAGAATATGCACGCCGCCCGGCGCATAATCGGGCGCGTCAAGCGTCACATCGACGGTCTCTTTGCGAAGCTTCTCCTCAATCGCCGCCTTGCGAAGTTCCTCACGCTTGTTTTCAATCAAACCGCTCAAGCGCTGCTTGCCTTCGTTGACGGCTTTGCCGAAGGCGGGCTTTTCTTCGTTGGGCAAGTCCTTCATGTGTTTCATGAACCCGGAAATCTCCGCCTTTTTGCCCAAGAATTTCGATTTGACGTTTTGCAGATCGTTCATGGTCTTGACGTTTTCAAGTTCCTTTTTCAACGCCGTTTCCAGTTCGTCGATACGTTTTTGGATGTCCATCCAATCACTCCTTCGTTTCAAATAAAAAATCGTCCTCGATTAAGGACGAACGTTGCCGCGGTACCACCTTATTTCCAAAGCGCTCAAGCCTTTAACGCAGGCATACGGACGGGATTAGCGCCACTTAGAGAGTGAAACCGCAAACTCCGGCATGGAACACTCTCAGCAATGTGCTCCTCTCTAAGATGCCTTGGTGGTCGGCGGCATGGTTCTCCTCGACGTGTTACACATATTATAATCAATGCGTACGGGTTTTGCAAGCGTGTGGCCGGACTTTCTTGCGCAAAAAGAAGAAAGGCGGAATCTCCGCCTTTTACGCACCTTTTCCATACGCCAGGAAAATGAGGACGATGTCTTCTTCTCCGTCGTTATAGACGACGTGTTCGCTATCTTTGGGAATGTGATAGGCACGGTTTTTACGTACGCGCATTTCTTCGCCGGCAAACTTGGCCTGTCCCTCTCCCTGCAAGACAATCATCGCTTGTTCGAAGGGGTTCTTGTCGCCTTCCTCGTTGAGTTGCTCGCCGGGTTTGATCATGTACCAGGCGCTTCTGAGCCCTTCGTGGTAATAAAGGGGAATCGCGAGCGCGCCATGAACTTTGCGGGCGTATTGTTCGCCAATCTTTGTCACTTTGACGGGGCTTTCGGTGAAAAAATACATGAGGAAATGATAGATATGCTTCAGTTTTTCCGGCGAAAACGAATTCCCCACACGCCAGTCGAGGGGAGCTTCTTCACGAAAGTCGCCTTTCGCCGCGGCGGTGAACGCTTCGATATCGCCCCTCAGGATTTGTTCGAAAAGGTCTTTGCTCAAAGTGAAATGCACATCTTTCGGAGATTCGTCGCTCGGTTGGACGGCGACTTTTCCTTCCGAGATTTGAACGTCGTACGCGGTAGGGACGTCGACGAACTTTAACGACATATCCAGTGAAACGTTCTTGTCGATCTTTTGCGCATACTCAACGACCAGTCGGTTCAAGCTTTCCAAAAGGTCCATGCCCTTCCTCCTTCAAATCTGGATACTCTAATTATAGCGCATGAAGGTCTCTTTGCAAACAAAAAGACGCCCGGACGGGCGTCTTTCCATTATTCGGTGAGTTCCATGAACATGTCGATTTCTTCTTTGACGACCGCGAGCGATTTGTCCCAAAACTCGCGTTTGGTGACGTCGATGCCGACCATTTGGGCAACGTCTTCGACGTCCATCTTGCCGGTCATTTGAAGCAGCTTGTCGATTTCGGGGACGAACTCGCTGCCTTTTTCTTGATACAGCGCGTAAATGCCTTTGGCGAAAAGCAGGCCGAACGCGTAGGGGAAGTTGTAGAAGCTCAAGCCGCCGCTATAGTAGTGGGGCTTGTTGATCCACATGTAAGGATGGAGTTTGTCTTGGTCAATCCCGTCTCCATACGCTTCTTTTTGCGCGTCTTCCATCATCGTCTTGAGTTTTTCAACGGGGATGGGGGTGTTTTCGCGAACCTTGAACACGTTTTGTTCAAAGATGAAGCGGGAGAGAATGTCGACGATAACTTGGGTGGTGCCCATCAGGGACTGCTCGAGGATGAAGAGTTTTTCCTCGTCCTTCGCATCTTTTATGGCCGCTTTTTTGACGATGGTCTCGCAAAGCGTTGAGGCCGTTTCCGCGACCGGCATGGTGTAGGAGGCGTTTAGGACTTCTTCTTCGAAGATGCGTTCGCCGTGGTAGGCGTGACCGAGTTCGTGGGCTAAAGTGATGACGTTTGAAAAAGACCCGTCGAAGTTGGTCAGGATGCGGCTTTGTTTCAAGGGGTGGATATTGAAACAAAACGCTCCGCCGCGCTTGCCTTTGCGCGGGGTGAAGTCGATCCATTCCTCGTCGTAGGCGCGCTTGGCGAGGTTGGCCAAGTCGTCGCTGTAGGATGCGAAGTTCTTGATTACATACTGCATCGCGTCGTCGATGGAGAATTCCCGTTCGCTCTTGCCAAGCGGGGCGAATAGGTCGTACCAGGGCAGGCCGCCTTCGTGGCCCAGCATTTTCGCTTTGCGGCGAAGGTATTGGTGGAACATCGGACGATGCTCGCGCATGGATTCCAAGAGCGCATCGAGCGTTTTTTGTTGCATGCGGGCGTTGTAGACGGATTCGTGAAGCGGGCTTTCATAGCCGCGCAACTTGACCAGTTCGTTCACTTCGCCTTTGATGCTGTTGAGGGAAAAGGCGATCGATTGTTCGATTTTTTTGTAGGCCGCGAGTTCGGCTTCGTAGGCTTTTTTACGTACGCCGGCGTCCGGAGAGTGCGCTTTGTTGCGGACGGCGCTCAACGTAATGGTTTCGCCTTCGTACTCGACGTCGAGCATGCTGGTGAGCATGCCTTGCTGGCGCGACCAGGCATCGCTTCCCGTTTGCTTCATTTTGGCGATGATTTGTTCTTCTTTTTCGCTGAGCATGTATGCGGCGTTGCTCTTTGCCCGAAGCAAGTGGTAGCGGTACGGTTTGAGAGAATCGTTGTTCTCGATGAGCTCTTCTAGGTTGTCGACGTTATCGAGCCATTGGATAAACGCCGTGGAGAATTTCGTCGTTTCGGCGGACATTTGGCCCATCTTGTTCATCCATGCTTGTGAGGTCTCGTCTTGAGCGTTGGTCGCTAGGCGTAAGTTGCAATACCCGTAGGCACGCACAAAGAGGCTTCGTAGCTTGGATGCGAGCGTGAGGTATTTCTTGATGGTTTCTACGGCGTCCGCATCTTTCGACAAAGTGTCGGCGAACGCTTTGGAGTCTTTGATCAAACCTTCAATCTCGGCGACGGTGTCTTTGAACTCTTTCGAGTCGAAATCGGGGAAAAGCGGGGTCAAATCCCATGTATTCATAGATCATCCTCCTGTTTAAAGCCGGCAAGGGCTGTTGGTTTAGTTGTTTCTTGAAGAAAGAATGGCGATGATTCTGAGCATTTCAATATACAGCCAAACAATCGTGATGACCAAGCTCAGCGACAACATCCACTCGTACTTTTTGTCGATGCCCGATTGCACGGCTTGCTGAATGTTGTCGTAATCGATCAGCAAAAAGAGCGAGGCCAGCAAAACCCCGAATACGGCGATGCCCAGATATAGACTCATCCCTACGCCCGTGAAGAATCCGGGCGCAAAGAAGCTCATGAACAAAAAGGCGATCAGCACGAGCAAGTAACTGAAAACCAAGGTGTACATCAAACGGCGGAAGAAGGACCCGACTTTGATGAGCCCGCTGCGGAACAAAAAGAGCATCGCAAGCACGACCCCGGCTGTGGCAATGAGCGCCATCGGAACGATGTTGTTGCCGAAATAGGCGCTGAACATCAAAGACAGCATACCCACATAAGCACCTTGCGCCACGGCGTAAACGAAGGAAAAAAGCGGCGCCAAATGCGGCTTGGTGTACACTACGAAAACACTAACGAAACTTAATAATATGATACCGAGAATCAGACGCCAGTCTATTACAATCTCACCGGTTTGCAACATTGATGCCGCTACGGCAAACCCTGCCGCAAGCATCGTCACCAGCAAGGCGCTCGTTTTGGAAATCACGCCGCCATATGTCGCATCGTTTTCTCGCGAGACAGCAGTGGTTCCTCTTTCGGTGGCACTTTTTTGAACAACCATCATAGCGGGGTTTGACGCTCTAAACAATGATCTTCTTCTCATTTTCATCAATCTCCTTAAATGTTTCAACACTTTTTATGTCTTATTAAATTCTAACACACATCGTTGTTTCGGAAAATATTTTGGCTCAGCTATTTCGCTTCGATGAAACGGCACATTCTGTTTCGAGATCTTGTCACCCAAACCTCAGAAGCACTCTAAGCAAAAGCAAAATCTTGATATAAAGCCAGAGCATGCCCAAGACGAGCGAAAAAGCCAAGAGCCACTCGAAACGCTTTCTGATGCCCTGATTGACTCCTTCGTAGATGTCGTCATAGTCCATCAGCAAGAACAAGGACGCAATCACCACTCCGATTGCGGCAAACCCGAAATACGCCTCAAAAGCAAACCCCGAGAAAAAATCGGGATAAACCGCTCGAACCACTGAAAGCTTAATCAACACAAGAACATACGCAAGCAACGAAAGCACCAGGATTCGACGGTAGGTCGGTCCCACGGTGAGGGTTTTGCTGCGGTATACGAACAAAATGGCCAACGCCACGCTGGCAGTCGCTATGACCGCCAACCCGACAATGTTGTTGCCATACATTCTTTCGCTCAACAACGAAACCGCCGCAAGCAATGCGCCGATTGAAAGCGAAAACAGCACACTAAAAAGCGGCGAAAGCAAAGGCAATCGTTTCGCGAGAATAATACTCGCAACTGTGACGACAAAAGCGCCCACAATTAGGCAATGCTCAAGTAGGTGAAACCCTCTTGAATCAGCCACACGGCAAATGCGTAGGCGGAAGCGATGGCCAACACGAGCATGATGGCCGACTTGGAAAACACGCCCGTGTAGGTTGCCGTATCCGCGGAAGCCGCATCGCCATAAAGCTTCATCCTCTGGTCCGCTTGGACGGCAGGGGGTTGTCGGTCGTCAACTCTCATCATGGCCATGATCGGTGTGCTTATGGTACGCACTTCAAACACTGCGCTCACTCCTTCTATAGTTTCGATGCGTTTTTCACAAATCAAACAAATTGAGCTGCGAGGTCTTCGGCAAATCGCCAAACGCGTCAAGCGCGTCCAAAGTGTTCAATAGCGTCGTGGAGAGCGTCGTGCGTTCTTTGACATCCTCCACCGAAGTGAACGTCTTCTCTTCGCGGGCTTTGACGATGGAACGCGCCACTTTTTCACCCAGCCCGTCAAGGGCGACGAAAGGAAGCCTCAACCCGTGGCCGTCTTTGGTGAGGGTGAACTCGGTCGCGGCCGATTGCATGATATCAAGCGGCGCGAAATAGAACCCGCGCTTGACCATCTCGAGCGCAACCTCCAACACCGTATACAGCCTTTTTTCCGGCTCGCTCGCCGCGTTGCCCTTGTCGTCGATTTCTTTCATGCGGCGTTCGATCGGGTATTCGCCGCCTTGCATCGCGACGAGGTCGAAATAGCTCGCCCGTTTCGAGAAATAGGCGGAATAGAAATAGATGGGGCGGTACAACTTGAACCAAGCGATGCGCAGCGCCATGATGACATACGCCGTCGCGTGCGCCTTCGGGAACATGTACTTGATCTGTCCCGCGCTCCAGATGTACCATTCGGGAATGTCGTATTCGCGCATGACGTTTTTGTATTCCTGCCATTTTTTCGGTTGTTTCGCGGCTTTGCCCTTGCGGACGAATTCGGAAATCTCAAACGCTTTTTCGCTCGGCAGGCCGCTTTGAATCAAATACACCATGATGTCGTCGCGGCAGCCGATGACGTCTTTGAACGAAATCTTGCCGTACTTGGTTTTTCCGGTGACGAGTTTTTCGGCGTTGTTGAGCCATACGTCCGTCCCGTGCGAAAGCCCGGAAATCTTCACGATGTCCGCAAACGAATCGGGGCGCGAAGCGGAAAGCATGCCGCGCACGAAGGAGGTCCCCATTTCCGGGACGCCGTAGCTCGCGACTTCGCTTTTGATGTCGGAAGGCTTCAAATGCAGCACGTCGGTGCCGCTTAAGAGCTTGTACACTTTTGGATCGTTGACGGGGATGTCCCGCGCGTCGCTGAAAGGGAAGCTGATAGGGTCCTTTTTGACAAAATCCATCAAATAGCGAATCATCGTCGGGTCGTCGTGGCCGAGCACATCCAGCTTGAACAAATTGTCCTCAAAGGAATGGTAGTCGAAATGCGTCGTTTGCCAGGATTTCGAGGTGTCGTCGCCGGGGTATTGCACCGGGGTCACATCGAAAATTTCCTTGTAGCTCGGAACGACAACGATGCCGCCCGGATGCTGGCCGGTCGAGCGTTTGACGCCGGTGATTTTTTTCGCGCGCCGGTCGATTTCGGCGCGACGCAACGTGAGGTCTTTTTTCTCGGCGTAGCCTTTGACAAAACCGTAAGCGGTGCGCGAGGCAACCGTCGAAATGGTGCCGGCGCGGAACGCGCGGTCCTTGCCGAAGAGTTCGCGGATGTATTCGTGGACGATGCCTTGATAGTCTCCGGAAAAGTTGAGGTCGATGTCGGGGACTTTGTCGCCTTTGAAGCCGAGGAAGGTTTCAAAGGGGATGTCGTGCCCGTCGCGCCGCAAGTTTTCGCCGCATGAGGGGCAGGCCATCTTTTTGAGGTCGAAGCCGCTGTCGACATGTTTGAGCAGCGACTGCACGCCTTTTTCATTGTCGCGGACGCCGTAGAGCTTTTCCTCTTCAGGCGACATCTTGAACGAGGTGAAATGGCACTTCGGGCAAGCATAATGCGGAGGCAGGGGGTTCACTTCGGTGATGTCCATGAGCATGGCGACGAAGCTCGAGCCCACACTGCCGCGCGATCCGACGAGATAGCCGTCGTCGAGCGATTTTTTCACAAGCAGATAGGAGATGTAATAAACGGTTGAAAACTTGTTTTTGGTGATGCTTTCCATCTCTTTGTCAAGGCGGTCCTTGACCAAAGGGGGCAGGGTCTCTCCGTAGAGTTCGTGGGCGCGCTTTTGCACCATGTCCTGCATTTTGGTCTCGATGGAGGGGACGCCGCGCAACGACAAAAAGTCGTCGGTCGGGGCGTAGAGTTCGTCGTTGAACGCCTCGAAAGTGGTGATTTGTCCGGCGAGGGCGCGAGGGGTCTCGACGACGATTTGTTGGCGGGTTTCCTCGTCGAAAAAGGGAAACGCCTCAAGCATTTCTTCCGTCGTGCGAAAATACTGCGAAGGGATTTCGTCGTAACGTGAAAGCTGGTGGTATCCGCCGCCGACGATGGGCGTGCGGATGTAGATGTCGCGATAGCGCACGCTCTCTTTTTCGATGTGGTGCGCGTCGCTCACCGCTGCCAACGGAATCTCTTCGTCCTTCGCCACAAGCGCGATGCGCTTGAGCGTGTTTTCGATGCGCGCTTCGATGTTTTCGGTGTCTTTGCCGAGATGGTAATAGTCTTCGGGGGGCTGGATTTCGAGATAGTCGTAGAACTTCGCTTTTTCCCGCAAGGCTTCTACGCTTTGGTTGAGCGCGGTCTCGAAAAAGTCGCCGTTCATGCAGCCGCTGCCGATCAATAGGCCTTCACGATGTTTTTTGAGGACGCGCATCGGCAGTTTGGCGCCTTTGTGGAAATGCTCGGTGTTGGCGAGCGAGACGAGTTTGTAGAGGTTTTTGAGCCCTGTTGCGTTTTTGACGAGCACGCTGATGTGCGAAGGTCTGGCGTTTTCATAGCGGTTTGCCCGTTTGATCTTTTCGTCGAGACGGTTCAAGTCGGAGAACGTCTCGATGTCTTCTTTTTCAAGGTCGGCGAGCATATGCAAAAAGATGTTGGCCGTGGCGCGCGTGTCGTATTCGGCGCGATGATGCTGGGTCAACTCGACGCCGAAATGCTTGGCGACGGCTTTCAAGTTGAAGCGTTTGAGTTTTTGCCCGTAAAGCTGGCGGGCGATTTCTAAAGTGTCGATGTATGGGTGGGGACCGTCGAAAAGGTCGAGTTTTTTTAGGTTTTCTTCGATGTGGGCAAGGTCGAAGACGGCGTTATGGGCGACAAAGACCGTGCCCTCGAAAAATTCTTTGAATTTCGGGAGGACTTTGTCGATGGTGTCGGCGTCTTTGACGTCGCGGTTGGTGATGCCGGTCAGGCGGGTGGTGAACGAACTCAAGGACTGCTCGGGGTTCACGAATTCGTCGAAGGAGTCGACGATTTGGTGGTCCTTGATTTTGACGGCGGAGATTTCGATGATCTTGTCGTCGTGTACGCTGAGCCCGGTCGTCTCAATGTCGAAAACAGTGTAGGTGTCTTCGCGCAAAGAAGCTTCGCGGGTGCCGACGGCGACTTTCGTGGTTTCTTCGTCGACGACGCTCAGTTCGGCGCCGAAAATCGGTTTGATGTCGTGTTTCTTCGCGGCTTTGTAAAACTCGGGGAACGCCTGGACGTTGTTGTGGTCGGTCAAAGCGATGGCGGGGTGCGAAAACGCCGCGGCCGTGCGGACGTAATCTTCGACCGAATCGATGCCGTCGAGCGTGGACATCTTGGTGTGAAGGTGCAGCTCGACGCGTTTGGTTTCCGCCTCGTCTTTGCGCTTTTGGAGAGGTTCAACGCGGTTCGTGCGTTCGATGGTTTGCGCAATCAAGGCGACTTCGTCGGTGAAGCTGTCGTGTTTCGCGGTGCCCGAGACACGCATGCGCATCCCCTCTTTGGTACCGTCGAGATAAGCTTCTTCGTCTTTTTCCTTGACGAACTTTTTGACATAAATCGAATCTTCAAGGCTGCTGAGCACGAACGTATAAAGCGTCGTCTCTTTTTTGATGGCGCGTTTATCAAAGGACTCGACGATGCCTTCTACGGTGAAATCGCTGCCGTGGTGGGCCGATTTGTACTCAAGCAGTCCGTCTTCGTCGAAGGGGATGTCTTCGATTTTATGAGGGATTTTTTCAATGCGGCGTTTGTAGAAGCGTTCGAAGCGAATCTTATCTTCTCGTTCTTGCGTTTCTTCTTCGTCTTCTTCGTCGACGGCGTTTTCGATTTGTTCGGATATGGTGGGCGCCTCTTCACAATAACGCACGCTAAGCGCTGCGTCAAACCCGAAAGAGAGAAGTTTCCGTTCAACGTCGACTAACAGTTCTTCCACGTACAGACCGTCTTTGGGGCAGACGATGAACAGCTTGTTTTCGCTTTGTTCCACGTCAAAAGCGCTCATCGCGTTATAACGGGGGCGTTGCGCCGTCAAGCGCTTGAGCGCGAAATAATAATAGTCTTTCAGCTTCTCAAAATCTTTCGTCGCATAGTCTATGACGTAATCGACTTCATTGCAAGTGTCCAAAAAGGAAGGCAGGCTTTCAAGACGGCTGATGAAACGGGAAAAACTCTCGATGTCAAGCGGGCGTTCGAGTTCAACATTAAAAAACCAGCTTTGCCTATGTTCGTCGATTTCGAGCTCAACGAGCTTGCCGGATAGCGGGATGTTTTCTTCGTGCAGTTCGAGCAGTTTGATCAAGGTTTCGAAAGCTTTTTCCATGCAGTTTCACTCCAATTTTCACCTAACATTATAGCATAGGAGCCGAAAAAAAAAGTAGAGTAAATCTACTTTATTTTTCGAATTCGATGTCAATTTTTCCGGCCATGATTTCTTCCAAGGCTATGCCTACGGGCTTGTCGCACTTGGCGTCGATGGTGGTTTCTTCGGTTTCCCGAATGATCTTCGCGCGCAGCGCCGCCGCATAGGCGAGCTTGTATTTGGAATCGATGCTATGCAGAAGTTTGTCGATGGACGGATAGCGGAGACCTTCTTTGTTTTTACTCATTCTTGTCTACCTCCAAGAGTTCTTTGTATTTATGGATGGCGCGTTCGGTGCGTGCATGCTCGGCGCGGATGATGGCGAGGACCCTGTCCGCGGCGTTGGTGACTTCGTCGTTGACGACGATGTAATCGTATTTGTGGGCCAAGGGGAATTCACGTTCGGCTTTGTCCATCCGCTTTTGGATGGTGTCGCCCGATTCGGTGCCCCGCCTAAGAAGCCGGCGATACAGCGCTTCCTTATTCGGTGGAGCGATAAAGATGAAGACGCCGTCCTTGGCTCTCTCCCTAACTTGAAGCGCGCCTTGGACTTCAATTTCCAAAACGACTTCTTTGCCAAGTTTGAGCTGTTCTTCGACTTTGTCTTTCGGGGTGCCGTAATAGTGTCCGACGAATTCGGCCCATTCAAGGAATGCGTCGTCTTTGATGCGCTGTTCAAATTCATCGCGAGAGACGAAGTAGTAATCGACGCCGTCGACTTCTCCTTCGCGTTTGGGGCGTGTGGTCATCGACGTAGAATAAACGAGGTCGTGGCCTTCTAGGTCAAATAGGGCTTTCCGCACGGTCCCTTTGCCGACGCCGGAGGGCCCGCTCAGTACAATCAGCAAACCGCGTTCATTCAGTTTCATCTACCCGCCCCTCCGTTTCGTTTGTATTATTTAATATGATAACACTTTTTCCGCGTTTTTGTAAGTACAATGTAAGAGTTTTTCGAAATTCTTCGCGCATACATGTTATAATGACGGCGGGTGATACCATGAGCTACGACGGCGTACTGTTACGACATGTCCTAAACGACCTATCCAAAACCTTAAAAGGCGGTCGGATTCACAAAATCTACCAAATCGACGATTTGACCTTCCTTTTCAACGTGCGCACAAACACGACCCACACCTTGCTCATCAGCGCCTCAAAACAAAACGCCCGCATACATCTGACCCGCGAATCCTACGACAAACCCTACAATCCCCCGATGTTTTGCATGTTTTTGCGGAAGCACCTAGAGGGCGGGTTCATCAAGGACGTCAAGCAGCACAAAAACGACCGCTTGGCGGTCTTCACCGTCAAACACCGCAACGAACTCGGCGATTTCGCCGACAAACACTTGATCGTCGAACTCTTCGGCAAGGACGCCAACATCGCCTTGACCGACGACAACCATAAAATCCTCGACGCCTTGAACCACGTCGGCGCTTTCGAGACCGAACGCACCATGGTCGGCGGGGCGAAGTATTCTTTTCCTGAAGACAACCGGATTGACCCTTTCACCGACAAGCTGCCGGAAACGTTGCGCGCCATCCAAAGCGACAACCACCGCGACTACTTGAAACAAATCCAAGGGGTCTCCCCGCTCTTTCTCAGAGAGTTTTTGCACCGCAGGAAACAAGCGAACGAAGACGAAGTGACGATTTTCGAACAACTCCTGCAAGAAGAAAACCCGCACATGGTCATCGGCAAGCGCATCGTGTTCGCGTCTTTCGACCCGACGCACGTCGAAGGCGAGCGCACATCGTTTGAAAGCTTGCATGCGATGCTCGACCACGTCTACACCGCCCGCGACAGAGAAAGCGCCAAAAGACAGCAGGCCAAACAACTCACTTCCTTTGTCCAAAAACAGCTCGACAAGCAAACCACCAAACTAGAGCGCCTGCAAAAGACCCTATCCGAAACCGACAACATCCGCGAATACCAAACCTACGGCGAACTGATCCTCGCCTATCAGCACACCATCGAAAAAGGCGATCGAAGAGTGAGGTGCCACGACTATTATAGCGATCAAGAAATCACCTTGGAACTCGACCCCAAAAAAACCCCGGTCGAGAACAGCCGCCTCTATTTCGACAAAGCGAAAAAACTCAAAAAAAGCGTTCCCCATCTAAGACGGCAAATCCGCAAAACCAAGCGCGAAAGAGAATACTTCCGGATGATCGAAAGCCAGCTCGAACACGCCTCCCTTGACGACTTGCACGAAATCAAGGACGAACTCCGCGAATACGGCTATCTGAAAAAAAGGCCCGAACGAAAAACGCCCAAAAAACAAACCAAGAACTTCTTGCTGTATGAAGACAACGACGGCGCGGAAATCATGGTCGGAAAAAACAACCGCCAAAACGCCATCGTCACGCACAAAGAAGCCAAACATTACCACGTATGGTTCCACGTCAAAGACGCGCCCGGTTCGCATGTGGTCGTCAAACGAGGCTTCCCCCTGAGCGAAACCACCATCCGCAGCGCCGCGCATCTAGCCGCGTATTATTCGAAGATGCGCCATTCGGGAAGCGTACCCGTCGATTACACCGAAGTCAAAAACATCAAAAAAATTCCCGGGCAAAAACCTTGCTTCGTCACCTACACCAACCAAAAAACCATCTACATCGACCCGAGCGAAGAAACCGTTGAAAACATGAAACAATTGAAATAGGAGGGCAATCATGAAAATTCTCCTCTTGCAAAACAAAGTCCACCAAAACATCGACGACACGCTGCGCCATGTTGAAGACCTAATCGCCTCGCGCACAGAGGCAACGTTTGATTTTTTGGTGCTGCCGGAGATGTTCATCTCCCCTTACCAAATCGACAAATTCGCCGACTACGCCCAAGACGACAACTCAAGAGTCATCCGGTTCTTGAAAAACCTGGCCGAAAAGCACCATGCCTACATCATCGGCGGCAGCGTCCCCGAACGTTCAAACGGTTCGCTTTACAACACTACCTATATCTTCGACAGAAACGGAAAACTCTTGAAAAAATACCGCAAGATTCACCTGTTTTCCATCACCTACCCCGACAACACCACCTTCAAGGAAAGCGATGTGCTCTCGCGTGGCGACGAACTCGGCCTTTTCGAAACCGAATTCGGCACGATGGGCGTCATGATTTGTTTTGACATCCGCTACCCTCTTCTTGCCGACAAACTCACTGAAAAAGGCGCCAAGGCAATCTTCGTCCCCGCCGCTTTCAACACGTTCACCGGACCGCTACACTGGGAGCTCAGCTTCAGAGCCCGGGCGACCGACAACCAAGTCTTCTTTATTGGCGCGAGCCCTTCGGCCGATTCCTACGGCACCTACAACACTTACGGCCACTCCTTGATGGTCAACCCTCTTGGTGAAATCGTCGAAAAACTCGAAACGAGAAACGGCCTCTTAGAGTGCGCTTTGGATTTACGCATGATCGAAAAAGTGCGCAACCAACTGCCGATTCGCAAAAACAAGATTCCCCTGCATGATATTGAATCATCCTAAAGACACAAAAAACGCCGTTCGCAGACGGCGTTTTCATTAATCGATTTCCTGCCATACTTGATAAGGTCCGGAGTTTTCCGCGGGGTTGTCGCCTTGCGTCCACCACTGCGCCTCGTAAAGGACGCCTTCATAGAGCACAACGTCGTCTTCGTAGTAGATGTTGTTCGGGTCCCACTCATCGGTGGACAGGTTTTGCCATATAGCCTCGGCTTCCGGAGTCCCGGGCTCTACGCCTTCGTTGTATTCATGCGCCATGTATTGATCGCCATGGTGCATGACAACGTCGTCTTTTTGGTAGACGTTATAATACCGCCATTCAACGGTTTGTTCCTGCCAGTTGTAGCTTTGGTCCGGGTATTCTCCATTGCCGCCTTCATAAAGCATCACATACGTTGCGCCTTGGAAATGAACTTCGTCTCCTTGATGGTATGTGTTGAAAATCCGGAACTCGTTGCCAATCTCTACTTCCTGAAAAGGCCCGTAGGGCTCTAAATTTTCTTCTTCGGGCGGAGTTGTGATGCCGGACTCGTCGCGCAGTTCAAAAACGCGGTCGTTGTAGCTTACCCGATCGCCAACGCCGAAAGCCCCGCTTTCCCATTCGGGGAAGACAGCGGGATCGTCAGGGCTTTCGGGCAACGATGACGGATTGGCCACGTGGACACGCTCCCGGCTGGACGCCATCGGTGAAAACTCTTTGGACAACAACCGGCCCTCCTCGTTAAACGGGAAAGAAAACTCTCCGGACTTCGCATAATAAACGCCGTAAGAAGTTCTTCCAATACGTTTCACGGACACATCGTAAGACAAATCTATCGCTTGCAAGTATTCTTCAAGATCTTCAGCCGTCAAAACATCGCCGATTTCACATTCGTTGATTGAACGGCTGCAAAAGGTCTTGGCGGATTGTTCAATATAGCGCACATCATCCAGCAACTGATCCCTTTGCATGTTTTCAAAGGCTTGCGTCACTCTCGGCGCGCCGATGGCGGCGACCACTCCAAGAACGACAATCACAATCAACAATTCAAAAAGCGTAACGCCTTCTTCTCGTTTTCGCATGCAATTCCCCCCTAATCATAAACAAAAGCCAACCGCATATACGCAGCTGGCTGTCTCAGTGAGACCCTCAAGCTTTCCGTCACCAGGTCGCCCTGGGTTTGGCTATTTTTATTGTACCCCTGTTCACTGCCCTTGTCAACGGTAAAAACATAGATAAGGGCATAAACGAAATGCTCCGTTAGAGTTTTCTAGCCACATACACAAGGTGATGGCTGTAATCAAGGAGGCGTTCTTCCTCGCACGTATGCAAATGGTAGGCAACCCACGCGTCAAACTGTTCTTCAGAGAGATTGTCAAGCTTGTCGGTCAACAGCTCCGAAAGGCCGTCCGCCGCAAAATGGTGCAAGCGTTCGTGCTCAACTCCACGCATGAGATTGCGCATATCGTCGACGCTTAAGAACGTGAAGGCCAGCTCCTTAGGATAGAAACTTTTGGAATCGTACAAATCGCTGCCCAAAAACTCCGCATTGTAAAGAAAGCTTTCGGTCACAAACACCGCCCGCGGCGATATATGGGCCATGAAGATTACTCCGCCTCTTTTCGTGATTCGAAACGCTTCGGCGATGGCTTGTTTTTTCTCATCGTCCTCTTTCAAATGATAAAGCGGGCCCAGCAATAACGTCACATCGGCGGTTTCATCCTTAACATGCGACAAGTCCCTGGCGTCGGCTTGCTCAACTTTGACACCGGGAATTTGTTTTTTTTGCATTTGGCGGACATGCTTCTCAAGCAGATCCATCGCGTGCACGTTCACGCCTTGCTTTGCGTAGTGAAAGGCGTACGCCCCGCTTCCGGCGCCTGCGTCGATCAACGTATCGCCTGTTTCAACGTAACGCGAAAGAAAATGGTTGGTCGTAATCCACTCGACCCTTGAAGCTTTGTTTCGAAAAAGTCGCTTCTCTTCGTCAAATTTCTTATACAAATCTTCTAATTTCATGTTTCACCTCGATGCCCTCTATAGATTTTTTGCGCCTCGTTTCCATTATAGCAAAGCAATCTTTCTTTTGAAAATCCCTTCGTGTTCCAATCCCCAAACATCCTGCAACTTCCCATTGAAGATTTCGTGCCAAAGTATATAATGGGGGTGTGAATAACGTATCAAGGAGGAGAAAATGATCCGCTACGAACGGGCAAAACCCAAAGATTATGCGAAACTTATGGATATGATGAACGAACATGCCGCCGACTACCTAGAAACCACCTTGCGTCTGATGGGCATCGACGAAGAGGAATTTCTCAAGCTTTTTGCGAACACCGGAGAAACTTTCAACATCCTCGCAGACGACCAATTCGCAGGATTTTACTGGATCGAAAAGCGCGACAGGATTCTGCACATTCATGGCATTGTCCTTGATAACGCCTTTCAAGGGCAAGGCATTGGAAAACGCGTCTTCAAAGATTTGGAGGACGCTTATCAAAAGCGCGCCGACATCATGGAACTGGGCGTCCACAAAACAAACGAAAAAGCGATGCAGTTCTACAAGCAAAACGGGTTTTCTCTCCACAAAGAACTTGACGAACTCAGTTTCTTGATTCTTAGAAAACCCCTGAAGTGAAAAGCCCTGAATCAAAAGGGCTTTTCTTTTTGGGGATCCAACACGTATGTGAACGTTGGTTTCATGGGCTGAAATCCGTAGCGCTCATAGAGGTTTTTGGCCGGGTTGTCGTGGGTTACATTCAAACGGATGTAGTCGTACTTCTTGGCGGCTTCATCCATGATGTTCTCTAGCATCAGGCTTCCAAGGCCGCGGTTTTGCACTTTGGGATGGACGACGATGTCTAAAAGGAACGGATAGCCTTGCCAAAGTGAAACAAGCGCGGCGGCGATGGGCGTTCGCTTTTCATCCGTAGCGATGAAAGAATACTCTTTTTGATAATTCTGCAGTTGTTCGTGAAGCAGTTTCTCATAGAAGGGTTCGTCTTTGCGGCGAATGCTATCAAGCGGGCTTGCCCGGTAGGTCTCCGTGTACAGTTTTACTAGGGTTTCATAGTCCGCCTTGTCGATCGTCCGAAGCCGCACGCCCTGCTTTGACGTCCGTTCGAACGGCTTCAAAACGGCCATCATGTTCATCTCCGAATCGTCGTAGCGGCATCCCTTCTTTGTAAGAAACGGCAAGGATTCTGAGGGCATCCCGTAAAAATAGACGGGCTTTGAAAGGTCGCTTTTGCGGCAAACTTCTGAAAACAATGCGTCAAAAAACGCCTGCCTATCGACCATTGCAGGCATGAGGAACGGCAAACCGCACCAGTTCTTTTCAACAATCGCACCACCCGTTATGTTTTCGTGGTCGACAAGAAAGAAACCGTTTTGAAATTCCTCATAAACCTTGAGCATCCCATCGATGTCCTTCGGTATCCATATAGGATCGGAAAGGGCTCTGTATAGCGCATAATGTTTGGCGAAACCTTGTTTGTCGGCAGCGACAAATTTCATGGGCTTCCTCCGGTTTCCCAATTTTTGCCAAAGGCCTTTTGAAGCTATGGAAAACGCCGCCCGGCGAGGCGGCGTCAGCTTATGTCTTATCCCGGATGTCTTGTTCGATGATGGTTTTGAATTCTTCGATGGTGACGGTGTGTTGGTCTTTTTCGCCGTATTTCCGGTACGTGACGGCGTTTTGTTCGACTTCCTTGTCGCCGACGACGAGTTGGTAGGGAATCTTCTTCGTCTGCGCGTCGCGGATTTTGTAGCCGAGTTTTTCTTCGCGGCGGTCAAGTTCGCTGCGCAAATCTTCGTCGATGAATTGTTCGTGGAGTTTTTCCGCGTAGTCCATATGCGCATCGGCTACGGGAATGATTTTGAGCTGCACGGGGGCCAGCCAAGTGGGGAAGGCGCCTTTGTATTGTTCAAGCAGGATACTCATCAAACGTTCCCACGTTGAAACGAGGCCGCGGTGAATGAGGACGGGGCGGTGCTTGTTGCCGTCTTTGCCGATGTATGTGAGGTCGAAGCGCTCCGGCAGAAGGAAATCGAGCTGCACGGTGCTCATGGTGATGACATGGCCGAGCGCGGTGCGAACCTGGATGTCGATTTTCGGCCCGTAAAACGCGGCTTCGCCCGTCATCTCCTTGTAGTCGATGCCTTCTTCGTCGAGCAGTTCGCGCATGACGGCTTCGGCTTCGTCCCAAAGCGCGTCGTCGGGGTGGAATTTGCCTTTGTCGCCATCGCGCAGGGCGAGTTCGATGTAGTCGATTTCAAGGTTCAAGTCGTGAATCGCCTGCTGGATAAGGTAAAAGGCGCTCAGCACCTCTTCTTTGATTTGGTCTTTGCGCGCAAAGATGTGCGCATCGGTGAGCGTCATCGCCCGTACGCGTTCAAGACCGGTGAGCGCGCCGCTTTTTTCATAGCGATGCTGGGTGACGATCTCGGCGTAGCGGATGGGGAGGTCGCGGTAACTGCGCAGTTCACTGTCGAAAACGATGGCGTGGTGCGGGCAACTCATCGGACGCAAGACAAAGGTTTCGTCTTCGTCTTCCATCACCGAGAACATGTCGTCGCGGTAATGGGTGAAGTGGCCGCTCGTCTCATAAAGCTGTTTGGTGCCCAAAACCGGGGTGGAAAGATGGTGGTAGCCCCGTTTCTTTTCCAGTTTGTACACATAGTCTTCCAACACGCGTCGGACGGTGTAGCCGTTGGGGAGCCAAATCGGCAGGCCTTGCCCGGCTTTGTCGGAAAGCATGAAGATGCGAAGTTCCTTGCCGAGTTTGCGGTGGTCGCGCTCGCGGCGCTCTTTCAAGAGGTCCAAATGCTTTTTGAGGTCCTCTTCGGTGAACCAGCTGGTGCCATAGATTCGCTGCAGCATCTCGCGGTCGCTGTCGCCTCTCCAATAGGCGCCCGCAACGGAGAGCAGCTTGAAGTGCTTGATATGGCGGGTGTTGCCGACGTGTCCGCCGCGGCATAGGTCGACAAACTCGCCTTGGGTGTATATGCTTACGGTTTCTCCTTCATCGAGTTCTTCGATGAGTTCTTTTTTGTAAGGGTCGTCCTTGAAGCGTTTCAACGCCTCTTCTCGGGTCATCTCTTCGCGCTGCATCTCTTCTTGGGTTTTGACGATGCGGCGCATCTCCTGTTCGATTTTCGGAAGGTCTTCCTCTTTGATGGTGTGCTCGGTGGCGATGTCATAGTAGAAGCCTTCGTCGATGGCGGGTCCGACGCCGAAACGGGCGTCCGGATAAAGACGCTTCACCGCTTGGGCGAGAAGATGGGCGGTCGAGTGGTTGAGCACTTCGAGCGCTTTTTCGTTGTCTTTGGTGATGAGTTCGACGTTGGCGTCTTCTTCGATGGGGCGGTTCAAGTCGTAAAGCTCGTCGTTCACAAACGCGGCGACGCTTTTTTTCTTGAGGCCGCTGGCGATGGATGCGGCGATGTCTTCGGGGGTTACGCCTTTTTCATAGGATTTTTTGTTGCCGTCCGGAAACGTGATTTCGATCATTCGGAATTCCTCCTGTCGTTATAGCGTGCTTCGTTGATCTTGTCTTTTTCGATGATGGCTTCTTCCAAATCTATGCCGTAAATGTTGGCGATGTGCGTGACGTAGTGCAGCACGTCGTAGAGTTCGTATTTGATGGCCTGCTTGCGTTTTTGCGTCAGACCGGCCTGGTGCTCTTTGCGCATTTCGACGCTGAGTTCGCCGACTTCCTCAAAGAGTTTCAACACCACTTCATGCTTTTTGTCGGGATGAAAGTCGACGTTTTTGATGTGCTCTTGCAAGTCCTTGATGGTGAGATCGCGTTTCAACACGATATCCTCTCCTTTCAATAAAAAACGTCCTTAAACAAGTTAAGGACGAACGTAGCCGCGGTACCACCTTATTTCCAAAGCGCTCAAACCGTTAACGCGGGTCGCGGGAATCTCTTTCGAGTCCGGCTCAAAGGGGGTAGTTGTCACAGTGGAGCAGCTCGCACCGTCCTGCTCTCGCTTGTCGGTGGACAACCGTGTCCTTATCGACGCCTTTAATTAAGGGTTATTATATCTTCATGGGCGGTGTTTGTCAAGTCACATGTTGAAGGGATCGCTCAAGTTTTCGATGCGTTCGATGATGCGGTAGGCTTTGATCAATTCGTTTTGCTGGTCGTTTTCGATCAAATACTTGTAGAGTTCCTTCAAAGGGACGTTCGAGGAAAAAAACGTCGGTTTTTCGTCCAAAAGGCGGTGCTGCAAGACCGGTCCGAGGATTTCGTCCCGCACCCAGGCGCTGAACGCTTCGCCGCCGATGTCGTCAAGCAGGAGAACGTCGACGGTTTTGAGCTGTTCGATGCGGCTTTCGAGGGTGCCCGTCTTGATCGACGATTTGAGTTCGCGGACCAAGTCCGGATAATAGGCGATGAGGACCTCGTGGCCGAGTTCGGAGAACCGGTTGCCGATGGCGCCGAGCGTGTAGGTTTTTCCTACCTGATAACGGCCGTGCAAATAAAGGCCCTTGATGGTCTCGCCGCGATGGAAACGGTTGGTGAGGGCGACGATTTGATGGTAGAGTTTCGTCCGTGCGTCGCTGTCCATGCGAAAATCTTCAAGCGTCGCCTGCTGAATCATTTTCGGCATGTACAAAGCGTGCATACGGTCCTTGACAGCCTTTTCTTCGCGGCTTGCGCGCAAATAGTCGCAGGGATGGTATTCGAGGACAATTTTTCCACGCACCATGGCAAGGCGGGGTTGCATGCCGGTCGTTTCCTGTTTGCATTGACTCAGGCTTTTGCATTCTTCGCAGTGGGTGTATTCGCTTTGAAACGTCAACAAATCGGAAAGGGCGTTTTCGATGGCCTCTGCGCTGACGTCGTGCTCGATGAAGAATTCTTTGAGCCGTTCGTCTTCGCTAAGCTCTTCGACGATTTTGTCGACGAGGTCGGGGTGTTCTTTGAAGTTGTAAGGGCGCATGCTTATTCCTCCCGGTCTTTGAGGTACTCCTTGAACCAATCGATGTCAGTGTCGACGGGCTTCTCACGGCCGCGTCTTTTGTAGGGTTTTTGTTGGGTGCGGTCTTTGCGTTTTTGGATTTTTTTCTCGATGTGCGCGATGGCGTCGGCGGCGCTTTCGACGTTCGCGCGCTTCCATTCGGCGACGATTTTCTCGAAGTAGTTGTATACGGGGAACTGGTTGTCAAGTTCTTTTAAGACGTAGGCAATCAGGACGTTGAGCACCTCAAGGGGCAATCCGCTTTCTGTGATCAGCTTTTCGACAACTTTCAAATCCGCCGCCGGAACTTTCATGCCGGTTGTCTCTTCAAGCATGGTCTTGGGATGGACGCTTTGGAAGTAGTCGAGGCTGTAGGCGTCGGTTTTCTTTTGGATGCGCCTTGGGCTTTGGTGCTGGTATTCTTTTTGCGCAAGCGTGCGGAAGCGGGTGAAATCGATGGTTTTGTCTTTGGTGAGGCTTTGGCGGATCAAATCTCGGAGGGCTTCTTCTCCGAGTTGATAGACATAGGCCATCTCGCGCAGTTTTTCCTTGAAACGCTTCGTCCGGTGCGAGGCCGCAAGAAGCGTATCGGGAATCGCCTCTAAGACAAGGTCGATGTCGGTGGCGTGTTTGACCTCCGTTTTTTTGCTGCGGGCTTGGACGTAGGAGGCTTTTGTTTCGACGGGGTTTCGCATCGGGGGAAAGACTTCGTCAAAACTGACCGACACCGGCTCGTAACGTTTTTTCCGGGTGCGGGTGATTTTGAAATGGGCGATCAAGTCTTCAAACCGCTCTTCGCCAATTTCATGCTTGAGATAAGGGCCGAAAGGCGAATCTTTGATGAACGATTCGGGCGAGAGCGGAAGAAAGAGCTCCATGAGAAACTCTTCTTCGCCTTGAAACGTCTCCAACAAGCCGCTCGCTTCTAAGGTTTGGCGCGCTTTCAAAAACGATTGGGCAGGCATGTTGAGCATGTCGAAAAGAAAGGCATGCGGATACGACGGCGATTTCAGCCTTGAACGGTCCGTCAAGGCGTAAAGCGCCATGTAAAGACTGTAGGCGTCACAGCCTACAACCGGCAGATACAGCAAACTCAGCGCGTGCAAATGGTCCTGCGACAAACTGGCGTGGGCGCTGATTCGCAATTGGGTGTTCGCTTCAAGTGTGGGCATCCGCTTCCCTCCTTCTCGTTAAGTATAGAGCCAAACGGCTCTTTATTCAACCGAGTGTTGAATCTTTTTGAAGACTCTTTGGAACGATTTCCGGGTTTCCATGATGTTTTTGGAGTTGTCGATCACGTAATCGGCCATCTCGCGCTTTTTGGATAACGGCAGCTGCGCTTTGATTTTTTGTTTGGCGTACGCTTCGTCGATGTTTTCTCTGGCGATCAATCGCTCGACTTGGTCTTTTTTGCGGGCGTAAACGAGCACGCTGATATCGACGAGCTTGTAGAAATCTGTTTCGAAAAGGAGTGGCACGACAAGCAGCACGAACGGTTCGTCCAAATCCTCGAAGTGCTTGATTTCGGTTTTGACGATTTTTTTCACTTTGGGATGGACGATGGCGTTCACTTTTTGGCGAATAGTTTTGTCAGAAAAAATCGTTTTGGCGAGCTTGTTGCGGTTGATGTCACCATTCGGAGCCAAAATGTCCTCGCCGCAAAGCGCGAGGATTTCCTTGTAGGCCGGTTTGCCTTTTTGCAGTTGTTTCTTGGCGATGAGGTCGGTGTCGATGACCGGCACGCCTTGTTCTTCAAACATCTTGCTTACGGTGGATTTCCCCGTGGCGATGCCACCGGTGAGACCGATAATCGTAGCCACGATTAACCCTTCTTTCTCAGTGTTTTTGGCAGCGCGGGCAGTAATAGGTTCCACGACCGCCGACTTTGGTTTTGACAATGGCGGAGCGGCAAAAACAGCATGGTTCGCCTTCTTTGGTGTGCACGGACAAATGAAGCTGAAAGCGGCCGCTCACACCCAACGTGTTTTTGTAAGAGCGAATGCTGGCTCCGCCGTCATGAACCGCCTTTTGCAATATGTCTTTGATGCATCGGGCGAGTTTGTCCGCGTCTTGGATACGGCGTGCTTTTGTTTTTGGGTGAATGCCGGCGCAAAAGAGGATTTCATCGGCGTAGATGTTGCCGATGCCGGCAACCGTCCTTTGATCCAACAGTACCGTCTTGATGGCGCGTTCGCCTTTCAACCATGTTCGCAGCGTTTCAGGCGTGAACGCATCAGAAAGCGGCTCGGGACCGAGCTTGTCAAGCGGGGGCGTTGTATAGACTTCGGCGTGATCGCGCAACGCGAAGGTGCCGAATTTTCGAACGTCATGATAATGAAGCGCTTTGCCGTCCTCAAAAACGAACGCCACATGTTCGTGGGCATCCATTGGGGCGCCGGCATCTTTCAAGTAGTATTTCCCTTCCATGCGCAAATGAGACACGAGCGTCTTATTGCCTAAATGCCAAAGAAGATATTTTCCTCTTCTTGAAAAGGATTCTATCGTCTTCCCTCGCAACGCGTTTTGAAACGCTGCAGGCGTTCCTTCGATCATCGGGGCGTAACGCACGGTGACGGACTCGATGGTTTTTCCCGATATGAGTTCATTGAGAGAAGTCTTGACCGAATCGACTTCCGGAAGTTCGGGCACTACTCAATCACCTGTACGCGCGAAGGGTCGTAGCGGTAATTGACGTGTTGGTTTTTGGACTCGGGATACCCTACGGCGACAAGCGAAAATGGCTGGTCGTCCTCTTTGAGGCCGACGATTTCTTTCACTTTCTTCATCCTGTCCTTGAGCGGAAAAACGCCGATCCATACGGCGCCAAGGCCTTGGTGCGTCGCCTCCAACAAGATGTTTTGCGTCGATGCGGCCAAATCCTGCGGACACATGGCTTCGCGGCCGCCCTCAGGAAGGTCAATCATGGTCAAGATTCCCAAAGGCGCTTCTTTCAACGGCCAGGCTCCATTGGAAATGCCGCCAAGCTTTTCCAACATGTCGGGGTTCTTGATGATGATGAATCGCCAAGGTTGCTGGTTGCGAGCGCTTGGCGCTTGCATGGCGCTCATCATCAGTTTCTCAATCATGTCGTCAGAAACTTTGGAGTTCAAAAACTTTCGAATACTTTTTCTGCGTAAACAAAGACTCATTCTTCCACCTCCGGATTTACATGAACAATAATGTGTTTTATACGATCGATTTTTTCCAAACGATTCCTTACATCATGGGCGATGTCGTGCCCCTCCTTGACGCTTAAATCACCGTCAACGCGAATGTCGACCATCAATTGGTAATAATGGCCGTAAACGATCATGGTGAGTCGGTCGACGGTACGGACGCCGTCCACTTCCTCGATGATGTCCTTCGTCGATTGCAAAACTTCTTTTGACGCGCTTTTTCCAAGGATGGAGCGAACGGACGACGAAAGGATGGAGACCGCCACTTTAACAATGAATATCACAATAAAGATGGCGGCAAAGGCGTCGGCGTAGAGCAAAAAACCGATGCCGTAACGATCACCGATTGTGGCGAGCACAATTCCCACAAGCACCACGCACGAACCCAGCATATCGGTGAAGGATTCTTGTCCGCTTGCATGGAGCACTTGCGAGTCCAGTATGTTTGCCTGACTCAAAATATAGCGGGCCAAAATGAATTTCGACACGATGACGGCGCCAATCACAAACACCCCATAAAAACTAGGAGCTTCTGGCGTGCCGCCAAAGCCTGCGACCACCGAAATCAAGAGTTCATATGCGATGAACAAAACGCCCATCCCCAAAAAGAGACTGAGGACATATTCAACTTTGCCGTGACCTATGGGATGTTCCTTGTCGGGCGGCTTGCGGCTTTGACGCAAGCCCACGATTACAAGTATATCACTCAACGTGTCTGTAAGCGAATGCACACCGTCGGCAACCATCGCCGCCGAGCGCGCCAAAAAGCCCCCGATGAATTTGGCGGCGATCAAGCTCACGTTTACCGCCAGGCTTCGTTTCATCACCCGGGTACGGCTCAGCTTATTTGGCTTCATCGAGATTCCCTCCGTGTGCGACGTCGACGGTCAAGGGAACACGGAGGTCGGCCGCGTTTTCCATCGTGTTTCGCACCAATTCTTCCACTTTCGATAGTTCGTCTTTTCGAACGTTGAAAACAAGTTCGTCATGGATTTGTAGAATCATGGCGCTATTTAGGTTATTCTCGCGAAGCGCCTTGTCGGTCTCGACCATCGCAATCTTGATGATGTCGGCCGCGCTGCCTTGCAAGGGTGCATTCATGGCCGTGCGTTTTCCGAGCTCCCGCTGGGCGTAGATTTTGCTTTTGATTTCGGGGATGTAGCGTCTTCTTTTGAAGATGGTCTCGACATACCCTTTTTCTTTGGCGGTTTCAATAATGCGGTCCATGAACGCTTTGATGCCTGGGAAGCGTTCGTAGTAGCGTTTGATGAAGTCGCCGGCTTCGCTGCGGGAGATGCCGAGTTCTTCGGAAAGCCCCCAAGCGCTTTGGCCGTAGATGATGCCGAAGTTCACGGCTTTGGCCAGACGCCGTTCGTCGGCGGTGAGCGTGTCTTTGCCCAAAATTTGCTTGCCCGTGGTGGCGTGGATGTCGTCGCCTTGCTCAAACGCTTTGATGAGCTGTTTTTCCTCGGCCATGTGCGCCAAAAGACGCAGTTCAATCTGCGAATAGTCGGCCGCAAGCAACACATGGTCTTCATCGGGAATGAATACTTTGCGCAAAGCTCGCCCCGTTTCGGTGCGGAT
>PUOX01000020.1 GCA_003552925.1 Mollicutes bacterium | reverse complement strand
GCATGAAGACCAGGCATTCCAGGGGCTTTACATCCGTGCCCGTGGCGATCATGTCAACAGTGACCGCGATCCTGGGGTTGTAATCATTGCGGAACGAGGCCAGTACGGATTTGGGGTCTTCATCTGACCTGTAGGTGACCTTTTTGCAGAAATGGTTGCCCTCGGCAAATTCCTCGCGCACTATCTGGATAATATCATCGGCATGGCTGTCGGTTTTGGCGAAAATAAGCGTTTTAGGAATTTCTTCACGTCCGGGGAACATTTCCGGAAGTTTATCCCTGAAGGCTTTGATCACGTTTCTGATCTGACTGGAATTGACCACATCCCGGTCCAGGTCGCTTGGCGTATAAACAACTTCTTCATCAAGCTGCTCCCAGCGCTTTTTCCGGGTCAGACGCTCGCGCTTGTCCACCCATTGCTCAGCCACCAGCCTGGCCCCGTCCCTGGTGATCTTTGTTTCAATCAGATAGGTATCAAAGCCCACATTGACCCCGTCGGCCACGGCTTCCTCATGCCGGTATTCGCTGACCACGTTTTCATTGAAAAAGGCAAAGGTCCGCTTGTCCGGGGTGGCGGTCAGGCCGATGTAAAAGGCGTCAAAATAATCCAGCACCTGCTTCCATAGGTTGTAGATGGAGCGGTGACATTCATCAATCACGATGAAATCAAAAAATTCCGGGGGAACCTTTTCATTGTATTCAACTTCCCTGGGCAGACCCGCAGTCACGAATTCATGGGGGTTGGTCTGCTCCGCAGTATCTTCCAGATCTTCCCCCTTGAGAATGGAATACATGCGCTGGATGGTGCTGATGCACACCTGGCTGTCCTGCGGCACGTATCTGGAGTTCAGCCGACGCACGTTATACAGCTCGGTAAATTTACGGTTGTCGTCACTGGGCAGGTAGCCCATGAACTCCTGTTCAGCCTGCTCTCCCAGGTTTCTGGTATCCACCAGAAACAGGATGCGCCCTGCATCCGCGTATTTGAGCAGACGGTAAACAGCGGTAATGGCGGTGTATGTTTTGCCGCTGCCCGTGGCCATCTGAACCAGGGCCCTGGGCCTGTTTTCCCGAAAGGATTTTTCAAGCCTGGTAATGGCCCTGAGCTGGCAGTTTCTAAGGCCCTGCACAGGCAGATCCGGCATGTGCTGCAGGCGCTGGCGCAGGCTGGTTTGCTGCTGGATGCTTTCTTTTAATGTGACTGGATGATGAAATGAAAAGACCAGGCGGGCGCGGGGTTTGGGGTCTCTCATATCCGTAAAACGGGTAAGTATGCCGGTGCTTTCATACACAAAAGGAAGGGGCTGGCTGTCCGCAAACCATTTCAGTCTGCTCCTGGCGTAAAATTCAGCCTGGGTTTCATAAGTGCTCAGGCGATGGCCTTCGGTTTCTTTCTTGGCCTCGATCACGCCCAAAGGCTTGCGGTCCACAAACAAAACATAATCCACCGGCCCCACGTCGGTCTGGTATTCCCGAACCGCCAGCCCAGGCCCAAGACTCCAGTTGATGGCTGCTTTATCAACAACCACCCAGCCGGACCTCTCAAGCATCGCATCAATGCTGTCCCGTGCTGTTTGTTCTGGCGTTTTGTTCATGGTATGGGTTTCATCCTGTTGTAACTTCGGTAATCAGCCGCGCGGCCTGAGACTGAACAACCACACCTCTGCTCCAATTCCGCGTCGGCTCCAGGCCTTGGTTGGGCAAACCACTATGAAGAAATTGGCAAGGATCGTATCCGGACCCGATTTTGATCGAAGACATTAATCTCATGCCACATTCACCAAAGGCAACTCGCGTTCTCTGACAGCTGCTGCGGCATATCGAAGTGCCTCTGTAATGTCCTCCTGCTCCAGGTCGGGGTAAGCCTTCAATATCTCAGTATTGCCCATCCCGTCTGCAACCATGGCAACCACGGTTGCCACTGGAATTCTCAGTTCCCGTATACAAGGCACTCCGCCCATCTGATCGGGATTAACCGTTATTCGATCAAATCTCATTTGATCCCTCCGATGTTTTCCATCCCGGCACTCCGAATGGACCTGATGGTAATCTTTCCTTCCTTCCTGAAACATCCCCAAAAAAGCTTTACCCATACTCCCTGCCAGGCACACCGGTTTTCATGAACAGTGGATAGAGCTCGACCATGTTCATCTCTGCCCAGCGCCACTATTCACGGCTTTCTGCTCGACTCTATCCTTGTTGGTTGGGCCTTGCCGAGTAAGCTTGCCAGTTTAAGATTTACATCAATAAGCTCTAATGCCTCTTCGGTGTCTACTTTGACACCTTTTGAGTAGTTATATCTTTCCGTCAATGTCTTCTGCCGTCTGTAAAATGAGGCGAGCTGATTTCTAATGCCACCGTCTTTCTCAAGCTCGGCCATTAAGTCGTCAAGCGACATATTGGGCATCTTGTCTGAAAGCCTTTTAGTACGTTTCGCCGCTTCTATTACAGCGGTTTCAACCTCTTTCCAAGACTCAAGTACTGCGGAACGGGTAGAAACAGCAGACAGTTGAATAATTCTTTCTGGGATTGGCGATGGTGTCAATATATGCGGCGAGCCTTCGGTAGATGCCTGGGAGAGATCCTTTCTTAGAGAAGATATTTCCTGACTGAATTCAAGTTCGACATCGCTATACTTCAACTTTCTTAGAAAGGGGACTGATTTCAAAAAAGGTCTGCGTATGATGAGAAAAACAACAACAATAGAAACAGGCCAAGCAAGTGCCTCGATTATTTTTGTAGTGAATGTCAACCAATCCATATCACCCCTTTCGTTGTAAAAGGCCTAACGCGCTGCGTTTCACCTGCGGCCCCGCGCAGCGGGGCTGACAGGTGCAAACGCTCGTTATCTGGCGCTCCCTTCCCTACAGTACCGACGACGTAGCAGAGAGACCTCGATCAGCATCACTTGGTCCTGAGCCGTGCTCACGTTCGATTGATTCCAGCACCTCCACTACGAGCTGCCGATGCTCAGGGCGAATGTGGTAGTTATCCTTCTCCCACTCGTACGTCGGATACTCATACCCGATGACCTGTCGGAGAAAATCATTCTTCTTCATCCCCAACTGACCGGAGATGACTGACAAGGAGAATCCTGCCTTGTTTGGTTCTACATTCGGATTCTGGCGAAGGAACTCTTCCTTCAGTTCATCCCTGGTGAGTTTCTCCTGCTTCAGGCATCCTGGGATGAGTACGTTTCGAATCCGCTGGGCCGTGACCAGGTCCTGAGATAGGTAGTTGAACAGTAAACGCCGGAGATCGTCCTCTGAGTACTGGCCGGGCTCATCCGACATCGGGATGGTGAATTTCTTGTCACGGCTTCGTTTCTCTTCCAGGTCTTCAGAGATTATCGCGGTTCTAGTGAGAGTCTCCGATCCCGCGGCAGTCCGCACGTACTTCAAAATGACGGCATTGATGCTGACACCGTAGTTCTCGGAAAGCCATTCCACCATTCGTTCCAACGCCGTCTCAGCACCGAAGCCGACCAAAACGATCCTTTGTCGGTCATTGATCTTCGTCGTTTCAAGATCTACTTCAGGGAAGCTCGTACTGAAGACATCCTCCAAGCTCTCCCCAGTGTACTTCACACAGGTCTCGCTGATCTTATCAATGGACCAAGTGGCCAGGTCGGAGGCGTAGTCGACCGCTTGGGCCAACGCCTCGCGAGGTAGCCGATCCCGTTTCAACTCTATGATCACGAGGTCACCTGAGCGATCGATTGCCAGAAGATCGAGAGGGCCAGAACTGGTCATCACCTGACGACCGATCAAACGCAAACCCGGGCGGACGATGCCAGGATCTGCTTCGATCCACGCCTCGAGGTCCAGCGCTTCAGTCCGACCTGAAGCGGCTAGGGTCGATTCAACGGACACGGGCTTGCCGTCTCTGATTTCCCAGGTCTTGATCTCAGTGCCCATCACATCTCCGATCTGGTTCTGCTCGTTACTACATCACTACTCGCGCCAGATAACGTCAGTGGTAATGGGCGCCAACGGAGCGCAGCATAGTTGACGTCCCATTGACCACATTGGTTAGAAATTTATCAGCTATCAGAGGATTTCGAGCCGTACTCCACTGTCTTAACCACAATTGGGTGGCGTGCACCCTCGGACAGGCGGATTTCTTGTGCGTTGCTCTGGTCTTGTGTATCCAAATACCCTGTTGATCCAGCGTTAAAGATCGATCTCGTCGTTTCAAGTAAAACCGCATCTTTGGATGCATCATCGCTAGCGGCGGCTGAGAACGCCTGAAAGGTTTGAAGCCCAAGAGCTCTGTGGCGGTTTAAGGTGGCTTGATGCATCAAGGCTCGGTAAACCCGACCACACCAGAGAGTTGCGGTGAAAAAGACCACCAAGATGGCTATTTTCCCACCAAAAGCCTGTAGGAGGTTAAAGCCTTCAAGATCCGTGGTTAACCCAATCCACCACGTTGCGATTGCTGCCACCAATGTCAGAAAGCCAAGCACGCCAGTCGCTATCAGCCAGCGAAATGCAGCAGTTTTTTGATCAATGGCCTCTTGGTCAAAATCCTTCGTAAAAACCGCAGCCCCCGCAGCGGCGGACGCCTCTCGCGCTTGTGTGATTATTTCGTCAATTTCGGATTTCTTTGTTGTTATATCATTTTTTGCGTCACTGATTAGTTTCGATGCATTACTAACTGACTGCGTGAGCTCCTCAATATTTTTTGCGACATCACCTTTCTGATAAGCCAGGAATGGTATCCAGGGTGTTGCGGCTTCGTAAAACGAATCTGAGCTTTTTCCAAGTTGGGCGACTAGCTGATCTCTGACTTGAGTAGGATTTGCTTGCTCAATAGTGAAGCCATTAATTGCATTCAATGATTTCACTACGTCCTGCAAGGACTGGGTTATCTGAGTCAATGCCCTATCTGTTAAACCTTCAAGTGGCAATAATTTTAGGTGGGAGAGAACGGAAAAAATTCGTTCTAAGTCATTCTCTGCGGATTCAAACGTTATTGTGCCCCAACTCCCTCGCCGGATTATATCTTGGCCTTGAAATTCAAGGGCAGCGTCGATGCCTTTCCTCAACTTATCGATGTTTTTCTGACTACTTGGCATAAAGCCTCCTTAAATTTCTAATGTGCGGCGGAATCCGCCGAACCGCATAACTGAAACCTGTCCCAACCAAAACCTGGCAGCGGTTCGGTCGGGTTCATGCACCTGTTCAAGTAAGCCGCTGCGCGGCAGGTTAACCACGCCTCAATTCCCTTTTTAATCCGCTCACATCTGCAAGTTGCAGTACCCATCATCCTTTCTTCATAATCTCCTTTATTTGTTTTACAACTTTAAGGAGGTTTATAATGAAAGACTATTACCAGCGGTCCATGAAAGCCCTGCAACTTGCCGGTATGAGCGAGCGTACCCAAGAATGCTATAACCAGGTCAATCCGAAAGCTGGTCGACTATTACGGTAAACCCCCTGATCATATTTCTGAAACAGAGCTGGAAGATTACTTCCTGCATAGAAGAAATGTTGATCAGTGGACTCCGGCCACTCTGCGAATCGCATACAGCGGGGTTAAGTTTTTCTTCATCAATGTCCTCAAGCAGGACTTGCACATCTTTTCATACCCGGGAACAAAAAGAGAAAAAAGGCTGCCCTGTGTCCTGACTGTGGAGGCCTGTTGAACTTTATCAAACTGGTGATCCCATACCAGACCGGATTTTGGGACTCAGGATAAAAAAACATGCCTTTCGGCCAACCGGAAATTTATGTAGTTCACATCAATGACCCCGGAAAGGAGGAAGGCATTGGTGCGTCAAATGTATAGAAAAATGGGCAATAAACCTGCAATCTGTGCCCGGTTCCAACCAGATTTTCAAAAGTAGAGAGAAAGATAATCTCCAAACGTCTCTGCGTATGGACCTGATGGTAATCTTTCCTCCCTCCTGAAACTTCCTCAAAAAAAGCTTTGCCCATACTCCCTGCCAGGCACACCGGGCTTTATGAACAATGGATAGAGATCGACCATGTTCATCTCTCGCCAACGTCTCTATTCACGGCTTTCTGGTCAACTCTATCCTTATTGGTTGGACTTTTCCTCGCCAACGCCGCGCCGCGATTATTTGTCATTCTTGCAGGCCGCCATTCGCGCCACCTCTGCCCTTCCGGCATTGGTGAGCTGCCATGCAGCCTTGGGACCGTGCAAATCCTGTACGCGCTCTAGTAGGCCTGCATCCCTGAGCTTATAGAACTCGATCTTCACCAAATTCTCCGACTTGATTCCCGTGATGTCGCGAGCCTGCCTGTTCGTTATTCGCCCCGCCGCTTGGACGAACTCAAGGATTGCTTCAGAAGGTGCAGCAAGGGCTGTATGCGGGAGAACCACCTTGACGTAGTTGCCATCTTCGAATATTTCAGGATTCCTGAGGCCAAACTCCTTCATTTTCTGAAATGCTGTATTAAGCCCTTCCCCCATATCCTTGTTCGGCGGCTCGGGATAGCGGTTTAGCGTGCGAACTATCTTCGGGTTTCTAGAAAACCGCGCATCAAGAATATTATCGACCGTCACGTAACCGGGAAGACGTCCAGGGCTTAACACTTCGATGCGGTTGTCGTATATAAGAACTTGAACGTCATCAGAGATAGAATAGTCTCTGTGGATAACCGAGTTCACCAGGATTTCCCAGATGGCTTCCGGGGGATACTTCGCATTCGCAAGCCCCTCAGGAGTCCATATCCGGACCGATTCCATCAGCTTAGTTATCCCATCAACTGACTCATGGATAAGCCGGTAAAGCGGTCCCTCAACCGTGACTTGTTCAGCCAAGTGGTCTCGCTCTGCATCTTCCTCTTTCGTTTCATAACGGGTTATTTTGACAGCACACTTGCGCGGGACTATTGCGCTAGGCGCTGCATGGAATAACAAGGCAGCCGCAACGCGTGGCGCCCATGTCTTGTAATCGAGTAGATTCTGATTGATGCAAAAATCCAGTGGTTCCGTTTGTGGAGAATAGCTCTTCAGAAATTCGCTTAGCGGCGGAGATTCAACAATTTGTTCTGGAACAACTTCATCGAGGCGCTGATCTTCGAAGCTTGCGGCGCCCTTTGCAAAAGTCAGTTGCGTGATCTTTTGTGGATCCCGCACTGGCAGTGACTGTGCGCCATATCGCTGGTAGACGGTTCCGTCCCCAGCTTTGTGAACCTCTGAACTCTTCTCCACGGTCACTCGCAGACCGTAACCATGTTCTCCTTTGCACGTAAGAACCTCGTACCTGACGTCTAAGGCAGGCTGAACATCAAAAATCGCTTGCAGATGCCCGTTGAGCGCTTCAAGGGAGGCAGCGCCGCGCCAAGCCTTTGCCGCATCTGGTTCATCCTTCTCGTCCGCGATGCCAATGATGAACTCGCCGCCATCAGCATTTGCGAATGCCACAGCTATCTTCTGAACCTTCTTCCCCGAGATGTCCGCCGCCTTCTTGTCAAAGAAGTGGGACTCCTTTTGACTAGCCAGGTGTACCAGTTCATCGAGCCTTATCATTCGTTCAATCAAATCGCACCTCTTTGGCTTAGCTCTAGCTGCTCAAGTTCCAGCAGCAAAAATGTATCCGTCTGCCGGTTCGAGAAACCAGCGTCCAGTCAGGCCAGGGCCAGGCCGACTCTCGCAGCCCAAGTTAGTATATATTTTCCAGATAATTACCAAGAAATTTTAAGCTTGACACGTATAAATCAATTTTTTAAAAAATTTCAAACTTGATATCATGCTAAATATTGCTTTATGCAGTTCCGGTTAACATGAAAAACATCCCTCCAGATCTGGAAAACATCTTTAACACCCTTCTGGACCAAGAATCCGTCAGCAGGCAGAGTCAGATTGAGTATCAAGTAGTCATGGCACCTGACCAAAACCTTCACAGGATAGTCTGCATAAAGCCGTGGTTCATTCAGCATATTCCAAATCTTGATTGATATTTTTTCAATTAGCAAGGGTTTGCGGGCTTTGGGGCAGGGGAGAAGCTGCTATTCGCGGAAGGCTTGAGAGCTAAAGCCCGGAGGTTTTACTTTTCCGGATTTATTACCAATACCTAAAAAGTAAGTCAATCAGGCCAGCCGGGGCCAGTCGGGAGCATTACCGAATTTGTTGCCCACGGTTGTTTTTTGGGAGATGGGTGCTAACGGGGTGGTACCCGCAAGCTTCCGGTGGTCACACCCTACCTGGATCTCTGGTGCTCACTCCCTACCTCTTCCTAATCGACAACTATCGATGACATATGGGGTTTATCAACTAAAACTTTCAACATCTACAAGCATATTATTCATCCATCAGCATTTTTCTGATTACTGGAAGCATGGCATCGTCTCCTCCAGGTATG
>PUOX01000010.1 GCA_003552925.1 Mollicutes bacterium | reverse complement strand
CGGGTGTTGTATATGTCTCGTTGAAATAAAACTCCTGTAGTGAAGTTTGCCCGGGCAACAACCGCAGGTCGTTCAGGTCGGTGCGCATATAGTCACCGACTGCTGTTACCAGGTAGTTGCTGCAATCGCCCGGCTCAATGGCAGCACCCTCGAGATAGGCCCACACATCGATGTCGAAATCGCTTGTGAAAGGTACGATGGTGATGTTGTCTTCGTGGTCGGTTTCGGGCTCTTCTCCCAAAACGGATGCGGTATTGACGTAAATACCGGCTCCCAAGACATTTACAGTTATGTTGAGAGTAGCTGTTTCATTGACGCCTAATTCATCAATTGTCCAGATAACCTCGCCGTTATCTTCGTCTGTTGAACCCGTGCTGCCGTCGTCATCGCTCACATAGTCATAACCTGATGTCAGGGCATCCACAATTTCCAGGTTGGTAGCGGTGGAGGGTCCGGCGTTGGTAACTTCGATGGTGAATGTGATATTTTCTCCCACTTCCGGTGCTTGGTTGTCAACGGTCTTGGTAAGTGAGACATCAGCTTCTCTGTCGATATCTGTTGTTTCGGATGCAGAGTTTTCGTCTTCATTTTGGTTGGTGGTTGTGCTGCTTACAGTCGCGACATTAACCACCTGGTCGGTAGCTGCCGGATCAACCGTTGCTTCGATGGTAAGGGTGGCAGTGGCACCGGCCTCAAGCGTTCCAGCATTCCATTGTTCAGCATTCTCATCCCAGCTTCCAGTGGTTGCATTGGCAGAGACAAATGTGAGCTCTTCAGTCAACACGTCTTCCACTACCACATCCATTGCGTCACTCGGGCCTGCGTTGCTTACTCCGATGGTATACACGATGTTTTCACCGGCGGTCACAGGGTCCACGTCACCCGTTTTTGTGATCACCAGGAAGGCTTCGGTGTCCACCTGTGTGGTTTCTGTGGTTTCATTGTTCGTATCATCGGGGTCTTCGGTAGTGGTGCTGACCGTGGCGGTGTTGGCAATCTGACCCGTTACGTTCGCGCCTACAGTGGCCACCAGGGTCATTGACACGCTGGTGCTGTTGGTGAGTGTGCCGATCGTCCAAATGGGTGCATCCCACGTGCCCACATCCGGATCGGCGCTCAAGAATTCAAGGTCCGTTGGCAACATATCCTCTACCTCCACATCCAGTGCGTGGCTTGGACCATTGTTGGTCACGGTGATCGTATAGGTAATTTCATCACCAGCCAATACGGGGTCAGGTGTGCCGATCTTTGTGATTTCCAGGTCAGCTTCGGTATTGACGGGCGTTACGATGGTGGATTCATTGTTGTCTTCATCGGGGTCGTCCACATCGCTGCTCACTATGGCGGTATTGGTTATGACACCGAGATAGTCGGGCGCTATGGTGCCCCTTATGATTATTTCACACTCTCCACCTGCTGGTACATTTGAAATGGTCGTTGAGCCTGGCCAGGATACGAAGCTAGCCCCGCATTTGCTGGCTTCCACATTCTCAATGGCTGCTGGCACATCATCTTCAACAACAAAATTGGTTGCGTCGCTGGGTCCGTTGTTCCCGTAAATGATTTCGTATTCGATCAATTCACCGGCTTTTACTTCGCCAGGATCGGTGATAAGCTGTTTAATGACATAAATATCTGCTTCGGTGTCCACCTCGGTCGTCCAGGATGACTCCTTGTTGTCCGGTTCAGGGTCAGGGGTGTCGCTGGTTACTGAAGCAGTGTTGGTGAATGTGCCAACGGCACTACTGAGTACATCAGCACGTAATAACAATGTATAAGTCGTTGAACTCGACAACGTGCCAATGCTCAAAGGACTGTTCCAGTCATTCCAGGTTGCACCGTCATCATCTGAGTATTCTGGGTTTTCCAAATAACTCGTGTTGATGGCGTCAAATATGCGAACATTTTTGGCATCGTGCGCCTCCGTTTTATTTTCAATAGTCAGGGTGTAAGTAATCGTTCGACCGGCTATCACACTGTCTGGTCCAGTTTTTTCAATTGACAGATCGGCTTCTGCGTCCAGGGATGTATTGGTTTGATCCACATCGTTGTCAGGGTTTGGATCTGTCACGGTTGTACTGACTGACGCCGTATTGGGCACCGGATCAGCACCCGCCACATCCATAACTTTTCCGCGTATATACAGGATGAACGTCCCCTGGTAGTCCATAGGACCTATTTCGTATGTTCCCGGCCACTCATCATCTTCCCAGGAAGCTCCTTCATCAAGTGAATATTCGATGATCTCAGCTTCATCAGTACCTGTGATCACACCCACATCAATGATGTCGGCAATAGTTGCATCCGGTGCATCGCTGGGGCCATTGTTCGTTACGGTCAGCTTATAGACAATGTTTTCATTGATGGACACCGGGGCATTGACCACCTCCTTAGTGATACCAAGGTCTGCTTCCACTTCAATGTCGGTGGTGATTTCTGACTCGTTGTTGTCTTCGTCCGGGTCGTATGTGGTATCGCTGAAAATGGTTGCGGTGTTGGTCATTGTTCCGGTGGCTCCCGGATCCACATCTCCACGTATCAGGATGTCATTGGTTCCCCCTGCTTCAAAGTTTGGCAGGTTGCGCGTTCCTGTCCAGGACCCTTCCCAGCTGCCTCCAAGGTTCAATGAAAATTCCGGGTTGGATATAAATGCAGGAACTTCATCAGCAATGAGGGCGTTGATGGCATTGTTGGGTCCCAGGTTTTCAACAGCCAGGTAATAATAGATTGTGGTTCCCGCTACGATTACGGATGGATTGATTTCAACCAGGTCGTTCGGGGCATTTAGGGGCAGATTTCCCGGATCAATTTGTGATTTCACGATGGAGAGATCAGCCTCCAGGGGCGTAAGATCTTCATCGTCCGTGTTGTTGTCCAGGTTGGGGTCATATTGGTCGCTGGCCGTGATGGACGCGGTGTTGACGTATTCATCCGTGGTATTTGTTGGAGTAAGCACCGTGGCATCAAAAGAGAGTTCAAGCACATCGCCATCATTGATGCTCAGGCCGGTCCAGATGATCGTTTGATCATCCAGGGTGCCGCCATTGCTGATGTTGACAATGTCATCGAACCCTTCGGGCACGACATCTTCAACTGCCACTCCTGTGGCGTCGTCAGGGCCATTGTTGTTCACGGCAATCGTGAAGGTCACCACATCACCCACATTGGGCGTGTTGTCGTTCACGGTTTTGGTAACAGCCAGGTCAGCCTGCTGCGGTGTCACATCCTGCTCGTCGCTGTTGTTGGTTTCATCCGGGTCGAACTGGTCGCTGGCGTTAATTTCAGCTATATTGTTCGTGCTTGGCAATGCATCTTCGGTCACCTCGACGGTGATTTCCAAAGTGGCTGACTCACCATTGGCTATCGTGCCAATTACCCACAGTCCGGTATTTTCATCAAAATCACCTTGGTTTGGATCATCACCCACGTAGACCAGGCCTGCAGGAAGCTGATCCGTAAGCTCCACGTTATCTGCATCATCCGGGCCATCATTGGTTACCGTGATGGTGAAGGTGATCTCATCGCCCACGTTGGGGGTGTCATCGTCCACGGTTTTGGTGACAACCAGGTCGGCTTCTTGCGGTGTGACTTCCGCCGTGTCTTCGTCATTATCCGGATTGGTGTCTTTTTCATTGCCGCTTACGGAAGCCGTGTTCAGGTATTCTGCCTGAGGCGCATTCACGGTAACGGTGATGTCCAGGCTTGCCGTTTCACCATTGTCGAGGTCGCCTGCAGTCCAGGTGATGTCATTGCCATCCACGTCGACTGATCCCTGGGTGGGTGAGTCATGGCTTTCATAAGCATATCCATCCGGAAGGTTGTCCGTAATTTCCACGCCTGTAGCATCAGAGGGCCCGTTATTGGTTACTTCCAGGGTAAAGGTCACCTCATCACCCACGTTGGGGTTCTCCTCATCCACGGTTTTTTCAATGGCCAGGTCGGCGCACTTCTCCACGTTGACCGTAAGGACGGCCTCCGGTCCAATACAACCGTCAGGACTTTCCGGGGTTATGGTGTATTCAATGACGCTTGTGACATTTCCGGTTTCCTCATTGGTCAGCGGTGACTCATCTATTGCACCTGTACCTGATGCAGTTAACCCGCTTACCGAGCCAGTTATTACTTCAGCCTCCCAGCTAAATGTGGTTCCGGTTACATTCGACTCAGGGTTGAATGTAAATCCTTCTTCATCGCAGATGGTGATCTCTTCGATGTTTGTTACCTCAGGGGTCGGATAGACGGTGATCGTAAAGGTCATCTCTTCCCCGTCGCACGACTCTCCGCCGTTGGTGTAACGTGGGGTGACCGTTATCGTTGCTTCTGTGGTCTCATCTCCGGTATTGATGGCCTCAAAAGAGGCGATGTTACCCGTTCCGTTTTCAGCCAGTCCGATGGATGGATTGTCGTTTTCCCACAGATACTCGGTTCCGGTCACATCACCACTAAAGTTGATTGCCGCTGTACTGGCGCCGTTACAAAGCTCCTGGTCGGCTACCTGCGCCACATTGGGTGTGGGGTTCACTGTAAACGTAAATGACACCGGGTCGCCCAGGCAAGTCAATCCGGGTTCCGTTCTCGGCGTAACGGTAAATACCGAAGAAATGTGGGCATTGGTATTGTTGGTTGTGGTAAATGAAGGCACATTGCCTGTGCCGGATGTGTTGGATAATCCGATGTCTTCGTTGGTGTGTTCCCAGTCAAAAATTACATCACCTGGGTCCCCGGTGAATACAATCTTATCAGTACTAACATCTTCACAATAGAAAATATCTGCGATGGGATCGACTTCAGGGAATGGGTTGACGGTGATGGTTATCACGTTGGAAAACGCTTCGCATTCCTCGCCGTTTAAAGTGGAAATGGCCACTCGCCGGTACTGCGTGGTTTCGGTCAAGGCTTCATCCGGGGTATAGCTTTCGCCTGTTTCCCCAGAAATTATTTCAACATCTTCGTCAAAGTTGTCCGTGCTTTTTTCCCAACGGTAGGTAATTGTGGCGTCGGCATCAAACCCATCGGTTGCAGTTGGTGTTGCCGTTGTTATATTGTCTAAGATTTCCGGGGGCACCGTGTTGAAACAAATGGTCTGATCGCCGCTGATTTCTCCTGGATCAAGCGAATTGACGATCACCGTGGCAGGCTCTGAAAAAGTGGTCACGCAGCCGCTTCCTTCGGCAAATACCTCCACGCGGTAATAGGTTGTTTCTATTAGTTCATCCGTTTCATAATTGCTATCTGTAGCTCCTGATATGTCAGACCATACGGTAGGTGTCTCCGTAGAGATTTGCCACTTGTATTGAAGCGCGGGGGTGCCTTCTTCTGCGTCAACGGACAATGTAGTGGTGCTACCACTGCAAATGGTGGTTTCTGCTTCAGGTTGTTCGGTGATGACCGGGTCGCCAACTACGGTTAATGTGATGACATCTGACGTAATCGGATCACAGTCAGGATCTGTCGGGGTAATGATGACTTGGTAATCGTAGTCTCCTTCTTGGTCAATGCCCTGGACAGAAAGATCAGGGGTTGTAGCGTCAGCATATACTGCACCCGAAGGTGTGCCGTTGCTTACATCTATCCAGTCGCCGTCATCATCATATTGCCATTGGTAGTCATATGCGATGATGTTGTCCGGATCACCTTCCTCCGTTTCTAGGCTCAGAATCGCTTCATGGTCCTCTTCGGAAGAAACACAAACTTCATCATTCTCCACATTGGTAACCGGTTGTTTGGTAATGTGCGGCACATATACCGTGGCCACTTCAGAAATGCGCTCGTTGCAACCGCTGTCGCCGCTGGTGACACGCACCCGGTAGTCCATCGTTTGTTGCAAGGCGGGGGTTGTGTAACTTGGATCATCACTGCTGTCTTGAGCCTCTGTCCATTCATTGGCTCCTGGCAGGAATTGTTCCCAGTGGTAATTGTAGTTGCTGGTGCCTGTCCCATCTTCAATGGTAACAGTCATCTCATGCGTTTCATCAATGCAAATCGTGGCCCCTTCGGGTTGGTCTTCAATCTCGTGGTTGGGTTCAACAACGACCGTAGCGGGGTCTGATTCAACGGTGACACAACCACTACCAGTGGCAGAAACCACTACGCGGTATGCGTAAGTGTCGTCATCAGCAAAACCACTGACAGTCATGGTGGCTTCGTTGGCTCCAGAGTAATCTGTTCCGGCTGGTGTGCCGTTGGCGACATTCTGCCAATCTCCCGGATTTACTTCGAATTGCCATTGGTAATCTACGCCTTCGGTTGTTCCATCGGTTCCGCCTGCAGCAGTTACAGAAAAGCTCGCTTCACCGCCAACACAGATGTCACCTGCATCATCAGGTTGAGTCGTAATTTCCGGATCAGCTACAACTTCGACCGTAGCAATGTCGGATGTGACATCCTCACAATCACCCCCGGGAACATTCTGGTCGTTGATGATTACACGGTAATCTGTTGTTTCGTCTAAACCGCCGGTGTTGTAGCTATTGCTTGTTGCGTCTGATATGTCTGCCCAGTCGTCATGTCCCGCTTCTGACTCCTGCCACTGAAAGTCATAACTGCCGGAACCACCGGTGACCTCCACACTCATGGTATGATCACCATCCTCGCAAACCTTTATGCCTTCCGGATGTTCTGTGATGATTATCGGCTCATAATTTTCGATGGTGATTTCTGCAACATCTTCGCAGGCACCGTTGGTCGTAGTCCAGCTGAACACATAGGTTCCCGGAACAGCCCCTTCGAAAGTTGTGATATGATTATCCCTGTCATCAAAGGTGCCCAAAGGACCGGATACCCTTCTCCACCTGCCGGTGCCCAGTGTGGGTTCTTCTGCTTCCAGGTCAAAAACGGTCGCATTGCAATATTCTTCCTTTGTTATGGCAATCACCGCATCGGATGGTTCCTGGTACAGGAAGATGCTCACTTCGTCTTCAGTGGTACAGGCTTCGTTGCCGTTGAAGACCGTCCAGCGTACCCGATATTCAAGGGTTTCCTCGGGGTTTTCTTCAAAACCAGAAACCGCCGTCACGTTTTCATCCTCAAGGGTGAATGTCAGCGAGGTGGGACCATCTACCTGCTCCCACAGTCCGGTTTCATCGTTTTGCAGCGGATCCGCTTCCATTACGAGTATGTCGGTATCTTCGCATACTTCAGCATTTCCGCCAATAATCCTGGCCTGGGAGGGATCCTTGCTTAAGTTGATCTCTATCTCGTCAGTAGCTGAACAGGCTCCGTTGGTCACGGTCCAGGTAAACTCATAGTCCCCCTCGTCAATGTTCAGGATCTCGGTTTCGGTGTTGTTGAGGCTCACGATCAGGGCGTTCTGTCCGGACGGTTGTGACCATTGACCGGTGCCTGGTGAGGGATCTTCTGCAGTAAGGATGACCTCATCGTCAAAACAGAAGTCGGTAACGGAGGTCGTGATGGTCGCAGTCACATCCGCATAATTCGTGATGGTGACCTCATCCGTGCTTTCGCATATTTCGCCACGGCTGATTGTCCAGTTGAAAATGAACGTGCCGGTAACAGGTGGGTCATTCAGGGTATATGTCGTCGAAGGTTCATTCACGTCGCCAAAATCGCCATCTGTGTCAGGATTAAAACCGTCAGGATAAGCAGTGATAGTCCAGGTGCCTGCTTCCTCTTCAGTTGCATCGGGGGCATTGCCTGTCATATCAAATTGATCGGCTTCACACAATTCCTGGTCCTCTCCCGCATTTGCCACGGTAATGGGTGTTTCCACATCCACGGTCAACGTGGCGGACTTGGTGTCGCACACGTCATTGGTGGTGACTGTCCACACGAAACTATAGGTGCCTGTTGCGTCCAGGCCCGTGACCCAGGTGTCGTGCACCCCGGGGTTTTCAATTACGGGCTCAGCGGGGCCACCGCCGAAGGTCCACTTGCCGGTGCCTGCATTAATGGGTATGGCATTCAACTGCACCTCTTCCGCACATACCACCTCAAGCTCATCATCAAACACTTCCGCCTCGGTGTCTTCATACTTTTCAATGCGCACCCGGTCGGAGCTGGTGCAGCCACCACCGGTTGAGATGGTCCATTCGAACACGTAGAAGCCGGGTTCCGGGTTGTTCCATTGGGCATCAGGTGCTGTAGCGTCATCAAACTCACCTGGCAACCCGGTCACCTGTGTCCATATGCCTGATTCTCCGTTATCAGGAGCGTTCCCGTCAAGCGTAAAACTGTCTGTTTCGCCGCAAATCTCTTGGTCTGCGCCGGCATCGGCTTCCGTGGGGATTCCATAAATGGTGACGGTCATTTGATCCGTACTTGCGCAATCTCCTATATTGATTTCATATTGAAAAGTGTACTCGCCTATTTCCAGGTTGGATACGGAGGCGGTGTTACCGGAGCTATTGT
>PUOX01000071.1 GCA_003552925.1 Mollicutes bacterium | reverse complement strand
TTCGGTTCGTAGTCTTTGTTGATGACTTTGCCGTCGGGGTCCAAAACGCCGAACATTTCTCCCTTGAGGGAATCGTATGCGTCCAAAATCATGGGAACGCCTCCTTATGTGTAATTTTTCTAATTTATAAAAGTAAAAAAAGAAAAGCCATAACCTTATGACAATTGTATCGTAACGTATTTTGCCGAAAATGACACGCAAAACGCACTTTTTTATAATCCTTGCAATTAAGGCTTTGATGGCGTAAAACGCGCAAAAAAAGAGGCCGTTTTTATGGCCTCTATTAGTTGCTTTCCTGTTCTTTGATGACGCCTTTTCGGTAGCTGTCGATGAGTTTTGCGAGGTCTTCGATTTCGGCGCGGAGTTCTTTGCCTTGGTCGGTGTCGTAGATGTAGGTGCGGCGGTGGTTGATGTCTTCGCTGTGGATGACGCTGACGATGTCTTTTTCTTTTTCAATCAAGTCGTCGTGGGAGGAAAAGCGGCTGTGGTAGACGAGGTAAAAGGCGTAGGAGTCGCTGATCAGGGTGTAACCGCCGATCGAGGTGGTTTTGGCGTATTGTTTGCTCATGCCGCCGTCGATCAAGTAGATTCGCTTGTCTGCTAAAACGACGTTGTGGCCGCGGGTGACGTCCAGGGGGACGTGGCCGTTGATGATTTTGCCGCGCTTTTTGTCGACGCCGTATTCTTCGAAGATGCGGTCTAAAACTTCGTGGCGCTCACGAATGGTGAAATAGGGATTCATGGTCTCTTTGTGGCTTTGCTTGTCCTTGATGAAATAGCGTTCGAAGGTTTTCATCGCGCTTTTGGCGAAAAGCGGGCTTGTTTTTCCTTGCCAAAGCATGACGAAATAGTCGCGTTCGCGGTTGTCTTTTTTGTAGCGGTTCAAATAGGCGTTGCGGATTTTTTGTTCGTAGGCGTCGGTGAGTCGGGCCCCATAGAGGTCTTCGCCGTCGATGCGCTGGGCCATGAAGGTGCCGTCTTCGTTTAAGGGGATGCCCGCATGGAACAATAGGACGTTGTTGGCGCGGTAAACGATGCTTCCTTTGCGAAAGAGGAAGCGGACGTGCTTTTGCAGCATTTCGTTGTGCAAAAAGAGCTGCGTCAAATGGTCGATGACGCGCTGTTCTTCGGGAGTGAGCGCGTAGGGGTCGCTCTCGAAATCCACGGTCGGGAAGTGTGCGTTTTCGAGGTCGTAGGTGTGGCCGTCGATGGTGACGGTCTTTTTCTCGGGGTCGATTTTGTCGAGGATGAGGCGGTCGTCTAGGCCGAAGTCGGGGTTGTTGCGGATGATGGTGGCTTCAAGTTTGAACTGGATGATGGCGATCGCCTTTTGCATGCGGGCGATGAACTTGCCATCGGAATCGTCAAGCGCAATCTTGCCTTCCGCCTTCGGGTAAAAGGGCGTGCAGGGGTCGTTTTTGTAGACTTTGTTGGCAAACGCCGCGAGCAAGCGCAAATTGATGCCGTAGCCGTCTTCAAGGCAGTCTAGGTTGTTGTAGCGGGCGGCGATGCGGATGACGTTGGCGATGCAGACTTGGCAACCGCTTGCGGCGCCCATCCAGATGATGTCGTGGTTGACCCATTGGATGTCGACGTTTTTGTGGCGCATCAAGCGTTCCATCACCATGTGCGGTTTGGGGCCGCGGTCGAAGATGTCGCCGACGACGTGCAGGCGGTCGACTGCGAGATGGCGGATGAAACGGGAGAGTTCGACGAGAAGCTTGCGTTCGCGTTCGGTGCGGAAGACCGCATCGATGATGGCTTCGTAATAGTATCTTTTGTCTTTGTGGTCTTCGGATTCGTAGAGCAGTTCTTGTATGAGGGTCGCAAACTCTTCGGGGAGCATCGAGCGGACGTATTGTTTGGTGTATTTGGTGGCGACGAGGCGGGCTAGGCGCACCATCTGAAGAAGCGTCGCGCGAAGCAGTGTCAAAAAGTCTTCTTCGGCCATGCGCTTTTGGTACTTGTCGAGCATGTCGGTCGGATAATAGATGAAAAACGCGAGGCGGCGCTTATCTTCTTTGGGCAAGTCGGAAAAGCGGTCGTTAATCTTCTCTTTGAGAATTCCCGAAGCGTTTTTGAGAAAATGATTGAACGCTTCGTACTCGCCGTGGATGTCGGCGATGAAATGTTCGGTCCCTTTGGGGAGGTTCAAAATGGCGCTTAAATTGATTAGCTTGGCCGAAGCGGTCTGCACGTTCGGATAATGCGTGCTCAAAAGCTTCAGATATTTTTGTTCGTACATTCTATCCCTCACTTCACATCTTTGACATTCACAGTGTAGCACAAGGACGTTGTTTGGACAACGAAAAAAGCGAAAGAAGGCATCTTTCGCTTTACGTGTTTTCGTAGAAGGTTGTGGCGAGCTTGCGGTCGATTTTGAAGACGTTGCCAATCGGACCGAGCGCGGTCACCTGCTCGGCGTAACGGTGAATTTGGTCCTGGTGCAGCCTCACGCCGTAGGCGGCGAGCGATGTCGGCGCGCCCCAGGACTGGAAGAGTTCGACAATGGCGCCGATGGTCTCTTCGGCGCTTTCGGCGTCGAAGAGCTCCCTACCGAGTGTCTCAAGGCGGGGGCGCATCGCTTTGTCGTTATGTTTCACGGCCATCTTCAGCCAAGTCGGATAGATGGCGGAAAGGGCGAATCCGTGCGTGAGATCGTATTCGCTCGTGGGCGGATAGGAAAGGCGGTGCGAGGCCCAGTCCCCCGTTTTTCCCTGTTGGAGGATCCAGTTCAAGGCTATTGTCGACGCCCACGAAAGATTGGCGCGGGTGTCGTAATCGTTTTCCCCGTTCAGATATCGCGTGGTGTTTTCAAGCACGCTTCGCAAAATGCCAATCGACATGTAATCGCTCGTCTCGGTGCGTTTTGTCGGAGAGAAATACTGTTCGAAGACATGCATCATGATGTCGATGGAGCCGGCGACGGTTTGTTCTTGGGGGACATTGAGCGTGTACGATGGGTCGATGATGGCGAATTCGGGGATGAGATGGTCGTTTTTGATGCTGCGCTTTTCACGCAGTTCGTCGTTGCTGATGACGGTGTTGCCGTTCGTTTCGCTGCCGGTCGCGGCGAGGGTCACGACGACGCCTAGCGGTAGCGCCCGGTTCACCACGTCTTTTTTCACGAAAACGTCCCAAAGCTTCTCTTCTTTTTTGAACACGGAGAAGGCGATGGCTTTGGCGCAATCGATGACGCTGCCTCCTCCGACGGCCAAGATGAAGTCTACACCGTTTTCGATTGCAGTTTTGCGACCGCTTATGACGCTTGAAAGTTCCGGGTTCGGCCGCACGCCGCTTTCTTCGAACAAGCGGATATTAAGCGTGGAGACGATGTCTTGAATCTTGTCGTAGATGCCGAGCGTCTTGATGGATTTTTTGCCGTAGACTAAAAGCATCCTTTGCACGTTTCTTTCCTGCAAAAGGGTTTTGAGCGAATCAATCTGATCTTTGCCGAAGACAATCTTCGTAGGGCTTTCGTAGACGAAGTTTTCCATACCCTCACTCCTCTCAACCGTAGTATAGCATGGTTTTGGCCAACGCAAAACCGTTATGATTCGTATGTGTTGACATCCTCACAATCTCGTGCTACTCTCCTAAATGTACGTTATATAGGGAGGGAACACAATGAGCATCTTGCAATCGATCCCCTTTTACGAGGATTTGAGCGACAGCGCCAAAGAAACGTTGAAAGTGAACGCGCAAACCTTGCACATCGAAGAGGGCGAAGAAGTCACGTCTTTCGGAGAAGGGCTGTGCGACGATGTGTTCTTTGTCGACGAGGGACGCATCCGTGTGTTTAAGACCGGAGAAAACGGCGAAGAAGTGACACTTTACGATGTCGTCGACCAAGAAACGTGCTTGGCGAATCTCCGTTGCATCTTCGACGACAAGTCCTACGAAGTCCGCGCCGTGGCGAAAGAGGATTCCACCATCGTAAGCGTGCCTTCGGCGACGGTGAAAAACACGTTGATCCAGGAACCCGCGTTTGTCGAATATACGATGCAGACGACGCTTGAAAAAATCGACACGTTGATGTGGCATTACGAGACCATCAGTTTCGCCCCCGTCAAAAACCGCATCATCCTCTACCTTCACGAACAAAGCAAGCACCAAAAAATCACCACGATCTACACCACCCACCGCGAAATTGCCTCGGAGATCGGCGCCACCCGCGAAGTCGTCTCCCGCAATTTGAAAGAACTGGAAAAAGAACGATACATACGCCTGTACCGCGGCCGCATTAAAATCTTGAAAGACCTCCCCGCTTTGTGACACTTCTCACAGTCGGCGGGGTTTTTTTATGCGACAATGCAAGCGAATCCAAAAAGAAAAGGTGATATTCATGAAGAAAACAACCAAAATAGGCATTTTCGTCGGCGCCGGCGCATTTTTGCTCGGCGCGCTCACGATGGGCGTTGTGATGTTTTTCAGCGCGCCAACGCTTATGATGATGGAAGACGAATCGCGCTACGGGTTTGAAGAAACCATCGATCGCTTCGAAACGAAAGTCGACGACGCCGGATGGAGCATCGTCAACACCCACGACATGCAGGCGGTCTTAGAGGGCCACGGCTACGACGTCGACAGGGTCGAGACGTTCGAACTGTGTTCCTCGGAATACTCCGCGGAAATTCTGAAACTTGACGACGAACGCATCGTTTCGCCGCTCATGCCTTGCCGCATTTCAATCTATGAAACCAGCGACGGTTCGGTCCACATCGCCCGGATGAATTCCAGCCTCATGGCCCGCACGTTCGGCGGCGTCATCAACGACGTCATGCAAAAGGCGGCGGCCGAGACCGAGGAAATCATTGATCCGCTCCTTGAATAAAAGCGCTTCGGCGCTTTTTTTCTTTGAGTTTATATAACTTGCAAAGAAAGCGGTTCTCTTATACACTATACGTATAAAAACCAACAAAACTCACAGAAGCGAGGAATGCCATGCGGCCCGACTACGAACGTTCCATCGTGAACATCACTTCTTCTTTGATGAAACATTACGGACTGACGCCTTTCCATCCGACGCTGAAAAAGCTGGACGACCGATTGGCGCAAGGCTATAAACACATCATGCTTTTGGTCCTTGACGGTCTTGGCGTGAACGCCATGCAAACGCATTTGCAAGCGGACGCCTTTTTGAAAGCCCACCAAAAAGACACATTGACATCGGTGGTCCCGGCGACCACAACCGCGGCGACGACCGCAATCTTGACGGGAAAAACGCCGTACGAAACCGGCTTTTTGGGGTGGTTCCAATACTTTGCAGACGAAGACACCCACTACGAAATCTTCACCAACAAAGATTATTACGACGAAGAAAAAATCATCCCGAAAGGATTTTACGATAAGCATTTCAAACGTGAGACCGTCCTCGACATGCTCGAAAAGGCCAATACGGTCAAGACCATGGGCGTCTTTCCCGAAGCCATCGAAACAAACGGCTATAAATCCTACGAGGAAGGCTTCCAAAAATGCCTAGACTTCCAAAAGAAGCACGAACGCACGCTGACGTATCTATACAGCGTTGAGCCGGACCAAACCGAACACCGGGTTGGCATGAGCGCAGCGCCGACCAAGGAAGTCGTCAACCATCTAAACGAAACCGTCGAGCGTTTCAAAGACAAAATTGACGACGACACGCTCATCATCGTCACCGCCGACCACGGGCTTGTCGACGTGGAAAACATCGACCTTTTCGACTACCACGATTTGACAAGCACTTTCGAACGTCTCCCCGCCAACGAACCGCGCATGCCGAGCTTTTTCATCAAGCAAGGCATGAAAGAGCATTTCATAAACTTTTTCAACGAACATTTCAGCCGCTTTTTCGACTTATACACCAAAGAAGAGTTCCTGACCAGCAAGCTCCTCGGCACCGGCGAGCGGCATCCGAACGTCGATGACTGTCTCGGCGATTTCATCGCCGTCGCCAAGGACCGTTATTTCTTCCGCCTTCGCGAAGACAAGACCCATCTGGGCCATCACGGCGGCTACACCCCAGGGGAAATGGAAGTTCCCTTAATCTTTTTCGACAGAAAGGACGATTGACATGTCCATATTTCGGGCCGAAACGGCAAAGCCGTTTCCTTCGACCAATCCAATCTCGACGTTTTTGATCGTAACCGTCATTTTTGCCTACTTTCTAACATCCATCAACGAAGACCTGTTTTACTTGTTTGCACTCAACGGGCTTCGTGTCGTCAACGAGAACGAGTGGTGGCGCGTCGTTACCGTATGGTTCGTGCACGGCAATTTGATGCACTTGCTCGGGAACGTCTTTTTCGGCATCTTCATCTTCGGCGCGGCGCTTGAACGCATCCTCGGATGGAAAAAGTACGCCCTCATCTTCTTCGCCTCCGGCCTCTTTGCAAGCGGCGCCATCGTCGCACTGGATTACGTCCAGGAGTCGAACGTTCCGACCGTCGGCATCAGCGGCGCCGTCTTCGGCGTGCTCGGCGCGTTTTTGTACTTGATTCTCAGGCGTTCGCACTGGTTCACCCAAAGCGACATCAGCGGCATCAAGGGCCTCATATTCATCAATGTCCTCTTCTCCTTCGCCCCCGGCATCAGCGCTCCCGGCCATTTCGGCGGATTGATTGCTGGCTACTTGCTTGCGGCGATTTTGCCAATCGGACCCGACGCCAAAAAAAGACGGGGCTTTGGAGACCCATATGGCGACCCCTATATCGACCCTGCCTCCATCGACGAACTTGACGATGACGACGATTTCGACGATGACGACCCCTTCTCCAAGTACGACGACGATTTCTACAAATATTGACCGCTTGAAAAAGCGGTTTTTTTCTGCAAGACTCTTGAAGCGTGCTATAATGGCTTTTGAGGAGTGATACTATGGAAACGTTTCTCTTTTTCAGCGTCGTCGCGATATTCGTGCTTATGAACGCCTTCGACGTCTACACCCGTGTTCTAAACCACAAGGCGAGAACCCGCCCGATTCCTGAAAACGTCCAAGACGTCTACGACGAGGAGAGCTACAAACAATGGCTCGCCTACTCCGGCGAACACGAACGAATCGGCTTTATCCGCATGGGGATTTCTTTCGCGGTCGTGTTGGTCTTGCTTGTCACCGGCGTTTTCGCGCGGCTTGCGGAGTTTTCGGCCGAAACGTCGGACTCGGTCTATCTTGAAACTTTGGTCTTCTTCGGAATCCTCGCCGGTGCGAGCGGAATTCTTTCTTTCATCTTCCGTTACTACAAAACCTTTTCCATTGAAGAGCGTTACGGGTTCAACCGCACCACAAAGCCCACTTTCTTCCGCGACCGGCTGATAAGCTTGATCTTAAGCGCCCTTTTAGGCGGCGGGCTATTGCTGTTGGTCCAAAGCATTTACCTCCGTTTCGACGCCGAGTTTCTCCTAGTGGCTTTCGTCGCCGTGATGGCGGTGTTTGCGTTTTTGAACCTATTCGGCGTGAAACTCTTTCTTCCCCTTTTCAACAAGCTGACGCCGCTTGAAGAAGGCGAACTGCGCAACCGGATTGAAGCGCTCGCCCAATCGGAAAACTACGAAATCAAAAAGATTTCGGTGATGGACGCCTCCAAACGCTCCAGCAAGCTGAACGCCTTTTTCTCCGGTTTTTCCCGCTTCAAAAACGTCGTGCTCTTCGATACGCTTTATGAGAAGATGAACGACGATGAAATCCTGGCGGTCTTGGCCCATGAAATTGCGCATTCAAAGCACAAGGACGTTTTGAAGAGGCTCTTTTTCTCCGCAGTCACGCTTGCGATCATGCTTTTGCTTTTGTATTTGTTTTTGAGTTGGGGCGCGCTCTATCAAGCGTTCGGACTTGAAGAGGAAAGCTTCGCCTTCGGCGTGCTGCTTTTTTCCATCGTCGTCCATCCGGTCGCGTTGGCGATCAGCGTCTTTGAAAACGCCGTCTCGCGAAAGGCCGAATTCAAAGCGGACGCCTTTGCGGCAAAAAAAGCGGGAAAAGAGCCCATGCAAAGCGCGCTCAAAGTACTCGCATGCGCAAACTATTCCAACTTGACGCCGCATCCTTTCTATGTTTTCTTGCATTATTCGCACCCGCCCATCGATCAGCGTGTCGGCGCCTTGGAAACTCACTCATAAAAAGACCTTCCGCAAAAGGTCTTTTTTAACGTTTCCCGCTTTCGTAAGGCTCGCCCGCCGCGCGCGGCGCTTGCGAGCGCTTCGAAGTGAACGCGAGGACGACGATGGTGGCGATGTATGGCAGCATCCTGTAAAGCTGGCTCGGGAGGTTCAACTGGTCAAGCCCCGGCAAGCTGTCGCTTTGGGTGGCGATGAGGCGCATGATGGAGAAAAACAGCGCCACAAGCAGAATGCGCATGGGTTTCCATTGTCCGGAGATCATGACCGCTAGCGCGAGGAAGCCGAACCCAAACACTTCTCCGCCGAACTGGCGTTGGAACGTGAACGCATAGGCGGCCCCGCCCATGCCGGCCAAAGCGCCGGAAGCCAAGACGCCGACGTAGCGGATTTTGTAGACGTTCACACCAAGTGATTCTGCGGCTTGCGGGTTTTCCCCGCAACTGCGCAAGCGCAGGCCGAGGCGGGTTTTGTAAAGGATGACCATGGAAACCGCAAAAATGACGATGATGATGTAGGTGGAAAGGTATGCGTTGGTGAAAAAGAGCGGGCCGAGGACGGGGATGTTCGCAAACAGGGGCACTTCGCGAATCATGATGGTCTCCGTAAACGGCAAGCGACGCACGCCGTACATGGTTCTCGCCATGAACACCGTAAACGCGACGGCGAACAGATTGAGCGCGGTGGCGCTGATGATTTGGTTCGATTTCATGTGGATGGACGCAAAAGCGTGCGCCAACGAGAACAAAACGCCTAAAAGCGCGCCGATGAGAAGCCCGAGGAGCACCACGGCCTGAATCGGCATGCCGGCGAACCAGCCGGTCAGCACAATCGAAGCGTACACCGCGGTGAAGGCGCCCATGATCATGATGCCTTCAAGGGCGATGTTGATAACTCCGCTTTTTTCCGTGTACAGTCCGCCAAGAGCAACGATGGCAAGAGGCGCCATGTTCATGATGATGATTGGCATCACATAGTACATGAAGCCCGCAAATTCATTCATCGTGCTTCCACCTCCTCGCTTAAGCCCATCGACGCTTTCGTTCGTTTATTGATGAACGTTCTTACAATCTTTTGCAAGAACAGACTCAGTGCGCTGAAGTAAATGATGACGGCGATGATGATGTCGATGATTTCGGGACGGAAATCGTATAGCTGCAAATACGTCCCGCCTTGATGCAGCGCGCCGTAAAAGAGCCCCGCAAGCAACACGCCAATCGGCGCGCTGAGTCCGAGCAGCGCAATGGCGATGCCAGTGAACCCTTCGGTGATCAAGATGGTCTCATAGGGAAGATGTCTGCCCGGTATGAGATACATCATCGCGCCCGCGACCCCGGAAATTCCTCCGGCGATGATCATCGCCAAGACGATGTTTCGCTTTTCATTCATGCCGGCGTAGCGGGAAGCGTCCCGGGAGAAGCCGGTGGCTTTGAGTTCATAACCGAACGTGGTTTTTTTGAGGACGATATGGATGATGGCGACAAACAAGACGGCGATGAAAATGCCGATGTTGGCCCTAGACCCCGGAAAGACATTTTGCAAAAACAAGACCGGAAGGCGGGCGCTTGGGAGCGGATGGGCCGTGCGGCTGGCTTGCGTGTCGTATAGGAAATTCAATATGATCATCGTGTTGAAATACATGGCCACGTAGTTGAGCATAATCGAAGTGACGACTTCATGGACGTTTCGAAACGCTTTGAGCAGGCCGGGGATTGCCCCCCAAAGCGCCCCCGCAATCATCGCCCCAAGTACGGCGACGACCCAGTGAAACGGTCCCAAAAACCCCCAGTTCACGCCGATATAGACCGCCGTGAGCGCCCCCATGGTAAGTTGTCCGGTGGCGCCGATGTTGAATAGCCCGGTCCGGAAAGCGAAGGCGACACTGAGGCCCGTCAGGATGATGGGCACCCCGAAATAAAGCATGTTGCCCAAACTCCGCATGCCTTCTTGGAAAGGGCCGGTGATGACGGTGAAAAAGCCCGGGAACGCCTGCGCGGGATTGACGACGATCATGAGTGCGAGGCCGAAAAGGAGTCCGCAGATTATCGCCATGACGCTGGATGTCGCTTCAATCCTTGTCGGTTTACGGCCAATTCTTTCCAATGTCTTAATCCACAGCTGCTTCATGATGCTTCCCTCCTTTTGGAGCCGCTCATGTAAAGGCCAAGCTCTCGTTCGTCCACTTTGTCGGGGTCGAACTCGCCGACGTTTTCGCCTTCGAAGATGACCACGATGCGGTCGGAGAGGTTCATGACTTCATAAAGGTCGAGCGACACCAACAAGATCGCTTTCCCTTCATCGCGCTGCTCAACCAACAAATCGTGGATGAACTCGATTGCGCCTACGTCCAACCCGCGTGTCGGCTGCACCGCAATCAAGAGGTTCGTTTCGCGGCTCATCTCGCGCGCGATGATCGCTTTTTGCTGGTTGCCCCCGCTCATGTTCCTTGCAATCGAAATCGCGCCTTCGCCGGCGCGGATGTCGAATGAGCCAATCAAATCTTCAGAGTATTTTCGAATCGGTGGAAACTGCAAAAAACCTCTTCTTTGAAACGGCGCTTCAAAGTATTGCTGCAAAATCAAGTTGTACTCCATGGGGTAATCGAGCACGAGTCCGTGCCGTTGACGGTCCTCGGGCACGTGGGCCATGCCCGCAAGGCTTCTTTCGCGAATGGACGCATGCGTCAAATCGCGGCCGTTCAAACGAACGAACCCTTCGTCGATCGGGCGAAGTCCGGTGATGGCTTCGATGAGTTCAGTCTGGCCGTTTCCTTCGATTCCGGCAATGCAAAGGATCTCGCCTTTGCGGACCTCAAAACTCATGTCGCGGACCAAATCCTTTTTGGTTTCTTGATTGTGCACCCTCAAGTTTTCCACTTGCAGCACCACATCTTTGGGCTTAGCCCTCTTTTTTGTGACCGTAAAGGATATTTTTCGACCGACCATCATTTCCGCCAGCTTTTCGCTGGTGGTTTTTTTCACGTTCACCGTGCCGACTTTTCTGCCCAGTCTCAAGACCGTGCAACGGTCGGCGGCCAGTTTGATTTCTTTGAGTTTGTGGGTGATTAAAATGATGGATTTCCCTTCTTTCGCCAAAGACTGCAAAATGTTGATGAGTTCGTCGATTTCTTGAGGAGTCAAAACGGCGGTCGGCTCGTCGAGAATCAAAATATCCGCCTCGCGGTAAAGCATTTTCAATATTTCCACCCGTTGCTGTTGACCAACGGATATGTCTTCAATTTTGGCGTAAGGGTCGACTTTCAATTTGTAGAGCTTGCTCAATTCTTCAATTCTTCGGATGGATTTCTCCATCGTCAGCAATCCGTTTTTGGTGTCTTCCTCACCGAGGACGATGTTTTCGGCCACCGTGAAATTGTGGACCAGCTTAAAATGTTGATGCACCATGCCGATGCCTAGCTTGGTCGCGTCGCGAGGACTGTTGATGCGCACTTCGCGGCCACGGATGAAAATCTTCCCTTCATCGGGGTGAAACAAACCAAACAAAATGCTCATCAACGTGGATTTTCCAGCGCCGTTTTCGCCCAAAAGCGCATGGATTTCACCTTTTCTCAGGTCAAAATCCACTTTGTCGTTGGCCACAACACCCGGAAACTCCTTGGTGATGCCCTCCATCTTCACAACATGTTCCATGGTCTCACCTCGCTTTGCATGTTAAGAGAAAAAGAGGGGCAGGGCTTTCCCTTTCCCCTCTTCATTCCATTGTCGTATTAGCCGCCGACAGTAGACTCTTGAATGTCGATGGTGCCTAGGTCGTGTTCGCTCAAGAAAGCAATCAGTTCTGTGTAGCTCTTGGGCACAACGATGTCGCCATCGACAAGCTGGGCGAAAATGGCGTCGTATTGTGCTTCGGTGAAGGTTTCGAAACGGCTGTTTTCAAGAGGCAGGCCTACACCGTCTTCGGCTGCGGTCAAGTTCCAGGTTTCCCCGCCGGGGAACTCGTCGGCGTAGAACATTTCAAGCGCATCTTGCGCCGCAACGGCCAAAGCTTTCATGGCGCTTGTGAGCACGGTATCGCTGTGGTGAGACTGGTCGACGTCAACACCGATCATCCACGCATCACGGGCTTCGGCGGCTTCCATCACGCTGAGTCCGGCGCCACCGGCCGCCGCAAAGATGAGTTCCGTTCCGCCTTGGAACCATCCGGAAGCTTGGCTGACATGGTCGGGATCCGGGTCGAAGCTGTCAAGATAAGCGTAACGATTGTCCGGGAATGTGAGGGTCACATCCATCTCGTTCGCGGCGTAATACGCACCGGCAATGAACCCTACGCCAAAGCGCACAACCGCCGGGACGGGCATGCCGCCCATGTAGCCTAGGTTGGTGAATCCCTCGCGCACCGCTGCGTAGCCGGCCAAGAATCCGCTTTCCTCTTCGGCAAAGTAAATCGAAAGCGTATTGTCGCCGACAGAAGGAACGTAGTCGCCGGCATGAGGTTCACCGTCGATGAGGACAAACATCACATCGGGGTGTTCGTCTTGCGCTACGTAGATAGCTTCTTCAAAGAGGAAGCCCGGTGTCACGATGATTTTCGCACCGCCGCGCACGGCTAGGTTGATGGCTTCAATGTAAGCGTCGTCGGAAATTTCCGAGGGCCGATAGTAGCGGTAGGATTTGTTGTTGGCTTCTGCATATTCTTTGATGCCTTCCCAAGTTCCTTGGTTGAAGGATTCGTCGTCGATGTCGCCGGCATCCGTAATCATGGCGATCTCATAAGTCGACCGGCATCCGGCCAGAGTGAAGACAAACAGTACTGCAAGGAAAAACAAAGACAGTTTCTTCATAAACAACCTCCCTATTTTTGTGTGATTTTGATATCACTTATATTATAATTTGCGCGTATGAGAAAGTAAAGCAGATATGCAAAACTTGGCCAAGAAAAAAACGCCGTTTGGCGTTTTGGCGTTTGATTGTCATAGAGGTTTTACAGTTTGTCCTCCAACGTGATGGTCAGCACGTTGATGCGGCCGGTTTGTTCGACGTAACCGTCGATGAAAATCTTGCCGTCTTTTTCGATGGGCTTGGAAAGCGTTTCGTCTTGAAACTTTCGCGACGAATCCTCGCGCAAACGGATTAGCGGCGTCCGCTCGTGGCCCGATACGATGGTCTTGTTTTTCACTCCCGGCAGTTGCGACTGATAATTCCAGGCGAAATCGCGGCGGTTTTGCTGGCGCCAATAGGGGTTGGAACCATCAATGCCTCCGTGGACGAAGATGTAACGGTCGCGTTCGATGAAGGAAGGCAGGCTTTCAATCCAGCCCGGCAGTTCGGGATAGGCTTCTAAAATGAGCTTCCGCATCAAGGGCAAACTCTTGGGTCCTTCGTAGCGGATGCCCGAAAAACTTTCCAGCGTCGTTTGAAAACCGTTGTAGTCGATGTTGAAAAGAACCCGGTCGTCGTCGCCTTCGAAAAACTCGAGCAGGAACAAATCGTGGTTGCCGACCAAAAACGTTCCCTTCCCTTTTTTCTCGAGGCGGTAAAGGTATTCGAACACTTCTTTGTTTTCTTTGCCGCGGTCGAAATAATCGCCAAGACCAAGGAGGTGGTGGTCGTCGTTTTCTTCGTCAAACCCGGCCTCGTCCAGGGCTCTTTTAAGGGCATGATAGTGGCCGTGTATGTCGCTGACGATAAACACTTTTTGTTCATTCATCGTCATCTTCCTTTAAAAGGTTGCGTTTTCCGGTAAAGTCTTTGGTGAATTTCTTCACGCTTTGGTCGGTCAAACTCGATTGAAACATCTTTTCTAACAACTTGGGCTTGACGGTGACTTTGTGGGCGCCGTAAAGAAGCGCGCGCTCGACAAGCGAAGCGCCGTCGAATGAGGCGGCGATGATGGTGGTGTTGAGACTTTCGGCGTCGACTTTTTGCCGCAGCGCTTCAATGAGCGTAATAGGTGCGAGGCCCGCTTTGAACATCCTTTGCACATAGACCACAACCGCCTTGGCGCCGCATTTGACGCTCATGAGCGCTTGGTGGATGGTCGTGACGGCGGTGGCGGTCACGGGAATGTCGCCGCTCACCGAGCGCATCAATTTATACCCTGCGGGCGTGGCGGGGATTTTGAGTGAAAATGGATGGTTCATATGCCGTTTCAGCGATGCGACTTCCTTTTTCATCTCTTCTTCGGTTTCGCTTACAATCTGGATGTAAAGAAGTTTGGGCTCGATTCGTTTGGCGAGCGTGTTCAAATGCTTGAAGTAATAACGGACGTTTTCCCGGGCCATCAAGGTGGGGTTGGTCGTCACTCCTTCAAAAATGTAGGCGTCCCAAAGCTTGTCGATGTCTTCAAAATTGGCGGAATCGATCAGATACATGAAATCCCCCCTTTTCCGAGTGTACTTTCATGATACATGATTTTCTCCAAAAATGCGAAGAAAAAAACGCTTCAATCGAAGCGTTTTCCCTTCCTTTATTCGTAGTAAACGACTGTGCCTTTTTCGCCTTTGATGGCTGAGGCGGCGTCTTCAAGGGCCGCAATCACGGCGCGGGCATCTTCTTTTCCACTGACGAAATCGATGGCGGCTTCGACTTTCGGAAGCATGCTGCCGGGGGCGAACTGCCCTTCTTCGATGTATTCTTTGGCGGCGGATGTGGACATCTTGTCGAGGTCTTTTTGGTTGCTTTTGCCGAAGTTGATGGCCACGCGTTCGACCGCGGTCAAGATGACAAACATGTCCGCGCCGAGAAGTTGCGCGAGCGTCGCGCTTGAAGAATCTTTGTCGATGACAGCGGGGACGCCTTCGTAGCCGTCGTCTTTGTGGATGACGGGAATGCCTCCGCCTCCGCAGGCGACGACGACGGTTTCGTTGTCAAGCAGATTGCGGATGCTGTTTTTCTCGACGATGTCCACGGGTTTGGGGCTCGCGACAACAAAACGGTAGCCGCGGCCGGAATCTTCAACGATGGGAAGACCGGTTTTCTTTTGCAGCGCTTCCGCTTCTTCTTTGCTCATGAAAGAGCCGATGGGCTTGGTCGGGTTTTCAAACGCTTTGTCGGCGCCATCGACCACGGTTTGGGTAACGACGGTGGCGACGTCGCGGTAAATGTTGCGTTTCAAAAGCGCGTTCTTGATGCCGTTTTGCAAGTGATAGCCGATGTATCCTTGGCTCATGGAACCGCATTCGGGCAGCGGCATCAAAGGGAATTTTCCGTTTCCTTGGCTTGCTTCTTCAAAAGCGCCTTGAATCATGCCGACTTGCGGACCGTTTCCGTGCACGACGACCACTTCGTGTTTTTGCTCAATCAAATCGGCGATGCTTTCGCTTGTGTTTTTGACCAGTTCTTTTTGTTCTTCCGGGGTGTTTCCTAGGGCGTTACCGCCTAATGCTACGACTACTTTCATATTGGCCTCCTTTATGATCACCGGACGCATGATGCGTCTATCGGATTTTGTACCACATTCTAATATGCGACATTTGCGAGAGTTTGTCAAGAACTACTCACCACCGTGCGAAGAATTAAAAAACCGCAACCGTCGGTTGCGGGTCATTCGCTCATGTGTTTCAAAACGTGCAGCGCCGTTTCCAAATCCTCATCGAGATAATCGGCGGAAGATAGCGCATCGATGGTGCCTTCGCGGTGGTAGGTGTCTTCGACGGTTTTCCTCAAGCCTTTAAAAACGCTCACGGCTTCTTTAGAAGGCGCCATGAAAGCGTGCTTGCCCATCATTTCGCGCATGGCGTATGCGGTGATGAGTTGTTCGTCATCCATGCGTTTCAGCGCCTTTAAGCGTTTGCGCTTGTGTTTGAAAAAGGCTTCGTTGGGGACATGGCGCATGCCGGTTTCTTCCTCGGCGGCCTTTTCGCTTTGACGCATTTTCCGCGAGAGCTTAATCAGTTTTCGGAGGCGTTTTTTGCACTTCTTATCCATCAAATCGTCCTAATCGTAAAGGTTGAAGATTTCATCGACGACTTCATACGGTCTGGTCACATAATAAAACGAAAGTTCTGTCATGCCGGTGGTCTTGAAAATGATGTGTCCATAGTTGAAACGTCTGCCCATCCGGCTGGTTTCGACGTCGATGGCCGCGATTTGCGCAAGCGGGATGAACGTGAATTTTTTGATGGCCCGTCCTTGTTTATGGATGATGCGCTTCGTGGTAAGTTCAATGCGCCGTTTGCGGACGCGGAAAACATAGGTGAAATACACGATGATGTAAATGGCGAGCAAGGCATAGGTGAAATAATGTAAAATCTGGTCTCGCGCCACAAAGAAGGCGTAATAAGCCACCACCAAGATGACAGCCAAGAAGGTGATCATAATTTTCGAAAACAAGAAACCAAGCGCCTTCCACATGGAAAGCCGAACAACCATCAATGTTTCTTCTTCGCGTTTTGCCATGCGATCTCCCCCATTTCATGATACAGTCATTATACCATTATCTTTTGCAAGTTGCACAATTTTTTGCGCGCCTATCCTTATTTGTCTTCAAAACCGCTATAGCGAAGGGAAAGCAAAAGCGTCAAAAGGCCGATGAAAATGAGCCCCGCGCCCAAGAGTTCAAGCGCTTCTTCAAAGAGCGTGTCGATTAGGAAAAAGCCGAGGCGTCGACCGAACTCGTCCGTGAGTGCATCGCCGGCGACGACCCAGGTTTGCATCGAGCGCAAGTTGAGCCCTTCGATGATCGCTTCGCCTAAGTTGCTGTACCAGTTCATGAAGTTCCGCGAAGCGGACAGCACGGCCGCTAGCGCGTAAAAGGCGTACCCGGCGAGCAAAAACTTAAGCGCGCGGGGGAAGCGAAACACCACGTGACGAATCTTGTAAAGCGAAAACAGCATCAAAAATCCGAACAGTCCGTAGATAACAAACTCTATGCCGATGCCAAGCAAACTGCGGAACCCGTCTTCAAGCCCAAGAGAGTGAGTGATGGTGCTGCGAATCATGTGGCGCAAGTTGCCGGTGTCTTCCAGCAACAAAAGCGCCATCGTGACACCGAAGATGAGATAATACCGCGTCAAAGGGTTCTTCTTGACCAGCATCGCGCCCGTCAAGATGCCCAAAGTAAAGACGGAGGCGATGTTGGCAAGGTATTGCAAAATCTCCGTCGGCCCTTCTTCGGCAAACAGCAAATACCAAAGCAAAGGCACCTCGATGCCACGGTCAAGGAGCATGCCTTGGATGTTGAAAAGGTTGAAAAAGTCCACCGCAAGCACAACAATATAGGCAAGCGCGATGTAGGCAAGCAAAGCGATCAACAGTATACGTCCGGTTCTCTCGATACGCGTCATTCGATCTATCCCCTTTTTGTGCAGTTATGTAAAACCATTATATACGATTTTGAAGCGTTTGAAAACAAAAGGCTCGCAAAACGACGGCAAACTTGATAGAACCCCCGGAATGTATTATAATGCAGTCGAACAAAGAAAGGCAAAAGGAGCGATTCGATGGAAGATAAACGCAAAATTGCGCTCGAGAGGGCGAAGACCTTAAAATCGCGCATTGACGATTACTTGAAAGTACGGCCCTCCATTTTAAAAGGCCGGGAAAAGACCGAAGAGATTAAAGCGCGCAAACAGCGCATCTTGGACCTTCTCGGCGGCAGCGAAAGCGACTGGAACGACTACAAATGGCAGGTCAAAAACCGCATCAGCAATGTTGATGTGCTCACCAAGCTCATCCGGCTTCGCGACGACGAGGTTGACGCCATCCGCAAAGTCGACAAGCTGTTTCGCTGGGCCATCTCCCCTTACTACCTCTCTTTAATCGACCCCGACGAACTTTTCGACCCGATCAAACTGATGGCCATGCCCACGTTCTTAGAGGTTGAAGACACCTACGAAGATTTGGACCCGATGGGCGAAGAATATACCAACCCCGCCGGCACCATAACCAGGCGCTATCCGGACAGGCTCATCATCAACGTCACCAATGAATGCGCGATGTATTGCCGCTTCTGCCAGCGTCGCCGCAACATCGGCCAAGCCGACGAGCATGCGCCGAAAACCGAAATCCAACAATCGATCGACTACATACGCGAAAACCCCGAAATCCGCGACGTCCTGGTCACAGGCGGCGACCCCCTGACGCTTTCGGACAAGCAGCTCGATTGGATTTTGGGCGAACTCCACGCCATCGACCACGTCGAATACATCCGTCTAGGCTCAAGGACGCCCGTTACCATGCCCCAACGCGTCACCGACAGCTTGGTCGACGTCTTGAAAAAATACCACCCCGTCTTCATCAACACCCATTTCAACCATCCGATGGAGATCACCGAAGAAAGCAAAGAAGCCTGCGAAAAACTCGCCAACGCCGGCATCCCGCTCGGCAACCAGGCCGTACTGCTAAACGGCGTCAACAACGACAAGTTCGTCATGCGCTCGCTGAACCACGAACTTTTAAAAATCCGCGTCAAACCCTATTACATCTTCCACGCGAAAGCCGTCAAAGGCACCCGCCACTTCAACACCTCGATTGACGACGGCATCGAAATCATGGAATACCTCCGCGGCTACACTTCCGGCATGGCGATTCCGACTTACATCGTCAACGCCCCCAAAGGCAAAGGCAAAACGCCGATTCTTCCCGAGTATCTCGTCTCAAGGGGTAAGAACTCCTTCACCATCCGCACATGGGAAGGCGAAGTCCTCACCTGCGAAAACCAACCGACGATGGACCTCAAAGAAGCCATCAAAAGCCAAAAATAAGAAAAGGCCACGCCAGTGGCCTTTTTACTTGGAGAGCAGTTTTTCAAGATACGCTTTGAAAGCGGGGCCCAAATCTTCGCGCCTTAGCGCGTACTCGACCGTCGCTTCCAAGAAGCCTTGCTTGTCGCCGACATCGTAGCGGCGGCCTTCAAAGTCGTAAGCATAAACCTCTTCTTGTTTTGAAAGCGTCAAAAGGGCGTCGGTGATTTGGATTTCGTTCCCTTTCCCGGGCTTTGTCGTCTTTAGAATGTCGAAGATGGCGGGCGTAATGATGTAACGTCCCAAGACGGCGAGGTTTGAAGGCGCTTCGTCGACCCTCGGCTTTTCGATGAGGCCCTTGACTTTATGGAGGCGCGGTTCGACGTTTTCCGAATCGACGATGCCGTATTTGACGACGTCTTCTCGCCTTACGGTTTGGACGCCCAAAATCGAGGCCTGCTTGGTTTCAAACACATCGAGCATCTGCTTCAGGCAGGGTTTGCCTTCATTGTAGACAATGTCGTCGCCCAAAAGCACCGCAAACGGCTCGTCCCCCACAAACGTCTTTGCGCAGGCGATGGCGTGTCCGAGTCCTTTGGGCTCTTTTTGGCGGACGGTGTGGATGGTGACCATGTTCCAAATGGAGCGGCTTTCTTCAAGCAGGTCGTCCTTGCCTTTCTTTTCAAGTTCGCTTTCGAGTTCGTAGGCTTTGTCGAAATGGTCCTCGATCGCGTTCTTTCCGCGGCCCGTGACAATCAAAATGTCGGTGATGCCCGATGCGACGCACTCTTCGACGATGTATTGCAGCGTCGGCTTGTCGACGATTGGAAGCATCTCCTTGGGCATGGATTTCGTGGCCGGCAAAAAGCGGGTGCCGAGCCCGGCGGCCGGTATGACGGCTTTTTTTACGTTCATAGAATCCCCTTTCCGTTTCGCAAGATTTTATGGAGTTGAGTTTCGCTTTGTTTCACCGTTTCCATCACTTGCAGTTCGCGCTTGACCCAATGATTGATGGGGCGCCCGTTTTCGAGCACGGACCGCGTCTTCTCGATGGCGAACTCAAGGTCGACGAAGACCGGCGTGAACCGCAGTTCCTTTTCATAATCGTCGAGGTTCTGCGCTTCTTTTTCGGAAGCGAGCGTGCCTAGATAGTATCTTGACGTCATCACGAACCGGGCGTCGTCTTCAAACAAATCGTCCCGGCGTTCGACGGCTTCGCCGATGAGCCCGCGCGGCGCGATAGTGTAGCCGGTCTCTTCGCGCACTTCGCGGCGCAACGCTTCAAGCGCGTTTTCACGCGGCTCCATGCCGCCGCCAGGGAACTTGTAATCGCCGCGGCGGTTGTGAATCATCAGATATTTTCCTTTATGGACCACGATCGCCCGCACGGCTTCGCGGGTGATGGTTTTTTTGTAGGGTCCGCGTTCTTCTTCGATGCGGAGCTGAAATGGGAGTGTGCGTGTGGGCATAAGCCACCCTCCTGTCGTTTCTTCTATTCTAATCGTTCGCCATCGCTTTTGCAAGAGGGTCTGGCGGAGTCGTGATTGCTTTTGCTCATGAAACCCGGAGTCATTCACAGTTTGAAGGGTCATAAGTGACTTTGTGAAATGCCTGTGCATACGTGGTATAATAGGGATGAGGAGGGATGGCCATGGACGAACGCGATTACGACCTCATGCGCAAACGTATGGTAAAAACCCAGCTTGAATACCGTGACATCCATGATGAAAGGGTGCTTGCGGCGTTTCGCAAGGTGCCAAGGCATCTATTTGTAAACCCCAACGAACAACCCTACGCCTACAACGACCATCCCCTCCCCATCGGAGACGGACAAACCATCTCGCAACCTTATATCGTCGCTTTGATGAGCGAAGCGTTAGAACTCTCCAAAGACGACCGTGTCTTAGAAATCGGGACAGGGTCCGGCTATCAAACGGCCATCCTCGCCGAACTTGCCGGCGAAGTCGTCACCGTCGAACGCATCGGGCGTTTGCAAGAAAAAGCGAAGCCGCTGCTTGAAGGTTTGGGGTACACAAACATAAAATTCGCTGTCGGCGACGGCTACGAAGGGCATAAAGACGGCGCCCCCTACGACGCCATTTTGGTCACGGCCGCCTCAAAACGTTTGCCCGAGCCGTTGCTTGAACAGCTGATTCAAGGAGGGCGCATGGTCATTCCGCTAGGCGGTGCCTTCATGCAAAGCCTCTTTGTCATCACCAAGCGCGAAGACACCTACACCAAAAAGAACCTGGGTCCTGTGCGCTTCGTCCCACTCATTCACTAAGCCGACCGCGCGTCGGCTTTTTCTTATGAAAAACACCCCGGGTGGGGTGTTAACCGCTATAGAGTTTGAGTTTCTCTTCAAGGAGGCGCATCAAAGCTTCGACGCTGCTCGCCGCCCACACGACATCCTCAAAATCTTCATAGCGGACCTTTTCGTCTAGCGGTTTGCCGGCCAACACGCGGCTCCAGCCATCGACGCAATCAAAGCCGACCACCATCCGCCCGAGCGTCCAGGCGATGGCCATTTCCGAAAGCGTGCCGCTGCCGCCGCCGATGGCGACGACCGCTTCGGCGTTGGCGGTGATGGCGTTTCGATACACGCCCAGTCCGGTCGGGACGACAATGTCGGCGAACTCGTTGGCGTCGCTCGCTTCAAAAGAGGGCAAAATCGCGATGGTGTCGCCGGGCGTATACGCCGAAGAGGCCCTAGCACCTTCTAACGCGGCGCGCATGACGCCGCCCCTTCCACCGGTTTGCACACGATAACCGGCGTCCACGAGCGCTTTGCCGACATCGTAGGCCAGGTTGTACTTGTCGCTTTCCTTGCGCAATTCTCCGTCGCCGACGACGGATACGATTGGTCGCACAATCTCACTCCTTTGCAGTGGTTATTTGGCTTTTGCTTTTTTGAGTTGTTTGCGCATTTTTTTCGGAACCAAATCCTTCACGCCTGGGTCGATATGAACGGCCTCAAGCAAAAAGTTGATGTCTTCTTTGAGTTCTTCGACGGCGTGGGTAAACACCTTGGATAAAACGGGAGGCGGGAATTTCAAGAAAAAGCTTTTGGTCGCTTTCAATTTGTCGGAAGCGACTTCAATGAGTTTCGGATACTTCTCGGCGTGGTCCCACATGAATTCCTTGTCCTCTTTCAGGTTCTTACCGAGCCAACCGAATTCACTTTGCGAAGTGAGGAGGTTCTTCTCCATCAACGTTTCGATGAAATTGCGGTCGTTTTTCAACTTCTCGCCGATCGCTTCTTCGGTGCCTCCCCATCGCAGAGAAGCGATGACGACTTCTTCGTCGTCGCGCAGGCGCTTGCTGGCGTGGCGGATGATGTTTTTGTCGATTTTGACCGCGGGGATGAGGAAATCCTTGTCGTCTTTGATTTCGGTTGCGGCTTCTTCCAAAACGTCCTCGCCGAGTTTTTCAACCAGCATGAGGTGGTACTCTTGGGATACGCGAAGCTCTTCCCCCAAATACTTCACGAGTTCTTTGTCTTTCTTGATGCGTTGAAACATGAAATCGCGGTTGTTGCGGAGTTCTTCGGTTGCATGCTGTAGCGCGTGCTTGTCCTGGTTCATCGCCAGCAAGACGACGTCTTTCTTGCCGCGAAGACGTTCGCTTGCGTACTGAAGCTCTTTTCCTTCGTTTTTCACGGCGGCTTCGACGACTTTCTCGTTGTCGTTGAACTCGGGGAACACATCCAAAGAAGTTTTGTCGGTGGTGATCCGTTTCAAAACGTCTTTCGTGTCCATGCTTTCACTCCCTCTTCTATTTTTTTCCAACCTGCAAAGATAGCAAAAACACCATACGAAAAAGTATGGTGTGGTGTTGGTGTGAGTATCCCCTTTTTCGTCCGCATTGGATGGACAATGGTTGCAATAAAACCCCCGCGCCTTTATCGCAAGAACGTTTTGTGTCAAACAGTGAGTACGGATAAAGACGGTTTCTTACTTTCATTGTACCCCATCAATTGCGGAATGCAAAGGTTTTTTTAGAAAAGGCCTTTGGGTTTTCTTGGAAGAGGGGTGATGGTTTCGTCGCCTTCTAACCGCCCCAGCAAAAAGCTCGATGCTTTTTGGTGTCGTTTTCTGTTTTGCGAGGCGCGTTCTTGGTTGACCGTTGCGTAACAATACCTGCACCCGAACGTACAAGTGTCGTAGACGCCGATGTCGACGCTTTTCGCGCAGGTGCAATCCGCGCGCTGGTTTGGATCCTTTTTGTATACAAGCGGCTTTCCCGAAAGCTTGGAAAGACGTTCCTCGTCGACGCATTGGGCTTTCGGCAGGCCTTCGGCGTGGAGCTCGCCCTCGCCGCAAAAGCCGATGCGTATTCCTTGTTGGCCCGCGATGCGCGCAAACGTTTTGGCCATGCGCAGCTTGGTCGCGGCCTTCGGCGTTTGGACGTTCGCTTTTTCAAGCGCTTTTTTGTTTTTGCGGTACGTGTTCAAAAAACTGACGACGACTTCGTCAACACTTTCTTTCAAGGCGTTTGCGAACGCCTCGAAGCGTTCGTAATGCCAATTTTCCGTGTATTTGTCGTTGAGCAGCACGGGATCGTAGCGCCAAATGATGCGCGCTTTGCCTATGTCACGCGCCATCTTTTTGAGGGTTTCAACGATTGCGTCTTTGTCCACGGAAGCGGGTTCAAGGTCCTTGCCATAAGGCGTCAATGTGACTTGAAAGTAATACGCATACCCTCGCAAACGGTCAATGTTTTCCCAAAAGGGCTTCGGGTTTCGGGTCCAAAACACGAACCCGTCGACGTCCTCTTCCGCAAGCGATACGTTGCGGACCTGTTTGCGGTTGAAGGGATTTTTGGTGTGGACGTGCCCCTTTTGCAGGCGGTTGAAAAACCACTCGGCATAAAGGGCGGGGATGTCGGTTCTTCTCGAGACGCTGACGATCATAGAAGCCTCCTCAAAAAGAGCGCTCACGCGAGCGCTTCTTCTTTCGTTTCAATATACCCTTTCACGCTGCGTAACCAACGCTGCATGAGCGCATTGTGCGCGTCGATGTCTTCAAGAATTTCCAACGCGTCGCTTTCCTTTTTGGCGTGCACATACGCGTTACGGAGCTGGCGGGGCGTCTTTTCGCCGCGTATGCCTCTTCCGCCGCGGAAGAGGGCGTAGACGTCGCCGGCTGCCATGGGAAAGCCGAAATGCTTGGCGGCGCTAGCGACTTCGCGGACGTTGATGTGTTCTTGTTCTAGGGTTTTGTGGTAGCGGTCTTTTTTGTAGAACTTGACGATCTTCCTCGCGGTGCTTTCACAATCGATGTAGCGGTCCAAAAACCTTAGGATTTCGGGCTGGTTTTTCAGGCTGTAGGTGTCGTCCAAAAGCTGCAAAAGCGCCGTTTTGCGTTGCTTCAAATACGCTTTTGCCTTCACGTCGAACGCCCCTTGTTTTCCTGGTGGTAGGCGACGATGGCTTCGGCGAGGATGTCCAAGACGCTTATGATGTCGAAACCGTGCAAGTGCTCTTTCAACATCGAAAGCTCCGTGCACCCTAAAACGAAGGTGGTCTCTTCGGGGTATGCTTTTTGCAGGCGTTCGCGCAAGCGCGTCGCGACGGTTTCTTTGTCGTCGCCGCTTTTGATGGCGTAGATGGCTTCGTTGACATAGTCCTGCAAACCGGCGTCCGGATACTGGATCGTTTTTTCCCAGACGAGGACGTCGCGTTTGAACACGTCGGCTTCGATGGTGCCCTTGGTCGCTAGGAGCACGAAGTTGTCCTTGATGCGGCGATTCAAGAATTTCAAGGTCTCATCGACGGCGTCTATGAACACGAGGCCGGAATGTTTGAGCGTCTCGCTGAACAGGTGCGCCGTGATGCAAGGAATGGCGAACGCTTTGACGCCGTGCTGTTTAAGAATGTCTAGGTTGGCCTGGATTCTCGGCAGCGGCGATTCGCCTTCGCCGAAGATGAAGCGCGTGCGGTCGGGGATGGCCGAATCGTTTAGAATCATGAGCGGGATGTGTTCCTTGTCGGTTTTGGCGGCCGACTTTTGCAGAATCAAATCAAAGAGATGCTTGGTGGCTTCGCTGCCCATGCCGCCGATGACGCCGATGTTGTAGAGGGGTTCTTGCATCGCAATCCCTTCCTTTTCTCAAAATAAAACACCGCTTGGTGCGCGGTTGCACACCTTCTAGATAAGACGCTATGTAGACGCATTCGCTCTGCGGCGTTTTCCAATTCCATTGTACACGAGGCAAACGGAAATGCAAGGATTAGCGGCGAATTTTGCGGAGCTCGTCAAAATAAATCGGAGCCCCGCCGGTGTGGATGAAGAGGATGTTTTTGCCCTTAATCTTCTCTTTCTTGAGGTATTCTTGCATGCCGTAGAAGGCTTTGCCGGTGTAGACGGGGTCTAAGGGGATGCCTTCTTCGCGCATGGTTTCTTGAATCGTCGCAAGCACTTCTTCTCCGTGCTTGCCGTAGCCGCCGAGGAGATAGTCCGTGCAGTAGTTGATGTCCTTAAGGCTTACGGGCGGTTTTCCGATATCTTCCATGTAGGTGTTGACGCTTTCTTTGACGGTGTTCGCCCCATCGTCATAGTCGCGGGAGACGCTGATGCCGACAATCTCCTTTTCGTCGCCGGCAAGGATTTTGCCCGAAAGGAGTCCGGCGTGGGTCGTGCCGGTGCCGTCGGCGAAAAAGATGTAATCAAAACGGATGTTGGTGTCGCGTTCGAACGCGCGGATTTCGTCGTAGGCTTCCTTGTAGGCCATGGTGCCTAAGATGCCGTGGCCGCCGTTTTTGATGTAGTAGGGGTTTCGCCCTTCGTTTTTCAAGTTTTCAAGGATGTCTTCGACGCTTTCTTTAACGCTTTCTTCGGCGACGATGCGGATGGCGCCCAAGGTGTCGGTGATGACGCTGTTCATCGCCTGTTCGTCTTCGCCCGCGGGCGAAACGAGATAACAGGGGATGCCTTTTTGCGCGGCCATGTTCGCCACAATCCTGCAATGGTTCGAATGGTGGCTGCCCGAAGTCACCACGGCGTCGTAGCCGCCGTTTTCAATCTCGGTGAAATAATAGACGGCCTTGCGGTATTTGTTGCCGCCGAAGGAAAAGCCAATCAAATCGTCGCGTTTCATATAAAAACGGTTCTCTTGGAGTTGCAAGTTCAACTTTTGCAAGGGCGTGGGAAACATCAAATCACCTCGATTAAATTTATGCCTCAATCGACAAAAACATATGGTATATGGTCAGGACGGAATCCTTGCCGTTGGCTTCCAAAAGTGCATAGCCCGCCTTTTCGTACATCGTCACGTTGGGCTTGTCGGCGGTGTAGAGATAAACGCCCGAATAGCCGTTTTCCTTTGCGTTTTGACGGACGCGCTCCAACAAGGTCTTCCCGTAGCCTTTGCCTCTGGCCTCTTCGGCGACGCCGATGGCCATCAGGGTTGCGTGGCGCCTAGGAATCTTGGACTTTCGCCGCATCGGCCCGAGCAACCGTTTCGCCCGAAACACCCGCACCGAATAGAAGCCGCCCACAAGCGCGTAAGGCGTGAAAAGCAATCCTTCTAAGAAGTTCCTCAGGCAAATGCCTTTTTTCGGCGCTTTGACGAAGGCGAAGCCGACATAGCGCCCTTCTTCTTCGAGCGCGAAAACCGGATGGTTTTTGCGCACGTAAAACTTCAACAACAGTTTCGTCATTGCCTTTTGGAACTTCTTTGCACGAGGTTTGTGGGTTTTGAAGAGGAAACGGAAAAACCCCTCTTCTTCAAAGGTCTCGGCAAAGAGATTCGCCAAGGATTCGGCAGTCTTATTGTCGTATGTGTCGATTCTTTTCAGGGTAGCCATAGCGTCCCCTCCTTCCCGTTTACAATTGTATCATAGTTTTTTCGTAAACCCCTAGAAAAAAGGGCCGTTTTATGGCCCTTCTTTAGTGGGGAGATACCGGCGCTTTTCTGTAGATGGCGTAAAGCAGCAAAATCCCAAGAAGCAGCGTCGCATCGGTGATGAGAAACGCCACCCACAAACGGCTTGTGTCGATAAGGTTGAGCGAGATGCCCATGAAGTTCCATTCGCTCTCGGGCAGCCACATCGTGCCGATGATGCCGAGGACGAAAACGGCGAGCAAGATGAAGGCGAACCCCCTAAGGACTTTGTAGCGGTAAAAGCCGATGCCAATCAGCCAACCGAAAATATAATACACAAGCGTCAAGGCGGCGTTGACAATCATGCTCACCAGGTACCCGCGTTCTTGCCCCAAATAGGCGATGGTCTCACGTCCGGCTTCGTAGGGGGCGAGGGCTTCTATGCCATAGGAGAGAAACGTCAGTAAAAGCGCGACAATCTGCAAGCTGACCACGGCAAGAACCCCTGAAATCAAGACGCCGGCGAAACAGTGTTTGCGCGTGACGCCATGGCGGATGAAGTGTTTCAAAAAGTACGCGCCGCCGATGATGCCGAAGATGAGCATGAAAACTTGGATGGGATTGGCGAGTGCGCTTAGAGCGCTACGGTCGATCCACGCCAAATCCCGCACGAAAATGCCCAGAAGAAAATGTATCAGCACAATGGCCCCAAGCACCAAAAGCGCCCAAAGCATCTGCAACAAATAGACGTCTTTCGAAACTTTATACACCGGATGGCTTTTCAGCTTTTGCATGGTTATCCTCCTTCGTCAGATGGATGAACAGTTCCTGAAGCGAAACCGTCGAGACTTGCAGCCCCGCTTCTTTCGCTTTTTTGCGGTCGCTTTCGGTGAAAGACCCATAAAGCATCGCGGCTTTGGTATCGCCTAACGTCTTGGTGTCGATGATGGTTCTTCCTTGGGTAAAATCGTCGACAACCTTTTCTGCGCCCGTAATCGTCACGCCGCGTTCGACAACATCGTCGTAGGGCTCGTCGATCAACAGCTTGCCTCGGTCAAGTATCAGCACATGGTCGAAGAGATACGCCATCTCCGAAACCAGATGCGTCGATAGGATGATGATGCGCCGATGCATGCGCTGGCTTTCCAAGATGGCTTCATAGTAGGTGGTTCTCGAAGGAGCGTCCATGCCGTGGTGAATCTCGTCGAAAATCGTGATGGGCGAAAGGCTCGCGAGTCCCTCGACGACAAGGAGCGCCGACTGCATGCCGGTCGAAAGTTTGTTCAGCTTCTTTTTCGGGTTCAAGCCGAACCGCTTTAGGAGCGTATGGGCATACTCGAAGTCGAACCTCTCCCGAAAGGTCGCGACTTCTTTGAGATATTCCTCAATGGTTTCGCTCTCTTCGGACATGTCGTAGGTGTAGAGAAATTGTATGTCTTTCATGATTTTTGCGTTTTCAAAAGGCGCTTCGTCCCGCACTTTCAAGCTTCCCCCGCTGGGTTCACGGTAAGAAGCAAGCAGTGAAAGCAGACTTGTCTTGCCGGCGCCGTTGCGCCCGATTAGTCCGTACACCTTGCCTTCTTCAAGCGTGCAAGACACCTTATCTAACGCCCGCACTTCGTCATAATCCAGCACAATGTCTTGGAATCGCGCCTCAGTCTTCATGGTCTTCCTCCTTGAGATCTTTCATCATGGTTTGAAGGGTTTCAAGCTCGATATTTAGCAGTTCCGCTTCCTTCAGCAACGGCTTAAGATACGCTTCTTTCAATCGCTTCTTACGCTCGCGTAAGAGCTTCTCTCTGGCGTCTTCGGCCACAAACATGCCCACGCCGCGTTTTTTGTAGACAATGCCTTCGTTGACGAGTTCGTTCACGCCTTTGGCGACGGTGATGTGATTCACCTGGTAAAACTTTACCATTTCCGTCGTCGAAGGCACTTTGTCGTTGGCGTTCAACCGTCCTTCGACAATCATGTCTTCAATCGCACGTTTAATCTGCACGTAAATGGGAAGGTCTCCCTCAAAATGCACCGGCAAGAAACCACCTCGCTTCTGGTTATATACTTACATATATAACTATATTGCAAGACAGCCTGTTTGTCAACCGTTTTTTGCAAAAAGAAAAAACCGCCTCTTCATATGTTGTGAGGCGGTTTGTAAGTGAGTTTATCTTACTCGGAAGGTTTTGGTCGAGAGTAATTGTGGTCTAAGACGACAAAGAGTGTTTTTGTCATTTTGTAGGCAAGCAGGAAGATGCCATAGACCATGAGCATCGCGAAAATGGTGTCGCTTGGGTAGTGCTTGCCGAGGACGATGCGCCCCATCGCCGAAGCGACGCTCCACCCGAAGGCGATGAGGCCTAGCGGTATAAGGAGCTTTTTGAATTTGGGGATGAAAATCGGAATGAGCACAATGACCATGATCATCGCCCCAGAGGCCGTGTGGCCTGAAGGGAAGGAGTTGATGGCGTGGCTGCTTCCGATGGAGAATTCCGGCAAATACCAAGGCTGAAACTCCGAAGCGTCCCGAAGGTATTCAAAACGGACGCGGTAAATAATGGTTTTGACCAGGTTGACGCTTATTTTCATCATGAAAAACGAAAACAGATAGATGGAGGCCATCTTGAAAAAGGAAAGCAAGTTTCTCTTGTCGATGCGTCGAATCAACAGCGCCGAGAGAATCAACACGCCGGCAAGGAAGATCGGCACTTCCCACATGGGCGCGCGGACCTTGTCGTTGAAACTGAAAATGAAGAAATAGGTAATCATCAAGAAGAGGGCAAACGTGGCGGTAAACGCCGGGACGTACGATTTCACGCGCACCAAAAGCATGAAACGTAGCACGAGCATAATCGCCGCATACGCCAGGATGTAGGCCGTAAGATAGGGCGCGTAAATCATAATCAGTCCGAAACGGGATTCCCGGTTGAAAAGCGCTTCGTTGATTTCGTAGTCGAACGCGCCAAAACCGATCAGCATAATCAGCAACCCCAAAGGGATGAGAATCAGCGCTTTTTTCATAGCGTTCACTCCTTGTTGTAAGGTGAAAATGGCGGTTTATGGTTACTCAAAAAGTCTGTAAGGACGAGTACGGATAATGGAAAATTCCTCTTCGATTACGATGGCGTAACGATATTGATGGCGTTGAGTTTCAGCGTCGAAAACGATGGTGAGTGTGATGACGCCTTCTTCGTCTTCATCGTCGGTGTCGATTTCGTATTCGATACGAAGTTTTCTGAACGTATCGTTGTTCTCTTTGACGATATAAAATTCCACTTCTTTCCCGTCGTCTTCATACTCGAGTTCGATGACGATTTCATCGTCTTCGAATTCGATGGTGAGTTCGCTTTCAAAGACCGTCTCACCGTAAAGGACGTGTTCGTATTCGAACGTTTGTTCGTCGCGTTCGATTTCTTGTTTTACGGTAACGTAAGTGTCTTCTTTGGTGGGGTGCGTGGCGGTAAGTTCAATTTCATAGCCGTCCTCATCAAATTCGAGTTCGGCTTCGAAATGGTATTCAACACCTTCGACGGTCATGATGCCTTCCAAATAGTATTCGTCCTCGTCAATTTCGGTTTCGTTAAAATGCAGGGTGTGCACAATCTCTTGTCCTCTTAAATCCAAAGAGGTGAAAAGCATCTGGTATTCATAGTCCTCTCTTGGAGATTCGCTCAAAGCGAACTCGATGTTGTCCTTTCCAAGAACAATCGGTTCAACGATGTGCAAGTAACGCGTCAAGGTATCCAATTGGGTGTCGATTAAATATTCTTGCGATGGAGACGAAGCTAGCAGGCTTAGATGCACCCCTTGCGAGGCGTGGGCCAAGGTGTCGCCCGATTGGTGCAACAAGGTGACGGCGGAAAAAGCGGAGAGGGTAGTGATTTCATCTTTTTCCTCAAAAACGTATTCGCGCGGAGTCGGATCCGGTCCTGGTGGGAGCGTGTCTCCCGGCAGCAAAACAACGAGCAGCAACACCGCCAATGCGCTTAAAGACAAAGCGGCCGCAAAGGTTTTTTTGTTGAAAAGACGTTGGAAGGAGAACCCCTTTTTAGCGGGCTTTTTCACTTCGATTTGATCAAGGTCTATTTTAGAGAGGACATCAGGGGTGGTTTTGCGAATGTCTTCTCGAATTATCTTTTCAATTTTGCGCTTTTTCATAGAGCATCCCTCCCGGCACGCTGCATTTTTTTGAGCGCTTCACTATACTTCCAAGTCACACTACCGACGGGCCTATCCAGCAGTTCGGCAATTTCTTTGTGGGTCATATTGGCCACCGTTTTGAGCAACACGATTTTTTGTTCGTCGTCGCTCAAAAGGCTCAGGTAGTGTTCCGCTTCCAAACGTTTGTCTTCGCTTGCGTTTACAGCGGGGAAGAGATCGTCGCTCTTTGCAACGTCGACCGAAGTTTCCTTGTTGCGTTTGCGAAGCGTGTCGAGCGCGGTATTCTTCGTGATGGTGAGCAGCCAGTTGATGAACTTGTAGCGTTTGTTGTAAGAATAGATGTTTTCGACCATCTTCATGTAACTTTCCTGCATGACGTCTTCAGCCAAAGAGCGGTCTTTCACGATGCCAAGCGCCATCGCGTAGACCGCGTGCTTTGTCTCGTGATAGACCGCTTCAAAGGCTTGTTG